>NZ_CP042909.1:0-600000 GCF_012317585.1 Thermosulfurimonas marina
TGGTGAATACTTATCCCATTTCTATAGAACAGCGCAAGCGGGAAGGCCGGGAAGGGCCTTCGCTGGAGGAGGCCTTTCCGGAGATCTATCGGGCCCTTTTCGAGATTGCCCAGCACCTGGTCTACGAAAAGGGTTGGTCCCACCAGGAAATGGAGTTCACCTTCGAGGGCCCCCGCAGGGAGGATCTCTACATCCTCCAGGTAAGGGATATGGTCACCCAGGAGGAGCGGCCCCGGATCCGGGTCTTTGAGAACCCGGAGGAACTGAAAAAATATTTTCTGGGTCGAGGGATCGGGGTCTCGGGCGGGGCCCTTTCGGGACGGGTGGTCTTTGACCTTAAGGATATTGAACGCCTGCGCCAGGAGGACCCGGAGGCCCCGCTCATCCTCCTGCGCTATGATACCGTTCCGGACGATATTAAAGAGATCAGTCAGGCCGACGGGCTCCTTACCGCCCGAGGGGGACAGACCTCCCATGCCGCCATCGTGGCCTCCCGTCTGGGCAAGACCTGTGTGGTGGGTTGCGAGAACCTCATTCTGGAGGAGGACCGCAAGAGGGCCCGTTTCAACGGCCGGGTGGTGCACCTCGGGGAATGGATAAGTCTGGACGGCTTGAGGGGAAATGTATATTTGGGTAAACATCCCGTAAGGGAGGTGGTAAGCCTCGCCACAACCTAAAGAAAGGAGGGCAAGGATGAAACTGGGGATCAACGGTTTGGGAAGGATCGGAAAGCTTACCCTTTGGCACCACGTGGCCCGGAAACACTTTTCCGAGATCGTGGTCAATACCGGGCGCGAGGTGGGGCGCTCTTTGGAGGATCTGGCGGCCTATATTGAAAAGGACAGCACCTACGGTCGCCTTTCCACCTATCTTTACGGCTACCAAGGGGGGCGGGTCATCGAAAATTTGAACGATAAAGAAGGGACCATGACCATTGACGGAGTGCCGGTAAAGGTCCTTCGGGAGGCCCGCAACCCCAAAGATATTAAGTGGAAGGAGGAGGGAGTTAAACTGGTCGTGGATAGTACCGGGGTCTTTCGGGATCCGCAGGCCGAGGCCGAGGACCCCAAGGGGGCCCTGCGGGGGCACCTGGCCGCAGGGGCGGAGAAGGTCATCCTTTCCGCGCCTTTCAAATTGAAAGACAAGGAAAAGGGCTTTCCGGAAGACTGCGTAACCGTAGTTTACGGAATCAATACCGAGGATTATCGTCCAGAAAAACATCGGGTCATCTCTGCGGCCTCCTGCACCACCACCTGCCTGGCCTATATGGTGAAACCCCTTCTGGACCATTTCGGGGCCGACCGTATCCTTTCGGCCTCCATGGTCACCGTGCACGCAGTGACCAACTCGCAATCGGTGCTGGACAAGCCCCCGAAGGCCGGAGCCAAAGATCTACGGAAGACCCGCAGCGTTTTCAACAACATTATCCTTACCACCACCGGAGCGGCCGAGGCCCTGGCTCTGGTCATTCCCGAGATGAAACGTATCGGCTTCATGGCGGAAAGCGTGCGTATTCCCACCACCACCGGAAGCCTCATTGTGCTGGTGGTCAATCTTCAGGACGAAAGTCTCGAAAACCGCATCACCCGTGAGGTCATCAACGAGGTCTATCGGAAGGCGGCGGAAGGGCCTTATAAGCCCTATTTGGTCTTCACCATGGAGCAGAACGTCTCCACAGACATCATCGGCTATCCCCGGGCGGCGGCCATCATCGAAGGGGCCGAGACCCACACCCGCACCGCCCTGGCCCGGGTGGATCTTACCAAGGCTTGTCAGGGGATTTCCGCCGAAGAAGTGCAAAAACTCTCCTGCGCCCAGGTGGAAGTGCCGGTGACCCAGGCGGTGATTTATGGCTGGTATGATAACGAGTTTGGTTCCTACGTGAACATGCTGGGGGATCTTACCGTGCACATTGCGGAAAAGATGCTCTAAGGGGGGGTGGGGTATGAGAGATCTTACGGCCCTTGAGGTCTCCGGAAAGAGGGTCTTGGTGCGGGTGGACTACAATGTCCCCCTGGCGGAGGGCCGGGTGGCCGACGACACCCGGATTCGGGCCAGCCTTTCTACCATTCGCTGGCTTAAGGAGAAGGGGGCCAAAATTATTCTCTGTTCCCACCTGGGACGTCCCAAGGGAGTCCGGGTCCCGGAGATGAGTCTGCGTCCGGTGGCGGAGAGGCTCTCCGAGCTCCTGGGGTCTCCGGTGAAGTTCGTGGAGGACTGTGTGGGAGAGGCCGTAGAAAGGGAGGTCCAGAATCTCAAAGAAGGAGAGGTTCTTCTTCTGGAAAACCTCCGGTTCCATGAAGGGGAGACCAAGAACGATCCGGCCTTTGCCGAGGCCCTGGCCCGCCTGGCGGAGGTATATATTAATGATGCCTTTTCGGTAAGTCACCGGGCCCATGCCTCCGTGGTGGGGGTCCCGGAAAGGGTGGCGGAAAAGGCTGCAGGGTTTCAACTCAAGCGGGAGGTGGACTATCTTTCCCGGGCCCTGGAGGCTCCGGAAAGGCCCTTGGTGGCCGTGGTGGGCGGGGCCAAGATTTCCGGAAAGATCGAGGTCCTGAGGAATCTACTTTCCCGGGTAGACAAGCTCCTTATCGGAGGAGCTATGGCTAACACCTTTTTGGCCTCTCAGGGGTTTTCTCTGGGGCGTTCCCTGGTGGAGGAAACCGAACTGGAGACCGCGCGGGAGATCCTCCTTGCGGCCCGGGAACAGGGGGTAAAGGTCTATCTTCCGGTAGATCTGGTGGTGGCCGCAAGCGAAGAGGAGGAAGGGGAAGAGGTTCCGGTGAGCGAGGTTCCCGAGGATAAGGCGGCTTACGATATCGGGGAAGAGACCGTAGCCCTCTTTGTGGACGCCCTTTCCGGGGCCGGGACCATCATCTGGAATGGACCCCTCGGCCTTTTTGAAAGACCGGCCTTTGCTTACGGCACGATAGCCGTGGCCCGGGCCATGGCCGCTGAAAACGGTCTCACCCTGGCCGGGGGAGGGGATACCCTTGCGGCCCTCAAGGCGGCCGGGGTGTCTTCCGCCTTTTCTTATTTATCTACCGGCGGTGGAGCCTTCTTGGAATTTCTGGAAGGAAAAAAACTTCCCGGCCTCAAGGCCTTAGAAACCTAATCTTTTTTCTTCAACCCTTCAAAAGTCCCATAGATCTCCCCTTTTCAAGGGAGATCTATGGGCAGTCAATAATTTTAAGAAAAATTCATAGTTAAACTCAGGATTGACTTTGGAGTTTTTTAAAAGTTATAAAAAAATGAAAATAGTAATTTCAGAGAAAGGAGGAGGGGATGCGGTGGAGAGTAGGGTTGATGGTGTTTGGGGTGGTCTTTTTATGGGTGGCTTTGGCCGGGGCCTCGGAAGAGGGCCGGGCTCCGCTAAGCGAGGCCACGCGCACCTGTTTGGCCTGCCACCGGATGGTAACTCCGGGGATCGTGGCGGACTGGGAGAGGAGTCTCCATGCCCAGACCACCCCGGAGGAGGCTCTGGAAAAGCCCGCCCTTTCCCGAAGAATCAGTGCCCAAAAAGTCCCGGAGGACAAAAAAGCGGTGGCGGTAGGGTGTGCCGAATGTCACACCCTCAATCCGGACTCCCATAAGGACACCTTCGATCACAATGATTTCAAGGTGCATGTGGTGGTGACTCCTACCGACTGCCAGACCTGTCATCCGCAGGAAGTCCAGGAGTATCAGCGAAATCTCATGGCCAAGGCTTATCGTAATCTTAAGAAAAATCCGGTGTATCACGGCTTGCTGGAGACCTCGCTTGGGCCGCAAAAGTTTGAAAAGGATCAGCTGGTCTATCTCCCCTCCCACGAACTCACCCAGGCGGATGCCTGTCTTTCCTGTCACGGAACCCGGGTAGAAGTGAAGGGTATGGCCCTGCGGGAGACCCCCATGGGAGAGATGTCTTTTCCCATCCTTTCGGGCTGGCCTAATCAGGGAGTGGGGCGGATTAACTCTGACGGTTCCGAGGGGGCCTGCACTTCCTGTCATCCGCGGCACTCCTTTTCCATAGAGATCGCTCGCAAGCCTTACACCTGTGCCCAGTGCCACAAAGGCCCCGATGTCCCGGCTTATAAGGTCTATGTGGTGAGCAAGCACGGAAATATTTTTAAGTCTCAAGGGAAGCACTGGAATTGGAAAGCCGTGCCCTGGACCGTAGGGAAGGATTTTACCGCCCCTACCTGTGCCACCTGCCATGCAAGCCTTTTAGTGGATCCTAATGGAACGGTGATTGCCCAGAGGACCCACCAGTTTAACGATCGGCTGGCCTGGAGGATCTTCGGTCTGATCTATGCGCACCCTCACCCCAAGGAGGCCGATACCACTATTATTAAAAACAAGGCCGGGTTGCCCCTGCCCACGGAGCTTACCGGAGAGCCGGTTGCAAATTATCTCATCGATCAAGCAGAAATGTCCCGCCGAGAGGCGCGCATTAAGACCGTCTGTTCCGCCTGCCACGCTACCGGTTGGGTGGAGGGCTTCTTTATCCGTTTCCACAAGACCATCGAGACCACCAACCAGCAGACCCTGGCCGCCACCCAGATGATGCTTACGGCCTGGAAGGAAGGGCTGGCTCAGGGGCTTCCCTCGAGCATCTTTGATGAGGCCCTGGAAAAGATGTGGGTGGAGACCTGGCTCTTCTACGCCAACTCCGTCCGCTTTGCTTCGGCCATGGCCGGAGCGGACTACGGGGCTTTTGCCAATGGTCGCTGGTATTTGAATAAAAACCTCCAGGCCATGAGGGATTGGCTGGAATTCAAGAGGGCGGTGAAAAAACTAAAGTAAGGGTCCTCGGGGGAGCCCTCGGGCTCCCCCCTTTTTAAAGGCTGAGAAGGCTTTTCAGACGTTCGTAGTAGAGGTGTTGGTCTAGAAGTTGGAAGGCCCTCTGGAGCTTGGCCGGATGCCGGAGGCGGGTGAGGCGGGGGAGTTGTTCCACCTTGCGGGCCGCAGAATAGGTATCATCCGGGACCACCAGAATGGCCACCCCAGATTCCTCGGCCCGGGAAAGGATGATCTCATTGGGATAAAGACCTCCGGTAAGGATCAAACAGACCGCTCCGGTCTCCAGGGCCGCAAGCTGGATATCCGACCGATCTCCCCCTACGATAACCCCGAAGCGGGGGGTCTTGCGAAAGTAAGTAATGGCCCGATCCACCTGCATGCCCCCGATGAGAAAATGTTCCACCAGTTGCTCTTCCCGACCGGGGACCAAGAGATCTCCCCCGATAAAATTGCGCAATTCCCCCACGGAGACCGCCTCGAGGAAGGGTTCGTAGGGGATCTCTCCTAAAATGAGGAAGCCTTCTTTCTCGAGATAAGGCCTTATCAGGTCTTCGTAAAAGGATCGGGTTTCCTCCCGGAGGGCGTTAATCACTATTCCGGAAAGGGCCTCTCCCAGGTCCTCCCGGGCTTTAAGTAAAGGATCCAGGAGGTACTCCCCCTCCCAACGCACGGTGAGCACGGTTTTGGCTCCCAGGGCCTTGATGAGATCCAAATGGGAGTTCCCCAGAAACTTCCCGGAATAAAGGGTCCCGTATCCGCTGAGGAGGAGGAACCGATCCCGATAAAGGGCTAGCTTTCTGTGGATCCGTTCTTTAAGATCCTGAGGACCCCTTTCTAAGGCCTCTATCACCACATCCTGAGTGATGACCAGGGCACAGAGGTCCTGGGGAGGGATATCCAGTTGAAGGGCTTGGGCTACGGAAAGGGCGTCCTGATCGGTGAGGACCCCTTCCTGGATCACCGGACGATTGCCCAGAGTTTTGAGATAACCCAGTTTTTTCTTAGAGGCCAAAAAGCGGCCCAGGCCTAAAACGGTAAGGGTCTTTCCGGCAAAAGGTTGAAGGGAGGTTACATAGAGCATCATGATAGACCTCCTAAGAGGAGACGGGCGTCCACCGCCACCACCCCCTTTCCTCGGGGGCGGACCATGAGGGGGTTGATTTCCCCCTCCGTCAATTCGGGAAAATCCGAAACCAGGAAAGAAAACCTTACTAGGGCCTCGGCCAGGGCTTCGAGATCGGCTTCTTTAGCCCCTCGGATTCCCTTGAGAAGGGGATAGCTCCGAATTTTGCGAATCATCTCCCGGGCCTCCTTTAGAGTGAGCGGAGCCAGCCGAAAGGAGACGTCTTTAAGAACTTCAACATAGATTCCTCCCAGGCCAAACATAACCAAAGGACCAAACTGGTGGTCTCGCGTAAAGCCCAAAATGACCTCCCGACCCCCTTCTATCATCTCCTGCACCAGCACTCCCAGGATGGTGGCCCCGGGTTGCCGCCGGCGCACATTGGTGGTGATCTCTAGGAAGGCCTGGCGAAGCTCCTTTTCATCTCGAAGGTTCGTTTTCACTCCTCCCACATCGGTCTTGTGGAGGATCTCCGGAGAGACGATCTTCAAGACCACGGGGTAGCCCACCACCCGAGCAGCCAGGACGGCCTCTTCGGTGGTTCGGGCCAGAAGGGATTTGGGAAAGCGGAACCCGTAAGCCATAAGCACTTCCTGCACTTCGTGATCCAGGAGTACGGATCGTCCGGCCTCGCGGGCGCCTTCCAAGATGCTGCGGGCCCTCTGAAAATCCACCGCCGGACGTACGGGTTCTTCCGGGGGGCGGCTACGGTTAAAGGTATAAAGCCAGGCCTTTTCCAGGGCCTGTACCGCCTCTTCAGGATATTCAAAAGGGGGGATCCCGGAGCGCAGAAGGGTGCGCCGGGTAGCGCGAAGGGTTTCCTCGCCGATAAAACAAGCCGCCAAGGGTTTGGTCCCTCGGAATTCCTTCAGCCCGCGGGCCACCTGGAGAGGATCTATGGTGGCCGTACGGGAGAGGATAACCAGGAGGGCATCCACCTCCTTTTCTTGGGTAAGAACCTTCAGAACCTCGAAATAGCGCTCCTCGTCCGCATCTCCCAAAAGATCCACCGGGTTATAGAAGGAGGCGTGAGGAGGGAGTAAGCGGCGCAATCTCTTTACGGTCTTTCCCGAAAGAGAGGGAAGCTCGAGGGCGGATCTTTCGCAAGCGTCGGCGGCAATGATCCCCGGGCCTCCGGAGTTGGTGATTACCACCAGTCGGGGACCCTGGGGCAAGGGCTGGAGGGCCAAAAAGCGGGCCAGGTTAAAAAATTCCCGCAGGTTCTTTGTCCAGAGGACCCCGGCCTGCTGGAAAGCC
Organism: Thermosulfurimonas marina; assembly: GCF_012317585.1. Taxonomy (NCBI): domain Bacteria; kingdom Pseudomonadati; phylum Thermodesulfobacteriota; class Thermodesulfobacteria; order Thermodesulfobacteriales; family Thermodesulfobacteriaceae; genus Thermosulfurimonas; species Thermosulfurimonas marina. The sequence goes on from NZ_CP042909.1 coordinate 7,163, forward strand.
GCCCGATAGGCTACCTCAGAGCCCGCCAGGGAACCGGTATGGGAGGAAGCGGCCCGGGCCCCGGCGGCGGTAAGCCCTCCCTTGAAAATCACGATGGGTTTTCGATAGGAAATCCGCCGGGCCACCTCTACGAAGGTACGCCCCTCGTCTATTCCTTCTACATAGCCTAGGATGACCTCCGTATGGGGATCTTCAGCCAGGGCCTGCAAGCACTCTATCTCGGAAACGTCGCTTTTGTTCCCCAGGCTTACAAAGCGCGAAAGCCCTACTCCTTCGGCTCTGGCCCATTCCAGAACCGCCAGACAGAGGGCCCCGGATTGGGAAAAAAAGCCGATGCGCCCCTTTCGAGGAGGAATGGCCGCAAAGGTGGCGTTCAGACGGTGATAGGTATCCACCACTCCCAGACAGTTGGGCCCCAGGATCCGGATCCCGTTTTCTCGGGCGATGGAAAGCACCTCTCTTTCTAGACGAGCCCCCTCCGCTCCGGATTCCCGGAACCCCGCGGAAAGAATGACCGCGGCCCGGATCCCCTGGGACGCACAATCTTTAAGGACCGAAGGTACCAGCGGGGCCGGGACGGCGATTATGGCCAGATCTACCTTTTCCGGAATTTCCGTTACCCGGGAATAGCAGGGCAGCCCTAGGATCTCCGAGGCCTTGGGATTTACGGGATAAATCTTTCCCGGAAACCGATAATCTAGGAGATTTTTGACCACATCGTAGCCCACCTTCCCGGGCTGTCGGGAGGCCCCCACTACGGCCACCACTTGAGGACGGAAGAAGGCATCAAGCATAAGAGCCCCGTTTCAGGATATAATACTTCCTGCAGGGCTGCTAGGGCGGTCTTTCTATCCTATAAAGATCACCCGAAAAGGGATCCCGCCAAACTTCTCTTTATACATTTTGGCCAACTCGGGTTCGTCTTCGGCAAAACCCTCAAGATCGAACTCGAAGGAGGCTACCCCTTTGGTAAGGGCTTCTCAGAAATCCACGTTAACATAGGGAAGAAGTGTTCCATCAAAAACAGGATACATGAAAAAGTGCACAAAGACCTCTCCCCCTAGCTCCCCTACAGGTATTTCCAGATTCAGGGAGGGGTCTAGTTCGATCTCCAGTCCGGGGGTGCGGGCCTTTGAGGGTAAATCTTTAAGCTTGGTCTCCGGGGTTACCCTTCGCAGAGTGTGAAAGGTGTGGAGGGCTGGCGAGGCCAAGATAAAGGGCCTTGTCGAGGCCCCTGGATGAATAAAAGGCCTTGGAGGGGCCTCTGACTCTGGAGAGGAGGGAGGCTCGGCCGTGGGACGGAAGAACTCCGAGGCTGGATGAGAGGCCACCAGGACCCCTCCTTTCTCTATCAAAGAGCGGTAAGGGCGGAAGACCTCCTCCGCAGGCTTGGGAGAAACCTCGTATTTCCGGGGCAGATAGGAAAGGATCTGCATCTGAGGAAGGGCCTTGAACCCGAATTTTATTTCTACAGGCTTTCCCTGGTAAATGAAATATTCTTCATGGCGCCAGAGCCGGGGAATAGAAGCGCACTCCCTTCGGAGCTTTTGGAGTTCTTGGTGAAGGGCCTGAATTTTTTTAAGCAACCCGGGTAAAGACTCGAGTCTTTCGGAAGGCAATACCCGATATCCCTCCTCTTCTCCTTTCCGAAGGCGGGCCAGGACCACCCCCGGAGGCTCAATCTTTGGAGCAATCTCTATCCGGAAGCCCTCCCGGATACGATTGGGGTGGCACTCCTTGGGATCACAGACGGTAACCGTGGGCTCCCGGGGACATTCTTCATAAAAAAGGCCGATTTGCAGCTCATCCGGCCGCTCCTTAAGGGGGATCTCCAGGGTTTGGTCTTCCGGGACCAGGACTAGACGCCCTTCGGTATCCAGAGCCAGTCCGGCAGTTATGCGAAAGCGGACCTTTTCTCCTTGCACTTGAAAATCTTCGATCCCTAAACCCCAGAGGAGGCCCGGTCCCAGGAGGGTGGCGTTAATCAGGGCCTCCCGGGCCAAAAAATAGGCCTGCTCCAGGTTGAAATCTTCAGCGGTAAGGAGTTTGCCGAAAAAATAGGTGTTGCGTTCTAATCCTTGGGGGAAATCTTGCCGGATCTTTTGGGGTATGGCCATGTCGATCCTCCTTCTTTTAGATTTGGAAGTCTCGGCCTAAAGTGGCCAGGAGATTCAAACGGGAGACTGGGCTGCGGCGGGCCAGGGTGGAGTCCTGCCCCAACCGGGAAAGTCCCAGTCTCAGCTCTCTTTGCGGAATAACCGTGTTGACTCCCAAGACCAAAGGAGTCCTCAGGGCAAACCCGGGCTCAAGGCTTACTACCTCTTCTTGGGCTCCCAAAGGGGTCCACTCCGGGACTATTTTCCGTAAAAGGGTGCGTTGTTCCGGAGGAAGTTCCGGAGGCACAAAGACCAAGAAAAGCGAACCCTGGACTCCGAAAAGGCAGGAAAAAGGCCCCCCTAAGGATTCTATCTCTCGCCATTCGATGGCCTCCCGAAGACTGGCCCGCCCTCCGGTTATTAATCGCAAAACTTCCCGGAGGGCTCCCACAGAACCCCTCCGGCGGTAGAGCTCCGGCAGGAGGGAAAGCCAGGCCTGCAGCTCTTCTCGGTTAAGCCCTTCCGGGGAGAAACCCAGGAGATGGAGTAAAAATCGAAGGTCTTCTTAATCTCCGCGGCCCTCAAAGGCCTTGAGGAGGTCTTCCTTCCGGTAAAGAAGGAGGTGGTGCAGGAGCCGAAAGGCCGAAAAGAGGGGGAGCAGAAAGGCCTCGGCCCCTTCCCGGTAACTTTCTGGCAAAAGGGATAACCATTTTTCTACCGGAGGCACCGCCAGGGCCCAGAAAAATACCGCTTCCTCGTCGGCCGCGGTAGCCAGACGCATTACCCCCTGCCGGTGGAGGCGCCCCTCCTCATCCACATAACCCTTGGGCAAAGTAAACTCGAACTCCGTTTGGAGCATAGGCGTCGGTGGTACTTAAATTTTTGTGTCCGGGTATTAAGAAAAAGGGGAGCCCCTTCTACCGGAGGGGCTCCCCGAGCAAAAGGAAAAATCTAAAACAGGAGGCAAACTTATGAAACAAGATAACCTCTTTACCGAAAAATTTCTATCGGAAAATAGAGGAGGCGGAGAGGGCTTGTGGAGGATATTTTCATTCGGAAAGGGATCGGAATTTTCGGTACGGGCTATTGGCCAAAGAACTTTTAGAGGGTCGCTGGAGGCGTCCTAACTGGAAGTATCGGGAAGTAGCTCATCTCCTGAGGTACCTTTTTGAGGAGAGGTTTTCTAAAGATGACCACTAAGTCCAGACACAGAAAACTTGACAAGCGCCGCCTCTGGTACCGAGGTCCTTTATTATCATCGTTCCTGGAAAGGGGAGAAAATGGCCCAGATCCTTCTCGATTATCTGGTGGCCCATCTGGGATTACCTTCCAGAGGGATAAAACCCTGTACCTCTGAGGATCGGGGCGGTTATTTATTGCGCTACACCAAGGCCCCCTGCGTGATCTGTGAGCCCTTTTTCATCGACAATTCCGTAGATTTAGCTCGGGCGCAGGAAGATCTACCGGGGTTAGCCCGAGCCTACGCCCAGGCTATTGAAAAAATAGGGGCTTTAGCCCAAAGAGGTTTTCAATAAAGCTTTCGTAAGCTATTCCCCTATCTTGGGGAGCAACCCCCTTTCGCGGGCGTAGGCGTACTGGCGCTTGAGGAACCAGAGCCCTCCCCAAAAATAGAAGAGATCTAGGCCCCAGGCCCGCAGAAGATACTCTGTAGGGAGTCCGCCCTGAGAGATCACCGCGCGCATACCTTCGAAGATGTAGGCCGAGGGGGTAAGGAGGGCCAGGTACTGTAAGAACTTGGGAAGGACCTCCAGAGGATAAAATACCGCCGAAAGGGGCAGGAAAATGAAGATAAGGGCCCAGGCCAGGATCTCGGCCTCCTGTCCGAAACGCAGGATCAATCCTATAGTCACCAGACCGATGCTCCAGCCCAAAACGAAAAGGCCCAGAACAAAAATTCCCAGATAGACCCCCAGGCGAAAGAGATTGAACCCGTAGAAGACCCCCGCCAGGGTGGCCATGAGTCCGAAAGCCAGAGAGACTTTGAGAAAACTCACCGCGATAAGACCGCCCAGATATTCCCCCAGGGTGACAGGGGCTACCAGGAGATTTACCAGGTTGCGGGACCAAACCTCCTCCAAGAAGGAGACAGAGACCGCAAGCTGGGAACGGTAAAGGATGTGCCAGAGGATAAGGGCCCCGAGAAAGAAGGAAACGAATTTCGGAAGGCGCAGGGCCCCTCTTTCAAGGTAAAGGGTGAGGAAGCCCCAGAGAAGGAGATCCATGGTAGGCCAGTAGACCAGGTCCAGGATGCGGCTAAAGCTTCGCCGGTAAAGAAAGGCCTGTCGCAGGACGATGCCCAGGATCCGCCGGGGTCTCAGCATAAAGGGGGCTCCTTTAAGGCCTTGAAGTAGACCTCCTCCAGGTTTTGGGCCTTAAAACGTTGACACAGGACCGTCGGAGGCCCCTCGGCCAGGATCCGTCCCTGATGAAGAAGAAGGACCCGATCGGAAAGGTCTTGAAGCTCGAGGAGATTGTGGGAGGTGAAGATCACGGCCATCCCCCGATCCTGCTGATAGGCCTTGATGAGATTTCTTACTTTCCGGGCCATGGTCGGGTCGAGCCCGGCCGTGGGTTCGTCCAGGAGCAGAACCTCTGGATCGTTGATTAGGGCCTTGGCCAGGCAGAGGCGCATCATCTGGCCGGAGGAAAGATGTCGGGTCTTTTCCCGGCGCATTTCCCAGAGATCCAGAAGGCGGAGAAGCCTCTCGATTCTTTCCCGGCAAGAAGGCACTCCATAAAGAAGGGCATACACCCAGAGGTTTTCTTCCACGGTGAGGGAAAGAGGCAGCCCCACATAATTAGAGGCGAAGTTGATCCGCTCAAGGATCTCCCGGAGGTGTTCCTCCAGGTCCAGGCCGAAGAAGCGGATCTGTCCCCGGGTGGGGGTTACCAGGCCGAGAAGACAGTTAAGGAGGGTGGTCTTGCCCGCCCCGTTGGGCCCGAGAATCCCCAGGAACTCCCCCCGTTCCAAGGAAAAGCTTACCCCGGAAAGAGCAGGCTGCCCTTTAAAGACCTTGGTAAGATTTTTCACCTCCAGAACAGGCACAGACTACCCCTTTCTTTTCCGCACAACTTTTCAGGAAGGGCAGGGGAAAGAGCTTAGGCCAGTTCTACGCCTCCGGTCAGGCCTTCACCCCATTCGATCTCGATTTCGAGGCTCTGTTTGGTCTTTCCGGGTTTGGCCTTTTCTTCCACCTTGATTTCCAGGATTACCCTCTCGGGGAGGCTTAGGCGGACCTCTTCGGCCTCTCGCCGAAGGGCGAGCTCTCCGGCCTCAAGCTTTGCGGCTAGATCTCTCAAAAAGGTGGCTACCTCGGTCCGATCTTTGAGTTCCTCGCTTTTGAAAAGCACCTTCTTTTCGGCCATAAACTCCTCCGGGGTTTGACTTTTGTCCGTCACAAAGTTAATAATTAGTTGGGCCATGAACAAGACCACCGAAAAAGAGAGCACAGGACGCAGACTGAGCGGAGAAGAGGAGGCCATTTTGCGGGCCACCAAGGAGATCGTAATCAAGTTTATCGAGATGGGGCGTTGTTCCCCGGCCTCCTTTGAGGAGGTCTTTACTTTGGTCTTCCGCACCATCAAAAAGACCCTTAATTCTTGACACTCCTGGAAGCGCCCATTATCGTAAATGAGGTGGGCCGGTAACTCAGCTGGCAGAGTACTGGCCTTTTAAGCCAGGAGTCGCAGGTTCGAATCCTGCCCGGCCCACTTAGAGAATCAAGGATTTTCGGACTTCTCTCTTTTTCTTGGTGTCCAACGTGGTGTCCAGCACTTCGGAATTTCCCCCCTTTGGGAGGAATTCGTCTGTCAGATTTAATCAACTACTGTCAGGCTTGACCACGGGCAGAATTAGGCGCAGGAGGTTTGGCCGTGGCAGTCAATAAGGAATGTCCACACTGTCATGCGAAGAATGCGCTTTCGCGGAAGAAATGCTTCCGCTGCGGGAAGTCGCTTACGGGGTTATCTCAAATCGTGTATTGGGTGGATGTGAGAATTGAGATGCCCCCAAACGTTGCACACCTGAAATGTTAGGGTCCATTATACCTGCCCCTTTTTCTGCACACCACCTGGGAGATCTCCTTCATTTTCTTTCCAGATTTCCATAGGTGTTCGATAGTTTAGGGCTGAATAAGGTCGTTTTTGGTTGTATTCCTTAATCCAATTTTCTATACGGCTCTTAGCTTCTTCTAAGGTATCAAATTCTTCCCGATCAATCACTTCCTCGCGCCCAGCGGGTAGCGCCCAGCCAGACCGCCTTGCAGCGCCTCCGGGGTGAGCTGGCGCGGCTGGAAGAAGAGTGGAAATCGCCCTCGGGCGAGCTGGCGGCCTCGCCCGACCTCTGGCGGGATACCCTGCGGGCCGTGCTGGCCCACCATCTAGAGGTGCAGGGCGCAGCACTGGAGGCGCTCACCGAAGCCGCCGTGAGGGGGATCCTCCAGTGGGCGCTGGATTGGCATGTCACCGTGCTGAAAGAAAGCCTTTAAGAAGGAGGAATAACCATGGCAAGTTACCAAAAGTTCCTGCAGGTCGGCATGGCGCTGGACCCCATCCATGTAGGCACCGGGGGCGCGCGCATCGGCCGGGTAGACCTCACCATCGTCCGGGACCCGGTGACCCAGGTGCCCAAGATCCCGGGCTCGAGCCTAGCGGGGGTGTACCGAACGTACGTGGCAATGGCAGAGCAAGAGTCAAATCCAAATAGGCAGGTGAACGGGCAATCTAAGCCCTATTACCCCGACTGTGCCGGCTTAGGGCAGGATGCAAACCACGGCCACTGCCGCAAGCCCAACTGCCCGGTTTGCACCGTCTTCGGCTTTGCTCGGGGTGCGGGACAGGAAGGCGGTTTTGCAGGCTTGGCCGCCTTCACCGATGCGCAGGTACTGCTGTTTCCCGTCCCCACCCGGCGGGGTCCCATGTGGGTCACTTGCCCGATGGCCTTGCAGACAACTGGCTTGACGGTGAGCGGGGTAGATAGCGAAGCCGTCTACGTGGAACAAGCAGGGAATCCCCCTCAACCTGGGCTGGCTATTGCTGGAGACCTGCCAGTGTAGTCAGATGGGCAACATCCAATTGTGTCTTCAGAGTCTGAGCATACCCGATTTTATCTGCAACCGCCTGGCCCTGGTAGGTAGTGTTTCACAAATTGTGTCCGAGGGGGTAAATAAAGAGGCCTTCCTCCTTGCGATAATAAGTGGGAGTCAAACCAAAGGGAAGGAGGAAGGCCATGCAGGACAGAGAAATTATAGAAAAGCTGGAGGACCTCATCAAGGAGGCCATTAAAAGCGTGATTGAGCGACTGGCTATTGAGGAAAGAAGCCTTTACCTTGAGGAACACCCTGAAACCAAAGGCAATGGTTTCTACTCTCGCTCCCTTCTCACCAAATACGGGCCTATTGAAGGCCTTATGGTTCCCAGAACTCGAGATGGAAACTTTAGAGCTCAGATTCTACCTCCTCCAAGGAGAAGAGCCGGTCTCGACTTGGGAGAAGCTGTATTGGCCTTGTACGCTTCGGGAGCCAGTACCAGGGCGGTTTCAAGATTTATCGAGACCATTTACGGGGCTTACTATTCGCCAGCCAGTATAAGCAGACTAACGGAGGTAGCCGAGGACCAAATTGAGTCCTGGAGAAAGCGAAGGCTTTCGGAGGAATACTTTGCCCTTTATCTGGATGCTACTTTTCTGCCGGTGAGGAGAGGAACTGTGGCCAGGGAGCCGGTGTATCTGGCTTTGGGGATAAGGCGAGATGGGACCAGAGAGATTGTGGGCTTTTGGACCAGTGGAGGGGAAGGTGAGAGCGCTCTGGTTTATCAGGAAATTTTCAACGAACTGCGCGAAAGAGGTCTCAAGAGGATTGAGGTGGTCATAGGGGACGGGCTATCAGGCTTGAAGGAGGCGGTTCTCAGGGTTTATCCTGGGGCCAGGTTTCAGAGATGCGTTCTTCACAGTCTCAAGTATAGCCTGAGGAAGGTTCGGAGGTCTCACCGAGAGGCGCTGGCTCAGGATTTGAGGAAAATTTATCGGGCTGGGAGGAGGTCCGAGGCCCTGGAGGCCTTCAGGGCTTTCAAGGCCCGGTGGCAAGGGAAGTATCCGGAAGTAGTGAAGCACTGGGAGGAGAACCTCGAGGATCTCTTGGTTTTTCTGGAATATCCGGAGCCTATTCGGAATTATATTTACACCACGAATCAGCTTGAAAGGCTGATTAAAGAGGTCAAGCGCAGGACCAAGGTGATAGAGGTTTTCTGTGAGCCTGGGGCACTTTACAAGGTAGTCTATCTGGTGCTTAGGGGTCTAGAGGAGAAATACCGTTCGCGAAAACTGAGAGGTTTTGAGGATCTTATGGAGGAAGGCCTCTTATCCTGCGGACACAGTTGACGAAACACTATGCCCTGGTACCTGACCGGCTGTTTGCCCATATCGTCAACAGCAACCTGGAGGTGCGCACTTCGGTCTCCATCGACCCGGCCACCGGCGCGGCGGAAGAGAAGGCCCTTTTCTCCTACGAAGCCCTGCCGCGGGGAACGGTACTGGTGTGGGAGATCATCGCTAAGAACCCGGCGCATTTTCAGATTGGCGGCCGGTCAATTACAGCAGTGTCCACGCCACAGGCGGTTCACAATAAAGCCCAACAGGCTCATCCTTACTTGGAACATCTGGGCATCGGGGGCATGGGCACCCGCGGCATGGGGCGCGTGGAGGTGCTGTATGCGAACACATGGTCTGCCACGGGGACAGCATCCTGCCAAGAAAGCCAGTCTTCCGAAGAGCAAACCGAGCGGGAAACAGAGGATCAAGGGGAGGCAAGCCATTAGTGAAATGCAAAAGACGAATCTGGACATCAGGTGCGCCGAACTGGGGCGCGAACTGGCGAAAAAGGTGGCGGACGAAAAAGTGTTCAACCAAGCCCTCGCTGTCTTGGAAGAACAGGGCCCTTATGCCATGTTCCTTTACCTCAAGGCCCGGCATGACAAGGTGGCGGGTGCCATCTGCGATGCCTTTCGTGAGTTTCTGAAAGAGACCTTTTCCGGTCGATTGGATGGGACAAACGACGTGCTGGATGCTGTCAAGACGCTTGCAGAAGACCTGGATGCCCTGCTCTTCGCCCGCGACCTGCTGCGCACGGCGCTTTCCTACGCCCGTTATCATCTCAAAGCCGGGGGAGGTGGTGCATCATGAGCTGGAAGATGTATCGCTGGATCTGGCGACTGGAGGCGCCGCTACATATCGGGATGTACCCCGCGGGGATGCTCAATCGGACCCGTCTTTATGTGCCGGCCCGCACCCTGTGGGGCGCCCTTACCGCGGAACTTGCCCGTCGAAAGAAAGATTCTTTTCCAGATTATCTAAAGGAAGGCGAGAACCTCCGCCAGAAAACACGCCTGAGCTATCTTTTTCCTGCCCAACCGGTCAACGAAAAATGGCAGGCCTGGCTTCCCCAATACGAAGAAGGCCAGGGGTTTTTGTGGAAGCGGGAGGATGAGGGCAAGTCCGCGGCAGATAGGGAGTTCCGGAGGTGGCTTCTCGGGACTCGACCAGGAACGGCCATCGATCCGAACTCGGACACCGCCGCCGAGGGCACTCTTCGGGAACATGAGGTCATCAACCCCTGGTCCTGCTGGGGGGAACGCGGAAGCCCTCAGCCGGTAGCCCTGGTCGGATATATCTTCCTCTCGAAGGATACCGAGGAGATTCTTGACCTTGATGAACTTTTCCTCGGAGGAGATACCCGTTATGGATTGGGGCGGATCAAAAGGATAGAGTATTCGGAAGACGAGAGCTTTTTCGGAGAAGAAGTGAGACTAGAAAAACATCCGGTAGTTATGACCAAATTCCTTCGAGCTCACGTCTTCTCTCCAACAGAAGTTGCCCTTTCCGGAGCCCTCGAAAGGCTCGCGATGTGGAACCATCAAGAATTTGAGTCCCTCGATCGGGTGGCCTGGGTGCCCGGGTCTAAACCATCTCCTGATAAAAAATCATCTCCTGAAATATTATCGTGGGTCATCCGGGAGGATGGTTTCTGGATGCAACAAAAATAGAAGCGGTGTCCTGATCATGCCTTCCAGGAGCCCTTTTCCAAGCCTAGACAGAGCCTCTAAAATTCTATATAAAAGCCGTGGTGGTTTTTAAAAGCGAGGAGGGGCTATGCGCAGGCCGCTTATTGCCGGAAATTGGAAGATGCACAAGACCGTAAGGGAGACCCTGGATTATATACGCCGCTTTCGGGATCTGGTCTCCGGAGTGACCGACCGCGAGATCATGATCGCCCCGCCCTTTACCGCCCTCTACGCCGCAGGAGAGGCCCTTGCCGGAAGCTCCATCCGCCTCGGGGCGCAGAATGCCCACTGGGCCGAGGCCGGAGCCTTTACCGGAGAAATATCTCCAGTAATGCTTAAAGAATGTGGTGTAACTTACGTTATTATTGGCCATTCTGAAAGAAGGCATATTTTTGGGGAAACCGACGAAATGATCTGCAAGCGACTTTCCGGGGTGATGGGGGCTGGGCTGCGGCCCATCCTCTGTATCGGGGAGACCCTGGAAGAACGCGAGGCCGGAAAGACCTTTGAGGTTTTGGAAAGACAGGTAAAGGCTGCCTTGCAGGGCTTTGCGGCCGAGGATCTTCGGGAGCTGGTGGTGGCCTACGAGCCGGTCTGGGCCATCGGGACCGGAAAGACGGCTACCCCGGAGCAGGCCCAGGAGGCCCAGGCCTATGTGCGCCGGCTGCTTGCGGATTTTGGGGGAAAGGAATTCGCGGAAGGAATTCGCATCCTTTACGGAGGAAGCGTAAAGCCGGAAAACATCTCCGCCCTTATGGCCCAGCCCGATGTGGATGGGGCCCTGGTGGGCGGCGCCTCGCTGGATCCCGAAACCTTTGCCCGGATCGTGAAATATGCCTGAGGCCTGCCAGATTCCGGACTATTCTCAGGTAGAGCCCGAGGCCCTGGAGGTGGTGAGGAAGTACCGGAGGCTGGCCATCGTGGGGGCCAGCCCCAAGCCCGAAAGGCCCAGCCACCAAGTCATGAAGTATCTCCTGGAGCAGGGCTTTGAGGTGGTGCCGGTAAATCCTGGGCAAAAAGAAATCCTGGGAAAGACCTGCTATCCTTCCCTTTCGGCCATTCCGGAGGAAAAGCGCCCGGAGGTGGTCATTGTCTTCCGGCGTGCGGAAGAGGTGCCCCCTATTGCGGAGGAGGCCGTAAAGATCGGGGCCCGGGTGCTCTGGCTCCAGGAGGGCATCGTAAGTTCGGAGGCCGCCGAGATCGCTCGCCAGGCTGGCCTCACCGTAGTCATGAATCGCTGTTTCAAGAAGGTCCACACCCTTGCCCGCCGCTGAGCCTTCCCGACTTCTTGAGCTCTGGGAGAGGGCCCGGCGTCATCCTCCCCAGGTCCTGGAGAGCGACCTGGCCCTCCTGACCCGAACTTATCTAATCCATCTTGATGCGCTCTTAGAAAAGGGCCTGGAGCGGGCCGGAGAGTATCTCCAGGTGGCCTCTTACCTGGTCTATCTCAAAAGCCGTCTGCTCCTTCCGCGTCCGGAAAAGGAGACCGCGCCCGAGGAGGAAGGCCCTTCCCGTATACAATTTTCCTCGACTCTTCCCGGTATCCTGCCCGAGGTCCTGGACGGTCTAACCGTTCTGGGAAAAGACGTATTCGTGGCTCCGGGCCTGTTTCCCGAAAGGGGGGAGCTTTCCCTGGAGATGGAGGAGTTGGTTCGGGCCCTTCTCCAGGTCTTGGAAAGAGCCCATCCTCCGATGACCGAGATTCCGCGTCTGGAATCGCTCTTCCAACGCCTCCTTGAAGAAACCTTGCGTTATCTCGAAAACCGGGAAAAATTTTTGCTGCAAGAATTTTTAGAAAATTACCAGGATAAACTGGAAAAATTAGCGGCTATTCTGGTGGTTTTGGAACTTTCTTTTCGAAAAATCTGCCGTATTTTCCAGAACTCCCCCTTTTCCGAAATCGAAATCGTAGCTCGCACCGAGGAATTTTAAGTCCGGGAAAAAAATACCCATAAAAAGGGGAATTTTTCCCCGTCACCTTCCCGGACCAGAAAACTTCCGGCTTGACTTGAAAGCGGATCTTATGGCTTAAATAAGGCATGCCATACACGGTAGCCCACGACCCAGAAAAGTGTGATGGGTGTCTTAACTGTGTGAAGGCCTGCGCGGAAACGCATGAAGGGCTGGCCAATTGCCAGATCCTCACCTGTGGGGGCAAGTTCGTCTATTTTTCCTGTATGCAGTGCAAAAAGCCCCAGTGTGCGGAAGTTTGCCCCACCGGGGCTATGCGTCGGGAAAACGAAATTGTGATCCTTCTGCGGGATCTTTGTGTGGGTTGTGTCAACTGTGTTTATGCTTGCCCCTGGGGGGTGCCGCGCTTCAATCCCCGGACCGGTCGGGTGGGCAAGTGTGATCTCTGTCACGAAAGAGTGGCTTCGGGAGGGAAACCGGCCTGTGTGGAGGCCTGTCCCAACGAGGCCCTGGCCGTAAAGGAGGTCAAACCTCCGGCCAAAAAGGCCGCGGCGGCTAAAAAAGCCGCCGCTAAGGCCGCTGCCAAGGAGGGGTAGGGTGGGAGAACTGGGCCTGGCTTCTAAGTATCTTCCCATCTTGATTCTGGCCATTCTGGTCTTCGTCATCGGGGTCTCCATGCTCATCCTGAATGCCATCCTGGGCTTGAAGCGCCCTTACCCCGAAAAACTCATCCGCTATGAATGCGGTCTTCCCCCTTCCGGAGAGCCCCGACATCCCTTTTCGGTCAAGTTTTACGCCATAGCCATCCTTTTTGTGGTCTTTGACGTGGAGGCGGTCTTTCTTTATCCCTGGGCGGTCTCCTTTGACCGGCTGGGGGCTTTGGCCTACGTAGAAATGGTGGTCTTCATCGCTCTACTTCTGGTGGCCTACTTCTATGCCTGGATCAGGGGGGCCTTTCAATGGGAGTAGAAAAAGAGACCGTGGAAGTAGCACCTGGGGTAAGGCAGATCCCGGAAACGCCGGTCTTTATCACCCCGCTGGACAAGCTCATCAATTGGGCCCGTACCGGCTCTCTCTGGCCCATGACCTTCGGTCTGGCCTGTTGCGCCATCGAGATGATGGCCACCGGGGCCAGTCACCACGATCTCGACCGGTTTGGGATCATCTTTCGGGCCTCTCCCCGGCAGGCTGACGTTCTGATTGTGGCCGGCACGGTGACCAAGAAGATGGCCCCGGTAGTGCGCCGGGTCTATGACCAGATGCCCGAGCCCCGCTACGTAATCGCTATGGGAAGCTGTGCCTGCACCGGGGGGGTCTTCCGCACCTACTCTACGGTGCAGGGCTGTGACGAATTTCTGCCGGTGGACATTTATATTCCGGGTTGCCCCCCGCGGCCGGAGGCCCTGATGTATGGGTTACGTAAGCTCCAGGAGAAGATCCGCCGCGAGGCCGGGCGCTGGGGAGCTTGGAGATAGGCCATGAGTGAGGTCGTAGAAAAACTCAAAGAGCGCTTCGGGGCCGCGGTACTCGCCGAAGAGGTTTCCTGCGGACAGCAGGTAGTCTTTGTCTCCCGGGAGGCCCTTCGGGACGTGGTGCGTTTTCTGCACGACGAAATGGACTTCAAACACCTGGCCGACCTCTGCGGGGTGGACTATCAGGGCTATAAACCTAAACGTCCGGTGTCCGAGCGCTTCGAAGTGGTCTATAACCTCTATTCCCTTTCCCGGAAGGAGCTTTTACGTCTCCGGGTGCCGGTGCCGGAGGAAGACCCCCGGGTTCCCAGTGTGACCTCTGTCTTTCGGGTGGCCAACTGGTTTGAAAGGGAATGTTACGACATGTTTGGAATTCGTTTCGAGGGGCATCCCGATCTCCGACGTCTTCTCATGCCTGAGGATTGGGAGGGGCATCCCCTGCGCAAGGACTATCCGCTGGAGCTGGAAAAGGAATGGCCGGAATACGAACGTCTGCGAGAGAAGGCCCGGGAGCTTTCCCGGTACGAATGGGGAGGGCGTGGGGTGAGGGGAGGGGAGCATGGCGCCTAAGGTAGAGATTGTTCAGCGTCAGTTTGGGCATCCCGAGTGGGAAGAACCCTTTGTGGTGAACATGGGGCCGCAGCACCCTTCTACCCACGGGGTCCTGCGGCTCTATCTGGAACTCGATGGGGAGAGCGTGGTTCGTTGCGATCCCCGTATCGGCTATCTCCACCGGGGGCTGGAGAAGCTTTCCGAAAACCTCACTTACACTCAGGCCCTGGTCCTCACCGACCGCCTGGACTATATCTCCTCCGCAGCCAACAACGTGGGTTACTGCTTGGCCGTGGAAAAACTCATGGGGCTTGAGGTCCCGCGGCGGGCCCGGCTCCTGCGCACTATTGTCTGTGAGATGGCCCGTATCTCCAGCCATCTCCTCTGGCTGGCCACCCACGCTCTAGACATCGGAGCTATGACGGTTTTCCTTTACTGTTTCCGCGACCGCGAGTGGCTTCTGGATATTTACGAAAAGATCTGTGGGGCCCGGCTTACGGTGAGCTACGCCCGGGTGGGCGGGGTAAGACTGGACTTTACCCCGGAGATTGTAGAGGATCTTTACCGCTTTACCGAAGAGTTTCCGGGACGGATTACGGATTACGAGACCCTGATCGACGTCAATCGCATCTGGCTCAAGCGGACCAAGGGAATCGCGGTGGTCCCTCCGGAAAAGGCTCTAAATATGGGACTTACCGGTCCTTCTCTGCGCGGCTCCGGGATCCCTTATGATGTGCGCAAATTCAAGCCCTACGACGCTTACGACGAGGTGGAGTTTGAGGTCCCCGTGGGGAAAAACGGAGATACCTACGATCGCTACCGGGTGCGTATGGAGGAGTTACGGCAGGCCAATCGCATTATTCGCCAGTGCTTGGACAAGCTCCCGGAGACCGAAGGGGAGCCGGTGGTGGCTGAGGGGGCTCCGGATCTTCTCATGCCCGAAAAAAAGAAGGTCCCGCAGGCGGCTCCTCATCCTAAGAAGGGCTTTTTAGTCAAGGGGGCGGAGGCCCCGGTGGTCCCTCCGGGAGAGGTTTATGTCTCCATAGAGGCCCCTAAAGGGGAGCTGGGTTATTACCTAGTAAGCGACGGTTCGGGGAAGCCCTGGAGGGTGCGGGTGCGAGCCCCTTCCTTTGTGCATATTTCGGCCATTCCGGAGATGGTCAAGGGGCACATGGTGGCGGATATTATCGCGGTGATCGGAACTCTGGATGTGGTCCTGGGAGAGTGTGATCGTTAGGAGGGGGGCATGGAGGCCATTTTGAAATCCGCCCTGCCGACACTGATCTTGATTGGAGAGGCCTTGGTGCTTCTGGTGGTGGCCCTGCTTCATGTGGCCTATACCACCTATGCCGAACGGAAGATCATCGGACGGATGCAACAGCGGCTCGGGCCCAACCGGGTAGGGCCTCGGGGACTGCTACAGCCCATTGCGGACGTGCTCAAGCTCCTTACCAAGGAAGACATCGTCCCCCTAGGGGCCGACAAGACCCTCTTTTATTTAGCGCCTCTTATTTCTCTAGTAGCCGGGGCCACGAGTCTGGCGGTCATTCCGGTCTGGGAAAAGTTCGTCCTGGCCAACGTCAATGTGGGGCTTTTGGTCATTCTGGCCTTGAGTTCTCTTTCCTCCTACGGGGTGATTCTTTCGGGTTGGGCCTCCAACTCCCGCTACGCCTTTTTGGGAGGGCTGCGGGCCTCGGCTCAGGTGATCAGTTATGAGGTGGCTATGGCCCTTTCTCTCGTAGGGGTCATGCTTATGGCCGGCTCTATGAATTTGGCCGAGATCGTGCGGGCTCAAACGGCAAGTTCTTTCAAGATCTACGCTATTCCTCAGATCATAGGCTTTTTTGTCTTTATGGTCTCGGCCATTGCGGAGACCAACCGGGTGCCCTTCGATCTTCCCGAGGCCGAGACCGAATTGGTGGCCGGTTATTTCGTGGAATACAGCGGAATCCGTTTCGGGCTCTTTTATCTGGCCGAATATTTCGGCATGGTGGTCATGAGTGCCGTAGCCGTGACCTGTTTTCTCGGGGGCTGGGCCGGACCCTTTGAGGTGCCGGGGTTGCCCTTTTTCTGGTTCTTGGTGAAATTATACGTCCTTCTCTTCTTCTACATCTGGGTGCGGGCCACGCTTCCGCGTTATCGATACGATCAGCTCATGGGCCTGGGCTGGAAGGTCCTGATTCCGTTATCCCTAGCCAACATTCTGGTGACCGGGCTCCTTAAGCTCTGGGTGTAAAAGGGGAGGAGAGATGAATCCCTTAAGGACTATTTTTCTTACCGAAATCGCCAAGGGGCTGGCGCTCACCCTGCGCAAGATGTTCAGCCGGCCGGTCACAGTGCAGTATCCGGAGGAAAAGAAACCCGTAGCTCCGGGGTTTCGCGGAAGGCACGCCCTGGTAAGGGATCCAGAAACCGGTCGGGAACGTTGCATTGGTTGTCTGCGTTGCGCCAAAGTCTGTCCCTCGCGGTGCATCTACATTGAGACCGAAAGGGATCCGGAGACCCGACGCCTGGTGGTCAAGCGCTACGATATTGAAGCTTTACGGTGTGTGTTCTGTGGGTACTGTGAGGAAGTCTGTCCGGTAAACGCCGTAGTGCTTACCGAATTTTACGAATACGCTGGGGAAAGGCGAGAGGACCTCTACTTCGACAAAGAAAGACTCCTCCAGAATTGGGACGAGTTCATCGTGACCCAGAAGCGTCCCTATTTCAATCCCTATTGGAAACCCCGGGGGATTCCGGAGAGTCGTCTTCCCGCGCCCAAGAGGAAGGCCGAGGGGGTATAGGAGATGGAGAAAGTCCTTTTCGGATATCTCAGTCTAGCCATGTTGGTCTCGGCCCTGCTGGCCGTATTTTCGCGCAACGCGGTCAAGGCCGTACTCTGGGTTTTGGTAATGTTTCTCCATCAGGCGGTCCTGTTTCTTACGCTTCAGGCCGAATTTCTGGCCGCGGTGCAGGTCATCGTTTACGCCGGGGCGGTGCTGGTGCTCTTCCTCTTTGTGGTTTACATGATCAACCTTCGGGAAGAATTGCGTCTTCCCCGGTTTCTGGGGTCCTATCCCCTGGCCTTTCTGGCGGTTTTTGGCCTGCTGGTCCTCGCTGCGGCCGGGCTTTCGGGCTACCATACGGCACAAGCCCTAGGGATACTCACCCCGGAGGCCTTGCTTAAATACGGCCATGCGCGGCTTCTAGGAGAACATCTCTTCCGGGAGCATCTCCTGGCCTTTGAGGTGGCCGGAGTGCTCCTCCTGGTGGCCGTCTTGGGAGCGGTAGTCCTGGTAAGGCGGATCAGGGAGGGGGCGGTATGATCCCGGTAAACTGGTATCTGTGGCTGGCGCTGGCCCTTTTTGCGGTGGGGCTCTTTGGGTTTGTAAGCCGACGTAACGTGATCATCATGCTTCTATCCATCGAGATCATGCTCAATGCGGCTAACGTAGCCCTTGCGGCTCTAGGAACCCGGATGCAGGATGTGACCGGTCACATCCTGGTCTTTTTCGTCATTGCGGTGGCCGCGGCGGAAGCGGCCATCGGTCTTTCGCTGGTGGTTCTGCTTTACAAGCGCTTTCGGGAAGTACATATGGATGAAGTCCGCAGGCTAAAGGGGTAAGACCATGCACGGAGAGGCCTTACAACAAACGGTTCAACACCTCGTTCAGGCTGCCGAGGGTCTGCGCTACAGTGCCGAAGCCCTTCATTATACGATCTGGATACCCGGACTTCCCCTCATAGCGGCGGTAATCACTCTCGTCTTCGGGCGTTGGTATATCCGGGAGCGGGCCCACTGGTTACCCTGTATAGCGGTCTTCGGATCCTTTCTTCTTTCGCTCAAGGCCCTCTGGGATGTAATTCACGGAACCTGGGCCAGTTTTGACCTCTTCTCCTGGGTGGTGGCCAGCGGGATCAAAGTGGGGGTGGGCTTTCAGATCGATCCCCTTTCGGTGATGATGCTGGCCATGGTCACCTGCCTTTCCTTTCTCATTCATGTGTATTCTATCGGTTACATGGCCGAGGATCCCGGTTATTACCGCTTTTTCTCTTATATATCTTTATTTACTTTCTCTATGCTCATGCTGGTTTCCGCCAACAATTTTCTGCAGCTCTATTTTGGCTGGGAGGCCGTGGGGCTCTGCTCTTACCTTCTCATTGGGTTCTGGTACGAGAAAAAGAGTGCGGCGGATGCCGCCAAGAAGGCCTTTATTGTCAACCGTTTCGGAGACTTTGGCTTTGCCCTAGGGGTCTTTCTGGTCTTCGTCTATTTTGGGAGCCTCTATTATCAGGAGATCTTCCCCCGGGCCCAGGAGATCGCCGGAAAGACCATCGATCTTCTGGGGCATCCGGTGGCGGTGCCCACCTTAATCTCCCTCCTTCTTTTCTGCGGGGCTATGGGTAAGAGTGCCCAGTTCCCGCTTCATGTGTGGCTTCCGGACGCCATGGAGGGTCCCACCCCGGTCTCGGCCCTCATTCACGCGGCCACCATGGTCACCGCCGGAGTTTTTATGGTTTCCCGCTGTCACTCCCTTTTTGAGCTTTCTCAAGTGGCTATGCTGGCCGTAGCTTTGGCCGGAACCATCACCTGTTTTATGGCCGCCACCATCGCCCCCACGCAATTCGACATCAAGCGGGTCATCGCTTATTCCACCCTTTCCCAACTGGGCTACATGTTTATGGCCTGCGGGGTAGGGGCCTTTGCCGCCGGAATGTTCCATCTCTTCACCCACGCTTACTTCAAGGCCCTCCTTTTCCTCGGAGCAGGCAGTGTCATCCACGCCATGCACCATGCCCCGGATCCTAACGATATGCGCTACATGGGGGGCCTTAAAAAATACATGCCGGCTACCTATTGGACCTTTCTCATCGCCTCTCTTTCCATCTCGGGTATCCCCGGGTTTGCGGGCTTTTTCAGTAAGGACGAGATCTTGGCCTCGGCTTTCTTCTCGGAATATCCCTGGGGCAAATTTGTCTGGCTGGTAGGCACGGTAGTGGCCGCCCTTACGGCCTTTTACTCCTTTCGGGTGGTCTTTATGGCCTTCCATGGAGAGTTCCGGGGCCGGGAGGTGATTCACGGAGAGCCTCATGAGTCGCCCAAAGTGATGACTATCCCCCTTATGCTGCTGGCCCTTGGAGCGGTGATTTCCGGCTGGATCGGTATTCCTGAGGTCCTGGGCGGGGGCAATCACTTTGCCCACTTCATGGCCCCGGTCCTGGGGCACCACGCCTTCCATGCCGAAAAATCTCTAGAGTTTGGACTCATGGCCGTCTCGGTGGCCGCAGGACTTCTGGGCATCTTCGTAGCCTGGTTAGCTTATATGAAACGTCCCAGTCTCCAGTACGTCTTTCCGCGTCGGCTACCCCTGGTCTATCGCTATCTTTACCGCAAATGGTACTGGGACGAAATTTATCTCTATCTTTTGGTCAAGCCTACTCTCTGGGTGGCCAATACCTTTGTCTCTCTTATTGTGGACACCTTTGTCATTGAGGGGACGGTGAACGGACTGCCCGAGGCCGTACGGCTTACCGGAAGCGGGCTCAGACGATTTCAGACCGGGGTGGTGCAACATTATGCCTTAATAATGGCCTTAGGGGCCTTGGCGCTCATGATGCTTTTGCATCATTACTTCTAAGGGGTGGAGCGGGACGATGATGGAGCTAAAAATGGCCGAATTTCCCTGGCTTTCCCTGATTATCTGGTTACCGGTGGCTGGCGCCCTTCTCCTTTTTCTCGTCCCCCGGCGGGCCGAGGGACTCATCAAGGGCCTGGCCCTGGTGGTGGCCCTGGCGGACCTCGTGGTGAGCCTTCCCCTCTGGTTCAATTTTGACCATCATTGGGTGGGCTTTCAGTTTGTGGAAAAGCACCCCTGGATCCAGGCCCTGCACGCCCAGTATTTCCTTGGGGTGGACGGCATCAGTGTGCTTTTCATTCTCCTTTCGGCCCTTATCACCGTGCTCTGTATCCTGATCTCCTGGGAGTCCATCACCGAAAAGGTCAAGGAATTTTACATCTCCCTTCTGGTAACCTCGGCGGCCATGATTGGGGTCTTCTGTGCCCTGGATCTTTTCCTCTTCTATGTCTTCTGGGAGGCCATGCTCATTCCCATGTATCTCATTATCGGGATCTGGGGCGGCCCTCGGAGGCTTTATGCCACCATCAAGTTCTTCCTTTATACCCTTCTGGGCTCGGTCCTCATGCTGGTCGGGATCATCGTGATCTATTTCAAGGCCGGAACCCTGGAGATCCCTTCCCTCATGCAGATGGGCCTTCCTTACAAGCTCCAGATCCTCCTCTTCCTGGCCTTCTTTGCGGCCTTTGCGGTGAAGGTTCCCATGTGGCCTGTGCACACCTGGTTGCCGGACGCGCACACCGAGGCTCCCACCGCAGGCTCGGTCATCCTGGCCGGAATCCTCATCAAAATGGGAGCTTACGGATTCTTGCGTTTTTCCCTTTCTTTCTTTCCCAAGGCCACGCTAGCGCTAGCGGTGCCCATGCTGATCCTTTCCATCATCGCCATCATTTATGGGGCGCTGGCCTGCCTGGCCCAGAGTGACCTCAAGCGGCTCATTGCTTACAGTTCGGTAAGCCATATGGGTTTTGTGACTCTGGGAATCTTTTCCCTCACGGGAAACGGAGTGGAGGGGGCCATCCTGCAGATGATCAACCACGGGGTGGTTACCGGGGCCCTCTTTATGTGTGTGGGTATAGTTTACGACCGGACCCACAGCCGGGAAATTTCTTACTACGGGGGGCTGGCCACGGTGATGCCCGTCTACGCGGCCTTTTTCATGGTCTTTACCATGGCCTCTATTGGTCTTCCGGGGACCAACGGTTTCGTAGGGGAGTTTCTCATCCTCCTCGGAACTTTTCAGGCCAAGAAATGGGCGGCAGCCTTTGCGGCTACGGGAGTCATCCTTGGGGCCTGCTATATGCTCTGGCTCTACCAGCGGGTCTTCTGCCAGAGGGTCAATCCTCAAATCGCGGGCCTTCCGGAAATGAATCTGCGGGAAACCCTGGCCCTCCTTCCCATGCTCATCCTGGTCCTCTGGATCGGTATTTATCCTAAGCCGTTTCTTTCTTTTATGCACGTTTCGGTGGGCCACCTTCTCCAACACGTACACTCTGTAGGATCGGTCCCGGGTATAACCCAGCTTATCAAGGAGGGGCTCCATGCCGTTTTCCCTGCTTAGTCTAAAGGCCGTCTCTCCAGAAATCTTTCTGGTTCTCCTGGCTTCCTTCATGGTCTTGGTGGATCGGGTGGTATCCAGCAAGAGCTTCTTTTTCTGGGTGGCTCTTCTGGGGACCGCTCTAACCTGGTGGCTCTGTAGAGAGGTGGTGGGAAGCCAATTCGCTTCTTATACGGCAGATCCCTACGGATTCTTTCTCAAGACCGTTTTCCTTCTGGCCCTCTTTTTGAGTGTGCTTATCTCGCCGGTTTACGCCAGCCGGGAGCGCTTTCATTTTGGAGAGTATTACGGGCTTCTTTTCTTTGCCGTCTGCGGCATGATGTTCATGGCTTCGGGGACGGACCTTCTGGTCATTTACCTGGGGCTAGAGCTTATGAGTCTTTCCATCTATGTCTTGGTGGCTTTGGGCTGGCGGGATGCGCGTTCTCTGGAAGGGGCTCTTAAGTATTTTCTTTTGGGTTCATTGGCCTCGGCCTTTCTGGTAATGGGGCTGGCCCTGATTTACGGGCTTGCGGGAACGATCTCCCTTTCGGAAATAGCCCGGGTCCTTTCCATAAGGACCGATCTTTCCGTCCTTACGGCCATCGCCTTTTTCCTCATCGCCCTGGGCTTCAAGGTGGCCATGGTGCCTTTTCACATGTGGGCTCCGGATGCCTATGAAGGGGCTCCCACGCCGGTTACGGCCTTTATGTCGGTGGCGGCCAAGGCGGCGGGCTTTGCCGCCCTGGGCCGGGTCTTTCTCTTGGCCTTTGCCCCGGCGCACCCGGCCTGGTCCCAGCTCCTCATCCCCTTTGCGGTGCTAACCATGTTCGCGGGGAACATTCTTGCCGTGGTTCAAACTAACATCAAACGTCTTCTGGCCTATTCTTCCGTAGCCCATGCGGGCTATATCCTGCTGGGGATTGTGGCCGGCACCAAAGAGGGTCTTTCGGCGGTCATGCTTTACCTGCTTATCTATGCCTTTATGAATATCGGGGCCTTCGGGGTGGTGGTCCTTCTCCAGAAGGAATCTGGGGTAGGGGAGGATATTTTTGAGTATCAGGGACTGGCCAAGTTGCATCCCCTTCCGGCCTTCTTTATGCTTCTTTTCCTCTTTTCCCTTACCGGGATTCCCCCTACGGCGGGTTTTATAGGAAAGTTTTATCTCTTCCGCTCCGTGGTGCATGCCGGGCATACGGGATTGGCGGTGCTTGCGGTTTTGGCCAGCGTGATTGCGGCCTATCCCTATCTGCGCATCGTAATGCTCATGTACATGAAAGACCCCCAGAGGGAGGTTTCTCTGGCCCCCTCGGCCTCTCTCTGGGTGGCCCTTACCCTTTCGGCCCTAGGAGTAATCCTCATCGGCCTTTATCCGGGAAGTCTTCTTACCAGTGCCCTTTATTCGGCCTTTTGAGCCCTACTTGGCCATCTTCCCGTTTTCTCCGAGGCCGGAAAGATGATCTATCTCCGCGGTCCGGTAAGGATGGAGATCCGGATTACGGGCCGGGGAGGAGAAAGGCAGGGAGATCAAGCTTTCCATTGCCCTGCAGAAACGCATAGGCGGGGCCCTTTTCGGGGGCGAGGGATTATTTCTTACCACGCTCACCGGTCCGGGAACGGTAGTGGTGCAGACCATGACCCTTTCCAAGCTCCGCAGGCAATTTCAGGCCGGGGGTTCCCGAGAGGCCAGTGAGTCTCCTCTGGGCAAGGCTGTAGGAGCAGGAGCCGTGGGCGGGGCCCTGGGCGGCATCTTGGGAAGCATCCTCTCGGAAGATACAGAATCTTGATTCCCTTGAAAAAGGCGAAAGAAAGGGTATAAAGAGCCTAACCCTCAGAGGAGGTAGGAGCGTAATGTTTACCGTGCTGGTGGTGGTGCAGGTGATTTTGGCCATCTTCCTGGTAGCTATCGTGCTAGTGAATGTAGGGAAGGGTTCGGAAGTGGGGGCGGTCTTTACCGGAAGTCAGGCCATTTTCGGGGGGGCCGGTCCCGGGACCTTCCTCAATAAAGTCACTGCCTTACTTGCGGTTCTTTTCTTTGCGAATTCTCTGCTTCTGACCTATCTTTCGGCCAAGCGCAATCGGGCTTCCTTGATGGAAAAGCCGCCAGCTCCGGTCACTGCTCCGGCCCCGGAAAAAAGCTTACCCACTCCGCCGCCCTTGCCAGTGCCTCCCACGAAGTAAGGCTCAGTAAAGGAAGCCTCCGAAGGAGCGGACCGTAAAGTGGTCCACTTCTCGACACATGAAAAGAAGGAAGGAGATATAAATTAGGGCCAGGAGCCAGGAGGGCAGACGCCGGCGAAGAAGGACCAAGGCCTGCCAAAGGCTCCAGCATTCCAGGGCAAAGGGCGGGAAGCCTAGGTATCCAGCAAGAGGCATCTCAAAAAGCTTCACCCGCATAAGCCAGGGCCAGGGAAGATGATAGATCCATTTGGTCCCGGCCCAATAATTCCAAGATTCCCAGAAAAGGCCACAAATTAATCCAGATAAAAGGAGAAAAAACGGGCGACGGAGGGAGCCCTGTTCAAGATCTCTAAGGAGGGATGCTTCCCGGTTTGCGAGATAAAGCGCCGGCTCCAAAAGGAGAAAGGCAAAGACCCAAACCAGGGGAAAGAAGAGTCGGGGATAAGCCAGAGGAAGGGCCAGGGAAAGCATCCCCAGAAAGACCGAAGGAAGGACCAGGGTCTGAGGGGAGCAGGGGGAGAAGGCCAGCCTTCGGGAAATCAGGGTCTCTAGAAAATCATAAGTCTCGAAGATTCCCGGAAGCACGGTAGCGAAGGCCAGAACGTATCCGATCCATCTTGCAAAAAGATTCGAGGGAACATGGACATAGGACCAATTTTTAAGAAAAAGGTTGAACCACTCGAAGATAAACCAGATGAAGGCCGACCAGAGGGAAAGTTGCAGGAATTCTTTGGGAGAGGAGGAAAGACGAGAGGAGCCCCGCCGGCGCCGGACCAGCCAGTCCACAAAAAAGATGTAGCTCCACCAGGCAAAAAGGTAAAACCAGGTGCGCAGAAAGGGGCAGCCGGAAAGGAGTCCGGCCCAGGCCAGGAGGAAGACCCCCAGGGCTAGCGGTCCGTAAATCTTTTTAAGCCTTCCCATTAAAGGTTTTAGTAGGGGCATTTCCGGCTGCGGTCAAGCCCTTCAGAATTTTACATAATATCTATTATCAGATATAAAGCTCGAGAAGGATTTTTAGAAAAAAGTTCTTGTCCTGGACGTCTTTTAATGCTATAAAATTTTTCAATGGTAACTGCCATTTTGGTAATTTTGGCCATGCTCCTTCTTTTGATCTATTTTCTTCGGCGTTCTCCGTCTTCTCCTCCTGCAGTTCCAACGCCCAAGGGAGAAACCCTATACACCGGAGAAAAACCCACGGATCTCTCTTGGGTCCAAACCCCGGAGGCAGACTCCGAAAAGTTGCGGGTGGAAGTGTACGATCTTGTCCAATATGACTTTGATCCCCGGCCGCAAATATCAGAGGCGGTCCTAGAAGAGGTCAAAAAATTTCTGGAAAAAGTTCCCCCTCCCAAGATCCTTGCCGGCCAAATTCAGCAGCTCCTTGAGGACCCTCGAACTTCCTTTTCTAAGGTGGCCAAGTTTATCTCTATGGATCCGGTCCTTACCGGAGAAATCTTGAAAATTGCCAACTCGGCCTATTACCGCACCGCAGCCTCCCGCAAGATAACCTCCGTGAACCGGGCCCTAGTCCTTATAGGCTACAACTATCTCCGCATGATTCTTTTACACTATTTCTTGGGTCGGGCGATCTCCGAACATTCCCCTCTTTCTCCCGAAGAAATAAAAGACCTCTGGAAACATTCTCTTCAGGTCTCGGCCATCATGGGCTACATTGCTCTCAAAAAGGGCTACGATAGCGGGCTTTACCTTACCGCCGGAATCCTCCACGATGTGGGAAAATTTTTCCTGCCCCTTTTTGGAGGCCAGGGAGCGGTGGCCGGCCTTGATGAAGGCTCTCCTCTCCAGGAAGAGGAAATCCTTTACGGTTTTACCCATACCTCGTTAGGGGCTTACATTACCCGCTACTGGGAGCTTCCAGAGGAAATGCAGGCGGCCGCAGCTTATCACCACCCCCGCTTGAGAAGCGACTTCTGGGATCTTCCTCCAGAACGCCGCCTTCTGGTAGGCTGGTTGACCGTGGCCGACTATCTTTCACACCTTTATGGAGGACTCAAGACCTCCTACGCTTATAAAGTTCCTTCCTGGATATTGGAGAAACTTCACCTATCTTCCCCGGAGGACCTCTTGGGTCCGGAACTCCTCTGGCACCTTCGGCGGGCCTCGGCCGTGGTGGAGGAATCTTAGGCCTTCTCTAGCCTTACGGCCGCCACCTTGTATTCCGGGGTGTGGACCTTTACCTCGAGCCCCGGACTGGTGATGAGGTTCGTCAAAGGTTCCAGGAAGTGAAAGTCCATAAAGACTTGTCCCGGATTTACCCGGGTGGTGAGGTGTACCCGGGCCTGAATCTCTCCCCTGCGGGAGATGATCCGCACCGGATCTCTTTCCCGCAGGCCAAGTCTCCGGGCATCCCGGGGGTGGATTTCTACCAGTTCCTCGGGGAGGACTTCCAGGAGGCCGGAAACCCTGCGGGTCATGGAGCCACAGTTATAGTGGTAGAGACGTCGGCCGGTAATCAGCACAAAGGGATATTCTCCGCTAACTTCCTCCTCCGGGGCCCAGTATTTGGGTTGACCAAAGGCGGCCTTTCCTGAAGGTCGCGCAAATTTTTCGGTAAACATAAGCTCTGTTCCGGGGTGATTCTCCTCCGGCACCGGCCAGCAGAGACCTTTTTCTTCCAAGCGCGCATAAGTAATTCCTGCAAAGCTGGGCATGACCCGACGCATTTCCTCGAAGATGTCCTCCGCACTTTGATAGGGCATCTCGTAGCCCAGCCGGCGGGAGACCTGCGCAATGATCCACCAGTCCGGAGGGAGGTCCTCCGGAGGCTCCACCAGTTTGCGTATGCGCTGGACCCGTCTTTCGCCGTTGTCCGTGGTCCCCTCCCGCTCAAAAAGACAGGCCGTGGGAAAGACCACATGGGCAAACTCTCCGGTCTTGGGAAAGAAGATGTCGTGCACCACCAGCAGATCCAGTTCAAGAAGGGCTCGCCAGACCCGAGAAATGTTGGCATGGGTCAGGGCCACATCGTAGCCCACGATGTAAAGGGCCTTAAGGCGCCCTTGGAGGGCTTCTTCATACATTATGGGCTCGGTAAGACCGGGTTTTTCCGGAAGGGGCCGTCCCCAGACCTCCTCAAACTTTTTGCGCACCAGGGGATCTTCCGGTTTCTGATAGCCCGGAAGCACGTACGGCAGGGCCCCCATGTCGCAGGCCCCCTGTACATTGTTCTGCCCCCTCAAGGGCATGGCCCCAGTGCCCGAACGCCCCACGTGCCCACAGAGAAGGGCCAGGTTAGCCAGGGCCATCACCCCCTGGCTTCCGCTACGATGCTCGGTCACCCCCAGGCCCCAGAGAATGAGGGCCCTTTCCGCCCGGGCGTAAAGCCGGGCCACCTGTTCGATATGCTCCCGCCGAATTCCCGTAAGCCTTTCTACCCGCTCAAGGGGCCATTCCTTGAGAATGTATTGGGCGAAGGCCTCAAAGCCCTCGGTGCGCTCTTCAATAAAGCGTCGATTATAAAGTCCTTCCTTGAGGATGACGTGGGCCATACCGTTAGCCAGAGGAACGTTGGTGCCGGGACGCAGGGGAAGCCAGATATCGGCCAGAGAGGCCAGTTCCGTGCGCCGGGGGTCCACCACCACCAGTTTGAGCCCTCGAGAGAGGGCCCGTTTGATCTTTCCGGCTACCACGGGATGGGCCTCGGTGGTATTGGTGCCCCAGAGGATGAGGACCTCGGTGCGATAGATCTCGTCGAAGCTTCCCGTGGCCGCCCCGGAGCCGAAGGTGGTCGCGAGACCCGCGACCGAAGGGGCGTGTCAGACCCGGGCCGGATTGTCTACGTTGTGGGTGCCCAAGACCGCCCGGGCGAATTTCTGGGCCACATAAGTATCTTCGTTAGGGGTCCGGGCCGAACAAAGGACCCCTAGGGCCTCCGGGCCATATCTCTCCCGGATCTCGGCCAGCCTTTCCGCCACAAAGTCCAGGGCCTCTTCCCAGGAGACCTCCCGGAAGTCTTGACCCCGATCCCTCCGCAGGAGAGGCCTCCGGAGCCTTTCGGGATGACGATAAAAGACATAGCCGAAGCGGCCCTTCACACAGAGGTCGCCGTAATTGGGGGGCACATCCGCCCCGGTAACTTCAAGAATGGTCCCGTTTTTGACCCGGGCCAGGAGATTGCACCCCGTAGCACAATAAGGACACACGGTGCGGATCTCCCGGGCCTCTTCCTTGGAAAAGGGCACGGTGGAGTCCTTGCGAGTTAAGGCCCCGGTAGGACAGGCGTCCACACAGGCCCCGCAGGAAACACAATGCTCCGTAAATTCGAAATGGATTTCTTCTTCCGGGGTCCCCTGAGCGTAGATCTTCAGTTGCAGGCCTTCGTGGAGACAACTGCGCAAACAACGGAAACAGCCCACGCATTTGTTGAGATCCACTTCGATAAAGGGATGAAAGGTTTCCAGGCGATATTTGGCCCGCTTGCGCCCCTTGGTAGCCGGGACCTCCTCGGCGATAAGGATCTCCCTGAAGGTGCACTTGTGAAATCCTAGACACCCGCACTTAAGGCATCTTTCGGCCTCCCTCCGGGCCGCCTCTTCCGGGAGAGTCCCTACCACTTCTTCAAAATCCCCTACCCTTTCCTTCGGCGGCCGTTCCGGAGGGCTTTTCCGAGGAATTATAGGGAATTGCTCATAAAATTCGAGATCTATTTCCTCGGGACGACGCCCGCGATTGAAATCAAACTTGACGGTGGGAAGACTTCTTGAAGGCTTAATCCCCATCAAATAGTTATGGATGGCTCCGGCCGCACGCCGAGCCGAGGCCACGGCCTGAATGACCGTCTTAGGACCGGAGACGAAGTCTCCTCCGGCAAAGACCCCCGGGAGGTTGGTAGCCAGGGTTCCGGTGGAGACCTTGAGCTGCCCTCCGGGGGTGGTGGCCAGTTTAGCCTCCAGTTTGCCGTAATTCTTGAAATCCGTCTGAGGTTCCTCCCCCCAGGCCCGCACCACCCAATCAAAGAGCCAGGTTTCTTCCGACCCCTCAAGAGGAATAACCTTTCGGGCCTTGGTCCGAGGATCGGGCTCGGAAAGGACCGTACGGGCCATGAGGACTCGGAACCCGGAATCGTCTTTTTCGATCTTCAGAGGCAAAGCCATGAGGAAAAGTTTTACCCCCTCGCTCTCTGCGGCCCGGATTTCCCTCTGCGGAGCGGGCATTTCTACTCGGGAGCGGGGATAGGCCAGGGTGACCTCCGCCCCTAGCCTCACCAAGGCCCGGGCCGTATCTACGGCGGTATATCCTCCACCCAATACCAGGACGCGATCCCCGCCTTTAATCGGGACTTCCCTTCCCACATTGAGGGCTTCGAGTAACTCCAAGGCCGAAAGGGCCGTCTCCTCCCCGGGCACCTCATGGCCCCGTTCCTTCCAGGAACCCACGGCCAGGAAGACCGCTTGGTATCCCTCAGAGAAGAGATCCTCCAAAGTAAAATCTCGCCCCCAGGCCACCCCGGTGCGCAACTCTATGCCTAAAGAAAGGAGCCCCTCGATCTCTCGGCGCAGGACTTCCTTGGAAAGCTTAAATCCCGGGATGAGCCAGCGGGGGATTCCTCCCGGTTCTTCCCGGGCTTCAAAGATGGTCACCTCGTGACCCTTAAGGCGCAGGTAATAGGCCGCAGTAAGGCCCGCCGGGCCGGCCCCTACTACGGCCACTTTCTTTCCGCTAGGAGGAGCTATTTCCGGTTTAAATTCCCCGTGGGTCAGGCCCCAGTCGGCCACAAAACGCTTAAGATCGTTGATGGCCACCGGAGTATCCACCAGGGCCCGACGGCAACGAGGTTCACAGAAACGGGGACAGACCCTCCCCACCAAGGCCGGAAGGGGAAGTTTTTCCTTGATGAGGCTCAGGGCCGCCCGGTATTCTCCCCGGGCAATTAAGGCGATATAGCCCTGGATGTTGAGGCCTCCCGGGCAGGGCTGTCCACAGGGGGCCTTGCAGTCCCCGTAATGGTTGACCGCCAGGGCCTCCAGTTTCCGGCGCCGGGCGTTTTTGACCGCTTCACTCTGGGTATGGACCCGCAGCCCGTCTTCCACCGGAGTCACGCAGGCCCGCACCAACCCCCTACCCTCCACCTCTACCAGACATAGACCGCAGGGGGTGGGAGAATCTTCCCCTCCGGGGAGATGGCAGAGGGAGGGAATGGAAATCCCGTGTCTTCTCGCCGCTTGAAGGAGGGTCTCTTGAGGATGGACCTCGTAAGCTCGCCCGTCAAAGTAGACCTGCATCCCCACCTCCCGGGAATGGCCTCAGAGAAGGGCGGGCCGGAGCCCGCCCGGAAAAATTAAAGCTCCAACCAGGATTCCGAAAAGATGGTCTTGCCTAAAAGGACCCGGGTGGTCTTGTAGATCTCAAGCTCTTTGGGAGAAAGGGTCTTGGGGTCCGGCTCGTCTCCGTCCATAATATCATGGACCAGTTTTACCCAATCCGGATGCTTCCCCTTGGCGATCTCCACCAGTTCCTGATCGTAAACATCCAGGATGGCGGAGTAAATATTATATTTCATGAGCATCATGAGGTAGACCCGGTTGAGATAGGGACGTAGGTGAGAGGCCACCCCGTTGGAAACATTGGAAAGGCCCACAGTGCTTTTGGCCCCGGGAGCAATATCCTGCAACATGGAGAGAAATTCCAGGCCGGCCAAAATCTGTTCCGCCCCTAAGGTAATGGGGGTGGCGATGGGGTCCACCCAGATCTTTTCATTGGGAATACCCGCCTCGTTGAGCTTCATAATCAGATCCACGGCCAAAGCCGCCCTTTCGTTGGCGTCCCGGGGCATCCCCTCCGGTCCCCAGAGAAGAGCCACCACATCGCAACCCAGTTCCGCCGCAAGAGGAATGAGCTTTTCCATCCTCTCCGGCTGGGCAGAGATGGAGTTCATGAGACAACGGGCCGGATTTTTGGAGGCCTTAAGGCCCGCGGCCATGGCCTCGGGATTGGTGGTGTCCAGGGAAATGGGCACATCCGTGACCTCTTCCACCACCTTTACGATCCAGGCCGCAAGCTCCGGGCCGTCCTTTTTGGCCGGGCCGATGTTGAGATCCAGATAGTCTGCCCCCCGTTCAGCCTCCTCCCGGGCCATCTTCTGGATGGGCTCGGGGTTGCGCTCCTTCATGGCCGGGCCAATGGTCTTAGACATAATGTTAATGGACTCGGCAATGCATACCACCTGCTGGCTCATAGCCTCCCTCCTCCAAATTTTTTAAGCCGCCTTCCATTCCTTGAGAAAGGCCGGAAGGCCGCTGGCCTCCCGCGGCCCGATCACGATCTCCCAATCCGGAAGCTCGTCTTCCAGTTCTCCTTTGATTCCCGCAAGGTATCCGGGGATAATCAACTTCCGGTGCTTCACTTTCTCGGCAATGCCGCATTTTTTGACAAATTCCGCAATGGTATCCGCCCCGAATTTTCCGGCGGCCCAGGCCGTAAGCACTGAAAGCCCTTCGGTGTCCTTAATAAGAAGCCAGGAAGGAACCCGGCTCCCTTCCACCTCTCCGGAAACGATGAAGTAGGTCAGGGCAAAATTGCAGGTGATGAGGACCGGCGAGTTCTCGTCCGGGCCATTGATGGGATAGATCCCCTCCTCTACTACCAGTGGTTTCTGGGGATCGGTGAAGATGTTCATCCGTTCCACAAAAAGGGGAAAGAGCACATCTGGCCGAAAATCCGAAAGCACCACCGCCCCGGCGTACTTGGGAATCAATACCGCCGCCAGGATAGCCTCGGAGAGGAAATCCCGGGCATAGCGATAGGGAAAGGTAATAGTGGGGAAGCCGAAGGGCTTAAAGCGCTTCTTGATGGCCGCCCGACGCACGATCACCTGATCCTCATAGAGCTCGCGCACGCTCTGGGCTCCAGTATCCAGCACCAGATCTTTAAGTCCCATTTTGAGAAGCTCTTCGGAGATCCGGGCTGTCTCCCCAAGATTTTCCCCCTTGACCGCCAGGGCGGCCTTCTTCTCTTTGGCTAGCTCGCCCAACTCTTTAAAGTTATCCAGAGTGGCCGCATAAAGAAGCGGGCGATGTTCCCCGCAGAGATCACAGGCCCCCGAAAGGGCCTCCGGATCTCCACTCATAAGCACTAAGACCGCCTCTGGAAGCTCCTCCCGTACCCGTTTAACCAGAGAGACAAAGGCCTCTTTCCCGGACCCGGCATCTTCCACGGCCACCATCTGGGGCTCAAGCTGCACCCCCACCCTCTCCCAACGGCACCTCTTAAAGGCCGAAAGTCTCCGCGACACCTCTTCCTCGGCCATGTCCGTGGCCACCCGCACCCCCACCGCGGTAGGGTTTTCAAAGCGCTTTTCGTGCCGAAAAAGGACGGTCTCTCCCCCCAGCTTTACCTGATGCTCCCCGCTTCCCAGGACCACGGTCCGGATGGGCGGCGCCGAGGCCTCCGCAATCTCCTCCTTCACCGCCGGGTCCACATGCGGGCACTTGTCGATCTCCACCTGCCCGGCAGCCAC
Source organism: Thermosulfurimonas marina (assembly GCF_012317585.1). Lineage (NCBI taxonomy): Bacteria > Pseudomonadati > Thermodesulfobacteriota > Thermodesulfobacteria > Thermodesulfobacteriales > Thermodesulfobacteriaceae > Thermosulfurimonas > Thermosulfurimonas marina. The sequence goes on from NZ_CP042909.1 coordinate 39,082, forward strand.
CTTCATGGCAAAGGCCAGACAGGTAGGGAAGCCGCAGTCCCCACAGTTGGTCTTGGGCAGCTTCTGCATTATCTGGATACCGGTCAGTCCCATCGCAGCCCTCCCTTTACATCAGAGGTTCCATCTCAAGCACCGGGTGCTTGACCTTCTCGATCCACTCCTTGACCTCCTGTTCACTGGTGGCCACGGTCTCGTCGGCGATCTTGTCCAGGAGGTCCGGAATCCCCAACTCTTCGGCCCGTTTCTGTAGGCGCTCCTTCAATTCTTCCTTGAGCATCTTGGGCATCCAGACCACCCGCTTAAGCCCTCCTTCGGCCAAAAGAAACTTCCGCGAGGTAATGTAGTGCTTGGAGACTCCCATGAAACCCGGCGTGACCTGGCCCCCACCCACCATTCCGGCCATGGTGGAAAACTTCATTCCTGTGGGGGTCATGCCCATGTAGTCCCGGTTGACGATCATGATTCCGTTTACCGAGGGCAGCACCGCAGCAATACACTCAAAACACCCGCAGGCGGTCATGGGGTCCACCAGGATGCTGTAAAGGCTCACCCGTTCCACCTTGCCCCGGCTGGCCTTTTTCACGAATTCGTTAATTCCGGAAAACTGACCTAGACGTTCGTCAAGGAGCTCCCCTTTTTCAATGGGCTGGTTGGGTCCTGCGGGATTGAGCTCGTAGCAGGCCTTCCCGTCCAGCCAGTTGTAAGCCCCGCACATTCCGATCCGCTCCGGGGTAATTACGCACACATGGCTGGGGGCAAAGCTCTGGCAAAGGGTGCAGGAATAGTAGACATCCACGCTTTCATCGGTCATGCCCGCAATCCGGGCATCCCGCTTGGCATAGACCTCCTTGGCCAGCTCCAGGATCTCCTTGACCTTGTCCTCCTCGGTATAGATGGTCACCTGGCATTTGTCCACGATGGCCCCGAATTCCTGGCGCATCTTAGCGTAAAGGATCTGTCCGATGTGCCGGAAAAGGAAGCCTTTTTCCACAGCCTGTTTGCTGATGCGCAGCCACATGATGTTCCGCTGGCCTACATGCATAATCCCCTGGGCATAGTTGATAAGATGGTGAAACTGCCGCTCCAGGATGGCCTCAAAATCCTCCTGCATGTTGGCTCCGGCTACCTCCACCACCACGGCGAAGGGCAGCCGGTAAGGCGGACCCGGAAGACCCAGCTTCTCCACCTCATTGATCTCCGGCCCGATGACCTCGATCTTGCCGTCCTCTACCTCATCCAAGGGCTTGGAAAGCAGGAGTTCCACCGCCGGGGTCCGACCTCCCCCGCACTCCAGGTAAAGATCGTCCTTACGCACCCGTTCTCCCTCAAAGGCCGGGGCGTAGGCCACCGGAATGTCCAGCTTGACCGTGGTCACCTTGAGCCCCCGGACCTCAATGGCCCGGTCTACGATCTCCTCGTGCGGCACCCGGGAGACCACATGTTCGTACATACAGATCCCGTAGGGCTTGATCTCCGGCTCATCCCAGTCGGAGATCACCGGAAAGCCCCAGTTGATAGCCCCGGCTCCGTTGGCGTACCATTCCTCGGAGATGGGCCCGAAGGTAATCACAAAGGCGAAGGTCCGGTCCTTGTTGTAGAGGAGATTGCCCATATAGTCCCCGGGCTTGATACCCCCAAAGGCCATGGCCACCCGACAGGCAAACCCGATGGCGAAGACCACCGAGGTATAGTCCGGCCCGAAGGGGACCAGCCGGGTGGGCCAGCCGAGCTGTACCCCGGCCTCCTTGAGCATCTCCGGCATGTAGCGCCCGTCGGTATGATGATGCATAAATACATAGAGGTTTTTTTCCTGAAGCTCTTGGGCGATGCGCACCGCGGTCTCTTTGTCCGGCGGGGCTCCCAGGATGGCCGCAAAGCCCGGAGCGGTTCCGTCCACAAACTCCACTCCTCGCTTCCGGAAAATAACGTCGTCGGCGGCCCCAAGCCAGATATTCCCGTTTACCGGCTCCTCGGTCTTGGTATAGAAGTTGGGATCTTCCAAATACCGGATGGCCTCGATGATCTCTTCGGCAAAGAAGGTGGCCATCCCCGCATCCAGCGCCGGTCCCAGGTAAGGGGTCCAGAGATGTTCGTCTGGTACCGGAGGAAGAAGCTTCCGAGCCTCCTCCAGGACCTCTCCGCAGTCCCCCAATCTCTTTACCGGATAGCCCAACATGGCGTAGATGATGGGAAGATAGTAGGCGGTGTTCGGAAAGGCCACCTCCGCTTCCTTGCCGAATTTCTTCACCGCCTCTTCATATTTTTCCTGGGCCTGCTCCACAATCTTGTGAGCCCCGCGAATGGCCTTGGTGGCAATGATCTTCGACATACCTTAACCCCTCCTTTAACTTTGTTGCATAAGACCGCTTATTATCGTTTTTGTCAACTCTATGGCTTTGGGATGCCGCATGATGAAAAGATCCCCTCCGGCTAGGGCCAGGGCCACGGAGGTGATGGCCTCCATGAGGATTCCCCGGATCTCCTGATCTCCCAGGGTCTCATCGCTGGGAAGGCCGGCTTCTTTGGTCTTCCAGACCTCACGGCCTACATTGCAGACGAAAGGTACCTGGAGTTTGTCGTCCTGGGCGTAAAGGGCCGCAAGCCGGATGCGCTCCATCACCGAATAGGTGTATTCCAATCCATAGCCCAGGGCCCCAATGGAAGGATCCATGAGGATCTTGTCTAGCGACACCCCCACGTTTTCCAGGAGAATATTGAGTTGCTTGGCTAAATTAACGTCAATAGGACTTGAGGCCACCACCGGGAGTCCGTATCCCATGGCCGTAGCCCCTAAAGTACGGTGATTGGCCTCTTCAACCGGTCCAATCACCGCTCCCCGGTCTCCTACCACCTCCGCCACTTCGCGCAGGACCTCCACGTCCTTTTCCGCATGTCCCGCCCCCCAGATGATCAAAGGCACTTCCACCGCCGAAGCCACTTTTTCCACGACCTCTCGCGCATGTTTGGCATCCAGATTGAGATAATTGGGGTCGGTCCCTAAGAGATAGACGCATACGGCCTCGGCCCCGTAAACTTCCACACATTTTTTGGCCCAGGCCGCAGGGTCCCCTAATACCTCGGCAAAGTACTTGGTGAGACTCTCCGGCCAGTCCTCGGGTTTTACATCCAGGACCTCCATCGCAATCCGCGGGGGATGGCGCATCTCGCCTTCAAAGAGGTGGAAGGGCAAAACGTTGGTCCCTCCCACCTTGAAGGCCTTGGCGCCCTTTCCGATCTCCACCTCCCGAATATAGGCTGTGCCGGGGTCTTTATAGAGATCCTCCGGAAGCCCAGCCGCCCGTTCCGAAAGAGGGCGATACTCTCCGGAGAAGCCCAAAATTTCTACCCCTTCCGGCGGAGCGGCCAGAGCCTCTACCGGCGGCTTCTCCTCCACCGGGGGCCTTTCCTTTGCCGGAGGCCTTTCCTCCGGAGGTTTTTCTTCCTTGACCTCCACCTTTTCCGCAGGTTTTTCCTCTTTGACCTCTACCTCTTCCACCACCTCTTCGGGTCGGACCTCTTCTTTCGGGGGTTTCTCCTCCGGCTTGACCTCTTCCACCGGCGGCGCCTCGGCCTTTACTTCTACCCGCGGAATCTCCACCCTTTCGACGGGCACCACCTCGCCCCCCAGAAGGGCCCGCTCCAGCCGGGCCAAGCTGTCGTGGAGGAGGTTTACCCCCTCTCTCAAGGCCTCCATGCTGGAACGGATGGTGGAAAAGACCTCTTTTACGGCCTCCACCGGGATCTCCAGCTTCGGCGGGACCTCGGGCCCCTTTTCAGCCGGAGGCGCCAGTACCTCCACCCGCTCCACGGGCTTTTCCACCTCCACGGCAATGGGTGGACGTACCTCGGCCTCCAGGGGCCGCGGATGAAGCCCCGCGCGCTTCACAATTTCCGGGACGGCCTCCTCCCACTCAATGGCCATAATATGGACCCCGGCTACCCCCGGGATCTCGCGCACCCGCTGAATAATCTCCACCGCGAGATTAATCCCCTCCTCCCGCTTGTCCTTGGCCTCCTTCATCCGCTGAAGGATCTCGTCCGGAACATCGAGCCCGGGCACGAAATATTTCATGTAACGGGCCATTCCGAAGGACTTGGGCGGAGTGATTCCGGCAAGAATATAGGCCTTCTCCACAAGCCCCATATCCCGGGCCATTTCCATGAACTTCCGAAACCGCTCCACATTGTAAACAATCTGGGTCTGGATGAATTCCGCCCCGGCGGCGATCTTTTTGGCCAGACGCTTGACCCGGAACTCAAAGGGATCGGCAAAGGGATTGGCCGCCGCCCCCAGGAAGAACTGCGGTCGGTCCCCGGTAAGTTCCTCCCCGCAGAGGAACTTGCCTTCGTCCCGCATCCGCCGGACCATATCTAGAAGCTGGATGGAATCCAAATCAAAGACCCCTTTGGCCTCCGGGTGGTTTCCAAATTTCTGATGATCTCCCGTAATACAGAGGAGATTGCGTACCCCCAGGGCCGCCGCTCCCAGAAGGTCGGCCTGAATCCCGATCCGGTTGCGATCCCTGCAAGTCATCTGAATGACCGGCTCTACCCCCTCGGCCATCACTAGAACCGCCGAGGCGATAGAGGACATACGCACAATGGCCGTTTGACAGTCGGTAATATTGGCCGCATCCACATATCCCTTAAGAAGGCGGGCCTTGCGCCGCACGACCTCGCCGTCGGCACTCTTGGGAGGCCCGATCTCCGCCGTGACCGCAAAATGCCCTTCGGAAAGTACCCGCTGTAAATGGCTCCTTGGCTCCACCACCCTACCTCCTCAGAGTTTTTACCCTAACCTCAGGTCTTCTCTTACCCTCTCCCGGGGACCCCCGTGGCCCGCCGGGCGCCAATCCTTGGCCGGGAAAAAGGCCAGAAGCCTCTCCAGCTCTCCCCGCTCTGAAAGCCTCTCATAGATCTGGTACCATACACAGGGGACCTCCGGGCGAATCTCGCAGCGCCCCCCCTGAGAGCCCCCACAGGGGCCGTTCAAAAGATTTTTGGCACACCGGGCGATGGGACAAAGCCCCCCGGTCACATCGACAATACAGTCCCCACAGCCCCGACACTTCTCCTGCCACTCCCCCAGGGCGGGATTGGCCCCGTAAAAGGTGGTATCCACTCCGGGATAGACCCGGATCTCCGGGAAAAGATCCGCAATGAGGTTGACCCCCACCCCGCAGGCCATGGAAACCACCGCCTCGTAATCCCGGGCCAGCTCCCGCAGCGGGGCCAGATACTCCGGGTCGCACTGGCGAATGAGCGTGGCCTCTCCGGTCACCAGCTCTCGTCCGGCCCGTTTGCGGGCCAGCCTCAGGGCCGCCGCCAGGGTCTCCACCTCTCGGTCCCCTCCGGCCGAACAGATGGCCACACAGCCTCGACACCCCAGAACCAAAACCCTCTCATAAGGCTCAATGGCCTTCAAAATTTTGGGAAGGGGCCTTCGTTCAGCAATTATCATTTTGACAATCTCCTCAAGAATTAGATTTTATTTTTAAAGCTGTTTCGAAGGTCTTTTTGACCTCGGCCATGAAGGGGCCGGTGTCCAGCCGCGGAAGATAGGCAAAGCGGACCCTTTCCGCCTCCAGGCCGATTTCCTCCAGGATCTTTTGGGCCCCCAAGACCTTCTTTTCCGCCCGCAGGCTTCCGGAAAGGTTATGACACTTGTCCTTTTCGCAGCCGGCCACCAGAACCGCCTCCGCCCCTTCCTCAAAGGTCTTGAGGATATCGGCCACCTCGATGTGGCCCGAGCAGGGGTAGCGCCGCACAATCACCGTGCCCGGGATCTGGCGAAAATCTTCCTCTCCGGCCTGGTTGGTATAGTGGCAACAAAGCACTCCGATGGTCACCTTCATGCCCCTCACACCCCCACTCTTAAAATCTCAAACTCCGCCGCGGGCTTCATCTCGATGGCCCGGGCGGGGCACTCCCGCACACAGATCCCGCAGGCGTGGCATTTGGCCGGATCAATCACCGCATAACCCTCTTCCCGGATGCTCGGAGCCCCAAAGGGACAAACCCGTACACAGGTAAGGCACACAATGCATTTTCCGGGATTGACCCGGGCCAGTCTTCCGGCCTCGAAAAGATCCTCCTCCGTGGCCAGTCCCGTCTTGAGGGCATAGTTCCGCAGGGCCCGGATGACCTCCGCCGGCTTTACCTCCATGGGACAGACCGGGACACAACTTTCGCACTGGGAACACCACCAGAGAAGGGGGCGGCCGAAAAGTTTTTCCTTAAGCCCCAGGATGGTGGCATGCACAATCACCCGAGGATCAAACTCCTTGCGGGTCTTTTTCACCGGACAGATCCCCGAACAGGCCCCACAGCGGAAACACTGACTATAAGTCTCCGGAAGCCCCTCCACCTGCGGAAGCCACTCCCTTTCAAGCAAAAGCTCCATCACTTTTTCCCCTTTTCCAGAGATTTGAGGATACCCGAAAGTTCTTCCTCGGTAGCCCCGGTGGCCTGAGCCAGGGCCTCAAGACTCTGGGGCCCTTGGGAAAGCAGCTCCCGGACCTCGGCCTCAAAGATGCGCTTTCTGATCTGGGGAAGGAGCTTCTTTTCCACTAGGGCCTCGATATTTTCCGGGCTGTAGTCCCCGAGTTTTTTGATCTCCCGGGCCAAATTTCCGTACTGGGCCCTAAACTGCATGTTTTCGCAGAGCTTGCGGGCGGACTCCAAGCGAAACCGCAGGGTCTGCCGAGAAAGACCCTCCGCCTCCCCGAGAGGACCGAGCTTTTTGATCCTTTCAGTAAAATCGGTGACCAATTTCACGAAACGGGGGCCCTCGGCCGCTGAGGCCCAGTCGATATAAAATCTCTCTCTCCGGATCCCCACGGTATCGAGGATCCTCCTTACCGTTTCCGCCATCACCAAAGCTTCGAAATTACCAGACTGGTAATGACATTCCCCGAGGTGTCACCCGCCTACAAAGACTCCGTCAGAGCCCACGTAAAAGGCCTCTACCACAAACCGGGGATCCATGCGACCGGTACACATGATGCGGATGACCCGGTTATTGGGGGGATAGTTGAACCGGGCCACCCCGGCAGAGTCCGCCGCGGCATAGCAGCACCAGTTACAGAGAAAGCTCAGGATCCTGGGCTCAAATCCCATAATCCTCCTCCTTTAAGCGGCTTCCTTGGTCTCTTCACTAGCGGCCTTCTCTTCGGCCTCCTCCAGGCCGAAGGCACGGATCTGCTCCAAGATGGCCTCGTCGGTAAAACCTCCCAGGGTGATGGCAAAGACCGGACAGTGCGCCCCGCAGACCCCGCATCCCTTACAGGCCGCAGAGATCACCTGGGCCTTGCGCCGTTTGTCCACTTTGACCATCTCGATGGCGCTGTAGGGACAGAGGGCCGCACAGATCCCGCAGCCGATGCACTTTTCCGCATCCACCCGGGAGACGATGGGCGGAACCTCCACATAGCCTTTGGCCAGAGGGATAGCGGCCTTGGCCGCCGCAGCCCGAGCCTGGGCCAAGGTCTCAGCCAGGGGCTTGGGACCATGGGCCAGACCGCAGACATACACCCCATCCACCGCTACCTCCACCGGCTTGAGCTTTACGTGGGCCTCAAGTACGAAACCCTCCGGGGTAAGCGGGGTCTTGAGGATCTGGGCCACCGGGTTTTCGGCCTCGGCCTCCACCCCTACGGAAAGGACCACCAGATCCGCGGGGATCTCCACCTCTTCTCCCAATAGGGCATCGCAGGTTTTTACCCGCACTCCCCGGCCCTTCTTTATCACTTCCGGCCGCCGCTCCGGCTCGTAGCGCAAAAAGACCACTCCCCGGTTGCGGGCCTCCCGATAGAGCTCCTCGTAAAAACCATAGGTGCGCAAGTCACGATAGAGGATGAAGATCTCGGCCTCAGGCTTGAGCTCTTTGAATTTGAGGGCGTTTTTCACCGCCTGGGTACAGCAAAGCTTACTGCAATAGGGAAGCTCCTCCCCCCGGGAGCCCGCACACTGAATCATCACCACCCGCTTGACCTTGCCTAGGGCCCGCTTGCCCTGAGAGAGCTTTTCCTCAAACTCGAGCTGGGTAAGGACCTTGGGGCTTTCGCCATAGAGGTAGCCCCGGGGACGATGTTCGTGGGCCCCGGTGGCCAGGACCACTACTCCATGGTTGACCACCTGAGAGCCCTCGGCCACCCGAAGGGTGGAGGTGAAATTACCCACATAACCCGAGATGTTTTCCACCGTAGCCCCGGTATAAAGGTGGATCCGGGGGTGCTTTTCTACTTTCTTTATCAAATCCTTCAGAATCTTCTGCGGATCCTCTCCTTCGGCCAAAAAGCGCACCCGCCGCAGGTTCCCCCCGAGCTCCTTTTCCCTTTCCACTAGATGGACTTCAAAGCCCTGCTCGGCGATGGAAAGGGCGGCCTGCATCCCTGCCGCCCCGCCTCCGATGACCAGGGCCGCCGGCGTGACCTTTACCTTCTGAAGCTCAAGCGGGCGCAGCCTTCGGGCCTTGGCCACGGCCATCCGCACCTGGTCCATGGCCTTGCGGGTGGCCGCCTCGGGATCGTCGGCATGCACCCAGGCACACTGGTCCCGGATGTTGGCCATCTCCACCAGGGCCAGGTTGAGCCCCGCCTCCCGCAGGGTCTCCTGAAAGAGGGGTTCATGGGTCCGGGGACTGCAAGCCGCAATCACCAGGCGGTTGAGCTTGTGTTCCCGGATAATTTCCTTGAGACGTTCTAGGGAATCCTGGGCGCAGGAATAGACCATGTTGTCCGCATAGACCACCCCCGGGAGACTAGCCGCATAATCCTTGACCCGCTGAACGTCCACCACTCCGGCAATGTTCACCCCGCAATGACAGACAAAGACCCCCACCCGGGGCTCCAGAGAGAGCAACTCTTCGTCTTCCGGAGGAAAACTCTTCTCTACCGCGTCCTTTCCGCGGACCTCAGAGAGGAGTTCGGAGACCTGGGCGGCCGCACCACTGGCCTGCATCACGCTTTCGGGAATGTCCTTCGGCCCCTGAAAGGCCCCGGCCACATAGATTCCCGGCCTGAGGGTCAGGGGATCCGCCGCCGAGGTCCGGGCAAAACCGAAGGGATTGAGCTCCACCCCGAACCTCTGGGCCAACTCTTCGGCTCCGGCCGGGGCCGAAAGCCCCACCGAAAGAACCACCATATCAAAGAGCTCCCGGTGGACCTCCCCCTCCTCGGTAACGTAGGTCAGCCCCAGACGGCCGTCCACCTGCTCCACCTTGGGTACCCGGGCCCGGACCACCCGCAGGCCGTATTTTTCCACCGCCCGCTCAAAGGCCGCATCAAAGCCCTTGCCCATGGTGCGGATATCCATAAAAAAGAGGGCAATTTCGGTCTCGGGGGCATGTTCCTTGAGCATAGAGGCCTCTTTCATGGCGTACATGCAGCAGACCGAGGAGCAGAAGGGCCGCCCGCAGGAGACATCCCGGGAGCCTACACACTGGAGGAAGGCGATCTTCCGGGGATGGGTGAGGTCTGAGGGGCGTAGGATTTCTCCTTCGGTAGGGCCGGAAACACACATCAAACGCTCGATCTCCAGGCTGGTCATCACATCGGGATAGACCCCGTAGCCGTACTTGGTAAGGGCCTCCTCCGGCACCTCCCCGAACCCGGGACAGAGGACCACCGCCCCCACCTCAAGCTCCCGCACCTCGGGTTTTTGCGAAAAATCTATGGCCTTAGGGCCGCAGACGTTGGTGCAAATCATACAGGTCTCATGGTTGAGCCGGAGACAACGCTCTTCATCAATGTAATAAGAGGTAGGAACCGCCTGAGGAAAGTCGATGCGCGCGGCCCGGGTGAAATCGAGCCGCTCATTATACTCGTCCACGGCCTCCCGCGGACAGTACTGCATACACTGTCCACAGGCCGTGCACTTGTCCGGATCCACATAGCGGGGCCTAATCTTTACCCGGGCCTTGAAATTTCCCGGCCGCCCGGAGAGACCCTCCACCTCGGCCAGGGTTAGGATTTCAATGTTGGGAGACCGACCGGCCTCCACCATCTTGGGCGCCAGTATTCAGATACTGCAGTCGTTGGTGGGGAAGGTCTTGTCGAGCTTGGCCATCACCCCCCCGATGGAGGCCTTCTTCTCCACCAGGTAGACGTAATAGCCAAGGTCCGCGAGATCCAGAGCGGTCTGGATCCCGGCGATTCCACCTCCCACCACCAAGACCTTTCCAGACTTTTTGGCCATCTAAGTCCTCCTCTGCAGTTTTAGGCGGCCTTCTTTTCCTCCTCCGGCGAGACCCGGAGAGAGACCGGTCCAAAACAGCCCAGCCCATGGAAAGGACTGGTGACCTTGGGGCTCTCCAGGGCCCGCCGCATGGCCATGTCGTAAAGGACCCGCGGCTTGGGTTTGTCGATCCCCAGGGCCTTACGCTTGGCCTGAATATGGTCGATCATGATGGCCGCGAATTCCCCGGCCTTGCGGGCCACCCTCCAGCCAGCCCCAAAGATCCTTTCCATCTCGTGGAAGAGGAAGTCGGTGGCCACCTGGCTTTTGAGCGTGGGGAAGTCCGGTCCGAAGACCACCGTGGCCCCACTGGCCACAAAGTATTGCCCGATGGTGATGGCCTTCTCGCTCATCCACTGCGGGGCGCATCCTACGGCCGGAAGATCACTAATATCCTCGCCCAGACCCCCGGTGTTCACCATTTCCGTGGCCGCGATAAGGATCCGGCTGTTGTCCACGCAGGAGCCCATGTGCAGCACCGGAGGACAACCTACGGCCTCCAGGACCTCCCGCAGGGAGTCCCCGGCCAACTCCGCCGCCTCGGGCCTCAAAAGTCCGGCCCGCCCCAGTCCGGTGGCCGCACAACCGGTGGTCAGCACCAGGACGTTATTGGCGATAAGTTCCTTGGCCAGCTCCACATGGACCTCTTCGTCCACCCGGAAGTTGTCGCAACCCACAATGGCCGCCACTCCCAGGATCTTTCCGTTGATGATGTTTTCGTTAAGGGGCTTGTAAGAGGCCCGGAAGCGCCCTCCGAGCATGTAGAGGATGGTCTCGTGGCTGAAGCCCACCACCACATCCACGGAATGATCCGGGATGTCCACCCGGGACTTATCCCGCTTGGGGAAACGGGCGATGGCCTCTCGCAGGATCTGTTTGGCGCACTCCAGGGCCTTGCGGGCGTCAAACTCGATATGGATGGCCCCTTCCATGCGGGCCCGGGGATTGGTGGTAATCACCGCGGTATGAAAGTGCCGGGCGATTTCGGCCACATTCTGCATGATGCACTGCACATCCACCACCACCGCCTCTAGGGCCCCGGTGGCGATAGCCGCCTCTTGCTGGAGAAAACTTCCGGCCACCGGGATCCCCCGACGCATAAGGACCTCGTTGCCCGTACAGCAGATGCCCGCAAGGTTCACCCCCTTGGCCCCCACTTTTTTGGCCTCTTCCACGATCTCCGGATCGCTGGCCGCTATGGCTAGGGCCTCGGCCAAAACCGGCTCATGCCCGTGCACGGCCACATTGACCATGTCCTCCCGAATGACACTGAGCCCGATGTTAACCCGGGCCTTAATGGGGCCGGGGTTTCCGAAAAGGAGGTCTTGAAATTCGGTGGCGATCATGGAGCCGCCCCAGCCGTCGGCCAGGGCCGTGCGGGCACAGGCCATAAAGATATTCCGATGGTCCTGGTCCACCCCGATGGTGGTCCGGTGAAGGAGTTCCACCACCTCCCGGTCCACACCTCGAGGCCAGACTCCAAGCTCCCGCCAGAGCTGTTTCCTCTTTTCTGGAGCCCGGTTGAGGAGAGGGATCTCTCCCTCCTGCTGATTGAAGACCCGCAGGGCGGCCTCGGCCATTTCCTGGAGGAGGGCTTGCTCTTCCTGATCAGGATTTACCCCCAAGGCCTGGGCCACCACCCGCAGTTTCCGCTTGTCCTTAACCTCAAAGGGGGTCTCCCCATGGACGGTCTCATAGAAGTCGATGGCCACCTGGCGGCCGTGATCCGAGTGGGCCGAGGCCCCTCCGGCCACCATACGTCCAAAGTTACGGGCCACCACCGTAGCCGCGCTGGCCCCGCAGACCCCGCGCAACTCCTCCACCCCTTCCACTACCTGACAAGGCCCCATGTTGCACACCCGGCAACAGGTGCCTCCCTTTCCAAAAAGACAGGGCGTGGTCCCCCGGCGCTCCACCCGGGCCGGAGTGGTCAGGACTTCGTCCCCCAGCCTTTCATAGATGACCCGGGCGGTCTCGTTCTGGACCTTGGGCGCGGCCTTCTTCTTTTTGAAACGAGCCCTGGTGTCCATATCGGCCTCCTTTGATTTGAATTCTTTAATTCTTAATTTATATTGTCTCTAAAAACCTGTCTAGCCCACCTCACTGGGAAGGCCCGCCCAGAGCTTGGCCGCCTCCACGGTGTTTTTCATGAGCATAGTAATGGTCATGGGGCCCACGCCTCCGGGCACCGGGGTAATGGCCGAGGCCTTTTCCTTTACGGAGTCAAAGTCCACGTCTCCGCAAAGGATGGCCTTGCCCTCGGGAGTGGTCCCGATGCGATTCACCCCCACGTCGATGACCACCACTCCCTCTTTAACCATGTCCGCGGTGATGACCTTGGGCCGCCCGGCAGCCACAATGAGGATGTCCGCCCGCCGGGTGTGCGCAGCCAGATCGCGGGTGCCAGTGTGGCATACGGTGACCGTGGCGTTGCCCACGGGTTTTCTCTTCTGGAGGAGAAGGTTGGCAATGGGTTTTCCCACGATGTTGCTCCGGCCTACCACCACCACCTCCGCCCCGTCCACCTGCACTCCGGCCCGATGAAGCATCACCAGAATGCCATGGGGGGTACAGGGCAGAAAACAGGGCTCTCCGATGACCATCTTGCCCACATTTACCGGATGAAAACCGTCTACGTCCTTCCGGGGATCAATGGCGTGAATAACTTTGCGTTCGTCAATGTGTTTGGGAAGGGGAAGCTGAACCAGGATCCCGTGGATCTTTTCGTCCTGATTGTACCTTTCGATCATCTGGAGGAGTTCGTCCTCACTTACATCTTCGGGAAGATTTTCTTGGACCGAATAAAAACCCAGGTCCTTGGCCGTGCGCTGCTTGGCTGTCACGTAAGAAACCGAGGCCGGGTTTTCCCCCACCAGAATGGTCACCAGCCCCGGGACCACCCCGTGCTTTTCCTTAAGCTCCTGAACCTCCTTGCGGAGCTCCTCCCGGATCTCCTGGGAGATTTCCTTCCCGCTGATAATCTTTGCCGCCATGCACAGACCTCCCCCGTCTATTTTGGATCCCCTATTGCAAAGAAGGGACCATACCCCCAATATAACAGAATTGACGATCCTTCAAAGGGATAGGATGTGGGGTTGAGCCGGAAAAGTCCTCCGGGGTGGGGAATTTCGCCCCACCCCGGGGAAAAAATTCTCTGCCCTTTCTAGAAGAGCCCCTTGACCTTTCCGGTTTCCACATCGACGTCGATCCTGCGGTAGGCGGGGTCGGAGCCGGTTCCGGGCATGAGGCTGATGTCCCCGGCCACAGGCACGATAAAGCCCGAGCCCCGGTAGATAAGAACATCCCGCACCCGAAGATTCCAGCCCTTGGGCACCCCCTTCTTGGTGGGATCGTCGGAAAGGGAAAGATGGGTCTTTACCATGCAGATGGGCATCTTGCGCAACTCGGGATCGGACTCCAGATACCGGATCTTTTCTTCGGCCGCCGGAAGATAGACCACCCCGTCGGCCCCGTAGACCTCGCGGGCGATCTTCTCAATGCGGTCCTTGATGGGTTCGTCGAGGTCATACAGGAAACGGAACTCGCTTTTCTCCTCACAGGCCTCCACCACGGCGTCGGCCAGCTCCAGGGCTCCTTCTCCACCCTTGAGCCAGTGCTCGGAGACCGCCACCCGTACTCCGTGTTCCTCGCAGATCCGGCGCACCAGCTCGATCTCGTTCTTGGTGTCGGTGTGGAAGGCATTAAGGCAGACCACCGGGGTGGTTCCGCTCTTTTTCACGATGTTTACACAGTGCATGAGGTTCTCGCAGCCCTTCTCCACCCACTCGAGATTCTCCTCGTAATATTCCTTGGGAATGGGTTTTCCGGGAGGAGGAATGGGGGCCCCGCCGTGACACTTGAGGGCCCGAATGGTGGCCACCACCACCGCACAGTCCGGCGTAAGGCCCGAAAGGCGACACTTGATGTTCCAGAACTTCTCAAAGCCGATGTCCGCGGCAAACCCGGACTCGGTAACCAGATAGTCCGCCAGTTTCAATCCCACGTAGTCGGCGATGATGGAAGACTGCCCGATGGCGATGTTGGCAAAGGGCCCGGCGTGGATAAGGACGGGCTGCCCTTCCAGGGTCTGGATCATGTTGGGATTGATGGCCTCCACCAGCCAGGCGGTCATGGCCCCGGCCACCTCGAGATCCTCGGTGGTGATGGGATTTCCGAATTTGTCGAAGGCCACCACGATACGGCCGATGCGCTCCCGCAGATCCTTGAGATCCTTAGCCACCGCCAGAATGGCCATGACCTCCGAGGCCACGGCGATCCAGAACTTGCTCTCCATGGGATAGCCATCGCGCTTTCCCCCAAGGCCGATCACGATATGGCGCAGGGCCTGGGCACAGTAATCAATCACCCAGCCCATCTCCACCCGTTTGGGATCAATATTGAGGCGCTTAAGCCCCCGCTTGGCCAGAAATTCGTCGTCGTAGTTGGCCTCGTGCTGCATGCGGGCCGTAAGGGCCACCATGGCCAGATTGTGGGCGTTCATCACCGCGTTGATATCTCCGGTCAGTCCCAAAGAAAACTTGTCGAGGGGGATAATCTGGGCCAGTCCTCCACCGGCGGCGCTTCCCTTAATGTTAAAAGTGGGCCCCCCCGAGGGCTGACGCAGGGCTCCGATGACCTTTTTGCCCCGCTTTCCCATACCCTGAATGAGACCGATGGCCGTGGTGGACTTACCCTCTCCCAGAGGCGTGGGCGTAATGGCCGTAACGTCGATGTATTTTCCGTTGGGCCGATCCTTGAGCCTTTCGAGGACCTTCCGGTAGTCGATCTTGGCTACATAGTGCCCGTACGGCAGGAGCTCTTCTTTAGTAAGCCCTAACTCCTCTCCCAACTGATAGACCGTTTTCATGCGTTTTTCACATTCAGCCGCTATCTCCCAATCTTTCATCTTGGTCGGATCTAACTTCATGGCCCCCTCCTTTCTTCTGGACTTTTAGGGCTATCTAATTTATATTTTTTGGTTTGACAAGGGAGACTATGGTCGAGAAAAGGGCACCTTCAGAAATAGTACGGTTTGGGGTCCTTTTAGTAGTCCTTTTTTGGACTCTAGGGCTCTTTATTGAATTGCTCTTGAACTTTAAAGGAAAAAGTCTCTGCCAGGCCACAAGTTGTGTAGTGGTGGGAGAATGGGCGCGCCTTTCCCACCGAGAAATGGTCCTTCTGGGACTGGTCTATTTTCTGGGGCTGGGAGGATTTCTCCTCGGGAAAAAGGAGGGCCTTCTTTATCTATGGGCCTCCGGGGGACTTTTTGCCGAGACGATATTTTTTTTACGCCAGGGGCTGGAATACCACCTCTATTGTCCTTTTTGTCTTTTGGTGGGCCTGGGGGTGGCCCTTTCGGCCCTCCCCCTTTTGGTGTTTCACCGGCCTTCCTGGGGGGCCCTTTTGGGAGGACTTGCCGGGCTCCTTTTGGGTTTTGCCCTCACCGCCACTCCTCTTTCCGCACTCAAGGCCCGGGCCTTTCCGGCCTTCCCGGATCGGCCCCGGGTGCCGGATCTCCTCCTGATATACTCTCCGGACTGTCCCCACTGTCACGAGGTGCTGGACTTCTGTCGCCATCTTCCTCAGGCTAACCTTTACCTTTGTCGCAAGGAGGAGGCCCTGCCCCTTTTCCGGATCTTGGGGCTTTCCGGAGTCCCGGTTCTCATCGTAGATCGGCCTGGCCGCCGGGAGATCCTCGAGGGCTCCCGGGCCATCATCGCCTATCTCGAAAAACGCTTCGGAGGACAAGGTCTTTCTCTCACTCCTCTGGAAAATGGACTCTTTGTCCCGCAAATAGAGACGGGGGTGTGCAGTGAGCTCAAACCCAAATGCGAATGATCTTGCCGGAGCAGGTCTTCTTATCGGAAGCTTTCCCCATCGGGATCACCGGGAGGCGACAGACCTCATCCTGAAATATACTCCGGAGATCCCCTGCTGGCCCCAGCTTCCTGCGCGGGGAGAGGGTATGTTGGTCCAGTTTTCCCGAGGGCTTCCGGGATTTGACCCGGAAGGCCTGCGGGTGGACCCCGAAGCCCCGAATTTTGAAGAGGAAAAGCTCCGTTTTTACGAGGAATATTTGGCGGTCACGGAGGCGGGAAGGCCCCTTTCGGAGACCCGCTTTGCCCTCTCTCCGGAGGAGACCCCCGGCCTTTACGTCCTTTTAGAGGAGGCCCGAGGGGGAAATTTTTTGGCGGTAAAGGGGCAGATCACCGGTCCCTTTACTCTGGCTACGGGCCTTAAGTTTTCCGACGGAAGGGCCCTTTTTTACGATCCGGAGATGCGGGATATGGTCGGCCGCCTGGTGGCCCTCAAAGCCCGCTTCCAGATAGAAACCCTTAAGGCCCTTTCGCCAAGAGTGATCCTCTTTTTAGATGAGCCCGCCCTTTCGGGATTTGGATCCTCGGCCTTTGTAGGGGTTTCCCGGGAGGAGGTCCTTGCCTCCCTCGCAGAAGTAATCCGGGAGATTCACCGGGCCGGAGGCCTGGCCGGGGTCCATGTCTGCGGAAATACGGACTGGAGCCTTCTTCTGGAAAGTCCCTTCGAAATCATCAATTTTGATGCTTATGATTTTTCCGAAAAATTCATAAGTTATGCTCAGGAATTGAAGGAATTTTTTATAAGAGGAGGTTGGGTGGCCTGGGGGCTGGTGCCCACTTTGAGAAAGGAGGCCTTAGAGAAAGAGACCGTGGAGGGTCTTTTTCAGAAATTTCGTTCTTTAATTCAGGGCTTGGCGGAAAAGACGGGACTTGCGGAGGAACTTCTCCTTCAGCGCTCCCTCCTCACTCCTTCCTGCGGAATGGGAACCCTTTCTCTTTCTTTGACTCTTAAGGCCCTTGAGCTCTTAAAGGGCCTCTCGGAAAGGGTCAAAAATTCTTAATTTGTTCTAGTATGTGCTCTACTAATTCTTCGGGGGCTTGGGTTTCACTGGAAAGCTCGAGATGGGCCAGGGCCGAATAAAGGGGGGTCCTTTCTTGGAGCAATTCCCGTACTTCCTCCTCCAGAGATTTTCCGGTAAGGGAGGGGCGCCGGGTCTTTGTATACGGATCCTTCTTTAGCCGTTGCGAAATAGTCTCCGGCGAGGCCTTAAGCCAGATAAATAAGCCCTCTCGGCCCAACTCCTCCATCTCCTTTCGGTGCATTACCGCCCCTCCTCCTACGGCCAACACCACCCTTGGCCGTCCGATGAAATCCCGCAGGGCCTCCCTTTCCGCGCGACGGAAGGTCTCCCACCCCTCTTCCTCCACCACCTCCCGGATGCTTTTCCCCAGGCGTCTTTCTATATAGTGGTCAAGGTCTACGAAGTCCCAGGAAAGTCTTTCGGCCAACAAACGCCCCACAGTACTTTTCCCTGTAGCCCGGAAACCAATAAGGATCACTTTTTGAAGCCACATTTTAAAGAAATCTTTTACAAAGTTTTAACTAAAACAACCAAAAATTAATTGAAAAACTCCTTCCGCTAAATTAAAGAGTTTCCACGACTAATTCAAGTAGTGGCCTTGGAGGGCTTATGGGTTTCTGGAAGGTATATTTTTCCAAAATGAAAGGAGTAACCCAAGCCCCTCCCCGGGCGGCATGGTCCGAGATCGTCTGGTCCTGGATCGGGGCTTTCCTGGGGATTGCTGCCGTAGCTTTTACACATTACCGCATCCTTAGCGGGACGGACCTGGTCATGGTTATCGGCTCTTTCGGGGCCTCTGCAGTCCTTATTTATGGAGCTATTCAAAGTCCCCTGGCCCAGCCCCGAAACCTTATCGGTGGACATATCCTTTCCGCCATTATCGGGGTGACCTGTTACAAAGTCTTTCACGGGGAGATGTGGTTGGCTGCAGCCCTTGCAGTCTCTACAGCCATTGCGGCTATGCACGCCACACGGACCCTCCATCCCCCCGGAGGGGCTACAGCTCTCATCGCGGTCATCGGTAGCGAAAAGGTACATCGTTTGGGGTATCTCTATGCCCTGATCCCCGCGGGACTTGGAGCTCTAATTATGCTGGTGGTAGCTGTGCTGGTGAATAATCTGGCTCCTCGCCGGCGCTATCCAGAGTACTGGTTCTAGCTATAAAGGCCCTGGAGATACTCCCAGAATTCGGGAAAGGATTTGGCCACACAAGCGGGATGGCGAATAATCATTCCCGGAACCGCCAGCCCTAGCACCGCAAAGGCCATGGCTATACGGTGATCGTCGTAGGTGTCAATCTCCGTGCCGTGAAGCTTCCTTCCCCCCTCGATTTCGACTCCGTCCGGGAGTTCTTTTACTAAGGCGCCGCACTTCCGGAGTTCTTTCACCATAGCCGCAATGCGGTCACATTCCTTGTAGCGGAGATGCGGAGCCCCGTAGATACGGCTGCGTCCTTCCGCCACCGCCGCTAGCACACATAGAGTAGGAAAAAGATCCGGGGCCTCCTTGAGATTGACCTCAAAGCCCCGAGGTCTTCCGAAAAACTCCACCCTCACCCCGGGGCCCGAGGGCTCCACCCTCCCGCCGATCTCGGAAAGAAGGTGCAGAAGGAGGGTGTCGGCCTGAGGAGAGTCTGGAGACAGGTTTTCTACCGTGACTTTCCCCCCAAGAAGGGCCGGAAGGATCAAAAAGTATCCGGCGCTTGAGGCATCGCCTTCGACCTCGTAGGTCCGGGAGGTGTAACGCCCCTCAGGCACTTTGAAACCTTCGGCCCTCCTTTCCACCTCTACCCCAAAGGCCCGCATGACCGCGAGAGTCAGGTCCACATAAGGGGTGGAGACCAGCTCTCCCCGGATAGCGATTTCCAACCCTCCCGGAAGATAGGGGCCGAGGAGAAGGAGGGCGGAAACAAACTGACTGCTCTTTTCGGCCGAAAGTTCTACCCGACCGCCCTGAAGCCTCCCGGGCCGAACCTCCACCGGCAAAAAACCTTCCCTTTCCAAACACCGAATCTCCGCCCCCAAAGACCGCAGGGCCTCAAGCAGGGTCCCCATGGGTCGCTCGTGTAACCGGGGCTTCCCGTAGAGGACGGCTCTACCCTTTCGGGCCAGGGCGGCATAGGCCAGGAAAAAACGGGATCCGGTCCCATTGTTTCCAAAAAAGATCTTGATCTGCCCGGAAAAGGCCGGACTCCCTCCCCCTCCCCGGACCCGGAACCCCCCTGCCTCAAGGACCACCTCCGCTCCGGAGGCGGAAAGGGCCCGGGCCAGAAGCTGGGTATCCTCGCTGAGAAGGGGATTTTCGATCCGGCTTTCCCCCTCCGCCAAGGCCGCACAAAGAAGGGCCCGCTGCGTGAGACTCTTGGAACCCGGAAGACGCAGGCTTAGATTCACCGGTCCGGCAAGAGGTTTAATTTTTTTCTTCTCCATGCTTTTTAAGTCTCTCCAGAGCCGCCTGATACATAAGATCTAAGGGAGGATTTTTTCCCGTAAAAAGGCGGAACTGCTCCGCTCCTTGATAAACCAGCATCTTGAGCCCGTCAATGGTAAGGCACCCCGCAGCCTCGGCCTCGGCCAGAAAGCGCGTCCTAAGAGGCACATAGACCAGATCCATGGCCGCCCGAAAATTATGAAAGACTTCTTTTGGGACCGGGCTCTCCCAGCTTTTAAGCCCTACGCTGGTGGTCTGGATGATGACTTCCCCTGAGGCCTGAGAGATCTCGGAAAGAGGAAAGGCCCGTCCCCCCAGGCTCTGAACCAAGGCTTGGGCCCGCTCCAGAGTCCGATTGTAAACCTCCACCTCGGCCCCGGCCTCCCTCAGGGCAAAGACCACCGCCCGGGCCGCTCCTCCAGCCCCTACCACCGCCGCCCGCCGGCCCCGCAGATTAAGACCGGCCTCCTCCAGACTGCGCTTGACTCCAATCCAGTCGGTATTGGTCCCCCAGAGGCGCCCTTCCCGGTTGACCACGGTATTTACCGCCCCGATCTTCCGGGCCACCGGATCGATCTCCTCGAGATAAAGCATCACCGTTTCTTTGTGAGGGATGGTTACCGAAAGACCGCCGATTCCCAGGGCTCGAACCCCTACCATAGCCTGGGGCAAAAGATCCGGGGGCACCTCAAAGGCCCCATAGACCGCAGGAATCCCCAAGGCCCGCAGGGCCGCGTTGTGCATCGCTGGAGAAAGAGAATGGGCCACCGGATATCCCAGGACCCCCAAGACCCTCATTTAGACCCCCAGAATTTTGAGGACTTTACGCAGATCTTCCGCTACCAACTGCCCCGGAGCAGTCTCGGCTCCGGTTCGGGAAGCGGCAAAGGTAAAAGGAGCTCCGAGAAAAAGGGAGACCGCCCGGGTCCAGCGCCCTGCCGGCCCCATGCCAAAGGCCACTAGCGGAAGATCAAATTTGCGCCGGGCCCAAACGATGAGGGAAAGCAACTCTAACCCCTCCTCCGGCCTACGCACCATGCAAACCACCTTGCCCACATCGGCCTTCAGCTCAACCATTTCTTTAATTTTATCACATAAGTATGCTTTAGATGGAGTTTTTTGAAAATTATGATAGGAAAGGATAAGGCGGGTTTCCCGGAGTCCGGAGCGCAGCTGGGCCACGGCCTCCGGACCGCAGGCTAACTCCAGATCCACGAAGGAGGCTCCGTGGGTGGCCGCCTCCCGGAGCCAGAAAAGGCGTTCTTCTAAAGGGGCCGGGCGAAGACCCCCTTCCTCTTGTGCCCGAAAGGTAAAGATAAGGGGCTTGGAAAGAGAGAAAAAGGGGGCTACGGCCGGCTCCCTTAGGGCATCCAGACGGATCTCAAAGAGATCGGCCTCTGGTCCGGAGGCTAGGATTCGCTTAGCCTCCTCCACCGTGGGCGCGGCCACGGAGATACATATCATTTAGGCCTCAGGAGGGGTTACTCCGGCCAAGTATTCCGCAATGGCCCGATCGTAACGCCAGGTAGTCTCAAAGACCTTGCGGGCCAACTCAAACCTGGTACGCAAGGTAGTGGACCCCCCGTGGGCCCGCATTTCCGCAAGCACCCTTTCGTAGTCCGCAGGATCCACGATTACCGTGACATATTTGAAATTTTTGGCCGCCGCCCGCAAAAGTGTAGGCCCCCCGATGTCAATATTTTCGATGGCTGTTTCCAGATCCGCCCCGGAGGCCACGGCCTTTTCAAAGGCGTAAAGGTTTACCGCCACCAAATCGATGGGCTTGATCCCGTGTTCCTCAATCTGGCGTACATGTTCCTCCTTGTCCCGGAGATAAAGAAGACCTCCGTGGATCTTGGGGTGCAAAGTTTTTACTCGGCCATCGAGCATCTCCGGAAACCCGGTAACCTCGGAGACATCCGTCACCGGGACTCCGGCCTCCCGAATGACCCGGGCCGTACCCCCGGTGGAGATGATCTCTATCCCCATTTCATGTAAAGCCTTAGCAAATTCCGCCACCCCGGTCTTGTCGGTCACACTGATAAGGGCCCTCTGGATTTTTGGCATTTTTTGCCCTCCTTAAGCGATACCGATTTCTTCATCGGTGAGATAGCAGGCCGGGTCCGGGGCCCAGACATCCCCGGTGGCAGCCTCGGCCCGCACCCGGAAATTTCCGGCACAGACCTCCAGAAACCGGCACCGGGCACAACGCCCCTTCACCCACTTCTTTTTTTCTTTGAGTTTGGCCATAAGGGGATCCGAAGTGTCTAACCAGATTTCACTAAAGGGCCGCTCTCGCACGTTGCCAAAGGAATAATGCCGCCAGAACTGATCGGCATGTACCGAGCCGTCCCAAGAGACACAGCCGATCCCCACCCCGGAATTGTTGCCTCCGTTCATACGCAGAAGCTCGTAGACCTCTTCGGCCCGGGGATGGCCCTCTCGTTTCATGCGCAGATAGAGATAGGGACCGTCGGCGTGATTGTCCACAGTGAGGACCTCTACCTTGAGGCCCTTGTCGTGGAGCTCCTTGGTGCGGTTAATAATATAATCCACCCAGCGTCTGGTCTCCTCATGGGAGAGGTCCTGTTCCCTCAGGCGGGAACCCCGTCCGGCATAAACTAGATGGTAGAAACAGATCCTGGGGATCTGGTATTCTTCCACCAGGTCGAAAATTCCCGGAATTTCTTGGGCGTTGAGTTTGTTGATGGTGAAACGGAGCCCCACCTTGATCCCCTCGGCCTTGCAGTTTTCTACGGCCTCCATGGCCTTATCAAAGGCCCCCTTCACTCCCCGAAAACGGTCGTGGACCTCCCGGAGTCCGTCCATACTGATGCCCACATAGGAAAGACCCAGTTTCTTGAGCTCCCGGGCCAGGGCCCGATCAATGAGGACTCCGTTAGTGGAAATCACCGCCCGCATGCCTAGATCTACGGCCCTTTTGATGAGATCCAAAATGTCCGGGCGCATGAGGGGTTCCCCCCCGGAAAAAAGCACCACCGGACAGCCGAACCGGGCCAGGTCCTCCAATAAGGCCATCCCTTCTTCAGTGGTGAGTTCATCGGGATGGGGATTGGGGTCTGCAGAGGCGTAACAGTGCACACAACGCAGGTTGCAGCGCTTGGTTACATTCCAGACCACCACCGGCCTTTTGTCGGCCGAAAACTGTAAAAGATGGGAAGGAAGATCCTTGGCCCGGCGCCCGTAGCGCAGAGGATCCGAAGGCTCAACCGTCCCGCAATAAAGTTTGGAAATACCTATCATTTGGCTACCCTCTCAAAATTTTTTCTACCACTTCTTTCAACTCCCCTTTATTAAAAGGATAACACACATAATCGTCGCAGCCAGCATCCCGGGCCTTTTCGAACTCCTCTGAAGAAAGACACTTGCATACTCCCACTACCGGAATCTTGGCTGTTCGGGGACTACTCTTGAGAAGAAGAACCGCGGCATATCCATCGAGCTTGGGAATTTCCTTCTCTAGAATGACCACCTCTGGAGGGACCTCCCGGCAGAGACGAATTAGCTCTTCTCCATCGGAAACTCTTACCATCCGGGCCTTTAAGGGTTGCAACTCCTCTTCTACCCGCTCGGCCACGGAATCGGAAAGGGCCAGATATATGAGAGGGGGTTTAGCCATGTTTAGCTCAGGCGATAAGAGGTGCTCACCAGACGGTTCAGGAACTCCTCCGGAGAGGTCACGGCCTTTTCTGGAAGTTCAAAGACCCTTTTGCCCGTGCGGTCATGTACCAGGCGCAAGCCATACTCCAGGACGCTGAGCAGGCGATCGCAAAAGGCATACACCCCTTCGTCCCGCTTGACCACCTCTTGGAGGATGAGGTCCCGGGCCGCTTCGGAAAAATAGACCCGAAAACCAAGGCGCCTCTCATAACTCTTTTCAAAGCTCTGGATCTGACGCCAGAGCATGAGGACTTCTTCCAGGGCCTGCTGAGGGTCGAGATCTTCTTTGCGATGCAGGGCTAAGACCAGATCCAGCTTGGCCGGGGTAAGAGGGAAGCGGTGACGCTCAAAAAAGCCCTTCTTACGTTCTTTAAGAAAGCTCTTCAAGCGATGTTCCTCATCCGCACAGGCGGCCTCAAACCACTCCCTCCACCGAGAGGACTCCGGATGGGCCCGCATTTCGGCCAGGACCCGCTCCGGCTCCAGAACCACCTCCCGGGTAACCCCCAAAAAATTGAGCTTGGTACTGGGAAGGGCCTTCTCAAAAGGAATAAGGACCCGCTCGAGGACCCGGGAAAGGGCCCGGGCCCCGGTATTCTCCCGAGCGGCCCTGCGGGCCAGCTCCCGCAGGGCCTCATCGGTAAAGGCCAAATCAATACCGTAGGCCCGAAAGTCGCGCTTTTTACTCACCACAATCACGCTGTTAGGGTTGGCCAGAATGTGGTAAAGATCTTCCTCCGTCAGGGGATCAAAGACGGCGATCACCGGGAACCGCCCCACAAACTCTGACTCAAACCCATAGGCGATCAGGTCTTCCGGGGTCACAAACTTGAAGTAATTGATCTGCGTGTCTTCCCGGGCCTCGATCTCTGAAAGAAAGCCCAGCTTTTGCTTGTGGAGCCGCTTGCGGATAATCTCCTCCAGGCCCCCGAAGGCCCCGCTGGCGATAAAGAGGATGTAGCGGGTGTTTATGGTATTGCGCCTCCGGCGCCCGGTGCGCCGATAATATTCCACGGCCTCCATCTGGCTTATGGGGTCATGGGGGGTGCGTAGTTCTACCTCGGTCTCTTCCAAGGGTTTAAGCAGGGCCCGCTGGACTCCCGTCCGGGAGACATCCGGGCCGATGATGTGGCCGCTCGAGGCAATCTTGTCTATCTCGTCCAGGTAAACGATTCCGAAACGGGCCCGCTCTACATTGCCGTCGGCCTCCTGCACCAGATCGCGAATGAGGTCCTCCACGTCCCCGCCCACATATCCGGTTTCGCTGAACTTGGTGGCATCCCCCTTGACAAAAGGCACTCCGATCTTCCGGGCGATGAGCTTGATCATAAAGGTCTTGCCCACCCCGGTGGGGCCGATAATGATGATGTTGTTCTTGACAAAACCTACCTCGTCGAAGCGCTCTCCGCGCTCCAGAAAATACTTCACCCGGTGGAAATGGGTACAGATCTTGGTGGCCAGGATCCCTTTGGCCTCCCGCTGCCCGATGAGATATTCGTCCAGATAGGCCTCGAGTTCTTCGGGTTTGAGGTCAAAATTGATGAGGGCGTTTTTTTCTCTCTCCGCCCAGCCCGCGCGTTGGGGAACAAACCTCGAAGCCATGGAATAAAATTATAGCAGCTCTTCGGGATCCCGATCAAGGGTCACCCGCAGACCGGAAGGCCAGCGGGAGACCTCTTCCAGAAACCGCTGCAAGGGTCGGTCGAAAGCCGAGGCCCTCGGGGCCCGGAGAAGCACCTGCCAGCGGAACCGCCCGGCAAGGCGCGCCAGGGGAGCCGGGGCCGGGCCCAACACCTCCAATTCCGGCCAGGAGCGAAAAAACTCCGCGGCCCTTTCCGCCCCCTCCCGGGCCTTCTCTTCACGAACGGAAGTCACCAGAAGGAGACAGAGACGCTTAAAAGGAGGGAAGCTAAAGGCCCGTCTGCGGGCCAGGTCTTCCTCAAAAAAGGCCTCATAGTCCTGCTTCAAGGCCGCTTGAAGGACATAGTGTTCGGGAAGGCGGGTCTGGAGGATCACTCGTCCGGGAAGGTTCCCCCGTCCGGCCCTTCCCGCCACCTGTACCAAAAGTTGAAAGGTCCGTTCGGCCGCCCGATAGTCCGGGAGATGAAGCCCTCCCTCGGCCAGAAGCACCCCCACCAGGGTCACCCCGGGGAGATCGTGACCCTGGGCCACCATCTGGGTCCCTACCAGGATCTGGATCTCTCCCCGGCGGAGGCGCCTTAGTAAATCCGTAAGTCTTTTTTCAGAGGT
This sequence comes from Thermosulfurimonas marina, assembly GCF_012317585.1. Lineage (NCBI taxonomy): Bacteria > Pseudomonadati > Thermodesulfobacteriota > Thermodesulfobacteria > Thermodesulfobacteriales > Thermodesulfobacteriaceae > Thermosulfurimonas > Thermosulfurimonas marina. The sequence continues at coordinate 64,577 of NZ_CP042909.1, forward strand.
CACCGTGTCCCGGTCCAGGCGGGCCACCTCGGCCCCGGGAAAGTATTTCCGCAACTCCTCTTCTATTCTTTCGGTACCGCTTCCCGAAAGCCGGAAGGCCGTCCCTTGGCAATGGGGACAGAGGGGGAAGGCCCGAACCTCGTGGCCACAGAAATGGCAAAGGAGAAGGCCTCGGGCTCGATGATAGGTAAGGGTGAGGGAACAGTTAGGACAGCCGAGGACCTCCCCGCATTCCCGACAGTAGACCGCCGGAGCGTATCCCCTCCGGTTTAAGAATAAAAGGGCCTGCTCCCCTCGGGAAAGGGTCTCGGAAAGGGCCTCAAGGAGCCGCGAAGAAAAGGGCTCCGGGCCGGAAAGTCTTACCAATTCCACCTCCGGAAGCCTCCTTCCCGAAGGGCGGCTCTTGAGCCTCAAATACCGATAGCGCCCGGTGCGGGCGAAGTAAAAACTCTTGACCGAAGGGGTGGCAGAGCCCAGAATGACTGGGACCCCGGCCATCCGTCCCCGCATGAGGGCTAGATCCCGGGCCTGATAAGGGAGTCTTTCGGCCTGCTTGTAGGAGGGATCATGTTCCTCATCCACCACAATGAGCCCCAGGTCTCTTAACGGGGCAAAGAGGGCCAGCCGGGTGCCCACCACCACTCGGGCCTCCCCCCGGGCCACCCGGAACCATTCCGCGGCCCGGGCCGAAGGACTCAGGGCACTATGGAGTACGGCCACTTCTCGTCCAAAGGCCGCCACAAAATGGGTCTCCACATAGGGGGTAAGGGCAATCTCCGGGACCAGGACCAATACGGACTTCCCCTGGGCCAGGACCCTTTCGGCCACCTCGAGATAGACCAGGGTCTTTCCGCTTCCGGTCACCCCGTGAAGGAGAAAGACGGTAAAACCCTGAGGAAGGAACCTTTCGATCTCCCGGATAAGGCTCAACTGTTCGGGACTGGGCCGGGGCCTTTCCCCACTTTCCACCACCGGCCCCCGACGCAGGCGGGGGAGACTCACCACCCGGGCCCGACGCTCCCGGAGGAGGTCTTCCACCGCCTTACGGCCGAAAATTTCTTCCAGAAACCGTCTTGGCCAGCGGCCTCTTTCGGCCAGAAATCTCTCTGCTTCTCCCAGGGGCTCGCCTCCCGCAAATTCCAGCCAGGGCTCTTCGGGAGGCCGGAGACGGGAAAGGTCCTCCTCCTCGGAAAGCCAGCCCCGGGCTAAAAATTCGGAAAGCTCCGCCTCCGTAAAGCGGCTTCTGGTAGCCCTTAACGAGCGGGCCTTCCGGAACCAGGAAAGGGCCTCCGGGGCCCTTCCCTCGGCCAGGGCCTGGCGCCCGGCCGGGGTCAACCGGTAGCGCCTCCGGATCTCCCGGAAAAATCCCGGAGGAAAGGCCAACCGGAAGACCTCGCCCGGAGGGGCCAGATAATATCCCTGACACCAGAGGAGGAACCTCAAAAGTTCCTGCGGAATAAGGGGTTCCTGGTCCAGGACCTCTTCTACCTCCCGGATCTCCCAGGGGCCGGAGGGCTCGGGCACCTCCTCCAACACTACCCCCACCATACGCCGGGTCTTCACCGGGACCAAGACCCGCACCCCCGGCAAAAGGGGGGCCTTGGAGGCGTAAACCAGGGCCCCCGGCAGGGGAACCGGGAGAACGAGATTATAAAAACGCAAGGCTCAAAGGAGAGTCTGGAGATATTGGCGCAACTCTTCTCCTATTTCGGGATCTTTCAGGGCGTAAGCCAGGACGGTCTTTACAAAACCGATTTTATTTCCGGTATCATAGCGGGTCCCCTTGAATTCTAGGGCGTAGACCGGACGTCCGTCGGCAATCATGGCCGCTACGGCATCCGTGAGCTGGAGCTCTCCGCCGGCTCCCCAAGGGGTGCGCCTTAAGTAATCAAAGATCTCGGGGAAAAAGACGTAGCGGCCGATGATGGCTATCTCCGAAGGGGCCTCCTCCGGTCGGGGCTTTTCCACCACCCCGGAAAGGCGCCACAGCCCCCCTCCCAGATCCTCCCCGGCGATGACCCCGTAGAGGGAGACTTTTTCCCGGGGAAGCCTTTCCACGGCGATCACCGGGGCCCGGAGTTCCGCGGCCTTTTCTACCAGTTGCTGGATACAGGGGACCTCCGCCTGCACCAGATCGTCCCCCAAGAGTACGGCAAAGGGTTCATTCCCCACCAAGGGGGCCGCAGTGAGGATGGCCTGCCCCAGACCCAGGGCCCGCTTTTGACGCACCGCCGAAAGGCTTTCCACCATAGAAGAGACCCGGCGGACTTTTTCCAGAAGCGCGGTCTTGCCTCGGGCCTCAAGCTCGGCCTCTAACTCCGGAGAGAGATCGAAGTGATCCAGAATGGATTCTTTTCCCCGGGAGATGACGAAGATGATCTCTGAGAGTCCGGCCGCCACCGCCTCTTCCACCACATACTGAATGGCCGGACGATCTACCACGCAGAGCATCTCTTTAGGGATGACCTTGGTTGCCGGGAGCATCCGGGTGCCCAGACCGGCTACCGGAAGGACGGCTTTGCGGATCATGGATTCACCTCCTCAAGGACTCTATAATAAGGCCCGTAGAGGTTATCCCAGTAAGTACGAGCCTTTTCGTAGACCTTCTCAAACCGCTCCAGGTCCCCCGGATGACAGACCAGGTGCATCCCGGAGAAAAAGACCTCCCGGGGCTCCAGGGTCCGGTACCGGGAGGTCACCCAAATACGGAAGATCCGCCGATACTCATCTGGCGGGAGATCATTTTGGAGGAAGTCTTCACATTCTGCTACCAATTCCGGCTTTTCGGTGCCGTAAACCAGCACCTGGGGCATGAAGATCCTCAACCAGTGGCGTAACTCTTCTCGGGAGGCAAAGCGGCGCACAGCAAAACCCTCCCGGCCTAGGAACTCCTCCAGTACCTCTTCCGGCACCGGAAGGTCCCAGTAGAGGAGGGCTACCGGACCGGTAAGGAGATAGTCTTCCAAGGGTATGCGGGATTCCTCCTGTCCCCCGCCCCCTTTTCCCGGAAAAATCAGACGCCCTCCACAATCCGGGCAGAGGAGGAGCTCTTCCGGGATCTCCTCCGGGGGGCGCCGGAGACGAAACTTTTTGCCGCAACCACTACACTGTAGTTCTACCCTTTCCTCCGCCACGGCCCCTCCTCAAATTCTAATTTGAGCTTTTCCACCTCAAGATCCGAGGTCTTCTCCCCTTTGGCCGATTTGATAAGGTCGATTTCCCGCCCCACCAGGTCGCGGCGCACGCAGTAAGCCAGGGCTACATCTTCGGTAATCAGGCCCTGCCGGTAAAGTTCCACGATGTGCTGATCGAAGGTCTGCATGTGATAGGGACTGCCCTGACGCATGATATCGTAAAAGGTCCGGCCCTCTTCTTCCCCCTTGATGATGGTCTCCTTGGTACGAATGGTATTGTAAAGGATATCGAAGACCGCCACCCGTCCTCCTCCTACCTTGGGAAGAAGCTTTTGTCCTACAATCCACCGGAGGGTATCGGCCAAGCGGTTGCGGATCTGGTGTTCCTCCTCGATGGTGAAAAAGCCCAAAATACGGTTAATGGTGTTTCCGGCCCCTACGGTATGCAAGGTGGAAAGAACCAGATGTCCGGTCTCGGCCGCCATAAGGGCGATCTCCATGGTCTCCCGATCCCGAATCTCTCCCACCAGGATCACCTGCGGGGCCTGGCGCAGGGCGGCCCGCAGACCATTGGCAAAGGTATCGAAGTCTGTGCCGAGTTCCCGTTGACTAAAAGTGGCCTTTTTGGGCCGGTGCACATATTCCACCGGATCTTCGAGGGTTACCACATGCACGGCCTCGCGCTCGTTGATTTCGTTCAGGATCGCCGCAAGCGAGGTGGTTTTCCCCTGACCGGTGGCCCCGGTGACCAGCACAATCCCACTTTTTTCCTGGGCGATGCGATAAAAGGCCGGAGGAAGCCCTAGATCGGCAATGGAGGGCACCTGCGAGGGGAGCTTACGCATGACGATGTTGTAGTTTTTCTGCCGGGAATAGATGTTTACCCGGAAACGGGTCCCGTCCGGGAGACGATAGGAGAGATCGGCAGAACCGTGTCTCACCAGGTCCTGAAAGAGCCGGGGATTTTTACGCAGAAGGTTAAAGGCGATGGTCTCCGTCTGAAGGGGGGTAAGCCTTTCCACTGGCCAGTGGGAAAGCTTCACCTGGTGCAAACGGCCGTCGGCCAGGACCTGAAAGGGCCGCCCCACCATAAAAAGGATATCGGTGGCCCTTTCGTGACTGCGGGCCAGGTCCCAGATGAGCTCACTGAGGTCTATTTCGCTGAGCATCTCCCCCTCCCTATCCCGGGATCTCCGTAAAGTCTGCCAATTCTGCCTTTTTGACAAAGGGCATAAAGCGGGTCTTATCCAGGGCTTTGTTCAAGGCTTCTTCCGGGCTGATGATTCCCCGCTGAAGGTAATCCATAATGGAATCATCGAGGGAGATCATACCATATTTTCGGCCGGTTTGAATAATAGAAGGAATCTGGTAGGTCTTCCCTTCACGGATAAGATTGCGAACCGCCGGAGTAGCAATGAGGATCTCCAGGGCCACCACTCGACCCGGGCGATCGATCCTTTTGAACATAGTCTGGGAAATAACCGCGCGCAAAGAGTCCGCCAGAGAAGCCCGGATCTGGGGCTGCTGTTCGTGGGGAAAGATCTCGATGATCCGGTCTACGGTTTGGGCGGCGGAGATAGTGTGCAGGGTAGACATGACCAGATGGCCGGTAAGGGCCGCCTCCAGGGCCAGGGAGATGGTCTCCAGATCCCGCATTTCTCCCACCAGGACGATGTCCGGGTCCTCACGCAGGGCCGCCCGCAGGGCTGCGGCGAAGGAGCGGGTATGGACCCCCACCTCCCGCTGATTTACCAGGCAGTTCTTGGGCTGATGTACGAATTCGATGGGGTCCTCAATAGTAATAATGTGGTCCTTGCGCATGCGGTTGGCGTAGTCCACCATAGCCGCAAGGGTGGTAGATTTACCAGATCCGGTGGGCCCGGTGACCAGAATGAGACCCTTGGGAAGGAGGGCCAGTTTGTTGAGAATAGGGGGGAGCCCCAGTTCCTCCACAGTGCGGATTTGGCTGGGGATAAGCCGAAAGACCGCCCCCACTCCCCGATGATGCATGAAAAAGTTCACCCGGAAACGGGCTACCCCCGGAAGTTCGAAGCCAAAATCCACATCTCCGGTCTCTTCAAATTGCTTGATCTTCTCCTCCGGGGTGATCTCGTAGAGCATGGCCTTGAGCTCTTCGTTTTCCAGGACCTTGTACTTCACCCGTTGAAGGTCCCCATGGACCCGGAGGATGGGGGGATTGCCTGTAGAGAGATGAAGATCGGAGGCCCCGGTCTCCACCATGAGCTTAAGAAAGGCATCTATCTTGGCCATGAGAATTCCTCCCTTTCTTTGCCCGAGATCTTAAGTATAATAGCCAAAAATTTCCGGAAAAGGAAATGGCCCTAGGGAAACCTCTTCTCCAGCTGGAAAAGGTGACCAAGATTTACCCCCCTTCTATCCGGGCCCTAGAGAATATCTCCTTTGAAGTGCGGCGAGGAGAGCTTCTCTTCGTGACCGGGCCCAGCGGGGCCGGAAAATCCACTCTCCTCAATCTGATCTTTGGGCTGGAGAGGCCTTCTTCGGGGCGTATCCTTTATGGAGACCTCGACTATGCCCATCTCCGCCGCCGAGATCTCATTGCTCTTCGGCGAAGGATGGGTTTTATCTTTCAGGATTTTCGACTCCTTCCCGAAAAGACGGTCTTTGAAAACGTTTATCTAGGTCTAGAGGTCCTGGGAATCGGGGGAGCGGTGGCCCGGGAACGGGTGGAACGCATCCTCCGGAGACTGGATCTGGCTGCCCGCCGAGACCAGCGGGTAGAGACCCTTTCCGGAGGAGAGAAACAGCGGGTGGCCATCGCCCGGGCCGTGGTAAAGGAGCCTGAGCTTGTCCTGGCCGATGAGCCCACCGGGAACCTCGATCCGGAAAGAAGTCGAGAAATCCTCCGTATTCTGGAAGAGTTGAACGCCGAGGGCATCACGGTCATCCTAGCCACCCACGATGAAAACCTCCTCCGGGGCCATCACCGCCGCATTCTGGTCTTGCCGGAAGGGAGAATAGTGAATGCTTAAGAGGGTCTTCCTGGAGCTTAGAAATCATCGAGGGTCTTACGGGTTGACCTTTCTCATTATCACCTTTGCCGTAAGTCTCTTCCTTTTCTTTTCCTCCCTGTATTACCAGCTTTATCTCTTTTCCCATCAGGCGGCCCGGAGTCTGGCCTTTACGGTCTATCTAGCCCCGGACCTCCCTCTGGAGACCCGAGAAGAAATTCTTTACAAATTTAGAAGCCTATCCGGGGTAAAAGAGGTAAATATAGTAGGGAAAAAGCAAGTTCTTCAGGAACTAAAACAAATTTTCCGGGAAGACCCCGAAATTTTAGAAAATCTAGATCTTTCAAAACTTCCCATTCTTCTAGAAGTCCACTTCGGAGATCCCTTGCGGGATCTTCCCCGGGTGGAGCCCCGACTGCGAGAATTGGAAAAAGAGCCCGGAATACTCCGGATTCGCTATGCTCAGAGTTGGCTGGGACGTCTCTGGCGTCTTTCACAACTCCTTCAAAAACTCCTTTATCTGAGCGTGGCCCTGCTTCTGACCTCCCTTTTCTTTCTGGTGGTGGTCACCGTAAATCTCACTCTGGAAAGACAGCGGGAGGAGATTGAGATCCTTTCTCTGCTGGGGGCCTCTCCAGGGTATATCGGACGGCCGAAGATGGTGGCGGCCTTTCTCATAGGCTCCGGGGCCTTTGTGGCGGCCTTCGGGTTACTAAAGCTCCTTGAGGGTTATCTTCAGGGGACCTTTTCCGGAGTAATCCCCTTTTGGGAGCTAAAGCTTACCCTTTTGCCTACGGTCTATATCCTTTTGGGGACAGGAGGTACGGGATTCTTCTGCGCCTTTTTATCCTGGCTTGCGGTGCAGCGCTACTTTTCCTGAGCCCGGCCCGCGCGGGGAGCCTTTCTCTGGAAAAAAAGATCCAGGAAAAAAGGCTCCTCCTTGAAAGGGCCACCGTCAAGGAGAAGTCCATCCTTGAAGAGCTCCAGGACCTGGCCCGGGAGATCTCCCGCTACAGTAGAGAGATCAAAAACCTGGAGGGGCAAATTCGGGAATTGAAAAAAGAAATTGAGGCCCTTTCCCAGACCATCTCTCATCTGGAAGAAAAGAAAAAGAGACTCAAGGCGCGCTTGAGTCAGGAAATGGCCCTTCTGGCCACCCTTTCCCGGACCACCTGGATGAATCTCCTTTTTGAGCCCCGGGAAATAAACGAATTTTTACGCCGGGAGGACTATCTCTATCTCATCATCCAGAACGAAAGCGAGAAACTAAAAACCCTTCGCCAAACCATGGAGGATATCGCCTTTCTCCGCGCAGAAAAAGAAAAAAAGATCCAGGAATACCGCGAGCGTCAGGAGGATCTCCGAAAAAAGGTCGCCGAACTCCGGCTTCTCAAAAAGGAAAAGGAGACTCTGCTTGAAGAAGTCCGCCGAAATAAGCGGCTCTACCGGGAAATGTTAAGTCTCCTTGAGGCCGCCAAGGAAGAGATGGAAACCCTGGCCCGAGAAATGGCCGAGACCCGTCGCCAATTGCAAGCCTTGAAAAAAGAAAAAAGGAGAGAACCGAAAGAAGGGCTTCCGCATTTGCGTCCGCTTTTTGAGGTAAAAGGACTCTTGGTGGCCCCGGTAAAGGGAAAGCTTCTTCGTTTTTTTGGACTGGATCGGGATCCCTTCACCGGGAAGTACGCCTTTAGCCCCGGTATCTATATCGGGGCCCCTCCGGGGACTCCGGTGGTGGCCCCCTTTCTGGCCCGGGCCTCCCGGCTGCGCTGGGTGGAGGGCCAGGGGCAGGTCCTGGTCCTGGATCACGGCTACGGTTTTGTCTCCATGCTTGGAGGGTTAGATCAGGTAAACGTAGCCCTTGGAGAGTATGTGCGTACCGGTCAACCCCTGGGTACGGTAGCGGATTCCCCCTTTGGACCAAGCGGGGTATATTACGAACTCAGGAGAGGGAATCGGCCACTCAATCCGCTGGAGTGGCTCGACCTTAAAACTTTGCGCTTGGTGAGGTAAGAGATGAAAAAGGGAAGTCTTCTGGCAGTCCTGTTGATCCTTCTGGTGGGGGTCTCTCCGGGCCTTTCGTCCTCTAAGAAAGACGAGGACCCTTATGAAGCCTTAAAGCTTTTTTCCCAAGTCCTGGAGTTGGTGGAAGAGAACTATGTGAAACCCGTGACCACCAAGGAGTTGGTTTATGACGCCATAAAAGGGCTCCTTTCTGGGCTGGACCCTCACTCTTCCTTCCTTGCTCCAGACGAATTTCACGAATTGCAGATCGAGACCAAGGGAAGTTTCACCGGGATCGGCATCGAAATCACCCTGGAGGATGGAATCCTTACCGTGGTCTCTCCCATTGAAGGCACCCCGGCCTGGAAGGCCGGTCTCAAGCCTGGCGACAAGATCGTGAAGATTAACGGCCAGCCTACCAAGGGGATGTCCCTTATGGAGGCCGTAAAACGCCTTCGGGGGCCCAAAGGTACCAAGGTCACCATTACCATCTTTCGGGAAAGCACCAAGGAACTCAAGGATATCACCCTGGTGCGGGATGTGATTCCCATCCGGAGCGTTAGGGCCCGGATTCTTGAGCCCGGCTACGGCTATATTCGCATCTCGAGTTTCCAGGAAAAGACCGGAGAGGAATTACACCAGGCCCTTTCCAAACTAGAAAAAGAAAATCAGCCTCTTAAAGGATTGATCCTGGATCTGCGGAACAATCCCGGGGGTCTTCTGGATGCGGCGGTAGAGGTGGCCGATGAATTTTTAGACGAAGGACTTATTGTCTACACCAAGGGGCGTCGCAAGGATCAAAATTTCCAATTTAAGGCCCATCCCAATCGCCAAAAACACCCCTATCCCCTGGTGGTCCTGGTGAACGCCGGTACGGCCTCGGCCTCGGAGATCGTGGCCGGAGCCCTTCAGGATCATCACCGGGCGGTTATTGTGGGGACCCGAACCTTCGGTAAGGGTTCGGTCCAGACGATCATCCCTCTCCCCGACGGCTCGGCGGTGCGTCTTACCACCGCAGAATATTTCACCCCCAGCGGACGCTCCATCCAGGCCGAAGGCATAGAACCAGACCTGGAAGTCCCGGAGATCAAACCGGACTGTCTCCAGAAAAAACATCCGGAGATCCGGGAAAAGGACCTCACCGGACACCTGGAAAACCCCAACGGAAAGACTCAGGAAGAAAAAGAATCGGAGGAACTTCTGGCTAAAGACTTCCAGTTGCATGAGGCTCTGAAAGTCTTAAAGAGTCTCCCGCAACTTACCAAGATCAAGTACTGATTTGGGCTCTAAAGGAAGAAAAAAACGCACCGCAAAAAGATCTAAGACCCCTGTGCCTAGGGCTTTAGCCTGGGCCCTACTTTCTTTGGTCTTTCTTTTGGCCTTTCTGGCCCTACTCAAGGTCCTGCACCCTCCTTCTCCTCCGCCACCTCCCTCCCCGACTCCTCCTCCCTCCCCGACTCCCTCTCCCCGGCCCGCTCCTCCTCAACCCAAGATACTACCCCGCATAGCCCTCATCATAGACGATATGGGCCAGAGGCCCCGGCTGGAAAGGGCCTTTTTTAAGCTGGGGCTCCGCCTAAACTTTTCCTTCCTCCCCAAGGCTCCCTTTACGGCTCGCCTGGCCCGAGAGGCCCATGAGCGGGGTTTTACGGTTCTAGTCCATCTCCCTATGGAGGCTGAAAACGGAATCAACCCCGGCCCGGAGGCCCTCCTGGTCTCCATGGGGGAGAAGGAAATTCGCCTTAAGACTCAACAATTAATTGCCCTGGTTCCATTTGCCGAAGGAGTAAATCAACACATGGGATCCCTTTTTTCGCAGGATCCTTTACGTATGAATTGGGTTATGCAAGAAATAAAAAATAAAGGTATGTTTTTTGTGGATAGCAAGACTACACCTCATTCTGTAGCCCCTTTTGTGGCGGAATACTTGAAAATTCCCTTTGCCCAACGGGACGTTTTCCTGGATAATAATTTTAAAAAGGAGGCTTTGGAGAACGAGTTCAAGCACATGTTAAAAAGGGCGCGGGAGAAAGGTCGGCTGGTGGTCATTGCCCATCCTCATCCTCAAACCTTGGAGCTTCTCCGGCGCCACCGGCAGGAACTTCTTTCAGAGGTACGGCTGGTCTCCATTAAAGACCTGGTGGAGGTACCCCCCTGATGCCCAGACCTAAAAGTCCTAAAGAATTCGCCGAAGAAATCTGGAAGGCCTATAAAAAATGGAACGGGGTTCCCCGCTGTGCCTTTTGCGGGGAACCCATCGAACGACAGGAAGAGGCCTATCTAGGCCGCAAGGGCTGATTTAACGTCCTGGCGTGCAGGGAGCACGCCTTCGGCTCTTCGCGGGCCACCTGTGGGAGATAACTACTTTTCCACCTTGACCTTAATGGTCCGGCCCTTGGCCTCGGCCTTCTTGGGAAGGACTATTTTGAGGACCCCGTTCTTATAGGTAGCTTCTACCTTATCCGCCTCCACCTCCGCCGGAAGCTCTACCGTACGCATAAAGCTCCCGTAAACCCGCTCTACCCGATAAAAGTTTTCCTTTTTCTCCTCCTGCTCCTTTTTCTTTTCCCCCTTGATCACCAGCGTGTTCCCCGAAAGGGTAATCTCTAGGTCCTCCGGATCAAGGCCCGGAACATCGGCCCGCACCACTACCGCCTCCTCCGTCTCCGAGACATCCACCGCCGGTACCCACTCCAACCCCTCCCAGCGCTCGGGAAAACGCGTACGGCCAAAAAATTCCTCCCACAACCGGTCAATCTCCCGCCGTAATTCCTGAAGCGGACGCCATACCATGAGTTCAGCCATAATCCTCACCCCCTTTTTGAATTTTCTAACTAAAAGTTAAGTTTTCGGATCCAGAAGGCAAGAAGGTTTTCAGGCCTGCGGTCTTTGAGGCCGGAGGCGAGGATTGGTCACCTCCTGGAGACTTTCACCCAGGAGATTGAAGACCAGAACCGTAAAGAGAATGGCCAGGCCCGGAAAGACCGAAAGCCACCAGGCTACCTCCAGGCAGCTTTTCCCCTCGGTGAGCATATTCCCCCAGGAGGGGATGGGAGGCTGGACTCCCAGTCCCAGAAAGGAAAGGGCCGACTCGATAAGAATGGCGTTCCCCACCCCCAGAGTGGCGGCCACCAGGATGGGAGGAAGGGCATTGGGCAGGAGGTGGGAGAAGATAATCCGCAGGTCCGAAGCCCCGGCCACCCGTGCCGCAAGTACGAACTCCCGCTCCCGCAGACTCAGAAATTCCGCCCTCACCAGACGGGCCACCCCCATCCAGCTCGTAAGACCGATGACCACCATGATGTTGAGGATGGAGGGCTGAAGATAGGCGATCACGGCCAGTATAAGAAAGATAGTGGGAAAGCAGAGCATGATGTCAATGAAACGGGAAATGAGGCCGTCTACCCAACCTCCATAATAGCCGGCCAGGGCCCCCAAGACCGTTCCCACCGCCAGAGAAAGCCCTACCGCTACCACCCCCACCTCAAGTGAAATCCTGGTCCCGTAAATAATCCGGGAAAGAACATCGCGGCCCAGGAGATCCGTGCCCAAGGGATGGATCTTGGAGGGAGGTTCCAGGACATGGCGCACATCAATGGCCAAAGGGTCATAGGGGGCCAAATAGGGGGCCAGCAGGGCCACAAATATCAAAACCAGGACCGCAAGAAGGGAAAGTCTCCCCCAGGTATGTTTCCAGAGGAGGGCCAGGGTCTCCATCCTCAGGACCTCCCCTCAAGGCGAATACGGGGGTCGGCCAGGGCATAACCTAGGTCCGCTAGGAGATTCCCCAGCAGGGTGAGCACCGAGACGATTACCAGGTTACCCATGATCACCGGATAGTCTCGGGCCATGACCGCCTGCCACATGAGCTGCCCCACTCCGGGAATGCCGAAGATGGATTCAAAGATCACGCTTCCCCCCACCAGCCCCGGGACCGAAAGCCCGAGGATGGTGATGATGGGAAGAAGGGCGTTACGCAGGGCGTGCTTATAGACCACCTTCCTTTCCGGGAGCCCCTTGGCCCGGGCGGTGAGGATGTAGTCCTGGGAGAGAACCTCCAGCATACTGTAGCGCATATAACGGGAAATTCCCGCTAGCCCTCCGAAGGCGGCTACAAATACCGGAAGGAGAAGGTGTTTGGCCCAGTCCAGGACCTTTTCCCAGGGGCTCATGGAGGCATAGCCCATAAGACTGTGGATCCCGGAGATGGGCAACCATCCCAGCTTGATCCCGAAAAGGAGCATGAGAAGAAGGGCCAGCCAGAAACCGGGCAGGGCATAGCCTATGAAGACCAGCACGGTTACGGAACGATCAAATAGGGACCCGGCCCGCACCGCCGAGGCCACTCCTAAAGGAAGCCCCACCGCCAGAATCAACCCCATAGCCAGAACATTTATCAGAATGGTTACCGGGAGCCTTTCTTTGATCTTTTCCCAGACCGGGCGGCGGTCCGGAGAAAAGGAACGGCCCAGATCCAGGGTGAGCACTCCTTTGAGCCACCGGAGGTACTGGACATGAAGGGGCTGATCCAGCCCGAACTCCCGTCGTAATCTTTCCCGCATCTCCGGGGTGAATTTGGGATTGAATTCCGCCATGGGACTTACCGGGCTTCCGGGGGCCAGATGGATCACCGAAAAACTAAGGAGGGTGATCCCGAAAAAGGTAAGAAGCAGGGAAGCCGTCCGACGAACCAGAAATCTAAACACGGCCCAACCCCCGGCTGCGCTCCGCTTCGCTGGGACGGAGATAAAAAGGAAGGAGGGTTGCGGGATCGTCGGTGGAGCCGGAAAGAAGCCGGCGTTCGGCCAGATAGGCCACCGCTGCGGCCCGGCCCTCCCTAAGGTGCCCCGGGGCTTCCCGAAAGCGTTCTCCTAGCCTCCTGCGCAATTCTTCTCTGAAAAGACGCAGCCCCTCCCCTACGAAAAGGGTGGGTCCGGAGATCTCCGCACAGAGCCTTTCCGGGGAAATAATCCGCGGGCGCATGAAGACTTGGGGGTAGCCGTCTACCATACGGTAAAGGGCGGCATAAAGTTCCCCCCGCCGGGCATCGAGCACGGCACAGACCGGAAGCGGACTTTCCGGGACTTGAGCCGCCAGTGCCGCCAAGGTCTCCACCCCCACCACCGGTCTTTGGAGGACCAAAGCCAGGGCCTTGACCGTGGCCAGACCGATACGCAACCCGGTGAAACTCCCCGGCCCCACAGCTACAGCCAGGGCCTCAATTTGGGAAAGACGAAGCCCTAACTGGCCCAGAAGAAAATCTAGGGCCGGAAGAAGCCGCCGCGAATAAGTAAGGGCCCCGGAAAGGGTCACCTCCGCCAGCACTCTCCCCTGATAAAGGGCTACCCCTCCGGTCTCTCCCGAGGTCTCGAAGGCCAGGATTAAGGGTGCCTGGGTACCCATCGGGGAAAGAGCCGGGCCAGATCGTTATAAAAGACCAGGACCATGAGAGCGATGAGTAAGGCCAGTCCCACCTTCTGAATACGCTCTTGGGTGCGGGGAGAAAGGGGACGCCCCCGCAGGGCCTCCACCGCGTAAAAGACCAGGTGTCCTCCATCGAGCATGGGCACGGGAAGAAGATTAATCACCGCCAGATTCACCGAAAGGACTCCGGAAAAGAGAAGGAGGGCCAACAGGCCCTGACGGGCCTGTTGGCCGGCCATCTGAGCGATAAGAAGCGGGCCTCCCAAAGAAGAAAGAGGAAGGGCCCTTTCGAGAAGTTTTACCAGGGCCACCACCGTAAGACGGGTAAGTTCCCCCACCCGCACCAGGGCTTCCCAAAAGGCCCTCCAGGGAGGGACCTTTTCCGTAAGGACCCGACCCGAGGCCACGATGCCGATCACCGGGACCTTTTCTTTTTCTCCAAAAAGGTTGCGCACCTCCCGTAATTGCGGCACGAGCCTTATCTGGAGGACCTCTTTTTGGCGGCGCACCTCCAAGAGAAGGGGGCGCAGGCCTTCCTTTCTCACCCGCTCGGTGAGCTCCTCCCAGGTACGCACCGGCCGGCCGTTTACCGAGAGGATGAGATCCCCGGGACGCAATCCCGCGGCCTCAGCCGGGGAACCGGAAAGGACTTTCCCCACCTCTGGAAGGACCTGGGGCTTCCCCTTGACCCCGAAAAACAGGGCAAAGACCAACCAAGCCAGGAGTAGATTAAAAAGTGGGCCGGCAGCCACAATGAGGGCCCTCTGCCAGAGGGGTTTTTCCGAAAAGGACCGGGGCCGCTCCTCCGGACTTAACGGGGTTTCGGGATTTTCTCCCAGGAGCTTCACATAACCTCCCAGGGGAACGGCGGAAAGACAGAATTCGGTCTCCCCTAGCTGGCGAGAAAGAAGGACCGGCCCAAACCCCACGGAAAAGCGCAAGACCCGCACCCCACAGAGCCGGGCCAGGACAAAATGGCCCCATTCATGAAAGATGATAAGAAGCGAAAGCACAAAAAGGGCCGCCGCTAACGTAAGCATCCTCTCTCCTCGATCCAGGCCTGGGCCGTCTTCCGGGCCCGTTGGTCCGCCTCCAGTATCTCCTCTAAACTACCGGGTCTTCCGGAAAAGGAAAGACGGGATAGGGTCTCTTCGATGAGGAGGGGTATCTCCACGAAGCGAAGTCTTCCGGAAAGGAAGGCCTCCACCGCCACCTCATTGGCCGCATTGAGGGCCACCGGCCAGAAGCCCCCCCGGCGGCCGGCCTCGTAGGCCAGACGCAGGCAGGGAAAACGTTCCAGATCCGGGGGCTCGAAATGGAGGCCCGCCAGGGCCGGAAGGTCCAAGCGAGGATAAGGAAGGGGCAGCCTCTCCGGGTAAGAGAGGGCGTAGGCGATGGGCAGACGCATGTCCGGAAGGCTCATCTGGGCCAGTAAGCTCCCGTCCCGGAACTCCACCAGAGAGTGAACGATACTTTCCGGATGGATAACCACTTCTATCTTCCGGTAGGGGATCCCGAAAAGATAGTGGGCCTCAATGACCTCCAGGCCTTTGTTCATTAAAGTGGCCGAGTCCACGGTGATCTTGGGCCCCATGCGCCAGCGGGGATGTCTCAAGGCCTCTTCCGGGGTGATCTCGGAAAACTTGTCCTTGGGAGTCTTCCGGAAGGGGCCTCCGGAGGCAGTAAGGATCAGGCGGGAAACCTCCCGGCGCCGGTGGCCCTTAAGGGCCTGAAAGATAGCCGAGTGTTCGCTATCCACCGGAAGGACCCGGGCCCGCCTGCGCCGCAAAAGGGAGACTGCCAGCTCTCCCCCGGCCACCAGGACCTCTTTGTTCGCCAGGGCCACAGTCTTTCCGGCCGAAAGGGCCGCAAGCGTAGGAGCCAGTCCTGCGGCCCCCACCAGGGCCGAGACCACCAGATCGGCCTCGGGATGCGCCGCAAGTCCGGAAAGGGCCTCCGGACCGGAGACGACCTCTACTTCCCGGGGCAGGGCCTCCATTAAAGGGGCCCGGAGGGGCTCCTCCCCGATCCAGACCAGCCGGGGCCGAAAGCGGCGGGCCTGCTCGGCCAAAAGGCGCCAGTTGCGCCGAGCCGTGAGGGCCAACACCTGGAAGCGTTCCGGAAAGAGGGAGACTACCTCCAGGGTCTGTCGGCCCACCGAGCCCGTAGAACCCAGGATGACCAGGCGCCTCACCAGCCCCCTCCCCGAAGTTCAAGATAGGCCCAGAGGGCCGGGGCCAGAAAGATCAAAGCATCCACCCGGTCGAGAAGCCCTCCGTGGCCCGGGAGAATCCGGCCAGAGTCTTTGACTCCGCAGGCCCTCTTGACCATGGACTCCAGAAGGTCTCCGGCTGGAGAAAGGACCGCAAGCGCCAGGGAAAGGGCCAGGCCCTCCCTCCAAGGAAAAAGACCCTTCCAGAGGGCCAGGGCTCCCCCTCCAAGGGTCCCAGCCAGCACCCCGCAGATATAACCCTCCAGGGTCTTCCGAGGGCTTATGGCCGGAAAGAAGGGACGGTGCCCCCAGAGGCGCCCCCCGAAATAGGCTCCGGTATCCGCAGAAAAGACCACGGCTAAGAGATAGAGGAGAAAAAATCTTCCGAAATCGGAAAGCTTAAAAAGGGCGTAAAAACCGAGAAAGATTAGAAAAAGCCCGGAAAGGTCCCTACCGAAGTTCCGAAGGAAGGTCTCCCGCTCGAAATAGCGCAAAAAATAGAGGGTGGGGCCGAAAAGGAGGATCCAGAGTCCTCCGGCGAGGGATTTTTCTGCGAGAAGGAAGCCCCCGAAGAGGGCCGCGGTGGAAAAGAGGAAAAGCCCCCGGGGGAAACCGGTCATCTCCCACCACTCCCGGAAGGCGTGTCCAGCACAAAGAAGGGTTACCAGAAAGAGGAGAGGTCTCGGACCCTGAAGGACTAGCCAGAGAAGCGGGGGAAGCAGGACTAAGGCCGTAAGAATCCTTAGGATCGGCTTAGACACCACCCTCACACCCTTCCAAAACGCCTCTCCCGCCTTTGATACTCTTCCAAGGCCTTTAAGAATTCCTCCTCGGTGAAATCCGGCCAGAGGACCGGGGTGAAATAAAACTCGGTATAGGCACATTGGTAGAGAAGGAAATTGGAAAGGCGCTGTTCGCCACTGGTACGGATGAGAAGGTCGGGGTCCGGAAGATCGGCGGTATAGAGATAACGAGAGAAGACCTCCGGGGTGATGTCCTGCGGGCAGAGGCGTCCGACAGAAACCTCTTCGGCCAGAAGGCGGGCCGCCCGGGCAATCTCCGCCCGGGCCCCGTAGCTCAGGGCAAGCACCAGGGTCATCCGGGTCCCTTCCGCGGTCTCCCTCTCGCAGCGGGCAATCCACTCTTGGATATCTTCCGGAAAGCGCTCACGCTCTCCGATCACCCGGAAGCGGATTCCCCGCTCCAACATGGTAGGGAGTTCTTCCCGGAGGTAGGCCCGCAAGAGCTCCATGAGGACGGCGATCTCTTCTGGAGGACGTTCCCAGTTTTCTCGAGAGAAGGCGTAGAGGGTAAGGACCGGGATGGGAATTTCGCAGGCCTTGGTGATGATCCTCCGGGCGGTCTTTACCCCTTCTCGGTGTCCGCAAAAACGGGGGAGCCCCCGCCGCCGGGCCCAGCGGCCGTTGCCATCCATGATAATGGCCACGTGGCGGGGTAGCCTTTGCGGATCAAGCTCGACCACCGCACTAAACCGTAAGGATTTCCTTTTCCTTTTCCTCGAGGACCTTTTCGATCTCTTTTATAAATTCATCGGTGAGTTTCTGGACCTGATCCTGATAGCGATGAAAATCGTCCTCGGAGATCTCACCCTCTTTCTTTTTCTTTTTGAGGTCGTCCATGAGTTCTCGGCGGATATGGCGAATGGCCACCCGGGCCTCTTCGGCCATCTTGCGCACCAGCTTGACCAGATCCCGGCGCCGCTCCTCGGTAAGGGGGGGCACCGTAATGCGGATAACCTGACCATCGGTGGTGGGGGTCAGCCCCAGGTCGGATTCCATGATAGCCTTCTCGATGGCCTTTACCGTAGAAGCATCCCAGGGTTGAATGACAATGTAGCGGGCCTCCTGCACCGTAACCGTGGCCATCTGGGGAATGGGCATCTTGGTCCCGTAGTAGTCCACTTTGATGCCCTCAAGGAGGCTGACCGAGGCTCGCCCGGTACGCACCCGGGCCATTTCCTCTTTGAAGGTCTTGAGGCTTTTTTGCATCCGCCTTCGGCCATCCTCTAGAAGTTCCTTCATGGTCTCACCCCCCTATAAGCGTGCCCACCGTCTCTCCGGAGACTGCCCGGACTATATTTCCCGATTTTAACATATTGAAGACCAGGACCGGGAGATGGTGTTCCCGAGCCAGGGTAATCGCGGTAAGATCCATCACCCCCAGACCCTTTTCCAGGACCTCCTCATAGGAAAGATAATCATATTTGCGGGCCGCGGGATTTTTCACCGGATCTTCTTCGTAAACTCCGTCCACTTTGGTGCCTTTAAAGAGAACTTCGGCCCGGAGCTCCAGGGCCCGGAGCACCGCCGCCGTGTCGGTGGTAAAAAGGGGATTTCCCGTGCCACAGGCCAGGATAAGTATCTCCCCCCGGGCCAGATACTCCAGGGCCCTTTCCCGATGAAAGGGCTCCCCTACCCCCTCTACGGAAAGGGCCGAAAGGACCCGAGCCGGGACTCCGGCCTGTTTAAGGACCTCCTCCAGGGCCAGGGCATTAATGAAGGTGGCCAGCATACCCATGTAGTCCGCCCGCACGCGATCTAAGGCCTTGGCCGAAGCCCCTCGCAGGATATTCCCCCCTCCCACCACCAGGGCCAACTCCGTTCCTCTTTTTCGGGCCTCGGCCAGTTCTCCCCCCAGGGACGAAAGCCTTTCCCAAGAGAGGCCCTGTCCCCCCTCTCCCAGGGCCTCTCCGGAAAGCTTGAGGAGAATCCGGCGATACCGGGGCATTATTCCTCGCCCACTTGGAAGCGGGCAAACCGCCGAATGACGATCTTCTCTCCGGTCTTGGCGATGAGTTCGTTCAGGAGGTCCTGGATGGTGAGATCCGGATTTTTAATATAGGGCTGCTCCAGGAGTACCGCTTCCTGGTAGAACTTCTCCAGCTTGCCTTGAACGATCTTTTCGATCACGTTTTCCGGTTTTCCGCTCTCCCGGGCCTGTTCTTCGTAGAGTTTTCTTTCCCTTTCCAGGACCTCCGGGGGTACATCCTCTCTCCGTACGGCGATGGGGTTGGTGGCCGCGATCTGCATGGCCACATTATGGGCAAATTCTTTAAATTCTTCGGTGCGGGCCACGAAATCGGTCTCGCAATTGACCTCCACCAGGACCCCGATCTTTCCGTTGGCGTGGATATAGGCGGAGACGATACCTTCGCTGGTGGTCTTTCCGGCCCGCTTAGCGGCAATGGCTAGGCCCCGCTTGCGCAGGATGTCCACGGCCTTCTCCAGATCTCCTCCGGCCTCCTCCAGGGCCTTTTTACAGTCCATGAATCCGGCTGCGGTACGGGCCCGCAATTCCTTGATCATCTCCATGGTAATCTCAGCCATGGTCTAATCCTCCTCTTCAATTTTCTGGGCCTCTTCCTCCAGTTCGGCCTCGCGTTCTTCCTCTCTCAAGACCTCTTCAATAATGGCCTCCGCCCTTTCTTCCTCGGAAAGGGCCTCTTCCCCTTCCACCTCTTTGTCGGTCTCGGCCGCCATCTTCTCCCGCCAGATCTCCAGTCCCTCGAGCACCGCATCGGCGATGCGGGAGGTCAAAAGCCGAATGGCCCGGATGGCGTCGTCGTTTCCGGGAATGATATAGTCAATGAGATCCGGATCGCAGTTGGTGTCCGTAATCGCCACCACCGGAATGCCCAGCTTGCGGGCCTCAAGGACGGCAATCTCTTCCTTTTTAGGGTCCACCACATAGAGGACCTGGGGGAGCTCCTCCATATCTTTAATCCCCCCCAGGTTGCGCTCTAACTTCTGGCGCAGACGCTCCAGTTTGAGTCTTTCCTTCTTGGGAAAGCGCTCAATGGTGCCGTCTTCCATCCACTGCTCGATCCTCTTGAGCTTGTCCACACTCTTGCGGATGGTCCGAAAGTTGGTAAGCGTGCCTCCCAACCACCGATGATCCACATAGTACATGCCGCAGCGGGTGGCCTCTTCCCGAATGGTGTCCTGGGCCTGGCGCTTGGTACCCACAAAAAGGACCTTGCCCCCCTCCGCCACCGTATCCCTCACAAACTCGTAGGCGAGGTCGAAATATTTGAGGGTCTGCTGAAGATCGATGATGTGGATGCCGTTCCGTTCCCCGAAGATGAAGGGTTTCATCTTGGGGTTCCAGCGACTGGTCTGATGGCCGAAATGCACTCCGGCCTCAAGGAGTTGCTTCATGGTAACGTAGGACATGGATTGAACCTCCTTTTGGGTTTTTCCTCCGCCCCGGGACCTCCCATCCGCCAGAGGCGGACACCCCGGAGGCCCCATAAACCGGGCGTGTGTTTTTTGGGGGCTTTTTAACACCTTCTTTTCTTCCGCGCAAGGGAAAAATTTTCAAACTTGCGTTTCAAACAGATGTTTGATAGTCTTCTTCTCATGGAGGGGGTCCGAGGACGGCTTTTGCGGATAGCCGAAGAGCTCTTCGCCCTGAAGGGATTTCGGCAGGTAAGCGTCCGGGAGATTACCCGTCGGGCGGGCTGCAACGTGGCGGCGGTCAACTACCATTTCGGAAGCAAACAGGGGCTTTATCTGGCGGTGATTAAAGAGAGGTGGCTTCCCCGGGCCCAGAAGGTTAGAGAAGAATTTGCCCGCAGGCTTCTCCAGCCCCCCACCCCGGAGGGGGTAGTAGTGGCCCTGGCCGAGGCCTTCTGGCTAGCCCCTATCCCGGAAAAGGAGCGCTGGCTGCATCGGCGTCTCCTTTTTCAGGAAATGGCTCAGCCCGGAGAGGGTCTTCCGCTCATGCTGGAAGAGGGTCTTTTCCCCCTTTATCACCAAGTGGAAAAGGCCTTGAGCCAGGCCCTGGGAAAGGAGGTGGGTTCCGAAAGGATCCGCCTCTGTGTCTTTAGCCTTCTGGCCCAAATCCTTCATTTCGGTCTGATAAGACCCCTGTTGAAAGAACTCCTGGGGAGGGAGCTTTCCCTGGAGGAATTGCTGGAACACCTCAAGGGTTTTTCTCTAAAAGGGTTTGGGGGATGGTGCGCCTCCTAGGATTTGGGCTCTTGGGAATATGGCTCCTTTGCGCCTGTGCCCCCCGGCTGGCCCTCAAACCCTCGCTTCCCCCCATCCCGGGACACTTTGTCCAGGCCCCGGAAAAGACCCTCCCCGAGATCCCGGATCCCTGGTGGAGGAGCCTGGGCTCCCCGGAGCTGGAAAGGCTCATCTCCGAGACCTTGAAAAATAACCATGAGCTCCAGAAGGCCGCGGCCCGGGTGACCGAACTTGCGGCTCGGGCCCGGGAAAGCCGCGCGGAAAGATCCCCTCAACTTTCGGCCGAGCTTTCCGGAGAGCGGGCCCTTCAGAATTTTGGGGGCCGCCTCGGAGGGCTTCCCGGAGGGTTTATCTACGGTCAATGGCAGGGGACCCTGAGGGCCTCTTACGAGGTGGATCTTTTCCGGCGCCTTTCGGCCGCAGAGCGGGCCGCTCGACTGGAAACGCTGGCCGCCGAGGAGGACCGGTGGGCCCTGGCTCTGGCCCTGGTAGCGGAGACCGCTACGGCTTACACCCAGGCGGTCTTTGCGGAGTGCGAACTGCAGGTCCTCAAGGAGGAGGTTTCCCTTTCGCAGAAGAGGCTAGATCTCCTTAAGGCCCGCTTTCGGGAAGGGCTCCTTTCCGCCCCGGAATGGCTTTCCGAAAAACGCAAGCACCTCCTTTTGAGCGCCCAGGTCTCCCTCCTCCGGCAGGAGCTTACCGAGGCCAAACAGCGTCTGGAAATCCTCACCGGCCGCTACCCCGGCGGAAGGCTCTTTCTTTCCGAGGCCTCCCGAGGCCTTTGCCGCCTAAGGCTTTCCCCTCCGCCAGCGGGACTTCCCGCAGAACTTCTGCGCCGGCGACCCGATGTTCGGGCCGCCGAGGCCCGCCTTCGGGCCGCAGCCGAGAGGGTGAAAGCGGCCCGGGCCGCCCGTTTCCCCCACCTGGTCCTCACTGCCGAGGAAGGACGGGTCTCAAACGCCCTCAAAGACCTCCTGGCCCACCGCCACCGCTTCTGGACCCTTCTCTTTTCGACCACCCAGACCGTCTTTGATGCCGGAAAGCTCTCCTCGGAAGAGGCTGCGGCCCGGGCCGCCCTGCTTGAGGCCCGGGAGGATTATGCCCAAACGGTTCTTACCGCCTTTTCCGAGGTGGAAAGGGCCCTTTCTTCGGAAAGGCGCCTTCGGGAAAACCTGAGACGCAAAGAGGGGGCTCTCGAGGAGGCTCGGCGGCGGGTGGGCTTTCTTGCCGAAAGAGAAAAAGTGGGGCTCCTTCCCGCCCCCGAGTATCTGGCCGCCCGGCTGGCCCTCTGTGAGGCCCAACGGGAGGTCTTGCGACAGCGCCGGACCCTTCTTGAAAACCGCATCTTCCTTTACCGGGCCCTGGCCGGAGGCTTTGGAAAATTATCCTTGGAGGAGTCTCGTCCATGAAAAAGGTCTGGAGACAGGCTCTGGCCGCCCTCCTGGTCCTGATCCTGGGAATAGGCCTTTCCTGGTACCTGATCCATACCCGGAAACGCCCCCCGGAAAGACCCCAAAGACGCCCGGCCCTGGTGGTCCGCACGATGGTGGCCAAACCCCAGCCTTATACCTACACCGTAGAGACCACCGGAGAGGTGGTGGCCTCTCGGGTGGCGGAACTGGCCGCGGAGGTCTCGGGGAAGGTCCTCTGGGTCTCTCCCCGACTCCTTCCCGGAAGGGTGGTTCGGGCCGGAGAGATCTTGGTAAGACTTGACCCCACCGATTATCAGGCCGCGGTGGCCCGGGCCGAAGCCGAACTGCGGGAGGCCGAAAGGGCCCTGGCCGAACTCTCCGCCGAGGCCCAAAGGGCGCGGGCCGAATGGGAGAGCCTGCATCCCCAAGTCCCTCCCCCGCCGCTTGCGGTCAAGGAGCCGGAACTCTCCGCCGCCCGGGCTCGGGTCTCTGCGGCCCGGAAAAATCTCCAAAAGGCCCGGGCCGATCTCCACCGCACAGAGATTCGGGCCCCCTTTGCCGGCCGAGTGCTTTCGGTCTCCGTAGAAAGGGGAAGTTATCTCGTCCCCGGAAGGGCGGTGGCCACCCTCTATCCCTTGGAAGGCCTTGAGGTTTACGCCCCGGTGGCCGATCATTTTCTACCCTATCTTAGGGTCCCCGGTTTCAATACCCGGGGGCCGGGTTCGCGGGCCGCGGTCCTCTGGGAGGCCGGAAAAAAGGTTTACCGCTACCCGGCCCAAATAGCCCGTCTCGGAGGGAAAGTAGAGGAAAAGACCCGCCTCATTCCTCTCTATCTGAGGTTTACCAAGCCCCCCTCTCCTCCCCTTCTTCCGGGGGTCTTTGTCACCATACACCTTTGGGGGAGGACTTACCCTTCCGCCTTTCGGCTTCCGGCGGTGGCCCTCCACCGCTCCCGGGGGCAGACCTTCGTGTGGGTGGTGGAAAAGGGAAGGCTTTCCCGGAGACCGGTTAAAGTTCTTCAGGAAACCGAAAAAGAGGTGGTGATCCTGGGAGGGCTTTCCGGAGGGGAACACGTGGTGATCCAGAGACTCCTCGGGGCCCTTCCCGGAACCCTGGTTACGGAAAGGCCATGAGAAGCATCATTACCTGGTTCATCAAAAATCAGGTGGCGGCCAATCTCCTTCTCCTCCTGATCCTGGCCGGAGGACTCCTTTCCCTCCTGACCATGAAGGTGGAGCTCTTTCCGGAGGTTTCCCCGGATCAGATCCAGATCTCGGTGGAGTACCGGGGGGCCTCCCCTCAGGAGATCGAGGAATCAGTTATTCGGCCCATTGAAGAACGCATCGCCTCCCTTTCGGGCATAGACCGCATAGTTTCCGTAGCCCGAGAGGGCCAGGGGAGCATTCTGGTAGAGGTCCTGGAGGGCTGGGATGTCCACGAACTCTTTAACGACATCAAGACCGAGGTGGATGGGCTCACCACCCTGCCCCGGGAGGCCGAAAGGCCCATCGTCAAGCGGGTGGTTCTCCGGCAGGAAGTCCTGAATCTGGCTCTGTACGGAGACACGGACCGGGAGACCCTCAAATACTGGACCGAAAGGGTCAAGGACCGCCTGCTCGATCTTCCGGGGATCACCGAGGTGGACTACTACGGGGTTCTCCCCCGGGAGATCCACATCGAGATCCCGGAAAAGAGCCTCCGCAAATACGGTCTTTCCCTGGACCAGATAGCGGAACTGATCTCCCGGGAGAGTCTGGATGTGGCCGCCGGACGGCTCAAGAACCCCCGGGAGGAATTCCTGGTCCACATCCGCGGGCGGCGTTATTTCGCCGACGAATACCGCCGCCTCCGGCTCTTTGGGGGAAGGCAGGGAGGGACCGTGCACCTTTCCGCTCTGGGAGAGGTGCGCGAGGAACTGCGGGACAGTCGGGACTACGCCATTTATTATCAGGGAAAGCCCGCGGCGGTAATCGAGGTCTTCCGGGTGGGCGACCAGAATGTCCTGCGCCTGGCCCGCACGGTAAAGGAAAATCTTCCCCGGATCCGGGCCGAACTTCCCGAGGGTCTTCATCTGGAAATCATGCGGGATCGCACGGAGATCCTCGTCTCTCGGATCAAACTCCTGGTCAAAAACATGCTCTTCGGGATGATCCTGGTTACCGTGCTTCTTTCCTTCTTTCTACACCTAAATTTGGCCTTCTGGGTGATTCTGGGAATTCCCCTCTCCTTTGCTTTTGCCCTGTGGGTCATGCCCCATCTGGGACTTTCCCTGAACATGATCTCCCTTTTCGCCTTCATCCTGGTCCTGGGGATCGTGGTGGACGACGCCATCGTGGTGGGAGAGAACGTCTTTCATCGCCGGGAGCGGGGGGCCGGACGCCTGGCGGCCGCGGTGGAAGGCACCCTGGAGGTAGCCCTTCCGGTGACCTTCTCGGTGCTCACCACCATGGCGGCCTTCTGGCCCCTGTTTTACGGGGTAGGAGCCATGGGGCGATTCATCCGGGTTATCCCCGCGGTGGTCATCCTGGTGCTGGCGGGCTCCCTCCTGGAGGCCCTTTTCATCCTTCCCGCCCACCTTTATGAAGCCCGCCTTCCCCGCAAAGCCCCTCCCCTCTCCCGGCCACTTGAGGCCTTTGTTTACGGACCCTTCAAGGGCTTCCTCCTTCGGGCTTTGGATCTACGATGGTTTACGGCCGCCACGCTTACGGCCCTTTTGCTTGTGGTCTTTTCCCTGTGGCTCGGCGGGAGACTGCGCTTCACTTTTTTTCCCAAAGTGGAAGGCAATCGCATGGTGGCCACCCTGCGCATGCCTCCCGGGACCCCTATCGAAAGGACCCTCCAGACCATCCGTAAAGTGGAGGCCGCGGGGATTGAGGTGGTCCGGGCGGCGGAAAGGCGTTACGGAAGACCCCTCCTTCAGTACAGCGTGATTTCGGCGGGCTCTACCATTGTAGGACCTCACGGGGGGCCTCCAGAGCTCGGAAGTCATATCGCTGCGGTGGAGATGCGGCTGGTCCCTCTAGAAAAACGCCCGGGAATAAGCACCAGAGATCTGGTTTCGGCTTGGCGAAAGGAGGTAGGGGATCTCCCGGAGGCCGAGTCCCTGACCTTTTCCGGGGAACTGTTTTCCATGGGAAAGGCGATCTCCGTGGCCCTTTCCCATCACGACGAGGGGCTCCTCAGGGCCGCCGTAGAGGATTTGAAAAGTCGCCTGCGCAAGATTCAGGGGCTTCACGATGTGGAAGACAGCCTGGAAGAAGGCAAGGAGGAATTGCGCTTTCGCCTGAAGCCCGAGGCCCAAGCTCTGGGAATAGGCCTTCTCGACGTAGCCCGTACCGTGCGGGCCGCCTTCTATGGGGCGGAGGCCCTGCGTTTTCAGAGGGGAGAAGACGAGATCTCCGTCCTGGTGCGCCTTCCGCGGAAAGAAAGGAGTACTCTGGAGACCCTGAAGCATCTCCGAGTGCGCAACACTCAAGGGCTGGAGGTCCCTCTTCTTGAGGTGGCCGAGCCCTATTTTGCTCCCGGATATATAAAACTCGAGCGCCTCAATCGCCGGCGAGTGATCTACGTAAGGGCGGAGGTGGACGAGAGGGTGCTCACCGGAAGCGAGGCCCGCAAACTCCTCAAACAGAAAGTCCTTCCGGAATTGAGCCTCCGCTATCCGGGACTTTCCTGGTCCTTTGAGGGAGAAGGCCGGGAAGAGGCCCGTACCATGCGGGCCCTCAAAAAGGAATTCCTCCTGGCCCTGATTTTTATCTACATTCTTTTGGCCATTCCCTTGCGTTCTTTCGGACAACCCCTCCTCATCATGCTGGCCATTCCCTTTGGTATTGTAGGGGCCTTCCTGGGGCATCTCCTCCTGGGCTACCAACTTTCCATCCTGAGCTTTTTCGGGATTGTGGGGCTGGCCGGGGTGGTGGTCAACGATGCCCTCATCCTGGTCGATCTGGCCAATCGCCTGCGGGCCGAAGGAAAACCCCTGCGGGCCGTAGTAGAAAAGGCCACGCTGCGCCGTTTCCGCCCGGTGATCCTGACCACCCTCACCACCTTCTTCGGGCTGCTTCCCATGATCTTTGAAAAGAGCCTTCAGGCCCGTTTTCTCATCCCCATGGCCTTGAGTCTGGCCTTCGGGGTACTCTTTGCCACCGCCATCACCCTCCTTCTCATTCCCTGCGGATACTTGATTCTTGAAGATCTCCGTGCCATGATAAGAAGGTCATGAAGATTCTGGTCTCCATCAAACAGGTCCCAGACACCACCAACATCCGGATCAATCCGGAAACCGGCACCCTGGTGCGGGAGGGGGTCCCTTCCATCGTGAATCCTTACGACGTCCATGCCCTGGCCCTGGCCTCGGAGCTTAAACGCCGCCACGGAGGACACCTTACGGTCATTACTATGGGGCCTCCGCAGGCCGCCGAGGCCCTGCGAGAGGCCGTAGAATACGGGGCCGATCGGGTGATCCTCCTTTCGGACCGCAAATTTGCCGGGGCCGACACCCTGGCCACCAGCTATACCCTGGCCGAGACCATAAAATATCTAGCCCAAGAGGAACCCTTCGACCTCTTTCTTTTCGGCAAACAGGCCATCGACGGGGATACGGCCCAGGTAGGGCCGGGGGTGGCCTGTCGCTTAGGGGTTCCGCTCATCACCTACGCTGTAAAGGTGGAAGTCTTTCCGGAGGAGAAAAAGATTCGGGTACACCGCAAGACCGAAAGGGGGCTTGAGGTCCTGGAAGCTCCGCTTCCGGTCCTGGTGACCTGCGATCGGGAGGTGGCGGAGCCGCCCTTTTCGCCCCTTTCGGCCCTCATTCAAGCGGTAAAAACCGAACCAGAGGTCTTTACCGCCTCGGGGCCGGTCTCTTTTGTGAGGGAAAAACTGGGCCTCAAGGGTTCCCCTACCCGGGTCCACCGGGTCTTTACTCCGGAACTCAAAAGCCCCGGGGAACGGATTTTTGTCTCGGAGGTGGGCCTGGAAGAGGCCGTAAGCCGCATTCTAAACGCCCTTTCCGAGAAGGGGGTCCTGTGAAGCCGCGGGTCTGGGTCTTTGTGGAACAGGAAGAGGGTCAGGCCCATCCGGTCTCCTGGGAACTTCTGGGAAAGGCCCAGGAGCTGGCCCGGGATCTTTCGGGAACGGTGGAGGCCTTGGTCCTGGGCCATGAGGTGGAATCCCTCGCCCGGGAAGCCTTCGCCTACGGGGCCGAAAGAGTCTACCTCATAGACGATCCCGTCCTTTCCTACTATCGTAACCAGCCTTATGCCCACGGGGTGGTGAAGCTCTGCCGTAAATACCAGCCGGAGATCCTTCTCCTCGGGGCCACCACCCTGGGAAGGGATCTGGCCGGCTCCATCGCCACGGCGTTGGAGACCGGGCTTACGGCCGATGTGACCGGGCTGGAGATCGATCCCGAGACCAAGAATCTCATCATGACCCGGCCGGCCTTCGGCGGAAACATTATGGCCAGTATTCTCTGCCCGGACCATCGCCCCCAGATGTCTACTGTGCGCCCGCGTACCTTTCCCCTCCCAGAGTCTGATCCCTCGCGTCAAGGAGAAATTGTGCGGGAGGAATTGGGGCTATCCGAGGAAGAGGTAGCGGTCAAACGCGTAGATTTCATTGCCAAGGAGAAGACGGTCAATCTGGAATACGCGGAGGTGATTGTTTCTGGAGGCCGGGGTCTGGGGGCCCCGGAAAAATTTGAGATGCTCCGGGAATTGGCCCGGCTCCTCGGAGGAGAGGTAGGGGCCAGCCGGGCGGTGGTAGATGCGGGCTGGATCTCCTATGAGCACCAGGTAGGACAGACCGGAAAGACCGTAAGACCCAAGGTCTATATAGCCTGCGGAATTTCCGGGGCTATTCAGCATCGGGTGGGGATGCAGAATGCGGATTTTATCATCGCCATCAATACCGACCCGCAGGCCCCCATCTTTCGTATTGCAGACCTAGGGATTGTAGGAGACCTGCATCAGGTAATTCCGGCCCTTATAGAGGCGGTAAGGAAGGCCAAAAGCCATGGCCAGTGAGCTCTCTTACGAGGTAATCGTGGTAGGAGGGGGCCCGGCAGGGCTGGCTGCGGCCATGACCTGCGCCCGGGAGGGCCTTTCGGTCATAGTGCTCGAGCGGGGACGCTTTTCCGGGGCCAAAAACCTTTTCGGAGGGGTGGTTTATACGGAATCCGTCCTTTCCGTGGTCCCGGACCTTTTTTCCGAAAAGCGTCTTCCCTTTGAGCGGCCGGTCACCGAAGAGGGCTGGTGGATTCTTTCCGAGGACGGGGTGGTGCGCCTCACCCATACCTCCCGGGCTCACTGGGAAAAACCTCCCCGGGCCTTTACGGCCTTCCGGGCCCGGTTCGATCCCTGGCTGGCGGAAAAGGCCCGGGAGGCCGGAGTCCTGGTGGTCCCCAAGGTGCGGGTCAGGGATCTTCTGCGCGAAGGGGGGCGCATTGCGGGGGTAGTTACCGATCGGCCGGCGGACTGGGGAAGCGAAAGGCCGGCGGTAGTGCGAGCCCCGGTGACCATCCTGGCCGAGGGGGTCAACCGCCTTCTTACGGTAAAGGCCGGGCTTTTTCCCCGAGATTTTCAGCCCGAGGAAGTGGCCCTTTCGGTAAAGGAGGTCATTCAGCTCCCTAAGGGGGCCTTGGAGGCCCGGTTCGGACTTTCGGAAGGCGAGGGGCTCGCGGTAGAAGTCCTGGGCGAGGCCACCCTGGGCCTTCCGGGAAGCGGATTTCTCTATACCAACACCACTTCGATCTCCCTAGGTGTAGGGCTTTTCCTTTCTGATTTTGCCGAAAAGGGGATCAAACCTTACGAACTTCTGGAACATCTCAAGCGGCATCCAGCCTTGGCCCCTCTCCTTGAAGGAGGCGAGACCTTGGAGTACGGGGCGCACCTTATTCCGGAATGGGGCCTGGAGGGGTTGCCGCAGCTCTGCGGGGATGGGGTCCTGGCGGTAGGAGATGCCGCAGGACTGGTCAATCCCCTCTTCCGGGAAGGGACCAATCTGGCCCTCTATTCGGGAATCATGGCCGGCCGGGCCGCGGTGGCCGCCCACCAAAAGGGAGATTTTTCCCGTAAGGGGCTTTCCCTTTATGAAGAGGCCTTCCGGCAGTCCTATATCTATCGAGACTTGAAGTATTTTCGAAAACTCAAAAAATTCCTTCGGGAAAACCGCTCCCTTTTTGATACCTATCCCGGCCTTTTGAATCAGGCCCTCCACCTCTATCTCACCGCACAGGGCCGAGCCAAGGAAGAGGTCTTCCTCGAGATTTTCACCCTCGTGAGGCGCCGTCGGGGAATCTCCGGCCTTCTCCGGGATTTCACCCGAACCTTCCGGTTTTTTAAGGGATGGTAGCTCCACGGGAGATCCAAAACGTGGAGGACTTGAGAGAATTCCTGCGCCGGTTTGTTTTGGGTCGCAGGGTGCGCATTTATCTTTTCGGCTCTAGAGCTCGGGGAGACTCCACGGAGACCTCAGACGTGGATCTGGCTCTGGAAGGCCCCCCGGAGGAGGTCCGGCGCCTTCTGGTGGAGCTTTCGGAGATCTGCGAAGAGTCCTGCCTCCCTCAGAAAGTGGATCTCGTGGATCTCAACCTGGTAGAAGAGTCCTTTAGGCAGCGAGTCAGAAAAGAGGGGATACTGTGGGCTCCCTAGAGACGGCTTTTTACAATCTAGAGCGTGCCCTGCAGAAAATGGAAGGAGCCTGTGAGGAAGCTCAAAGACGTCGCGGTCGCTGGGAATATGAATTTTTCCGAGATTCGGCCATTCAGCGGTTTGAATTTACCTTTGAACTTTTTTGGAAGGCCTTAAAACTCTTTTTGGCTAGAGAAGGACGGATCTGTTCTTCTCCTCGAGCTTGTATAAGAGAATTTTTTTCTTTAGGGTATGTGGAGGAAGAAGAGGCTCGGGAATTGCTGGAAATGGTTACTTTCAGAAACCTCACGGTCCACACTTACCAGGAAGAAACGGCGGAAGAAGTTTTTCGCCGATTGACAGGTTACGGGAGGCTCATGCGTAAAGCCCTGGAACGCATGCGCGAGGAGGTGAAAAAAGATGAAGCCCCTTCCCCGGGTAAATCTCGACGATAAGATCTTTACCCTCAAATACTATGTAGACGAGGAATATGCCCATTTAAAAATCCGGGATCCCCAGGTCTGCCGTAGTTGCGCGGAAAAGCCCTGTCTGGTCTTCTGTCCCGCCGGAGTCTATCGGGCCGAGCGCGAAGGAGGAATCACGGTAAGTTATCAGGCCTGTGTGGAATGTGGTTCCTGCCGGGTGGCCTGCCCCTATCTGAACATCGAGTGGGACTATCCCCGGGGGGGATACGGTGTGGCCTACAAATTCGGCTAAGGGGAAGGTTTGGGCCCTCTGGGCCCTGAAAGGGCTTCTGCTCCTGGCGATCCTAGCCGTAGGGCTTTCCCTGAGATTGGATGATCTCAAGGTCTGGAAGGCCCGACAGAATCTCTATTTTGTGGCCCCGAAGCGGCCCATCTTTGCCTCTTACGACGCCTTCTATTTCGCCCGCCTGGCCCGCGACTGGCAGGAGGGCCGCTACCGTTCCGGAAGGGCAGACCTCTTTCGAGGGGCTCCGGACACCTATCTCGAGCCTCAAAACAAAAAGGAGAAAAAGTTCCAGCCTCGTTATCCCTTTCCGGTCCCCTTGATGAGTTGGTCGGCGGCCAAACTTTCCGATTGGTTAAAAACTCCCCTGGAAAATGTAGCCCTTTATTACACCCCTATTACCGCCGTCCTTTTCGTGATCCCGCTCTTTTTTTATTTGGAATCCCTGGGATATACGGCCGCGGGACTTTTGGGAGGCCTGGTGGGAGCCACCGCTTATATCTACCTCATGCGCACCAGTATCGCCCGCTTTGATACCGACTCCCTCAATCTCTTCTTCCCGGTGGTCCTGGGGATGTGCCTGTGGTTTTCCTTTAGAAGCCCAAGATCCCTCCTTTGGGTGGCCCTGGCCTCCTTTTTCGGCTTTCTCTTTTACTGGTGGTATCAACACCCCCACCTGGTCCTGGTCCCTTACCTTCTTTTTGTCTTTCTTCTCTGGTATGAGAGGAGAAAATTTGGCCGGAAAGAGTGGACGGCTCTGGCCCTCCTCTTCCTTCCCAACGCCTGGTTTCTCTGGCAGGCCCCCTGGAATTTGGGACATCAGCTTTACACCTACCTTCTTCAGATCGTAAGCCCGGAGGCCAAAGGGCTCTTTCCGGGCTATCCCAATGTTCAGCAATCCATTTCCGAACTTCAGAAGATCCTCGGTCTTCGTCAGGCGGCCCTTTTTACCCTCCCAAACCGTTTTCTTTTTTCTGCCGGCCTTGTGGGGGCCCTAATCCTTCTTTGGCGGGAAAGAAAGGCCCTCCTCTATCTCTGGCCCTATTTTTTGATCGGGCTTCTGGTCTTTCATTCCGGGAACCGCTTCGGGATGTATCTGGCCCCCTTTTTGGGAATGGGGCTTGGCTTCTGGGTGGACTGGCTCTCCCGCAGGGCCTCCTCCTATTTTGAGATCCCTCTTTCCGAAACCCTGCGCACCCTGCTGGTCCTCTTAGCGGTCTTGATCCTAGGAGCAGGTATCCTTTCCTCTCAGAAGGCCAGTAAAAATTTCGTGGCCACTCCCAAGGCCCTAGCCCCAATAGCCCGGGACATGGAAAAACTCTCCCGGATCCTCCCTCAAGGGGCCTGGATCTGGACCTGGTGGGACTACGGCTATGCCTTTCAATATTACGCTCGAAGGGCCACCTTTATCGACGGAGGAGGTCTTCAGGTAACCCCCAAGAGCTATTATGTGGCCCTTTCCTGGACCTCTCCTTCTCCGGAAACAGCCCATCGGGTCACCCACTTCCTGGCCTCAAAGGGTTTGATGGGGATCTATCGGGCCCTCCATCTGGATAATCAGACTGCGGAGGGCCTCACCCGGAGGGTCCTAATGGGGCCCCTTTTCCCGCCCCCGCAGCATCCGGTTTACTGGGTCTTTACCCCGGACCTTTTTCCCAAGTACGGCTGGATCGGATATTTCGGAAGCTGGAATTTCGAAAAGCATGAGGGCCGCTTCGGCTTTATTTTAGAGGTCGGGGCCTGTCGCCGGGAAAGCCCGGAGATTTTGGCCTGCAGCCGGGGAGTACGCATTAATCTGGCTGCCCGTAAGGTCTTTTTAGGAAATCACGAAATGCCTCTGGCAGGAATCGTGCAAAAGACCCCCGAGCGAATCCGGGAATTTTCTCTCCAAGCCCACGGTCTGATCCTCGAAGAAGTCCACTCGAGATACGGCCCGATTTTCTTTTTGACCGATCTCCTCACTTATCAAAGCAATTTCAACCAAATGTATGTTTTACGTCGATATAACCCTTCCTATTTTGAGCTGGTGCTGGACGATTTCCCCTTTATGGTGGTCTATCGCACCAAATAGCTTTAAGTCTTGACAAAGGAAAGGAGATCTGCTATCCAAGTCATCGATATGATCAGGACGATTACTCTCCTTTTATTAATCTTTACTTTTTGTTTCTCTGGTTTATCCAAGGCCTTCGAGCAGAAGAGCTTTTCTCTAGGGGAAGATTTTAATGACGAAAATATTATAGAAGAACATCTGGATCTTCTTCCTGAAGAAATCGTCTCGGAAAATTTTCCCTCCAACTTGAACGAGCAGGTCAAATACTTCGTAAAGTATTTTTCGGTCAAAAGACGGGATATGTTTGAGCTCTGGCTTAAACGCTCCGGGCGTTATCTCCCTTTAATCAAGGCCACCTTTCGCCAGGAAGGTTTACCGGAAGACTTGGCCTATCTGGCCATGATCGAAAGCGGCTTCAATCCCTTTGCCTATTCTCGGGCCGGGGCCTGCGGTATTTGGCAATTCATGAGAAGTACGGCCCGCAAATACGGACTGCGCATCGACTACTGGATAGATGAAAGGCGCGATCCGGAAAAGGCCACTCGGGCCGCAGCCCTTTATCTTTCCGACCTTTACAGCATCTTTGGAGACTGGCGTCTGGCCTGTGCGGCCTATAACGCCGGAGAAGGCAAGATCACCCGGGCCATCCTCCGCTACCGCACCCGTGACTATTGGGAACTCTGCCGCTATCGCTATCTACGCCGGGAGACCAAGAATTATCTTCCCAAATGGTTGGCGGCCCTGATTATTGTGAAGAATCCCGAAAAGTTTGGCTTTTACATCACCCCGGACCCCCCACTCGACTACGAGGTGGTGAAGGTCCCCGGGGGGACGGATTTACGCATGGTGGCCCTGGCGGCCGGGGTGGATTTCGAGACCATCCGCTGGCTCAATCCGGAACTGCGCCGGGCCAAAACCCCGCCCTATTCTTCTTATCCCGTAAGGGTCCCCTTTGGCACCGCCCGAATGGCCCGGGAATACCTCTCCCGGGTCCGCTTTGTCTATCATCGTCGGGCCCTGCGCTATCGCGTGCGCCGGGGAGACACCCTCCTCAAAATAGCTTCCTACTACAAGGTTCCCCTGCGGGTCCTCCGACGGGCCAACGATCTGCGGGGGAGTTTTCTCCGGGCCGGCCAGGTCCTGGTCATCCCTTATCGGGAACAGGCCAGCTTCTATGTAGCCCAGTCCCGAAAAGGGGTCTCTTCCGCCACCTATTATCGCGTACGCCGGGGGGATACCCTCTGGAAGATCTCGCGCCGTTTCGGGGTTCCCATAGAAAAACTCAAGCGTTGGAACAGCCTGGACTCAAACGTCATCCGTCCCGGACAGGTTTTAGTCATCTGGCCTGAAGCCTGAGATACCGTTACAGTCATGCCTCGGACGTTCTTTCTACTTTTTCTTTTCTGGAACCTGGTCTCTTCCGCCGCAGCCTTGCGTCTTACGGCCACCATCTATCCCCTTTACGATCTGGCTCGAGAGTTGGCCCCAGAGGAAGATATAAGGCTTCTCCTCCCCCCTGGGGCCGATCCTCATCACTTTGAACCTCGCTGGGAGGCCTTGAGGACTCTCCGAGAGAGCGATCTGGTGCTCGCCGTGGGTTATGAGACCTGGCTTCCCCGAAGTCTATCTCCGGAAAAAAAACTTCTTCTGGCCGAGGGTCCCTTTAAAAATCCCCACCTCTGGCTAGACCTGGCGCGCCTTCGAAACTTCATCGAAAGGCTTTCCGCAAGGCTTTCTCTCCTTTGTCCCGCCCGGAAGGGCGAAATTGAATCCCGCAAGAGAAAACTCCTGGCGCGGATGGCAAGGCTTGAGGCCCTTAAAAAGGAGCTTTCCCTTTGTAGATCCCGTACGGTCCTGGTCCTGGGGCATGCGGCCCTGGAGGAACTCTTAAAGGGGACCTCGTTGAAGGTGGTCTCTCTGGCCGGCCCGCATCCGGAAAGCGAAGTCCTGCCCGGGGACCTTTCCCGGGCTCTGACTCTGGCGCGTCGAAAACGACTTCCCGCGGTCTTTTTGCTGGACCCGGCCTTCCAGCGCTACGTCCCTCTTTTCCGGAAAGAAGGGATCCGGGTTCTCAAAATAAATCCCGGTCTTCCGGTGTGGCCGGAAGATCGAGGGCTTT
The DNA here is from genome assembly GCF_012317585.1 of Thermosulfurimonas marina. Taxonomy (NCBI): domain Bacteria; kingdom Pseudomonadati; phylum Thermodesulfobacteriota; class Thermodesulfobacteria; order Thermodesulfobacteriales; family Thermodesulfobacteriaceae; genus Thermosulfurimonas; species Thermosulfurimonas marina. Next base: position 99,246 of record NZ_CP042909.1, read on the forward strand.
CCTTTTTGGATCTCCTCCAGAAAGATCTCCTGACCCTGAAAAATGGTCTCTGCCTTTCCTAAACTTGCCAAGGGAGACTTTTTGAGCTAGGAGAGAAAAGACTTTTTGGGAGAGGAGGTTCAGCATGCCCCGGGCTCTCAAACTCAAGATCGCGCTGGTGGTTCTCCTTACGGTCTTTTCGGTCATTCTGGTGCTTCCTTCCTTTTATTCCGGTCTTCCGGCCTGGTTCAAACGCTATGTCTACGGGGCTCGGCTCAAGCTAGGACTTGACCTTCAGGGCGGGATGCATGTGGTCCTTAAGGTGGATGTGGACAAGGCCATCCGCAACGCCCTCAACGCCTCGGTCCAGGATCTGCGGGAGGCCTTAGGAAAGCGGGGCCTTCGCGTGGTCCTGCAGGAGACTCCCCAGGGCTTTGTCCTGAAATTCGCCTCGGTCAAGGATCTGGTTCGGGCCCGGGACCTTATTGAACGGGAATATCCGGAACTCAAGCTTTCCGCCCAGGATGAAGCCTCCAAGACCCTTACCGTGACCCTGGCCCCGGACCGGGTGCGTTTCATCCGCGAACATGCGGTGGAGCAGAGTCTGGAGGTCATCCGTAACCGGGTGGACCAGTTCGGAGTCACCGAACCGGTAATTGTGCGCCAGGGCAAGGACCAGATCGTGGTGGAGTTGCCAGGGGTAAAGGATCCTCAAAGGGCCCTCAAACTCATCGGTCAGACCGCCCAACTGGAGTTCAAGCTGGTGGACGAAGAGGCCATGCGCAAGCTGGATTTTTATTATCGGCTGATCGACAAGGCCCTGGCCGAGGGGCGCCTCAAGCCCGACTACACCCGGGAAGACCTCAACCGGCTCCTCCGTCCCTATCTTCCTCCCGGAGACGAGGTCTATTTCTGGGTGACTCGTGACCGAGAGACGGGACGGACCATAAAACGCCTTATTATCCTCAAAAGACGAGCCCTTCTTACCGGAGATATGGTCAAGACCGCTCATGTACGCATTGGAGGGCCTTACAACGAGCCTTATGTCTCCCTGACCTTGAATTCCAGGGGGGCTCGGATCTTTGAGCGGGTAACCGCGGAGAACGTGGGACGGCGGTTGGCCATCGTGTTGGATAACGTGGTGCGTTCGGCTCCGGTAATTCGGGAACGCATCCCGGGCGGTCAGGCCCAGATTACCGGAGGCTTTACTTACGAGGAGGCCTCGGACCTGGCCATCGTCCTGCGGGCCGGAGCCCTTCCCGCCCCGGTGAAGGTTATCCAGAATATCACCGTGGGGCCCACCTTGGGCCGGGATTCCATCCGGCGGGGCCTGATGGCCAGCCTCATCGGCGGGGCGGCGGTTCTCCTTTTCATGATCATCTATTACCGATTTTCGGGACTGGTGGCGGACGTAGCCCTCATCCTCAACGTGCTCTACCTCCTTGCGGTCCTGAGCCTCTTTCGGGCCACCCTTACCCTCCCGGGCATTGCCGGAATTATCCTCACCATGGGCATGGGCGTGGACTCCAATGTCCTCATCTTCGAACGTATGCGTGAGGAACTCCTCCTGGGACGTCCCCCGCGGGGGGCTATCAATGCCGGCTACGATCGGGCCTTCTGGACCATTGTGGACGCCCACGTAACCACCCTCATTACGGCCCTGGCCCTCTTTCTTTTCGGAACCGGGCCCATCAAGGGTTTTGCCGTAACCCTTTCGGCCGGTATCGTAATCAATCTCTTTACCGCCATCTTTGGCACCCGCCTGGTCTACGATGCCCTTATCAGCCGGGGACGGGTGCCCTCCCTCAACTTCCTCCAGATCGTGGGCCAGCCTAACCTCGATTTCATGGGGGTGCGGCGCTTTTGCTTTGCTCTTTCCGGGGTGTTGGTGCTACTGGGGCTGGTAGCCTTCGTCCAGATCTCCAGGGGCGCGGCCAACCTGGGGGTGGATTTCGCCGGAGGGCTTTTGGCCTACTATAAGGCCGAAAAACCCTTCAAGCTGGACGAAGTGCGCCAGGCCCTTTCCGAGGCCGGCCTCAAGGTCCAGCTCCAGGACGTCAAAGGACAAAATCTCCTCCTGGTGCGGGTCCGGAAGAAGTCCGAAACCGTAGGGGCCACGGAGAAGACCATTTCCCAGATCCTTTCTTCCAAATTCCCTCAGGCCGGTTTCAAACTGGTGGGCAAGGAGGAAATCGGGTCCGCCATCAGCCGGGAACTCAAACGCAAGGCCATAGTCGCCATCCTGATCTCTCTGGCCGGTTTCATCCTCTATCTGGCCTTCCGCTTCAAGCTCAGCTTCGGGGTAGCCGCAGCTGCGGCCACCTTTCACGATGTGCTGGCGGTGCTGGGAATCTTTTATCTTCTGAACCGGGAGATCTCCCTCCTTCTGGTGACCGCGCTCCTTACGCTAGCGGGATACTCCCTCACCGATACCGTGGTTATCTTCGACCGCATCCGGGAAAACATCCGCAAACTCGGCGAAAGAACGCCTTTTCATGGAATCATCAATCGTAGTGTAAACGAGATGCTGGCCCGGACCATTATCACCAGCCTGACCACCCTCCTGGCCATTCTGGCCATTCTCCTTTTCGGAGGGGTGGTCCTGAGGGACTTTGCCCTGGCCCTTTTCCTGGGGGTGATCGTAGGGACTTACAGTTCGGTTTTTGTGGCCAGCCCCATTGTCTACGCCTGGCACAAGGGCAAAACCCCCAAGCTGGGAGAGTAGGTCTAGCTTTTTTCCTTTTCCTTGGCAAATTCCCGGGCCCGTTCGGCCAGCTCCCGCAGGCGCTGGTCCACCAGATAAAAGACCGTACCCTCCGGGTAGCGGCCGTCCGGGCCGGGCTCCCCGGCGGGCCTTCCGGTAAGGATCTCTATTCCTTCTTCCACCCGGCGGATGGGCCAGATGTGAAAGAGGTCCTTTTCCACGGCCTCCACCACTTCTTTCGGTAACATGAGGTCGTCTACGTTGGCCTCGGGGATGATAACCCCCTGCTGCCCGGTGAGCCCCCGCTCGGCACAGACCCGGAAAAAGCCCTCGATCTTTTCGTTCACTCCCCCCACCGGCTGGATCTCCCCTTTCTGACTTACGGAACCGGTAACCGCAATGCCCTGTTTGATGGGTACCCCGGAGAGGGCCGAAAGAAGAGCAAAGAGTTCCGCACTGGAGGCCGAATCCCCCTCCACCATGCCGTAGCTCTGCTCGAAACACAGGGTGGCCGAAAGGGTAAGGGGTTTGTCCTGCACGAAGCGTTCCCGGAGAAAACCCGAAAGAATCATCACGCCCTTGGTGTGGATCTTTCCCGAAAGTTCGGCCTCTCTTTCGATATTGATCACCCCTTCCTTGCCCAGAGAGACATTGACCGTGATGCGCGTGGGGCGGCCGAAGCGGTAATCCCCCAGATCGTAAACGGAAAGACCGTTAATGCTTCCCACCTCCTCTCCCGTGGTCCGGATCCGGATGAGATCCTTAAGAATGAACTCCTGGATGCGGTCCTCGAGAAGGGAGAGCCGACGCCGTCTTTCTTCCTTGGCCTTTTCCAGGTGTTCGGCGGTGATATAGAGGGAGCCAGCTTGCCGGGCCCAGAAGTCTGCCTCCCGGAGGGTATCAAAGATCTCCGGAAGTTTAAGGGTAAGTTTGTCCTTGCGGCCCGCAAGCTCGCAGGAATACTCTACCAGCCAGGCCAGTCCGTCGGCCGAGACCGGAAGAAGCCCTTTGCGTTTGACCATAAGGGCCACCGTACGTAGAAATTCCCGGGTGCGTTCCTCGGTGCGATCCACCCACTCCTCAAGCGGGGCCTTAATCTTGAAAAGTTCCCGAAAACCCTCGTCATAGGTGTAAAGGAGGTGATAGAGAAAGAGATCTCCGATGAGAATGACCTTGGCTCGAAAAGGGATGGGTTTGGGACGCAGAGTCTTGGTGGTAAAGAGCCCCAACTGTTCCCCGAGATCCTCCAGGAAGATCTTGCGGCTCTTGATGATGCGCTTGAGAGTTTCCCAACAGTAAAAGTTTCGCAAGAGGTCCAGGGCTCGGACAATAAGAAATCCGTCATTGGCCCGGTGAAGACTTCCGGCCCGAAGCATGGTGAAATCGGTAAGAAGGGCCCCAAACTGGGCCTTACGCTCAATGGCCCCGAAAAGCCGGGGATAGGTGGGATTGGACTCGAAGACCACCGGGGCCCCCTGGGTCTCGGAATGATCCACAAAGAGGTTGACCTCGTAGCGCAGGAAGATGGGCTCCCGCGGGGGCATGGGCATGGAGAAGGGAGGCTGAGGTCCGGCCTGGGCCTGACGAAATTCGTCTAGGTGTTCCAGGATGTCCCGGGCCACGGCCTCCAGATACTCCACCACCGGAGTATAGGCCGCGTACTTGTGCCGGAGGTCCTGGAGATGGGTCTCAATGACCTGGGAGGCCACTTCCCGGTCGAGATTTTTCAGGGCCTCATGGAGATCCTTCTCCAGCTTTTGAATCTGCCGCACGGTAGCGTTCATCTCCTGCTGGAGCTCCCGGCTCTTGGCCTTGAGGCGTTCCTTCTCCTCCTCGGGGAGGTTTTGGACGTCCTGCGGAGTCATGGGGGTGCCGTCGGGTTTGGCCGGGATGATCATCATTCCCATGGGCTCCACATTGAGGATGAATCCCTCGGCCTTGACCTTCTGCTCTAGGGCCTCAAAGATCTGGGCCCGCTGTTTATTGAATTCTTTGAGGATGGCCTCTTTTTTCTGGACGTAACGTTCATCCTCAAAGGCCTCGGGCAGGCGCTCCCGCAGGATCCGAATGAGATTTTCCATATCCTTCTTGAATTCCCGCCCCCGGCCTGCAGGAAGCTCCAGGGGAAGGGGCCGATCCGGGTCCTCAAAATTGTAGACATAGCACCAGTCCGAAGGCCGGGGCCGGCGTCGGGCCTCCTCCTCGGTAAGGACCCGGGTGAGATAGGTCACCCCCTGTTCCACCTCTCCAGCCACATAGATATGCACATCGGGGTCTTCCAGACGCAGCCCCAGAGAAAGGGCCGAAATAGCCCGCTCCTGGGCCATGATGGGGGCCGGTTCCTCGGTCAATAGATCCTCCGAAGACTTTACCCCCAGTTCTTCCGGACGTACCGTAAGCCGTAACTCCTGCGGAGAAAGTTCCCTTCTTTCGGCCATAGCCCTCCTCCTTTATACTTAGCCTAACATAGGTCATCTCCTTTGGGGAAACAAGGGGTTTCGCCGATGAAAGTAGCCCTCATCGCCCTTCCCTGGCCACTTTTTAACCGCCCGGCCATCCAGCTGGGGGTCCTCAAGGGCTATCTCCGCAGGATTTCTGGGATCGAGGTCCGCACCTTCTATCCTTACCTGCAGGTAGCCTATCACCTGGGCTACGAGGTCTATCACGCACTCTGTGACTCCTCCTGGCTCTGTGAAGCCCTGGGGGCAGGGCTTCTCTTTCCTGAAAAGCAAAAGGAGGCCGAAAGACTCTTCAGACGCCTGGCCCGGAAGGAGGGCCTTTCCCTAAACTATAACGAGGGTCTTGGCCTTCTTGAAGAAACCCTTAGGGAATACCTCCTGGCTATCCCCTGGAAGGAATATCAAGTAGTGGGTTTTTCCGTCTGTCTCAACCAGCTTACCCTTTCTCTCTGGGCGGCCCGTCTTCTCAAGGAATACTTTCCCCATCTGAGGATCGTCCTGGGAGGGGCCCTTTGTGCGGGGAACCTGGGCCGTTCTCTCCTCGAAAACTTCGAATTTCTGGATTTTGTGATCCAGGGGGAAGGAGAAAGGCCCCTGGCCCGTCTTCTGGCCGCCCTTTCTGCGGGACGCTCCCCGGAAGGACCGGGGATCTTCCTGCGCCGGGGGGGAAAGGTGGTGGGGGAAGGTCAGGAAGAACTTTCCCCGGAGGAGATCCCCTCTCCCGTTTACGATGACTATTTTGCGGAACTGCAGAATCTTCCTCCGGAGGCCCGATTTTTCCCGGTGATCCCTCTTGAGGCCTCCCGGGGGTGCTGGTGGGGAAAGTGCCACTTCTGCAATCTGAATCTTCAGTGGTGCGGCTACCGCCTGCGTCCCCTGGCGGCGGTCCTTTCCGATATTCGGCGGCACGCCCGGGCCGGGCTCCTGGATCTGGCCTTTATGGACAACTGTCTGGACCGTCGTCAGGCTCTGACCCTCTTTGAAGAGCTGGCCAAAGACGGACGAGATTACCGCATCTTTGCCGAATTGCGGGCCATATACACCGCCGAGGAATACCGACGTATGCGCCGTGGGGGCCTTTATTGGGTACAGATCGGGGTGGAGGCCCTTTCCACCAGCCTCCTCAAGCGCTTAGGCAAGGGCACCACGGCCATAGACAATGTGGCGGCCATGAGACACTGCGAAGAAGCCGGCCTGGAGCTTTCGGCCAATCTCATCTGCCACTTTCCGGGTTCTACCCCCGAAGAGGTGGAAGAGACCCTGAGAAATCTGGACTATGTCTTTCCCTTCCGCCCCCTCACCACGGTCTCCTTCTGGCTAGGCTACGGAAGTCCGGTAGCCCAAAGGCCCCAGGATTTTGGACTACGTCGGATCTATCCCCACCCATACTACCGGTATCTCTTTCCTTCGGAGATCCTGAAAAGTCTCCGGGTGCTGGCCCTGGGTTATGAGGGAGATCGGCGCCGGCAACTGGCCCTCTGGCGTCCGGTGGTCGAGAAGGTCCGGGCCTGGAAGAAGACCTGGGAAGAATTGCGGGCCAGGCACGGGCCCCTTCTCACCTACCGGGAGGGAGGGGATTTCCTCCTCCTGCGCCAGGTCCTTCCCCAGGGACGCGTTCTGCACCATCGCCTGCGCGGCCCCTCCCGAGAGATCTATCTTTTCCTCACCGAACCCCGCCCTTTCGAGGCCCTACAAAGTCGCTTCTCCCACCTTCCAGCCGAAAGACTCCGGTCCTTTCTGGAAGACCTGGAAAGAAAGCGGCTCCTTTTTCGGGAAGGAGACCGCTTTTTGGCCTTGGCCGTACGACACCCTTAAGGAAGGGGGAAGGAATCCGGCCTCCGGACCACCTGCCCGGTGAAGAAGGCCACCAGGGGACCCTCCTCCCGCCGGACCTCCACTTCATAGATACCGGCCTTTTCGGTAAGATTGATCTCCCGGGCTTCGGCCACCAGCCGATCGCCAAGTCGAGCCGCAGACGGATAATAGATCTGAGCCGAAACCGCCAGGGCCACACGCCCGTGGCTGTTTGCGGCCACAGCGAAGGCAAAATCGGCCAGAGAAAAGGTCACCCCTCCCTGACACACTCCGGCGGCGTTCAGCATATCCTCCCGCACGGTCATGGCCAGGCGGGCATACCCCGGCCGGACCTCCAGGATCTCCACCCCCAGCCAGACGGCTACCTGATCGTGCTGGCGCATAAACTCCGCAATCCTCAAAGCCTCTTTTTCGGACATCCCTTCCTCCTTACAAAAATTGGGCAAAGAGTCTCAGGTAACGTTCTACGGCTCCCTGATGGGTTTGATAGACCGCTCGGGCGGCCTCTCCCCGGGACTGTCTTTCGGAAAGCGCCTTCTCTAGGGCCCGGGCCAGGGCTGCAGGTTCTGGAGGGGCCGGAAGACCGCCCCCGGAGGCCACAAGCTCCCGAGCCACCGAGGCCACACTCTCTACATAGGGCCCGAAGACCAACGGAACCCCTAAGGCTGCAGGCTCAAGGAGGTTGTGTCCGCCCACCGGAACCAGGGTCCCCCCCACTAAAGCCACCTCGGCCAAGCCGTAAAGGGCCCGCAACTCTCCCAAAGTATCCACCACTATAACCGGGGCCGGAAAGGGACGAGAACGCCGGGCCGCCGAAAACCCGGCGGCCCGGGCCAGGGCCAAGAGCTCTTCGGCCCTTTCGGGATGCCGAGGACAGAGGATAAGAGTGCCCCGGCCTAAAAGGCGAAAGGCCTCAAGAAGAAGGATCTCTTCCCCGGGATGGGTGGAGCCGGCCACTACTGTTGGAGGGCGGAGATAAGGGGAAAGTTCCTGCCTCAGGCCCTCCACCTCCTCCGCCCTCGGGGGCGGAAAATCGTATTTTAGGTTTCCCAGGTAAAGAACAGAGGCCTCCGGAAGGAGACTGCTCAGGCGAGCCTGGTCCTCAGGGCTGGCCGCGGCCAGAACCCTGAAAGGCCGGTAAAGCCAGCGAGCCAGACGCGGCAGGCGCGCCAGACGCCGGCGGGAGCGCTCCGAAAGGGCGGCGTTGACCAAGAGAAGGGGCACCCCCTTGTCCCTTAGATAGTAAAGAAAGTTGGGCCAGAGGTCGCTTTCCACCAGCACGAAAAGTCGAGGAGAGAGGGCCTGAAAATAACGCTCAAGGACCCGCGAACAGAGAAGAGGCCCGGGATAGACCTCCAGGCGTCCTCCCAACCGCTCCCGGGCCGCCTCGTAGCCCGCAGAAGTAGCCACGGTAAGCACTACCCGCAAGTGGGGGAACTGTTCCTTGACCGCCAGGGCCAGGGCCCCGGCTCCGGACACCTCTCCCACCGAAAGGGTATGGAACCATACGGAGGAAGGCCCTCCTCGAGGAAGCCCTCGCCCGGTCTTTTTCCAGAAAAGCCTCCGCCTCCGGGAGCGAAGCTCCCCCAAAAAACTGGCCAGACATAAAAGAGAAAAGATGACCCTATTCACCGTATCCCTCAGCGCCCCAAGCTACCACGGTTGGACCACCCCCGGAAGCATCAAAATTTCATTATTTGACAGATTGAATATAATATGTTCAAATAGTCCAAATGGTCCCGGAATCCTATCCTTTTAAAAGGCGTTTTTTGGAAGAAAAGTTACGGGAATCCTTAAAATATTTCCCTTCGGTCACGGTCATCGGTCCGCGCCAGTCTGGAAAGACCACTTTGGTCCGCAAGACCCTTCCAGATTATACTTATGTCAACCTGGAAGATCCCGAAAATCGGACCTTTGCCCGGGAGGATCCCCGGGGATTCCTGGCCCTTTATCCTGAAAAGGTGATCTTTGATGAGGTTCAGAGGGTCCCGGAGCTCCTTTCCTATCTTCAACCCCTCTTGGATGAAGATCCCTCTCCGGGACGTTTTGTTTTTACCGGTTCGGGCCGCTTCCAGCTTCTGAAAAATATTACGCAAAGCCTGGCCGGAAGGACCGTTTTTTTGACCCTTCTGCCCTTCAGTCTTCGCGAACTTCGAGAGTTGCCACCCCTTGATCCAGAAAACCTAGGAAAAGAAGCCCTAAAGCTCTCCGCTCCCCCCTTTTCCTTGGAAGAAATCCTTTTTAAAGGGTTTTATCCACCGGTGCATGTCCGGGAAGTCCCGGCCCGGCAATGGCTGGCCTCCTATTATGTGGCCTATGTGGAACGAGACGTGCGCGAACTCCTCAACCTGGGAAACCTCGAGGCCTTTCAGAAGTTCGTGCGCCTTTGTGCCGGTCGAGCCGGACAAATCCTGAACCTCTCTTCCCTGGCCTCGGAGGCCGGGATTTCTCACACCACCGCCCGCAGGTGGCTTTCGGTACTCCAGGCCGCCTTCGTAGTCTATCTCCTCCCTCCCCACCACGAGAATTTTTCTAAAAGGCTTATCAAGTCTCCCAAACTCTATTTTTACGACACCGGACTGCTCTGTTATCTCCTGGGGATCCGGACTCCGGAGGATCTCCACCTCCATCCCCTCCGAGGAGCTATTTTTGAAAATTTTGTCTTTGCCGAACTGTATAAGGCTTTTGCCCATCGGGGAGAAGAGCCTCCCCTTTATTTCTGGCGCGACCGAACAGGACATGAGGTGGACTTTCTCCTGGATTTGGGAACAAGGCTTCTTCCGGCGGAGGTCAAATACTCTCAAACCATAACCCGGGAACATCTCCGAAACCTTCTCTATTACTGCAAACTGGCCGGAAGAAAAGTCCCCCGGAGCCTCTTCATTTACGCCGGCGAAAGGTCCCTGGAGCGGGAAGGGGTAACGGTATGCCCCTGGTTTTATCTTTAGAGGTTCTTCGGCCCGAAAAAGACTTATAATTTAGTCGAGGAGCTACAAAGGGAGGGGGGCTATGGCCGAAAAACGAGAGATCCCGCCGGAGGTCATCGAAAGGGTCAAAAAGCTTCGGGAAGAGATAGAATACCACAATTATCGCTACTACGTACTGGATTCCCCGGTCATTTCGGATGCGGAATATGATGCCCTCATGCGAGAGCTCAAAGAACTGGAAGCGAAATATCCGGAGCTGGTCACCCCGGACTCTCCCACCCAGCGGGTGGGTTATCCTCCGGCCAAAGAGTTCCGAACGGTGCCCCACGCCATCCCCATGCTTTCCCTGGACGACGCCTTCAGTGAGGAAGAGGTCCTGGATTTCGACCGGCGGGTGAAACGATTTCTCAATCTTCCGGAAGATCAGGATATCGAGTACACCGTAGAGCCTAAAATGGACGGGCTTGCGGTAGAGCTGGTCTATGAGGACGGAAAATTCACCGTGGGCTCCACTCGGGGCGACGGCTACCAGGGAGAGGATGTGACCAACAACCTCAAGACCATCAAGAGCATCCCCTTGAGGCTTTTTTCCACCGACGGGCTCCCCATCCCGCGGCTTCTCGAGGCCCGGGGGGAGGTCTTCATGAAAAAAGAGGACTTTAAAAAGCTTAACGAAGAAAGGCTTTCCCGGGGAGAGCCTCCTTTCGCCAACCCTCGCAACGCAGCCGCAGGCTCCCTGCGCCAGCTCGACCCCAATGTGACGGCTCAGCGCCCGCTGGACATTTACTTTTACGGCGTAGGTCGGGTGGAGGGTTACGAATTCAAGACCCAGTGGGAGATTCTGCAGACCCTTCCTAAATGGGGGCTCAAGGTCAACCCCTATGTACGGCTGGTCAAAAACATTCGGGAGGCCATCGCTTATCACCACGAGATGGAAAAGATCCGGGAAAGCCTTCCCTATGAGATCGACGGTATCGTGATCAAAGTCAACGATCTTTCCCTCTGGGAAAAGCTGGGGACCAAGGCCCGCAGCCCCCGCTACGCCCTGGCCTATAAGTTCCCCCCCACTCAGGTGACCACCCAGGTGCTGGATATTATTGTCCAGGTAGGGCGTACCGGGGCGGTAACCCCGGTGGCCATCCTCAAGCCCGTGCAGGTGGGCGGGGTGATCGTCTCCCGGGCCACCCTCCATAACGAGGACGAGATCCGGCGCAAGGACGTGCGTATTGGAGACTGGGTCCTGGTGCAGCGGGCCGGCGAGGTCATTCCCGAGATTGTCATGGTCATCAAGGAACGCCGGACCGGAAACGAAAAACCCTTCAAGATGCCGGAGGTCTGTCCGGTCTGTGGAACCAAGCTGGTGCGCAAGCCTGGAGAGGCGGTCTGGCGCTGCCCCAACCGGGGCTGTTACGGCCAGCTCGTCCGCCATATCTTACACTTTGCCAGCCGGGGGGCCATGGATATCGAAGGGCTGGGCACCAAGGTGGCCGAGGCCCTGGTGGACCGCGGTCTGGTCCAGGATGTGGGGGATCTCTATTATCTCAAAGTGGAAGACCTCTTGCAGCTTCCGGGCTTTGCCCTGAAAAAGGCCCGCAACCTTTACGAGGCTATTCAGCGTTCTAAAAAGACCACCTTGGCCCGCTTTCTCTACGCCCTGGGCATCCGGCATGTGGGAGAAGTGGCCGCCCAACTCCTGGCCAAGCACTTCAAGAGCCTGGAGGCCATCAAAAAGGCTTCTATGGCCGATCTTCTAAGTGTCCCGGGGATCGGCCCAGAGGCGGCTCGTTCGGTCTGGGAGTGGTTCCGCAACGAGAGGAATCTCAAGACCCTGGAAAAGCTCCTTCAGGCTGGAATTACCTTCGAAGAGGAGGCCGAAGAGGCCCCGGCCGAAAAACCCTTGGAGGGCAAAACCTTCGTCTTCACCGGGGCCTTGAAGAGTATGACCCGGGAGGAAGCCAAACGGCGCGTGCAAGCCCTGGGAGGCCGGGTAGCCTCTTCGGTTTCCCGGAACGTGGACTATGTAGTGGTGGGGGAGAACCCGGGCTCCAAGTACGATCGAGCCCGAGCCCTGGGGCTCAAGATGATCAACGAGGAGGAATTCCTGAAGCTGATCGGGCAGAAGCCTTAAGAGGAATAGAAAAAGATGGGTTCCACCAGCCGGATCCCTCCCCGGGCCACCACCTCCATGGCCCGTTCCAGATCTTCGTCCGGCACCTTGAAAATAAGGATGGCCTTCTCCCCTCCCCCCACAAAGGCATAAGTATAGTCGATATTGATATCCGCTTCGGCCAAGAGTTTTACCACCTGATAAAAGCCTCCGGGGCGATCCTCCACTTCCACGGCGAAGACTTCCTGTTCCTTTACGGTAAAGCCGGCCTTGGAAAGGACACTGCGGGCCTTTTCCGGATTGTCCACCACCAGGCGCAGGATTCCGAACTCCGCGCTCTCGGCCAGGGCCAGGGCCCGGATGTTTACCCCTGCCTGATAGAGAATTTCCGTAAGTTCTTTGAGGCGACCCTTGCGGTTTTCTAGAAAAACGGAAAGCTGTTTTATGGCGTATTGACTACGCATGGGTTTTTACCTCCCCAGTTTTTCTTCAAGTTCCCTCCGATCAATCACCCGCTTGGCCTTACCCATGGAGCGCTCTAGGGTCTTGGGCTCCACCAGCTTGACCCGGGCCCGCAGGAAGAGGTGGTTGGCCAACTCTTCTTCCAGTTTGTGTTTTAGGTTTTCCAGAGATCCCAGGTCCCCGGTGAAGATCCGCTCGTCCACCTCCACCCAAACCTCCAGCACATCAAGTACCCCCTTCTTGTCCACCACGATCACGTAATTGGGAGTAAGGCCTTCCACCTTGGTGAGTACGTGCTCCACCTGGGAAGGGAAGACATTTACTCCGGAGACAATGAGCATATCGTCGGTGCGTCCCACCACCCTACCCATGCGCAGGATGGTACGTCCGCAACGGCAAGGTTCGCGGTAGAGTCGGGAAATATCCCGGGTCCGATAGCGAATGAGAGGCAGAGCCTGCTTGGTGAGGGTGGTAAAGACCAGCTCTCCCTCCTCCCCTTCAGGAAGCACCTCCCCGGTCTCCGGATGGATGATCTCCGGGAGAAAATGATCCTCAAAGATGTGGAGTTCTCCGTATTCGCAGGAGGCGGCCACTCCGGGCCCGATAATCTCCGAAAGGCCATAACATTCAAAATATTTGAGGCCCCACACCTCGGAGACCGCCTGACGCAGGCCGGGGGAGGCCGGCTCGGCCCCGAAGAACCCTGCTCGGAGACGAAAATCCTTCTGGGGGTCCAGCCCCTCTTCCTGGGCTACCTCGGCCAAATGCAGGGCATAAGAAGGGGTGCAGCAGAGGACGGTGGCCCTAAAGTCGCGCATAAGCATGAGCTGTCGCTTGGTAAAGCCCACACTGGAGGGGACTACGGCCGCTCCCAGGGCCTCTGCCCCGTAGTGAAAGCCGAGTCCCCCGGTAAAAAGCCCGTAACCGTAGGCGTTGTGCACCACATCTCCGGGACCCACCCGGCCCATAAGCAGGGTGCGCATCATGACCTCGGTCCAGACCCGCATGTCGTGCTCGGTATAGGCCACCACCGTGGGCTTTCCCGTGGTTCCGGAGGAGGAATGGATACGCACCACCTGCTCCAGAGGCACCGCCAGCAGCCCGAAAGGATAGTGATCCCGGAGATCCTGCTTTACGGTAAAGGGAAGGCGCCTCAGATCTTCCAGAGAGCGTATGTCCTCGGGCTTGATTCCGGCCTCCTCGAATTTGTGCCGATAAAAGGTGACCAGATGATAGACCCGGGCTACCGTCTCCTTCAACCGCCGGAGTTGAAGAGCCTCCAGATCTTCCCGCGCGTAATAATCGGCCGCATTGGGCTTCATCCTTTCCTCCCCAACCAGAATGTCTTCGCCTTAGATGTTTTTCCTCATACCATAAAGGATTGGCTCCTGGCAAGAAAGGAATTAAGATAGTTTTTAATGGAAAAAGGTTATCGTCTGCGAAAAGCCCTTTCTCCTTATCTCCGGGACCATGCCTCCCAGCCGGTAGAATGGTATCCCTGGGGCCAGGAGGCCTTTTTGCGGGCCCAAAAGGAAGGAAAGCCCCTTTTTATCTCCATCGGCTACGCCACCTGCCACTGGTGTCACGAGATGTCCCGGGAAAATTTTGTTTCCGAGGAGGTGGGGGAGGCCTTAAACCGCTACTTTGTCCCGGTCAAGGTAGACCGGGAGCTTGATCCTGCGGTAGACGAGGTTTATCTTACGGCCTGCACCCTGGTTCACGGCTCCGGGGGCTGGCCCCTCAATCTTTTCGCCACCCCGGAAGGACTCCCCTTTTATTTTCTCACCTATGCCCCGCGGCCGATCTTTCTGGATCTGGTGGAAAAGATAGCTCGCCTCTGGCGGGAGTGCCCTCAGAGGCTTGAGGAGGCGGCTCGGGAGGTGGCCGCCCTTACCCGGAGGGCCTTGCGGAATCTTCCGGGGGAGGTGGAACCTGAAGGCCTTACCGCCAGAGCCCTTCACGAACTCAAGGAAAGTTTCGATCCCCAATACGGAGGCTTCGGGAAAGGGGCCAAGTTCCCCAGTGCCCCGGTGCTTTATTTTCTTCTGGATCTGGCTCGGGAGAGTTCCCCGGAGGCCCGGGCCATGCTGACCAAAACCCTTGAGGCCATGTCCCTTTACGGGCTTTACGACCATGTGGGAGGGGGCTTTTTCCGCTACACCACAGATCGGGCCTGGCAGAACCCGCATTACGAGAAGATGCTCTACGATCAGGTGCAGCTGGCCGAAATTTACGCCGAGGCCTCCCGGCTCTTCGAAAATCCTTTCTTCGAGACCGTAGCCCGGGAGACCCTGGACTACCTCTTTGGAGAACTTTCCTCCCCGGAGGGTCTTTTTTACACGGCTCAGGACGCCGAAAGCCCGGAAGGAGAAGGGGCTTACTATCTTTTTCGCGCCCCGGAGATCCTTTCCGCCCTTCCTGAAAAAGGTCCTCTCCTGGTGGAAACCTTTGGCCTCCGCTCCGAGCCCTCCCTTCCCCAGTTAAGGGAATTCCCTCAAAAAGACCTCGAGCCCATCAAAAAGGCCCTTCGAGAATACAGGCAAAGGCGTCCCCGACCCCGGGTGGATACCAAGATCCTCTGTGGAGAAAACGCCTTGGCCGTCGCCGCTCTGGCCCGCATAGGCCAAGAGCTTGAGGCCCCGGAAATCCTTTCTCGGGCCCGAGATCTTTACCGGAGACTTCGGGAAGTCTTTTGGGGCCCGGAGAGCCTCTCGCGGGTCCTCTTTGAGGGGCGCCGGGGCCATCCCGGACACCTTGAAGACTACGTACGTCTGGCCCGGGCCGCCCTTGTCCTTTACGAAATCACCAGGGAAGACTCTTATCTGGGAGAGGCCCGAGCCCTGATGGAGCTTTCCCACAGGCGGTTCTGGGATCCGGAAAGCGGTGGTTTCTTTTCCTGTGAGGAAACGGATCTTCTTTTTGTTCGTCCTAAGGAAAGCCTGGATCGGGCCTGGCCTTCGGCCAACAGCCTGGCTTTGGAGGTCTTGGGAGGCCTGGGCCCGGATTTCCGAGACCTTTTCGAGTCCCAGGCCTGGGCCTTCGGAGGGGCCCTCTCCCAAGCCCCCTCCGCCCACCCCTACTTCCTCCGCCCCCTCAAAAAATAGGATCGGATCCCATTTTCTTTTTAGTCTATGCGGAATAAACCTTAGTTTAGGGCTAAATAGGCCCTTTTTGCCTCCTTGAAAGGCTCTTCAAAAATAGGATCGGATCCTAATTTTTGAAGGAGGGCTTGTCAAAGTGGGAAAGGGAGTTAAAGAGGGAAGACCATGGGTGCCTATCACCGTCTGGCTAAAGCCCTCTTTGAAGCCGCCATGCTCAAACGCCTCAAGCGTACGGGTTATGCCTATCTGGGTACAGGCTCCGAAAGCGTGGCGGAGCATAGCTTCGGGGTGGTCTTCTGCGCCTGGCTCTTGGCCAGCCTGGTCCCGGAGGCCAACTCGGATAAGGTCATCCGTATGGCCATCCTCCATGACCTAGCGGAGGCCCGTATCGGAGACCTCAATTCAGTAAACAAGCTTTACGATCAAGTGGACGAGGTCCGGGCCTTCAGAGAGGCCCTCTCCGGCCTTCCTTTTGAAAAGGAAGCCCTGGCCCTGATCGAGGAATACCTGGCCCAGGAGAGCCTTGAGGCCCGTCTGGCCCACGATGCCGATCAACTGGACCTCATGGTCATGCTCAAGGAACAGCGAGACCTGGGAAACCCCTACGCTCCGCGCTGGCTGGCCTACGCCAAAAGAAGACTCAAAACCGAAGAAGGCCGCCGGCTGGCAGAGGCCCTGCTGGAGACCGACTGGGCCTCCTGGTGGCTGGATCAGTTCGTCTCCCAGGATGAAAAAGCCTGAGCTTTCCCTCTGCAGTCGCTGCGGACGCTGTCTTTCCGTCTGCCCCACCTATCTGGAAACCCGGCTGGAAAGATTTTCTCCCCGAGGCCGGGTAGCCCTATTGGAGGCCGGGCTCCCGGACCGGAAATCCCTTAAACGCTGCCTGCGCTGCGGAAGATGTGAAAGGATCTGCCCCAACGAGGTCCCTCTGGCCCGGACCGTGGCCTTGGAGGAAAAAGGCTTTCCCCTTCTGGGAAAACTCCTGTCTTTCCTTTCCCTTCCCTCACCCTCCCGCTTTTTCCCCCGACCGGGAGACCCTGTCCTCTTTCTCTCCTGCGGGGCTGCCTTTCTCTATCCGGAGGCCTTGGCCCGCTATCAGACCTTCCTTGAAGGCCGGGGATTTTCGCCGGGAATCAGTCCGGCCCTCTGCTGCGGACTGCCCTATCTTTCCCTGGGGGGACTAGAGACCTTTTTCTTCCGGGCGCGCAAGACCTTAGAGGCCCTTAAAGATATCCCCGGGCCTCTGGTCACCCTCTGTGCCTCCTGCTTCTGGACCCTCAAGAAACTCTATCCCCTCCTTTTTGCGGATACCGAGCTGGAGGAAACCGCCGAAAAACTCTCCCAAAGAGTGACCGAAGCCTGGCAATTTGTCTCCGACAACCGGCCCCTTTTAAGGGGCCCTTCTGCCGGGGCCCTGCATCTTCCCTGTCATATGGAGGAGCCGCTGGCGGTTCCGGACCTTCCCCAAATTTCGGCCTGTTGCGGAGCCGCAAGCCCCGAAGAGCTCCTCCGCGCCGAGCTTCCCCGGCCCTTCCGGAAGGCCCTTGCGGAAATTAGACCCCTTACCCTTGCCACGGCCTGTACCGGTTGCTATCTTAAACTCAAGCGTGCCCTTAAGGCCCCTCCGGAAATCCGGCACTGGGCGGAGTTTTTAGGTGTTTGAGCCCTCTTATCTCAAACTGGTAGATTCCGGAGAAATCGAAGAGCGTATCCGGGCCCTTTACGATCGCTTGAGCCCCTGCCGGCTCTGTCCTAACGAATGCGGAGTGGACCGCCTGGGTGGGGAAAGGGGGATCTGTCGGGTGGGAGACCGTCCCATGGTCTCCAGTTTCGGTCCTCATTTTGGAGAGGAGGCCCCGCTGGTGGGCTTCGGAGGCTCAGGGACCATCTTTTTTACCTACTGTAATATGGCCTGCGTCTACTGCCAGAACTGGGAAATAAGCCACCTCGGAGAGGGGGAGGAGATCTCCGTAGAGGAACTGGCCCGGATCATGCTCCTCCTCCAGGCCCGGGGGTGTCACAATATCAATCTGGTGACCCCCACCCACCAGGTCCCTTTCATCGTGGAGGCCTTAAAGATCGCCGCGGAGCAGGGGCTGCGCCTCCCCCTGGTCTATAACTGTGGGGGTTACGAGAGTGTGGAGACCCTGCGGCTTCTTGAGGGCCTTATAGACATCTACATGCCGGATTTCAAATATGCCGACGCCAAGGTGGCTCTGAGGCTTTCCAAAGTTACCAATTACCCGGAGGTGGCCAAGGCGGCCCTCAAAGAAATGCACCGTCAGGTGGGAGACTTGGTGATCCGTGACGGGATTGCCGTGCGCGGACTCCTGGTGCGACACCTGGTCCTTCCCGGGGGCCTTTCCGGCACCCGGGGGGTCCTTTCCTTCATTGCCCGGGAGATCTCCCCTAACACCTATGTAAACATCATGGATCAATATCATCCTTGCGGAGACGCGTGGAAGTATCCTCCCCTGGACCGGAGACTTCGGCCGGAGGAGTACGAGGAGGCCCTGCGCATAGCCGAGGAAGTGGGTCTTAAAAGACTTGACGATCGGCGAGCGCGCTGGCCCTTTATACGATGAGGATTTTTGCCGTAGGCGATATTCACGGCTGTGCCGAGGCCCTGAAAAAACTGCTGGAAAAGCTTCCCCTCGATTGGGAAAGCGATCGCCTGATCTTTTTGGGAGACTACATAGACCGAGGACCAGAGCCTCGGCGGGCCCTAGAGATGGTGATGGAGCTTTGTGAAAGGTATCCCGAGCGAGTCATCGCCCTCATGGGCAACCACGAATGGATGTTCCTGCGGTATCTCCAGGGCATAGAGCCCGAGGTCTTCCTTTACAATGGTGGAGACCGCACCCTGCGCGACTTTTTCCGCAAGGGGCGGCTTGAGGTCCCGGAAAAATACCGGATTTTCATGGAAAAACGTCCCCTCTTCTATGAAACCGAGGACTATTTTTTTGTCCATGCCGGGGTGCGTCCGGAGCGACCGCTCTCCGCTCAGGAGGAAGAAGACCTCCTCTGGATCCGGGAGGGCTTCTATTATTATCCCGGGACCTTTCCCAAAAAGATCGTTTTTGGGCACACTCCTTTCCCGGAACCCCTGATCCTCTCCGACCGCCTGGGGATAGATACCGGCTGTGTCTATGGGGGAAAACTTACGGCCATAGAACTTCCAGCCGAAAAAATCTATCAGGTGGACTGCCTTAGGAGGTGGCCATGAGTGTAGCCTTTGACGATTATGACGACGAGCTTTACGATCGCCGGCGGCCTTCCTGGCGCGAGCTGGATCGCCGGCGGGACCGAAGCGGCTACGCCCGAGTAAGGGAAAAGCAGGAAAAAGAAAGTCCGGGAAAGACCATCGAGCGCTCCAGCTGGCTTAAGGGAAAGTATCTCAAGGAAGTGGAGAAGCTCTTTTCCGGGAAAAAGGGCTCCCCGGAGCACGAAAAGGCCTTGAAAAAGCTCAAAAATGCTTACGGTACCAAACGCTTTACCCGGGTGGCCCGGGAGTATGTGGAAAATTACGGTCTCCCGGAAGACTGGAACACCCTACTCCTTCTCCTGGAGGCCGAAGATGAGGAGCTGGTGTGTCAGGCCTTGGAGGACCTGAAGGCTCAGGCTGGAGAAAAGTCACCCCTGGAGAGGCAGGGTTTTATAGCCAAGGTGCGCAGCCTTACCCTGATCTCCGAAAGCCCGCGCATTAAGACCTGTGCCGAAAAAATCCTCTCGGAGATGGGGACGTGAAGACCCTGCTTGAAGGCTTCCTTTCCCATCTGGCCCTGGAAAAGGGCCTTTCCGAAAACACGCTGGCCGCCTATGCTCGGGATCTGCAAGACTTCGAGACCTTCCTTCACCAGAAAGGACTTGACCCCCGGGAGATTGGTCCGGAGGTGGTGCGTCTTTTTTTGGAAGAGCTTTATCACCGGGGGCTTTCTCCCCGGAGTGTAGCTCGCAAGCTTTCGGCCTTGAGGACCTTTTATCGCTTCCTGGAACTCGAAGGGCTGGTCAAGAAAAACCCTCTTTTCCTGGTAGAGGGGCCTAAGACCGGAAGGGATCTTCCCAAGGTCCTTACCGCCGAGGAGGTAGAGCGCCTGCTCGCCGCCCCGGACCCTTCCACCCCTCAGGGGCTCCGGGATCGGGCCATGCTGGAGACCCTTTACGCCACGGGACTGAGGGTCTCGGAACTGGTGGGCCTCACCCTGGCCCAGCTCAACCTGGAGGTGGGTTTCGTGCGGGTTACGGGCAAAGGGGCCCGGGAAAGGGTGGTTCCTCTGGGAGAGGTGGCCCGGGACTGGCTCGAAAGATATCTCCGGGAGGCGCGGCCCCGACTCCTTTCCGGCCGGGAGAGCCCTTACGTCTTCCTCAATCGGCAGGGACGCCCCCTCACCCGACAGCGCTTCTGGCAAATCATCCGGGAATACGCCCGCCAGGCCGGCCTTAAGACCCCTATCTCTCCCCATGTGCTCCGTCACTCCTTTGCCACCCATCTTCTGGAAGGGGGGGCCGATCTCCGGGCCGTGCAACTCATGCTGGGACACGCCAGCCTGGCCACCACCCAGATCTACACCCACTTGGACCTCCAGAACCTCCGGCGCATCCATGAAAGACATCACCCCCGCGGTTAAACCCTTTCCCTTCAAAAAGCTGCTCCTAGCTACGGATAAGGCGGAAGTTCTGCTCCTAGCCGGAGAGATCGGAAGGGCCCTAGGGCTTTCCGTGTATCTCGTAGGAGGACCGGTAAGGGACTTCTTCCTCGGACGTCCCCTCAAGGACCTGGACCTGGTGGTGGAGGGAGACCCGGGACCGTTGGCCCGTCGCCTAAGCCGGAGCCTCCGGGGAAAACTTACCGGCCCCACGCCCTTCAACACTTATAAGATCCGCTATGCTGGCGGAGAGGTGGACGTGGCCCTGGCTCGCCGGGAGGTTTATCCGGCCCCGGCGGCCCTTCCCCAGGTGAGCCCGGCAGGAATTCTCGAAGACCTTTCCCGGCGCGATTTTACGGCCAACGCTCTGGCCGTAGGGCTCTCTGGCCCTTGGCAAGGAAAATTGCTCGACCCCTTTGAAGGCCTGGCCGATCTCCGGGCGGGGTTCCTGCGGGTGCTTCATCGGAATTCCTTCGTGGACGACCCTACGCGGATCTTTCGCGGAGCCCGTTACGCGGTACGTTTCGGATGGCGCTTCCACCGCCAGACCTCGGAAGCCCTGGGCCAGGCCTATCTTCGGGAAAGCCCCCTTCTTCTCACTCCGGCCCGCATCCGGGCCGAACTGGCGCGACTCCTTTCCGAGCCCTCTCCGGGGCAAGTCCTGGGGTGTCTCGAAGAAGCCGGTCTCTGGCTCAGCCTGGAACTTCCACCCCCTCCGGCGGCCTTCCCCCGGGATCTTCTGGGAGAACTCTCTCCGGAAAGGGCCCTCAAGGCCCTCATCCTGACCCTCACCCACGGAAACCCCGAGAAGGCCTCTCGCCTGGGACTTTCTCCGGAAGAGGCCCACCGTTATGCCGAGGAATTTACTCGGGCCAGAAGCACCCTTTCCCAAATGCCCCCCGGGCTTTCTCCCTCGGAGATCTTTCTCCGTCTACGGGCCTTCTCGGCCGAGGTCCTGGTTGCGGCGGCCTGGGAGACCGGAAAGACGGCCTTGGCCCTCGAACACCTTCGGCAGCGCAAGATACGCCCCTTCCTTTCCGGAAAAGACCTTCTGCAGGAGTGGGGCCTTTCTCCGGGCCCCTTGGTGGGGCGCCTGTTGGAGGCCCTGCTTTTAGCCCGCCTTGACGGAAGGGTCAAAACCCGGGATGATGAGCTGAATCTGGTCCACCAGCTCCTTAAAGAGGCTCAAGAGAGATGAGGTTTCCGGATCTTTTAGGGCTTTTGATTATCGCTCCTCCCCTTCTTGCGGCCATCGTCTTTCACGAAGTGGCCCACGGATGGGTGGCCTGGCGCCTGGGGGATCCCACGGCCAAGGCCGCCGGACGCCTAACCTTGAACCCCTTGAAACACCTGGATCCCCTAGGGACCCTGGTTCTCATTTTTACCCAGGCCATCGGCTGGGCCCGACCTGTCCCGGTGAATCCTTATTATTTTCGCCATCCCCGGCGGGACATGATGTGGGTAGGGCTGGCCGGTCCCCTGGCCAACTTTCTCCTGGCCCTGGCCCTGGCCCTCCTCTATCGGGCCCTGGCTCCGCTTCTTCCCCGAAGCCTGGAGATCATGCTGGTCCTGGGAGTGAGGATCAACCTGGGGCTCGGTCTTTTTAATCTCCTTCCCGTGCCCCCGCTCGACGGAAGCCGGGTGCTCGCCGGGATCCTTCCCCCTTCCCTAGCCTACCCTTACTTGCGCTACGAATTTGTGGGACTTTTCCTCCTGGTCCTTCTCATCTTTACAGGCGTAGTGGGGAAAATTATACTCCCCCTGATCTTCGGACTCTCACACGTTCTTCTGGGAGGTTAGCAGTCATGCGCGAAAGGGTCTTAAGTGGGATGCGACCCACCGGTCCTCTCCATCTGGGACATCTCCACGGAGTCTTGCGCAACTGGCTTGAACTTCAGGAAAAATACGAATGTTTTTACTTCGTAGCCGACTGGCACGCCCTGACCACAGAGTACGAGAATCCGCGACGTATCCCGGATTTCACCCGGGAACTTCTCCTGGAGTGGCTTTCCGTAGGCCTCGATCCTCAAAAGAGTGTCCTTTTTGTCCAATCAGCCATCAAGGAACACGCTGAGCTCTACCTCCTTTTCGGGATGATCGTTCCGGTCTCCTGGCTGGAGCGCAATCCCACCTACAAAGACATGCTTCAGAATCTCGAGCACAAGGACCTTTCCACTTACGGTTTTCTGGGGTATCCGGTCCTTCAGGCTGCAGACATTCTCATCTACCGGGCCCGCAAGGTCCCCGTGGGAGTGGATCAATTGCCCCATCTGGAACTCACCCGGGAGATTGCCCGGCGTTTCAATTATTTCTACGGGGAGGACTTTTTCGCTTTGCCGGAGCCCCTTCTTTCCCAAGAAGCGGCCAAGGTTCCGGGAATCGATGGGCGCAAGATGAGCAAAAGCTACGGCAACGCCATCTTTTTAAATGATTCCGAAGAGGAGGTCCGCCGCAAAGTCCTTTCTATGGTTACGGATACGGCCCGGCCCCGTAAAAGCGATCCCGGAGATCCGGAAAACCGCTGTGTGGCCTTTCAGCTCATCCGGCTTTACACCCCGCCGGAACGCCTGGCCGAGATCATAGCCGACTGTAAAAGGGCCCTCCTAGGCTGTAAGGACTGTAAGCAGGAACTGGCCGAGCGGGTGCTAGAGGCCTTACGTCCTATTCGGGAAAGACGGGCTAGGCTAGAGTCCCGAAAGGGCCTGCTCGAGGAGATCATGACCGAAGGGAACCGCCGGGCCCGGGAAGTGGCTTCGCAAACCCTAGCCGAGGTGCGGGAGACCCTCTGGGGAAGACCCTATTTTTAGGCCCTTACCGGGATCTCCCGAGCCAAAAAGATTCCTCGGCCGTCATAGGTGAGGACGAAGGCCCGGGCTTCAAGCCCTTCCGAAAGGGCCTCCCGGAGGGCTTGGGCAAAGGCTGGCTGAATCTCTTCGGCCGGACGGACCTCTTCGGCCTCCTTCCGAAAGACCAGAAAAAGGAGCCCGGCGCGTTGGCCCTCTCGCAGGAAACTTCTCAAGGTTTGAAGGTGTCGCAGACCGCGCTCGGTAGGGGCGTCGGGAAAAAGGGCCGTTCTCCCTCGAGCCCAGGTCACCCCTTTGACTTCAAGCCACAGAGGGCCACCGAAAGTCTCCAACTTAAAATCCAGTCTCCCCTGCCCTGCCCGGGGCTCGGCCTCGAAATCCGAAAATTCTCCAAAAGGTCTTTTCAAGAAAAGAAGGTTGGCTGCCACCCGGCGATGATAGCCGGAATGGCAGAAACACCAATAACCGCAAATCCGCACCGCAAGCACATCCCAGCGGGTGCGCCTTCCCGGCCGAGCGGCATAGCGCAGGGCTAGAGGCCTTCCAGGCTGGACTAGATCGGGAAGCCTTCCCGGATCATGCAGGTGGGCCTCTTCCTCCCGCCCCTTAAGGAGGACCCGCACCAGAAACCGATTGGGGCGGGAAAGAAACTCTCCCTCTTCATCGTAGGGAATATCCAGAAGATGCAAGCTCAATACCTCTGATAGAATTTTCCCGGAAGGCTCTGAATCAAACCCTCCATTTCCAATTCCAGCAGGGCCTCCGAGAGTTCAGAAACCGAAAGGCCGGTTTCGGCAAGGATCTCGTCGAAGTGTCTGGGATAAGCCCCCAGGACCGCCAAAACCCGCTGGGCCAAGGAAGAAACCTCTACGGATAAAGGCTCGTCCGGGCCTTGGGGAGTAGGGGCCGCCGGACGAGAGAGCCCCAGGATCTCTAGGACCTCTTCCGGAGAAGTCACCGGATGGGCCCCCAGCTTTAGAAGTTGATGCACGCCGACACTCTGGGGAGAGAAGATGCTTCCGGGCACGGCCATAACCTCCCGACCCTGATCCAGGGCCAAGCGGGCAGTAATGAGGGCTCCGCTCCTTTCTGCGGCCTCCACCACCAGAACCCCCAGGGAGAGTCCGGAGATAAGGCGATTGCGCCGAGGGAAGCGCCATCTTTCTGGCCGAGCCCCCGGAGGATATTCCGAGATCAGGGCCCCTCCGGCCGCTAAAATCTCCTCGGCTAAGCGGCGGTTGTCTCGAGGATAAACAAGGTCGGGACCGGTGCCCAAGACGGCCACCGTATATCCTCCCGCAGAAAGGGCCCCGCGGTGGGCCTCGGTGTCCACCCCCAGGGCCAGTCCGGAAACGATCCCCACTCCGGAGTCCGCCAGCCGGGCACTCCATTCAAAGGCCACCCGACGGCCGTAGGCCGTAGCCTTCCGGGCCCCCACCACGGCCACCAAGGGGACCTCCGTCCGCAACCGTCCTTTCACCAGAAGAAAGGCCGGAGGATCCGGGATCTCTCGCAGAAGGGAAGGATAGGTCTGATCCTCAAAAAAGAGGGGCTCGGCCCCCAGACGCTCTAGGATCTTCAATATCTCCCGACCCCGAGGGGCCAGAGCCCGAGGAGCGGGAACCCCAAAGCCCGGGGCCAGACCTTTTTCCGCAGCCAGCCCCAGAAGGGCCAGTCGCTCTTCAGGAAACTCCATGAAGGAAGACCACCCGGATCTCCCCCGGTCCTCCAGAGACTTCGGCCTCCGGAGAAAGGATCTCCCGGGCTGCCGCCAGGGGAGTCTTTCGCGGGGCCAGATCCTCCGGGCACCAATGCATTTCAAGTTCGGCCCGGCCTTCTTGAGACTTTAAGGTCACCGCCAGTTCCCCCTCCACTTGACCGAGTTCCTCCACCATGGCCCAGAAAAGGGCACAGAGTCCCGCCCGCAACCTCTGCCGGGGAAGAGAAATATGCGCCTCTTCCAGGTGGATCTCCTTTTTTACCCGGTGTTTGAAGGCCAGATCCGCCTCCCAAAAAAGGATCTCCCTTTCCAGAAACTCATGGAGGGGCCAGGGGCCCTCTTCCTCGGAGGAAAGGTCCTCTTCGGCGGCTACCAGGAGATTAATCAGACGGTAGTGTTGGCGCTTAAGGCGCTCGAGATCTTCGGCAAGCACCTGGCGAGCTTTTTCCGGGAGGGAAAGATTCTGCAAGCGACCTGCCAGAAGTTCTACCTGCATGAGGGCGGCCTGCAAAGGCCCGCGCAGATTGTGCAAATAACCCTTGAAAAGTAACCCCAAAGCCGCCGGACGCAAAAGCTCTTTCACTTCCATTTCCGTTTGTTGTATGCGGGATGAAGGGAAAAGTCAAGAGTTGGTGGATTTGTCGAGGCAAAATTCTACGATAATGGGATGCCCTTCTAGCTGAAATTCCACCGCTAAGACCGAGGATCGGCAGAGGGGATGAATGGTGTGGTCTTTTCCGGTAACGATGGAGGGAGTGGAGGCCGAAAGGGAGATCCCTTCCTTTTCAAAGCGTCGGCGAAAGGCCCCACAGATCATGTTGGCCATCTCTCCAGCGGCGTCTTCCACCTCTGGGGTAATCTCGCTGGGGGCCGTCCCGAAAAGGCTGGCCAGGATCTCAAAGAGGGCCTCCCGAGAAAAGGAAACCACGAAGGCCCCGGAGGCCTTCTCCGCGGTAAGTCCCGAGATGGCCGAGATCTCTCCGAAGGCCACCCGATGATCCTTAAGGAAATTGCGCGTAAGCCGGGGAATCTTTCCGGTATAGGTCCCGATGACCTCCTCCACCGCCTCTTTGATAAAATTAACTAGTTTGCTCACTTTTCAGGGCCTTACAAAGATCTTCCCAGCGCACGTCTTCCCGAAAGCCCGGACAACTGGCCCGGATTATCTCAAAGTTTTCGGGATCCTTCAAGATACTGGGATGGAGCGGCCATTGCCGACAGCGATCCGGCTTGACCGGATGGATCCGGCAGAGCCCCTCTTGAGGGTCGTAAAAGATGCAATGGCCCTCTACCGTACGCATCTCCACCCTTTTTCCCTTTTTCACCAGATATCTCTGGAAAAGTTCCTCTAGGGAGAGACCGAGGAAGGCCGCTATCCGTTCCCTTTCTTGGGGAGAGAGGGAGACCGTGCTCTCTCCCTGGCAACAGTATCCGCAACGGCGGCATTCAAAGAGTGCTTTCATAAGGGAGGGGATCCTTCAGTCCCGCCTCGGCAAAGGCCTTAAGGCGCAAGCGACAGGATTCGCAGCGTCCGCAGGCCACCACCTCTGCCTGGTAGCAAGACCAGGTCAGGTGAAAGGGAGCTCCGAGCCGGGCCCCCAGGCGCACAATCTCCGCCTTGGTGAGGTCAATAAGCGGGGTCTCGATGCGGATGTGGGTCTCCGGCCGGGTGCCCTCTTCAATGGCCCGCTCAAAGGCTTCGAAAAAACGGCGCCGGCAGTCCGGATAACCGGAAAAGTCCACCTGATTGGCCCCGATGAAAATGGCCTCCGCCCCCAAGACCTCGGCCCAGGAGGCGGCAATAGCCAGAAAGTGGCCGTTCCGAAAGGGCACATAAGTGACCGGAATGCGGGAGGGGTCTGGCTCCTCTTCAGGCACAGGGATCCGGGAATCCGTAAGGGCCGAGCCTCCAATGGCTTTGAGGGCCGGAACTTCCGTGATCAGCCGATGGCGGGGCCGAAAAAACTCACAGAGATCCCGAAAGGCCTTCTCCTCTCGGACCTCGGTGCGCTGGCCGTATTTGAGGTGCAGGAAGGCCAGCTCGTACCTCTGGGCCGCCACCGCCGCGGTTACACAGGAATCCAACCCCCCGGAAAGAAGCACCACCGCCAACGGCTTCAACTTGAAGACCCTTCTTCACTAACTATTTCCAGTAATTGTTTTACAATTTTAGGATGCAAATTTTTACCGCTATGAAAGGGCAAAACAAACCGTTTTTCTTTCTTTTTGTAAATTTTATGACTCCCTTTAAATCTAATCAATTCAAATCCTGCCTGTAATAGCAACTTTTCCGCTTCAACAGCAGTTAATCTTGGTAGTTTAGGCAAGGTTTATTTCTAAAGATGTAGCCAAAATCTCTTTATTTAACAAAAGTTTCCTTTCTTCTTCATCTAACGTTTCCAAATAAAGTTCTATAGCTTCTTTGATGTTTTTTAAAACTTCTTCTAAAGTATCTCCCTGACTATGGCAACCTTTCAATTCTGGACAATAGGCGTAATAACCAAATTCATCTTTTTCGATCACCACCGTGACTTTCACTTTTCCTTCCATTACGTTCCCATCTCCCAGGAAGAAAGATATTTTTCCTGTTCCGGGGTGAGGCGATCGATGCGGATACCCATGGCGTTGAGTTTCATTTCCGCCACCCGCCGATCAATCTCCTCCGGCACAGGATAGACCTTCTTTTCCAGCTCAGAGGCATGTTTTACTAGCCAGGCACAACAGAGAGCCTGGTTAGCAAAGCTCATATCCATGACCGCCGAAGGGTGTCCCTCCGCTGCCGCCAGATTCACCAGTCTTCCTTCGGCGAGCACATAAATCCGGCGACCATTTTTCAGAGTATATTCCTCTACATGATCCCGGATGCGCCGCACCCGCTCCGAAATTTCCCGCAGGCCTTCCAGATCCAGCTCCACATTGAAGTGTCCGGAGTTGGCCACTATGGCCCCGTCTTTCATGCGCAGGAAATGTTCCTTCCGGATCACCGCAAGGTCTCCCGTGACGGTACAAAAGAAGTCTCCCCTTTCGGCGGCCTCTTCCATGGGCATGACCTCAAAGCCGTCCATCACCGCCTCCAGGGCCTTTAGGGGATCCACCTCGGTCACGATTACCCGGGCCCCCATGCCCCGGGCCCTCAGGGCCAGTCCCCGGCCACACCACCCATAGCCCGCCACGACGAAGATGGAGCCCGCCAACAACCGGTTGGTGGCCCGAAGAATTCCATCAATGGTGGATTGTCCGGTGCCGTAACGGTTGTCAAAAAGGTGCTTGGTAAGGGCGTCGTTTACCGCGATTACCGGGTAGCGCAGGGCCCCATCCCGGGCCATGGCCCGCAGACGAATAACCCCCGTGGTGGTCTCTTCGGTGCCGGCGAGCACCTCGGCGGCCTGCTCCGGCCGCTCCGCATGTAAGGTAGAAATGAGGTCCGCTCCATCGTCCATGGTAAGGTGGGGTCGGGTGTCCAGCACAGCCTTGATATGAGCATAGTAGGTCTCCCGGTCTTCGCCCCGGATAGCAAAGACCGGTATCCCTTCCGCTACCAAAGCCGCCGCTACATCGTCCTGAGTGGAAAGGGGATTAGAGGCACAAAGGGCCACTGAGGCCCCTCCGGCCTTAAGGGTCAGGGCCAGGTTAGCGGTTTCCGTGGTCACGTGCAGGCAGGCCCCGATACGGATCCCCGAAAGGGGCCTTTCCCGGGCAAATTCCTCCCGAATGCGGGCCAGCACCGGCATGTCCATGGCCGCCCATTCGATGCGTAGCCTCCCCTTCTCTGCAAGTCCCGGATCCTTGATGTGAAACTCCATCTCGGCCTCCTCTTTAGTCCAGACCGGCCAACTCTTTGATCTTTTCTACCAGATCCAGCCGCTCCCAGGTGAAGTCCGGATCCTGACGGCCGAAGTGTCCGTAGCAGGCGGTCTTGCGAAAGATAGGCCGCCGGAGATCGAGATATTCGATCATGTGTCGCGGACGGAAATCAAAGAGCTCCTTGATGATCTCCACGATCCGCTCCACCGGAATATTGTTGGTCCCGTAAGTTTGGACATTGATAGCGATGGGTTCCGGCACTCCGATGGAGTAAGCCACCTGGACCTCGAGTTCCCGGGCCACCCCGGCGGCCACCATGTTCTTGGCCACATAACGGGCATAATAGGAAGGCGTGCGGTCCACCTTGGTGGGGTCCTTTCCGGAAAAGGCCCCGCCTCCATGGTGCCCCCGGCCACCATAGGTGTCCACAATGATCTTCCGCCCGGTCATCCCGCAGTCGGCCAGCGGCCCCCCGATCACGAATCTTCCCGTGGTATTGATGAGAAACTTGGTCTCCGGGCGCAGGTGCTCCGGAGAAATGACCTTCTTGATAACCTCCTCCACAATGGCCTCTTGGAGCTCCTTGTACTCCACCCAGGGCTCGTGCTGGGCCGCCACTACTACCGTATGCACATATACCGGACGCTTGTCTTCGTAAGCTACCGTCACTTGGGTTTTTCCGTCCGGCCGTAGAAAAGGCAAGATGCCCTTTTTCCGCACCTCCGCCAAACGCATGGCCAGTCGGTGGGCGTACCAGATGGGCATGGGCATGAAATCCGGGGTTTCGTCACAGGCGTAGCCAAACATCAGACCCTGGTCGCCAGCCCCAATCTCCTCGCCCCGGTCCACCCCCATGGCAATATCCGGGCTCTGACGATCGATACTGGTGAGCACCGCGCAGGTCTGCCAGTCAAATCCCAGGTCCGAATGATTATAACCGATCTCTTTCACCACCCCCCGGGCGATTGTGGCATAGTCCACCCGGGCCTCGGTGGTGATCTCTCCGGCAATAAGGATCATGCCTGTGTTGACCAGGGTCTCGCAAGCCACCCGGGCGTAAGGATCTTTTTCAATAATGGCGTCCAGAATGGCGTCCGAGATCTGATCGGCCACCTTGTCGGGATGCCCTTCGGTCACCGACTCCGAAGTAAAAAGAAAATTGGAGAGCCCCATTTCTAACCTCCTTCCGAATTCAGGGCTAAAGAAAGCCAAGTTTCTAGAAATTGTCAAGGTTGGGCGCACTCCCGGCACGCCAAAACCCTTCTTCAACCCTTCCGCCCAAGATAGGCCTCGGAGCGTTCATAAATAGGCCTTCCACAGATCTCACAGGAAGGAAGCCTCTGCCCCCGAAAACCCCGCAGAAGATAATCCCAGAGGTACTCCGCCCAGGTCTTGGGGTCTTTTCCCGGGAATCTCATCCTAAAAATCTCCGCCGGTAGGCGGCCTCTACAATGAGATCCGAGAGGTTCCCGGGGTCCTTCTGCCTAAGCCGGCTGAGAATCCGGGAGGTAACCTCTTGGTGGACCGGATCCGGCTGTACCTCTAGGGGGAGGGTATTCACCACCTCCAGGGCCTGAATCACCGCCTGGCGGACCTCCTGCGGCAAAAGCTCCAATACCCGGAAGTTGAAGTATTGCAGGGCCCGCGAAAGATCGGCCTCCAGCCCCCGGTAAAGATGACGGAGATCGGAAAGCTCTGCAGGCTCAAGCGCATTGAGTCCCAGGATCTCCGGAGGAAGCCCTAGGGAATAGCAGGCCCCGCAAAAACCGATAGCCCGCGGAAGGGTCACCCGGCCCAGACTCCGCGAGTACCCAAAAAGCCCTACGTGGAGTTTCCGCATCCGGCGCCGAGGGATGTCCCGGGCCACGCGATTCACCAGAGGGGCCAGGCCCTCAATAAGGCGCTGATACTCCTCGGAGGTCTTTTCGATAGTCATCGTAGCCAAATTTTCATCGAATTCTTCAAGGGGATAGCGTACAAAGTTGTGAATCTTCTTTATGGCGGAAATGACCTCCTCGATAGGATGATCGTATTTGAAGGCCGACTGCACCGTGAAGGTCTCTACGCAGGGGTATTCCCGCAGGACCTGTTCCACGGTGGCCGGGGAGAGATTGCCCCGGAAGGGGGGCGAGCCGGCCCCCAGGATAGGATAAATCTCGATCCCCAAACGCGAGGCCAGATCCTGAAGCCGTCTCAGAGCTAATTTATTGGCCAGCACCGCCGCCACGGAGCCATAGTTCAGAGCCGGGTCCGAGCGGGCCAGAAAGACCCGTAAATAAGGAAAGTCTTTATCCTGCAGATACTCTTCCAGGATCTCTTGCGCCCGGAGCATGCTCGGGATGTCCTCAAAGAGGGGAATCACCTGTATACTTTCCGGACGGAACTCCCCCACCCACTCCGCAAGGGTGATGTCCCCCTCATAAATAGGTTGATACTGTTTTTCGGAGATGAAATGACGGTAAAAGTAATAGACCCGGTTTAATTCCCGGGCGCAGGTGGTCATGGGGAGGATGACCTCAAAGATAGGGGGCTTGCAACCCTCTCCGTAAAAGAGACAGGCCGCATCCATGGAACGGGGAATGCTCTCCAGGGCCTCCACCAGGATCTTGGCCTCCTCCCTTTCTACAGAAGGGTTGGGCACCCGCAGGGTCAGGAAACAGTCCTCCCCCAGACGGCGTTCCTTAAAGAAATGGGAATACCGGGTAAGAAGTTTCTTGACCACGAAGTCATCCACCTCTTTGCCCTCGCTATCCCACATCTGTTCGTCGCAACCCAGATGGGAAAAGGCGTAGTAGGCCTCCTGAATTTCGTCTTCCCCGGACATATCCGGGGTTTCTGCAAAAAAGGGCAGGGAGACATTGTCAGGGTGCTGGGTAGACATCACCCGAGGTATCTTGCGCATACCCTCCTCCTAAACGACGACAAATTTTAGCGACGACGGGGTTGAGCGAGCTTTTCCAGGACCTTCTCGAAATGCTCCTGGGTTACCTTGAGGGCCCCCCATAGGGTGTCTGTAGAAAGGCCCATATAGGCCGCCCCTCGGACCAATTCCTCTTCCGGAAATTCCCTCCGATTCACCATCTCGTTAGCAAAATAGATACAGTACACCAGGGCCGTGTCGGTTTTAGACTCCCTGGGGACATGGTGATAGACAATGGCCTGAAAGAGTTCCTCCGGAAAATCAAAACATTTGGCCACTAAAAGGCCCACCTCGGTATGGTCTTCGGGAAGATCCACTTCTTGACAGAGAAATTGGGGAATCTTGCCCACGTCATGTAGGACTCCGGCCGTGGCCAAAACCGTAGGCTCAAGGGCTAGGAGTTGGGCCGAGGGCTGAGGCGTGCTCTTGAGGATGTTTTTGTAAAGTTCCTTGGCCAAGTAGGCCACCCATTGCGAATGGGCCCAAAGGGGATTTAGCCGGGGGTGACTTTTAAAAAAGGAAACGGTAAGCACCAAGAGGCGCAGATTCACCAGCCCCAGAAGGACCACGGCATGCGCCACGG
This sequence comes from Thermosulfurimonas marina, assembly GCF_012317585.1. NCBI lineage: Bacteria > Pseudomonadati > Thermodesulfobacteriota > Thermodesulfobacteria > Thermodesulfobacteriales > Thermodesulfobacteriaceae > Thermosulfurimonas > Thermosulfurimonas marina. The sequence goes on from NZ_CP042909.1 coordinate 131,277, forward strand.
AGGAGATCTTCCGGGGAAATCCGTAATAAGGGGAATTCACCACCCGGAGGATCTCAGCGGTAAGGGCCGGGTCTTTTTCTATGATCCGGGCCAGATGATCGAGATTGGTCCTCTCCGAGCGGATGGCCTCTTCTAGCTCGGCCACCACCTCGTAGCTTGCACTGAGTTTACGAAAGCACTCCTCATAACGAGTACAATCAAGCTCCATAGGTCTATCATACACCCTTTAGGAAAATTTTTTCAATCTCAGGGCGTTGGTGACCACGGAGACCGAAGAGAAGGCCATGGCTGCAGCAGCAATGGCCGGGTTGAGTCGCAGCCCGAAAAAGGGATAAAAGACCCCGGCGGCCACGGGTATGGCCAACACATTGTAGGCAAAGGCCCAGAAGAGGTTTTGCTTGATGACCCTCAGGGTCGCCCGACAGAGTCTTACCGTGAGGGGGACCAAGCGCAGATCCGGCCGCATGAGGGCCGCATCTGCGGACTCCAGGGCGATGTCTGTGCCGCTCGAAAGGGCCACCCCCAGATCGGCCCGGGCCAGCGCCGGGGCGTCGTTCACTCCATCGCCCACCATGAGGACCCTCTCCCCCCGGGCCTGGAGCTCGGCAATCTTCCCGGCCTTTTCTTCCGGAAGAACCTGGGCCAGGAAATCATCCAGGGCCAGCTCCTGGGCCATGGTCTGGGCGGTGGCCTGGTTGTCCCCGGTGAGCATGAGGACCCGAAGTCCCAGGTTCCGCAACTCCTGCACCACCTCCCTGGCCTCCGGCCGAAGGGTATCGGCCAGGGAAAGGCCCCCAATCACCTGTTGATCCCTAGCCACTAGGATCACCGTGCGCCCGGCCCGGGCTTCCTCCGCCAAGCGGGCCTCCACCTCTGAAGGGACCTCGGCTTCCAGCCTTATCCATTCCGGACGTCCCACGCGGATCCGCGCTCCCTCCACCAATCCTGTAAGCCCCCGGCCGGGTTCGGCCTGCACCTCCCGGGCCTCGGGAAGGGTTTTCCCTTCAACCGCAGAGACCACCGCCTGGGAAAGGGGGTGTTCGGAGTGCCGCTCGAGGGCCGCGGCCAAGACCAGGACGGCCTCCGGACTCTCCCCCGAAGCCGCAAAGGGGGTCTGTACCCGGGGTTTCCCCACGGTGAGGGTTCCGGTTTTATCGAAGACACAGGTGGTAACCCGGGCCCCTTCCTCAAGGGCCAGAGCGTTTTTGATAAGGACTCCCAGCTCCGCGGCCCGCCCGGTGGCCACCATCACCGCTGCCGGAGTGGCCAGCCCCATGGCACAGGGACAGGCGATCACCAGGACGGAAACAAAACTTACCAGGGCGTTGACTAGGCGGGGTTCCGGCCCCAAGAAGTACCAGACCCCCAAGGTGATTCCCGCAAGCACCAGCACTACGGGTACGAAGATCCCGGCCACCCGATCGGCCAGGCGCTGAATGCGGGCCTTGGAACCCTGGGCCTCTTCCACCAACCGGGCAATGGTGGCCAATACCGTATCCCGACCCACCTTTTCCACCCGGAAACGAAAAACTCCGTACTGATTGAGGGTTCCGCCGATCACCCACGCTCCGGGCCCCTTTTCCACCGGCAGACTCTCGCCCGTAAGCATGGATTCGTCCACGGTAGTGTGACCTTCAAGGATTATCCCGTCGGCGGGAATCCTCTCTCCGGGTCGCACCACCACCACGTCCCCGGGCACGAGTTCCTCGGCCGGAATCTCCTGCTCCTTCCCTTCCCGCACCACCCGCGCCGTAGGGGGAGCGAGGGAAAGGAGTCGTTTTACGGCTTCGCTGGCCCGGCCCCGGGCCCGCACTTCCAGATAGCGGCCCAGGAGCACAAAAGCCACAATCATGGCCGCCGAGTCGAAGTAAACGTGAAGGGGGAGCCCCGCAGCCCGGAAGGCCCCGGGAAAGAAGGTCACCGCCGCGGAGTAGAGGTAGGCCGCAAGCGTCCCTAAGGCTACCAGGGTATTCATGTCCGCAGCTCGATGGGCCAGAGCTTTGGCCGCCCCGCGCAAAAACTCCCAGCCGGCAAAAAATTCCACCGGGGTAGCCAGAAAGAAAAGGACAAGGTGTCGCCCTTCGAGGGGAAAGTTCCGTACCCAAGGAAAAAGTCGTTCCATGGAAAGGATAAAAATGGGTGGGGCAAGGACCCAGGCCACCAGAAGGCGTCGGCGCAATTCCGAAAGCCTTTGGTCTTCTTTCGCGGCCCTTCCCTCCTCTACGGCCCCTAAGAATTGGTATCCCTCTTCTTCTATGGCTCTCTGGAAATCCTCCGGCCCGGTGCGTGTGGGATCATAGACCACCCGTACCGTCCCTGCGGCAAAGTTCACCGCGGCCTCGGAGACTCCGGGAAGACGGGAAAGGGCCTTTTCGATGCGGGCCGCACAGGCCGCACAACTCATGCCCCCTACCCGAAAAAGCCCTTCGGTACGAGAGGGACCTCCGGCCATCAGGCCCCCTCCACCCGGTAGCCCGCCTCTTCGATAGCCCGCGCAATCTCCGAAAGAGAAAGATCTTCCGGTTTCTCGAAGGTGGCCGTACCACTGGTCAGATCTACCCGCACATTCTTTACCCCGGGAAGCCCTTCCAGGGCCTTGGTTACCCTCCGCACACAGTGCTCACAACTCATCCCGCTAATCTTCACTTTGGTTTCCGCCATCTCTTCCTCCCATAAATTTGGATTTATTTTACTAAGATAATCCCTCTTCCCCTTACCGTAAAGAGCGTTTCCGAAGATGGGGCCCTTTACGGTGTGCCCGCTGTCCCGAAACATGGTACCTGTAAAAAGAAAAACAGGAGGCCGGGATGAAAGCCCTTTCCTGGAATCTGCAGGAGGCGCTCTGGGCCGCGGGAATTCTATTGCTCTCTTCGGGGACGGCCTTTTTCGTCTATCTCCTCCTTTTCAAAGTCCTGAGATCCTGGGCTTCAAAGACCAGCAGTAAGCTTGACGACTCCCTGGTAAAACACAGCCGCGCCCCTCTGAAGCTCTTTTTCCCCCTCCTTGGCCTGTGGCTTTCTCTTCCCGCCCTTCAGCTTCCGGGAGAACTGCTCTCCCTTTTGAAACACCTGATCGAACTCCTGATCATCTTCTCTCTGGCCTGGCTGGGGATAAGGGGCACCTATGTGGCGGAAGATCTGGTGATGAGTCACTACGATCTGACGGCCAAAGACAACCTCCAGGCCCGAAAGATTTATACCCAGGTGAACGTTTTAAAGAAGATCACCATCAGTCTCATATTCGTTCTGTCTCTGGCTTGCATCCTTATGAGTTTCGAGGAGTTGAGAAAGTTGGGCCTCAGCCTGCTGGCCTCCGCAGGGCTAGCCGGTCTGGTTCTCGGTTTAGCTGCTCAGCGCACCATTGCCACCCTCATTGCCGGAATCCAGATAGCCATCACCCAACCCATAAGGATCGATGACGTGGTGGTCGTGGAGGGCGAATGGGGTCGGATAGAGGAGATCACCCTCACCTATGTAGTGGTGCGCATCTGGGACCTGCGGCGGCTCATCCTCCCCATAAGCTATTTCCTTGAGAAACCCTTTCAGAACTGGACCCGGACGGAGGCCGCCATTTTGGGGACCGTTTATCTCTACACCGATTACACTATCCCCGTCCAGGCGGTCCGGGAGGAACTGGGGAGAATTCTCAAGGAGTCTCCCCTCTGGGATGGGAAGGTCTGGGCCCTTCAGGTAACGGAGGCCACCCCTCAGACCGTAGAACTCAGGGCCCTTATGAGCGCTCCGGATTCTTCGACGGCCTGGAATTTGAGGTGCGAGGTCAGAGAGAAGCTCATAGACTTCATCCAGCGAAACTATCCGCAGAGTCTACCCAGGGTAAGGGCCGAGCTGGAGAAGATCCCTCTAAATCCGGGCACGCTTGCCGGGAAAAAGGCTTAGGGCTCTCATCGGGTATCCTAACACCTCACGAGCAAATTATTTAGGTAGAGGCCGTGTGATGCCCCCGCAGGAGGGGAGCGTTTTATGAATTCCTGAAGCAGAGGGAAATTTTGTAGGCGCTTGTCAAGTTTTCTGTGTCTGGACTTAGTGGTCATCTTTAGAAAACCTCTCCTCAAAAAGGTACCTCAGGAGATGAGCTACTTCCCGATACTTCCAGTTAGGACGCCTCCAGCGACCCTCTAAAAGTTCTTTGGCCAATAGCCCGTACCGAAAATTCCGATCCCTTTCCGAATGAAAATATCCTCCACAAGCCCTCTCTGCCTCCTCTATTTTCCGATTAAGGCCTTCGGCCAAATTCGTCGAAGAAAATAGCGGTCTAAGCTCCCTTGGATATTTCAAGAAAGCCAGATAACGCTCCTTTCGCCTGGCAACCCTTCTCACAAAATCCATCTCCTGCGGTAGCTTCTCCAACAGGGATTCAAAAAGCCTCAAGCCTTCCTCATAGTTGAGCTGTTCTTGATACTCTGGAAATAGTCTCTGAAAGTTCGATAGTGCTCTCGGCTGAGGTGCCGTCTGGCGTTGCGCAGAAGATGTACGGTACAGAGCTGAATATCTGCCCTGGGGAAGAAGGCTTCGGTAAGAGAAGATAGGCCGGGAAAATCATCATGAACCACAATAAGGACTCTTCTTAAGCCCCTCTGGATAAGCTTCTCAAGAACTTTTTTCCAATTTTCTTTGCTTTCCTGACCTTCGAAGGTATCCCTTCCTTGCGACCAAAAATAAGCCGGGTAAAATTTTTGAAAATGAAAATAAAAGGAGTTAACCCTTGGCCCGGGTGGCGGAACAGGTAGACGCTGGGGACTTAAAATCCTCTGGGGTTCCCACCCCGTGCCGGTTCGAGTCCGGCCCCGGGCACCAAGCCTCCCGAAGCTCTACCTCCTCGATCCCTTGATCCTCTCAGGATAAGAACCCCTGCAGGAAAGGAGACGCTAGAGAAAATTAGATGGATCTTCCTAAGGAAGGAAAATGGAGACTCCTATAAATGGGGTGACCGGTGGGACTCGAACCCACGATCTCCGGGGCCACAGCCCGGCGCTCTGACCACCTGAGCTACGGTCACCACCGCAGACGTTCTTAAAAATAACCGTCAACCCCATCTTCCGCAACCCTGCTCCTGCGGACTGGCCATACTGGAAGTTTTCGTTTATGTTTCGGCCAAACAAGCAAACTTTAAGGGAGGTTTGTTCATGATACCCCGTTACACCCGGCCGGAAATGGCCCGCCTGTGGAGCCCGGAAGAAAAGCTCCGGGCCTGGCTTCTGGTGGAAGTTCTGGCCTGTGAGGCCTGGGCCAAGCTGGGCAAAGTGCCCAAAGAGGCCCTGCAGGCAATTCAGGAAAAGACCCGTCCCTTCATCGAAAGGGGCTTTAGCGCTGAGGACGTAGCCCGGGTGGAGGAGATCGAACGGGAGACCCGACACGACGTTATTGCCTTTCTCACTTACATGGAACGAATCATCGGCCCGGAGGGCCGTTTCCTCCACCTAGGAATGACCTCCTCGGACATGCTGGACACCGCTATGGCCTGGCTTATGAAGCGGGCTCTGGAGCTCATCATCAAAGACGTAAAGGCCGTCCTTGAAGTCCTCCGGGAACGGGCCTTCGAACACAAAAACACGGTAATGATCGGGCGCACCCACGGCATTCATGCCGAGCCTATCACCTTCGGGCTCAAGCTGGCCCTCTGGTATGAGGAGATGCGCCGAAATCTCAAGCGCCTTGAGACCGCACTCGAGACCATCTCCTACGGCAAGATCTCCGGGGCGGTGGGAACCTTTGCCCACGTGGAACCAGAGGTGGAGGCCTATGTGTGCGAGAAACTCGGCCTCAAGCCCGCTCCCATCTCCAATCAGGTCATTCAGCGAGACCGCTATGCGGAATATATGGCGGCGTTGGCCCTTCTGGCCGGAACCGTGGAAAAAATAGCTACCGAGATCCGGCACCTCCAGCGGACGGAGGTCCTCGAGGCGGAAGAACCCTTTGGCAAAGGACAGAAAGGCTCTTCGGCCATGCCCCACAAGCGCAACCCCATTCTCTCGGAAAACCTCTGCGGACTGGCCCGGCTGGTGCGGGGCTACCTCACCCCGGCGCTCGAAAACATGGCCCTCTGGCACGAAAGGGACATCAGTCACTCCTCGGTGGAACGGGTCATCGTACCGGATGCCACTACCGCCGCGGATTTCATGCTCAAACGTCTTGAAGGACTTTTGCGGGGCCTGGTGGTCTATCCCGAAAGAATGCGCAAGAATCTTGAACTTTTGCGGGGACTAATCTTCTCTCAACCCCTGCTTTTAGCCTTGACCGAAAAGGGCCTTCCCCGAGAAAAGGCCTACGCTCTGGTTCAGCGCAACGCCATGATCGTTTGGCAGGACGAGACCAAGACCTTCAAGGAATTGGTCCTCGCAGACGCGGAAATCCGAAAGCATTTAAGCCCGGAAGAGATCGAGGGGCTCTTCGATCTTCGGCACTATCTGCGGCATGTGGACACCATCTTCCGGCGGGTCTTCGGAGAATAAGGTCCCGGTAGTGGCCGCCTTCCTGCGAGAGGCCTCGGGCCGCATCCTTCTTTCCCGAAGACCTCCGGGAAAGGCCCGGGCCGGGCTCTGGGAATTCCCCGGAGGAAAGGTAAAGCCCGGAGAAAGCCCGGCAGAGGCTCTGCGCCGAGAGCTCCGGGAAGAACTGGGACTCGAGGCCTCCGTCGGCCAGGAACTAGCCCGTCTTATCCACGTCTATCCAGACCTTACCATCGAACTCATCCTCCTGGAGGCCTTTGCCGAAAACTACCCCCAGGCCCTTGAGGGACAGGAATGGGGCTGGTTTCGGCCCGAAGAAATAGAAAAGGTGCCCTTGGCTCCGGCTGACCGCAGACTCTGGCAACTTCTCTACAAAAATTCTTTGTGATATTAAAACTGAAAAAAACTCAGGAGAAAAAAAGTGGACTTTTTTCAGCGGGTAAAAAGGATTGTTTTTTCTCCCCGAGAGGAATGGCCGGTCATCGAATCCGAAGACCTTTCCCTGAGCGATCTCTATGGGCGTTACGCCCTCATCCTCATCGGGGCCTCTTCTCTGGCCAAGGCTCTAGGCCTCTTTCTTTTCGGGTTTCCCATGGGACATATGGGAGTAAACCTCCCCGGACCTCTCCTCGTGGGACAGGCCCTCTTTGAGGTCCTCGTTCAGACCGCCAATCTCCTCCTAGCCTCCCTGGTGGTCCATTATCTTGCTCCTCATTTTGGAGGAGAGTCCGACTTCCTAGCGGCCAACAAGCTGGTGGTCTTTTCTTCTACCCCGGGCTGGTTGGGAGGGCTCCTGGGGATCTTTCCTCCCTTAAGAATCTTCGAATGGCTTTTTGGCCTTTACGGTCTTTATCTATTTTATCTCGGGGCTCCGGTGATTCTTAAGATTTCCCCCGAGAAAAAAGGCCTTTTCCTAGCGATTTGTCTCGTGGTCCTTTTGGCCCTCTTTTTCGTGATCGGTCTCCTCCTGATGCCCTTCCATCCTACGCATTTCTGAGGGCTTGCGTGTCGCCAAAAGCGGGCTATATTAACACCCGGTGGGCGGTTAGCTCAGTGGTAGAGCGTCATCCTCACACGGTGGAAGTCGCTGGTTCGAATCCAGCACCGCCCACCAATAATTTTAAAACCAAAACTCCTTGCTCCCGGCGAAGACCGGGGGCCGAAAGACCAAGGGGAGGTAAGAGATGTTGACCTACGAAAGACCCAAGCGTATCCGTAAGTATGAAACCCTCTTCATCGTTCATCCCGATCGGGTAGAAGAAAGACAAGAAGTTCTGGACAAGCTCACCCGGCTTATCGAAGAAAACGATGGGGGTGTGCTCAAGGTGGACGAATGGGGAATGCGCAAACTGGCCTACCCGATCGAGAAGAAAAGGCAGGGTTACTACATTCTGATGGAATTTTACGGCAATGCCGAACTTCCCCCGAAGCTGGAATATCTCTTTCGGGTGGACGAACGGGTGATCCGTTTCATCGTGGTCAAGCTGGAAGACCGTTACCAGCCCGAGGCCGAAGTTGTGGCCGAGGCGGCTTAGGAAAGGAGGGAGACCATGGCCAACAATCCCAACGTAAGAAGGCGTTTTGTCCCGCGCAAGAAGGTCTGCCGCTTCTGTGCGGATCCCAATCTCAAGATCGATTATAAGGAACCCGAGGTCCTCAAGGCCTTTCTCACCGAACGAGGCAAGATCATTCACCGGCGCCAGACGGGCACCTGCGCCTATCATCAACGGCAGCTTACCACGGCCATCAAGCGGGCCCGCATCATGGCCCTTCTGCCCTTTGTGGCCGAACTTGAGCCTGAAGAAATCGTCCGCATGGGAGGCTAGCCATGGAGGTCATCCTGCGCACCCACGTGCCTAAACTGGGGAAACCTGGAGATGTGGTGCGGGTCAAGGACGGTTATGCCCGCAATTATCTCCTCCCCAAGGGTCTGGCCATCCCGGCCAATCGTAAAAATCTCGCGGCCATGGAGCGAGAGCGCCGGATCATCTTGGCCAAGGCCGAACGGGAACGCAAGAAACATATGAGTGTGGCCGAAAAGATTGAGGCCCTGACTCTCACCATCCCCCAGCGGGTGATCGAAGAAGACCGCCTCTACGGTTCAGTCTCGGCTCAGGATATCGTGGCGGAGCTTGAAAAACAGGGGATCCAGATCTCCCGCAAACAGGTACTCCTGGAGGCCCCCATCAAGACCCTGGGGGAATATGAGGTCCCCATCCGGATTTCTCCGGAGGTGACCGCCACCTTAAAAATCCAAGTGGTTCCTTTGGAAGAGTAGCTTGGCCCGTAGGCGAGAGGCCCAGGTCCCGGAACTCCTCGGAAGGATTCCGCCCCATAATCTGGAGGCGGAAAGGGGGGTCCTGGGAAGCGTCTTCCTTGAGCCCTCGGTCATCCTTAAAGTGGTAGAGATCCTCTCTCCGGAGGATTTCTACCGGGAGGCCCATGCGGAAATTTATCGGGCCATGCTTTCTCTTTTCGAGCGCCACGAACCCATAGATCTGGTCACCGTCCATGACGAGCTTTCGCAGCGGGGGCGACTGGAGGAGGTGGGCGGGGCGGCCTATCTGGCGGAGTTGGCCGGGCTCCTTCCCACCTCGGCCCATGCCGTCCATTATGCCCAGATCGTAAAGGAAAAGGCCCTTCTGCGGCGCCTTATTCGGGCTGCCACAGAGATCGCTGCCCGGGCCTACGAGGCCGCCGAGCCGGTGGAAGATCTCCTTGAGGCCGCAGAAAAGACCATCTTTGAGCTGCGCTCTTATTCCGAAAGGGAAGGCTTCCGCAGTCTCAAAGAACTCATCAAGGACACCATCCGGGAGATTGAGCGCTTGCATCAGCGCCCGGAACTCATCACCGGGGTTCCCACGGGTTTTACGGAGTTCGACCACCTCACCGCAGGCCTTCAACCGGGAGACCTTATCATCGTGGCCGGACGTCCCAGCATGGGTAAGACCTCTTTTGCTCTGAATATCGCCTGCTACGCTGCAGGAGAGGCCGGGATCCCGGTGGGAATCTTTTCGCTAGAGATGAGCCGGGAACAGCTGGCGGCCCGGATGCTCTGCGCCGAGGCCCGGGTCAACCTTCAACATCTGCGCACGGGACGCATCTCCGAGTCTGAATGGCAGCGCCTCACCTTTGCGGCCAACAAGCTCTCCCGGGCCCCCATCTTCGTGGATGACACTCCGGCCCTTTCCATCCTGGATCTCCGGGCCAAGGCCCGGCGGCTCATGAGCGAACACGGCCTGGGCCTCATCATCATCGACTACCTCCAGCTCCTCCAGAGCCGGGAACGTCGCGAGCGCCGGGAACAGGAAATCTCGGAGATTTCCTCCTCTCTCAAGGCCATGGCCAAGGAGTTCAACGTGCCGGTGGTGGCCCTCTCCCAGCTCAACCGTAAGGTGGAGGAGCGGCCGGACAAACGCCCCCAGCTTTCGGATCTACGAGAGTCCGGGGCTATCGAACAGGATGCCGACCTGATCGTCTTTCTCTATCGGGATGAGGTTTATAACCGCGACACTCCCCACAAAGGGGTGGCCGAGGTCATCATCGGCAAACAGAGAAACGGCCCCACCGGAGTGGTCAAACTGGCCTTCCAGGCCCCTTATTCTTCCTTCGCCAATCTCGCAGAAGAGCAGCCGGAATTTTAAGAGAGGGCCAGTTCGGCCCGGAGTTGTCCACAGGCCGCTCCGATGTCCAGGCCTTTGCTTTTGCGGACGGTGGCCACCACACCTTCGGAAAGGATGGCCTCCTGGAAGCGACGCACCCGGGCCTCCGAAGGCCGCTTGAAGGGGAGTTCCGGATGAGGATTGAAGGGAATGAGATTGACCTTGACCGGAATCCCCCGCAGGATCTCCACCAGCTTGCGGGCCTGCCAGGGATGATCGTTAATCCCTTCCAGGAGCACATATTCTACGGTAAGGCGCGCTCCACGCCTTAGAGGATAGCTGCGACAGGCAGCCAGGATCTCTTCCAAGGGGTAGCGGCGGGTGGCCGGAATGAGCCGGGCCCGGAGTTCATTTTCCGGGGCATGAAGAGAAATAGCCAGGGCCACCGGATACTCCTCGGCCAGGGCCCGCATCTGGGGCACCAGACCCACCGTGGAGACCGTGGTGCGCTTGCGGGCGAAATGGAAACCTTGAGGGTGGGTAAGGATCTTCAAGGCCTTTACCAGATTCCGATAATTGGCTAGGGGTTCCCCCATACCCATAAAGACCAGATTGCGCAGGGGCTTGTCCTGGATCCCGGCCTCCTCCATAAAACGCCGGGCCAGGAGCACCTGGGAGACGATCTCCCCGGGACTGAGATTGCGCCGGAAGCCCATGCGCCCCGTAAGGCAGAAACGACACCCCATGGCGCAGCCCACCTGAGTGGAAAGACAAAGGGTGTAGTGATCCCTCTCGGGGATGAGCACGCACTCCACCACCTCTCCGTCAAGAAGGCCTACCGCCAACTTTGCCGTGCCGTCGGTGGAGAGCTTGCGTTCCAGGAGACGGGGAAGGGCAATGGTGGCTTCCTGGGAAAGCTTTTCCCGCAGGGCCTTAGGGAGATCGGTCATCCGGGAGAAGTCCTCCACCTCCGGCCTTACCAGCCAGCGGAAGACCTGCCGGCCCCGAAAAGAGGGCTCCCCGAGCCCCTCAAAAAAGGCCTCGAGCTCTTCTAGCGTCAGATCTCTCAGGTTTACACGTTCTTTTTTCATTCTTGCTCCCAACTCCCCCCTTTAAACCCTTACAACTCCAAAGCCTTCACCGAGTGGACGTGCGGGAGATTTCGGAGAGCGGAAAGGACCTCCTCTGAGGGGGCTTGATCTACGGAAAGAAGGATTACATTGCGGCGCTTTTCCGGCTCCTGTCCTACATGCATACGAGAAATGTTTAGACCGGCCTCTCCCAGAGTGACCCCGATGAGACCGATCACTCCGGGTCGGTCGTCGTTGTGGATATAAAGCATGTGCCCCTGAGGGAGGGCGTCCAGCTGAAAATCATTGATGCGTACGATACGCGGCTCCATCTTTCCGAAGATGGTCCCCGCAAGATAATTTTCTCCTCCTTTAAATTTAACGGTAACGCCGATGAGATTCAAAAAGTCCTCGGCGGTCTCGGTCTTGGATTCCAAAATCTTGATCCCCCTCTCCCGGGCCCGATAGAGGGCGTTGACGTAGTTCACATCCTCGCGCAGGGCCCGAGAAAGAAGGCCTTTAAGAAGGGCCATGGTAAGGGGGGCGGTATCCAGACGGGAGACCTCTCCCTGATAGACGATGGAGACTTCGGTGATGGGACCTTCGGCCAACTGAGCCTGCATAGCCCCCAGTTTTTCGGCCAGTACCAGATAGGGCTTCAAAACCTTCAGGGCCTCGGCGGAGACCGAAGGCATATTCACCGCATTGCGCACCACTCCGTGCACCAAAAAGTCCACCACCTGGCTGGCCGCGGCCACAGCCACATTCTTCTGGGCCTCTAGGGTGGAGGCCCCCAGATGAGGGGTGCAGACGAAGTTTTCTAAAGAGAAAAGGGGGTGATCGGGATCCGGCGGTTCCTTCTCGAAAACATCCAGGGCCGCCCCCGCCACCTTTCCGCTTTTCATGGCCTCGTAAAGGGCCCTCTCGTCCACGATCCCCCCGCGGGCGCAGTTGATAACGAGCACCCCGTCTTTCATCTTGGCGAAGCTTTCGGCATTAAGCAGGTGGTAGGTCTCTTTCATCAGGGGAACATGGACGGTAATGATATCCGAGCGGGCGTAAAGTTCGTCCAGGGAGACCAGCTCCACCCCCATCTCCGAGGCCCGCTCCGGGGTCACGTAAGGATCATAGGCGATGACCTTCATCTTGAGCCCCTGGGCCCTTTCCGCCACCACCGAGCCGATGCGTCCCAGCCCGATGATCCCCAGGGTCTTTCCCATGAGCTCGCGGCCCAGGAACTTCTTGCGCTCCCAGCGACCGGCCTTAAGGGAGGCCATGGCTTGAGGGACGTTGCGGGCCATGGCGAACATGAGGGCCAGGGTATGTTCGGCCGCGGAATTGGTGTTGCCCCCGGGACAGTTCATGACCACGATGCCCCGGCGGCTGGCCGCCTCCAGATCCACGTTGTCCAGCCCCGTACCCGCCCGGGCAATAACCTTGAGCCTTTCGGCGGCCTCGATAATTTCGGCCGTAAGCTTGGTGCCGCTACGGATAATGATGCCGTCGGCCTCCCGGATGGCCTCCTTGAGTTCCTCCGGGGAAAGACCCACCCGTTCTTCCACCTCCAATCCGGCCTTTTTCAGAATTTCCAGACCTTCAGGAAGAAGAGGATCGGTTACCAGGACCTTCATGCGTAGACCTCCTCCGCGTGCTCTCGAATAATCTCCAAGGCTCGGGCCACCCCGGCCCCTATTTTAACCGGCCAGCCCAGCTCCGAAAGGCCCACCTCTAGAGCAGAAAGGGCGAGCACTCCCTCGAGCGGGCTCTGGTGTCCCATGTGGGTGATGCGCACCACCTTTCCCTTGAGCTGGCCCTGCCCTCCGGCGAGCACCACCCCGTAGCGCTTCCGCAGGAGCCTGGTGAGGGCCCCTCCGTCCACCCCTTCCGGGAGTTTGACCATGGTAAGGGCCTCACAGGGCACCCGAGGGAAGATCTCCAGCCCCAAGGCCAAAACTCCTTCCCTACAAGCCCGGGAGACCAAGGCGTAATGGGCAAAGAGTCTCTCAAGCCCGATCTTGCGTATGAGCTGCAGGGACTCTCGTAAAGAAAGAAGAAGAGAGACCGCCGGGGTGTAGGCCGTGGTTTCCTTTTGATAAGCCTTCCATTCCCGACGCAGATCAAAATAATATCTGGGGCTTTCGGCCTTTTCGACCCGCTCCCAGGCCCGCTCCGAAAGGGCCACAAAAGAAAGCCCCGGCGGAAGGGCCAGACTCTTCTGGCTCCCGGCCACCACCACATCGAGCCCCCATTCGTCCATGGGAAGAGGATAGACCCCTAGGGCGGAGATGGCGTCCACCACCACTAGGGCTCCGGCCCGATGAGCCACTTCGGCCACCTCCCGCACCGGGTGCTTCACCCCCGTAGAGGTCTCGTGGGCCTGAAGGAGGATGGCCGCAACACCGGGGTTCTCCGAAAGGGCCCTTTCCACCGCCTCTGGAGAGACAGCCTCCCCCCAAGGAATATCCAGATACACGGGCTGGAGTCCGTAGGCCTCGGCAATCTCCCCCCAACGTTCTCCAAATTTCCCTCCCCGGACTACCAGGACCCGCTCTCCTGGAGAAAAGAGATTGGCCACCGCCGCCTCCATGGCCCCGGTGCCCGAAGAGGCGAAGAAGAAGACAGGCCGCCGGGTCTGGAAGAGATACTGGAGGTCTTCGCGGATTTCGGAAAGAACGGCGGAAAACTCCGGGAGACGGTGATGGGGCGTAGGACGAGCTCCAGCCAACAACACCTCTGGGGCCACCGGTACCGGCCCGGGAGTAAAAAGGTGCCACTTCTGGAACATTCCGCAGCCTCCTTCTAGAGCTTAGGGGCTACTTTAATCCAAAATCAGGGCTTGACTACCCCGAAGGGCTTGCGGATGCGGAAGAGGAGTCCATACGGGCCAGTCTTTCCTGATATTTCCGAGCCAGATCGGCAATGGTAATCCGGGAAAGGGTGTCCCGAATGACCTCGGTAAGGAGATCCCAGACGTCCCGGGTGGGACAAACCGGGCTCATCTCACAGAGGTCGGGATAGCTAACGCAGGGGGTCACGGCCTCATCTCCTTCAAGAAGAGAGACCACCTCCCAAACGGTGATCTCCTCCGGGGGACGGGCCAGGAAGTAGCCCCCTTTGGCTCCTCGGTGGCTTTTGATCAGTCCCGCCTTTTTGAGAGGGATGATGAGTTGCTCCAGATACTTGACCGAAAGCTTCTGTTTTTTGGCAATTTCTCCCAGCTGAACCGGTCCCAGGTCGTGGTGTAAGGCCAACTCGACCAACATACGGGTGGCATACCTGCTTCGCGTGGTAATCCTCATAGCTTTTTTATAAACTTCAATGTCTAGCCTTTCAATATCTACCCTTGCAATCTATACCAAGCCGGTATATATTCACAAAATAGATTTTTTCGCAAGGAGATCCAAGATGAAAAATTGGCGGTTTCACACCCGGGTTATTCATGAAGGTTTACGTCCCGAGGACTGGGAAGGCGCTACCCTCCCGCCCATCTACCAGACGGCCTCCCACCGTCATCCTACGGCCGAAAGCCTAAGTGCGGCCTTCGGGGGCCAGAGTGCGGACCACATCTACCTGCGTCTAAGCAACCCTACCAACCGCTTCCTAGAAGAAAAGCTGGCGGCCTTAGAGGGAGGGGCCGGAGCCATCCTGACTTCCTCCGGCATGGCGGCCATCGCCAACGCCTGCCTGGCCCTCCTGCGCCCGGGAGACGAATTCGTGGCCGGAAATTCCCTTTTTATGTCCACCTACGTGCTCTTCGCCAACATCTTTCCCAAATACGGTATTACCGCCCGCTTCGTGGAGCCCACGGACCTGGAGGCCCTAAAAGCGGCCCTCTCTCCCCGAACCCGGTTTATCTTCGTGGAGACCATCGGCAATCCCAAAATGGATGTTCCAGATCTGGCGGCCCTCGCGGAGATCGCCCACGAAAACGGCCTCCCCCTCATCGTGGACAACACCCTAGCCACCCCTTACCTCTGCCGCCCCATAGAACTGGGGGCAGATATCGTGATCCACTCCACCACCAAGTATCTCAGCGGCCACGGCTGCGCCACCGGCGGGGTTATCATCGACAGCGGCCGCTTCGACTGGACCCAATCCCGGTTTGCCGAGGACTTCAAGCCCTTTGTCGACCGCAGAGGGCCTCTGGCTTATCTCGATAAGGTCTGGCGGGAATATCACATCAATTTCGGGACCACTCAGGCCCCCTTCCACGCCTATCTCACCGCCCTGGGTCTCGACACTCTGGCCCTGCGCATGGAGCGCCATTGCGAAAACGCCCTCAAGGTGGCCCAATTCCTGAGTGAACAACCCGAGGTGCAATGGGTACGTTACCCGGGTCTTCCAGACCATCCCCACCGAGAGGTGGCGGAAAGGCAGTTCCAGGGAAAGGGATTCGGAGGGCTCCTCACCTTCGGCCTCAAGGATCAGGAGACCTGCTTTCGCTTCATCCGGAATCTTCGTCTGGTTTACCATCTGGCCAATCTTGGGGACTGCAAGACCCTGATTATTCATCCTTACTCCAGCCAGTATCTGGCCTTTCCGGAAGATCTCAAACGCTCCCTTTCTATTACTCCGGATCTCTTGCGGCTTTCGGTAGGCCTCGAGGACGTGGAGGACATCTGCGAAGACCTTCGACAGGCCTTGGACAAGGTAAAATGAGCGAGTATATCACCCACGATCAGCGCGGACGGTCCGTAGGAATCGTCCAGAAAAAGTACTTCACCTTCGCCTACCCTCCGGATCTCTTTCCGCTGGAGTGCGGGGCCAAACTGGGGCCCATCACCCTGGCCTACGAAACTTACGGCCAACTCAACGCCGACCGCAGCAACGCCATCCTCATCCTGCATGCCCTCTCCGGGGACTCCCACGTGGCGGGCTACTACTCCAAGGACGACCCCAAGCCCGGCTGGTGGGACTTCATGGTGGGGCCGGGAAAGGCCATCGACACCAACAAGTATTTCGTGATCTGCTCCAACATCCTGGGGGGCTGCGCCGGAAGCACCGGCCCCTCCTCCATCAACCCGCGCACCGGAAAGCCCTACGCCCTGGACTTTCCCTTCGTGACCATTGGAGACATGGTAAGGGCCCAGAAGGTCCTCATCGAGCATCTGGGTATCCGGAAATTGCTCGCGGTTATCGGGGGATCTCTTGGAGGCATGCAGGTCCTCGAATGGGCCCTGCGCTACCCGGAGATGGTGCATGCGGCTATCCCCATCGCCACCACTACCCGGCACTCGGCCCTGGCTATCGCCTTCAACGAGGTGGCTCGACAGGCCATCATGGCCGACCCCAACTGGCGTGGGGGAAATTATTATGACGGACCTCGGCCGGAGATGGGCTTGGCCGTAGCCCGCATGATCGGCCACATCACCTATCTTTCGGATCGGGCCCTGCGGCGCAAGTTCGGCCGGCGCCTCCAGAACAAGAGCCAGTTCTCTTTTGGCTTCGACGTGGATTTTCAGGTGGAAAGCTACCTCCGCTATCAGGGTCGCAAGTTTGTGGAACGCTTCGACGCCAACTCCTTCCTTTACATTACCAAGGCCGCGGACTACTTCGACGTCAAGCGCCAGCACGGGGAAGGCTCCCTGGTGAAGGCCTTTTCCAAGGCCCGAGCCCGTTTTCTGGTGATCTCCTTTTCCTCAGACTGGCTCTATCCTACCTACCAGTCCCGGGAGATGGTCAAGGCCATGAAGAAAAACGGTCTTGACGTGAGTTTCTGTGAGATCGAGGCGGACTGGGGGCACGACGCCTTCCTCATTCCCAACGAAAAATTCGAAAACCTGGTGGCCGCTTTTCTGGAGAGGGTAAGCCGTGAATTCGAACCTTAAGGATCTGCGCTATGACCTCCAGATCATCGCCTCCTGGATCGAACCCGGGGCCCGGGTCATCGATCTGGGCTGTGGCTCCGGGGATCTCCTGCTCCATCTCAAAGAAACCAAAGGAGTCCGGGGAATTGGCATTGAAAAGGACGAGGCCGAAGTCCGGGAGGCCATCCGGAAGGGCCTCACGGTCATCCAGGGAGACCTCAATGAGGAGGTCCGGGATTATCCTGACCAGAGTTTCGATTACGTAATCCTCAGCCAGACCCTCCAGCAGATTTATGAGCCGCATACCCTCCTCAAAGAACTCCTGCGCATCGGCCGCCGGGTCATCGTGAGCTTTCCCAATTTTGCCCATTGGACCATTCGCCTGGATCTCCTCCTTCACGGTCGGGCCCCCAAGAATCCTCAGCTGCCTTATGAATGGTACGACACCCCTAACATCCGGGTAATCACCATCCGGGACTTCCGAAAATTCATCGAAGACCTGGGCTATCAGGTCCTGAAAGAGGCCCCGGTAAGCACTTATAACCGAGACCGCCAGGGAAAGATGGTCCGGAGATGGGCCAATCTCCGGGCCACTTACGGAATTTTTATGGTGGGGAAAAGAGATGCCGGAAAGACTTAAAGTGAGCTGGTACGGAGAACTCCATTCCGTGGTCCAGACCTTGGCCTCTACTTGGGAGGAAAATTGCCGGGAGGACCCGGGGCCGCTGCCCATCCCCCGCCAAGAAGAAGTAATCCGTATTCTCTACCGCACCCGAAGGATCCTTTTTCCGGAATACTTCTCGACCGCCAACCTCAACTCTGAAAATCTCCAGTATTATCTAGGAGAGGAGCTTAGCCGCCTTTTTGAAGAACTGTCCCAGCAAATTAATCTGGCCTTTCGTTACCAGGCCCTGACCCGCCAAAAAGATCCTCTTGAGAGGCCTCTCCAGGGGGAAGAATTGGCCCTCCGATTCATCAAACGGCTTCCAGAGGTGAAAAGACTTCTCCTCACGGACGTGGAAGCAGCCTACATGGGAGATCCTGCGGCCAAAAGTCCCCAGGAGGTCATCTTTTGCTATCCGGGCTTCTTGGCCATCACCATCTACCGCATAGCCCATGAACTTTACCGTCTAGGGGTACCCTATCTTCCCCGGATGATGACCGAACAGGCCCATAGCCTTACCGGGATCGATATCCACCCCGGAGCCACCATTGGGGAAAGCTTTTTTATTGACCACGGGACCGGGGTGGTCATCGGAGAGACCACGATAATCGGCAACCGGGTACGCCTTTATCAGGGGGTGACCCTGGGGGCCCTTTCCGTGCCCAAGGAGGCGGCGGAAGAACTGCGTTTCCGCAAGCGCCACCCCACCATTGAAGACGACGTCATCATCTACGCCAACGCCACCATCCTGGGAGGAGAAACGGTCATCGGAGCCCGATCGGTCATCGGAGGGAACGTCTGGCTTACCGAAAGTGTGCCCCCGGATACCAAGGTCTTTCTCAAAAAACCCGAATTGCATGTCCTGCCTCGCCGGACGAAAAAGCCCCCTAGGAGGAGCGGATGATTTACGAAGGTGTCACTCAGCTTATCGGAAAAACCCCTCTAGTGCGCCTCAAGCGCCTGGCGGAAAACCTGGATGTGGAAATATACGGTAAACTCGAATCCCAGAATCCCCTCTCCAGCGTAAAAGACCGCATCGGCTGGGCCATGATTGAGGCCGCCGAAAGGCAAGGCCTTATCGGACCAGGGACCACCATCGTGGAGCCCACCAGCGGCAACACAGGTATCGCTTTGGCCTTCGTGTGTGCCGAAAAGGGATATCCTCTGGTGCTCACCATGCCGGAGACCATGAGCCTCGAAAGGCGGGCCATCCTCAAACACTTTGGGGCCCGGCTGGTCCTCACTCCCGGGAAACTGGGGATGCGGGGAGCGGTAGAAAGGGCCCGGGAACTGCTCCAAGAAATCCCGGGAGCTTACATGCCGGACCAATTCTCCAATCCGGCTAATCCGGAAATCCATCGGCGGACCACGGCCGAGGAGATCTGGCAAGACACCCAGGGCCGGGTGGACCTCCTGGTGGCCGGGGTAGGCACTGGAGGGACCATTACCGGGGTCTCGGAGGTCCTCAAGGCCCGCAGACCCTCCTTTAAGGCTATAGCGGTGGAACCCGCAGAGTCGCCGGTTCTGTCCGGAGGGCCGCCCGGACCTCACAAAATTCAGGGAATCGGGGCGGGCTTTGTGCCCCCCATTCTTAATCTAAAGGTCATCGACGAGATCGTTCGGGTGAAATCTGAAGAGGCTATAGAGACTGCCCGGAGGTTGGCCCGGGAGGAGGCCCTCCTCTGCGGGATCTCCTCCGGAGCGGCGGTCTGGGCGGCCTTGCAGGTGGCCCGGAGGCCGGAAAATAAAGGAAAAGTAATGGTGGTTATCCTTCCAGACACCGGCGAGCGCTATCTCAGTACCGAACTCTTCAATCCTTCTTCCGATTAACTTGGGACTGCCTTTACAGGACCTCTTCCGGATGCTATCTTTCTTCCAAAAGGGCGAGGTTTCCTTATGCGTAAATTCTTTTCTTTTAAGGAACTAGGGTTTCTTCTGGTGATCGTTCTTCTGGGAGGGTCCCCCCTTTATGCCTCCAAGGAAAAGACGGACTGCCCCGGGGTAAAAACGGTAAGTGGCCTCCTCCACCAGCTTTCCTCTCAAGAAGTTCAAGTGCTTTCGGTCAGGCCCTCTCCGGTAAAGGGGCTCTGTGAGGTAGTGGTCCAGCAGAACGGACGCAAAGGGGTCACTTATGTAGACCTTACCGGAAAGTTCCTGGTGCTGGGACGCCTCATCGAGATCTCTACCAAGAAGGATCTGACCGGAGCCCGTATCCAAGAGCTCAACAAGATTGTTCTTTCTCCGGAAAAAATAAAAGAACTCCGCAAATATGTGGCCTTTTCCGCGGGTCAGGGCCCGGAGATCTTCTTGATCACCGATCCGGACTGTCCCTTCTGTAGAAAGGCCGAAGATATCCTCTGGCCCCTGGTTCAAAAGAAGAAGATCCGGGTAAACGTGGTCTTTTTTCCCCTGGACCGCCTTCACCCCGAGGCCCATCGCAAGGCGGTAGCCCTTATCTGTGAGAAAAAAGGCTTTGAGGATCTGGTGGCCGGCTACAGCGGAAACGCCACCTGTCCCGAAGGAGAAAACAAGGTAACCCAGGGGCAAAAATTCCTCCTTTCTTTAGGAATAAGGGGTACGCCCACCTATATCTTTCCTTCCGGGGAGACCCATTCCGGGGTGCTTCCGGCGGAAAGGCTCCTCGAAATGGTTAAAAAATGAGTCTTTCTCCCCCGGAGAGGGCCTATCTTCTGCGACTGGCCCGGGAGAGCCTGGAGAAGGCCTTTGGCCTGAGGGAGGACTATTCCTTGCCCTACCCTCCCCCTTTCGAGCGCTTGCATGAGCCGCGAGGAGCCTTCGTAACCCTTAAGAGGCATGGGCATCTCCGGGGCTGCATCGGGACCTTTGAGGCTGCCTCACCCCTCTACCGGGTGGTAGAGGAGATGGCCCT
Organism: Thermosulfurimonas marina; assembly: GCF_012317585.1. Lineage (NCBI taxonomy): Bacteria > Pseudomonadati > Thermodesulfobacteriota > Thermodesulfobacteria > Thermodesulfobacteriales > Thermodesulfobacteriaceae > Thermosulfurimonas > Thermosulfurimonas marina. The sequence continues at coordinate 151,776 of NZ_CP042909.1, forward strand.
GGCCGCGGCCTTCAATGATCCCCGCTTTTCCCCTTTAAGCCCGGAGGAACTTGACGAAGTGGAAATAGAGATTTCGGTCCTTTCCCCCCTTCGTCCCGGCCGCCCGGAGGAGGTAGAAGTGGGCCGTCATGGGGTCTACCTCATCCGGGGAGCCTTTCGGGGCGTGCTTCTGCCCCAGGTAGCCGTAGAATACGGCTGGGATCGGGAGACCTTCCTGGATCACGTCTGCCTTAAGGCCGGACTTCCTCCCCGCTGCTGGCAGGACCCCCGCACGGAGATCTATCTCTTTACTGCTGAAGTATTCGAAGAAAATGAGGACTTGCCAAAAGAGTGAGTTTAAGTATAGGATAGGGCCATGAAAAAGCACCTCTATGTATTATTCTTCACCGAGGATGGCCCTTCCTTTCAACTAAAACTCAAACCTCTTTATATAAAGCTCTGTCCCCTCCTCCTGATCTTTCTTCTTTTTCTAAGCGGTGCAGGGGCCTTTTTCTTTTTCCGGAGCGCCCACCTAGAGATGGAAATGGTCTCCCTAAAACGGGAGCTGGAGGCCGCCCGCGTTAAGAATCAAGCCCTAGAAAAACGGGTGGCCTCTCTGGAAAAAGAAAAGCGGGAGCTTTTGGCCGGTGCCGTTAAAGAATTGAAAAACCGTTCCGAGATCATCCAGGAATTAGTGGCCAACTTCGGTCTGGAAAAATATGTCAAAACCCCTAAGTCTTACCAGGGCGGCCCTTTTGAACCTCCTAAAGACCATCCGGGACCCGAAGGCGGAATTTATATCCCGGACCCCTTGGGAAAAGACCCTCTCCTTTCCTCCTCTTCGGAAAAGGACCTCTGGTCCTCCTACCAATCTCTCCTCCAGAGTGTGGATGCTTACCTAGAGGTGCTCTCTGGAGTCCCCCTGGGCCGCCCCTGCAGAGGGTATATCTCTTCCGGCTTCGGACGCCGCAAGGATCCCTTCACCGGAAAGCCGGCCTTCCATTCCGGGATTGACATTGTCAGCTATATGGGCACTCCAGTAAGGGCCACGGCCGACGGTCGGGTCATCTATGCGGGCCGCCACGCAGGTTACGGAAAGGTGGTGGTCATAAGACACCGTTATGGTTATTCCACCCTTTATGGCCATCTCAAAAAGATTACCGTCCGGGCCGGACAGAAAGTAAAAAGGGGTGAAGTCATCGGGTACCTGGGCAGTACCGGACGAAGCACTGGTCCCCATCTCCATTACGAGGTCCGACGCTACGGCCGCTACCTCAATCCCTATCGCTACCTCAAGGTAAAATTCTCCAAAAGGTGATCTGGTGGCCTTCAAAAAGGAGACTTCGGGAGATCTAAACGGTTATATTGGCTCTAGCCTCAAACTGGAGGGTAAACTCTTCTTTCCGGGGAAAGTTCGTTTTGAAGGAGAACTCCAGGGAGAGCTACGGGGAGAAAGCCTTATTATCGGAGAGGGGGGAAAGATCGTCGGGGAGGTGGAGGCCGAAGAGATCCTTTGTGCCGGCCAGGTGGAGGGCAAGCTCGTCTGTAAAAATCTGAATCTCAAAAAAACCGCCCGAATCAAAGGAGAGATCTTTACCGAAAGGCTTTCCGTGGAGGAAGGGGCCCGTCTCGAGGGACAGATCAGGGCCGGAGAGGGGGCTCGAACTCCGCCTTCAGAGGCCGAGAAAGGAGCCTCCTGAGCACGTTCCGCGGATCTTCTTTTTCGTAAAGCACTTGATAGACCCCCTCGGTAATGGGAAGCTCTAGGCCGGCCCCCTGAGCAAACCGGTAAAGGGCCTTTACCGTGTAGACCCCTTCGGCCACCTGATGGAGGGAGCCCAGGATCTCCTCCAGCTCTTCTCCCCGGCCTAGCCGATAACCCACGGTATAGTTTCGAGAGAGCCTTCCCGTACAGGTAAGGACTAAATCTCCCAGACCGGCCAGGCCAGAAAAAGTAAAAGGTTCCGCCCCCCGGGTCAAACCTAGACGCATCATCTCCGCCAGCCCCCGGGTGATAAGGGCCGCCCGGGCATTGAGTCCCAGCTCGAGTCCGTCAGAAATGCCTGCGGCGATGGCCATCACGTTTTTGACCGCTCCACAGATTTCCACCCCCCGCACATCCTGGCTCCGGTATAACCGAAAGAAGGAGGTAGAAAGGGCTTCCTGGAGTTCCCGCGCCAGGGATTCCTCCTCAAAGGCCAGAACCACGGCCGTAGGAAGCCCTCGGGCCACTTCCAGGGCAAAACTGGGACCAGAAAGGACCCCCCGGGGATTCTCCGGAAAGATTTCCCCTAGGATCTCGACCGGGGTCTTAAAGGTGGCTATCTCCAGCCCTTTGATGGCTGAAATCAGAGGAATCTTTCGGGGCAAAATGTCTCTAACCCCCTGGGCCACCTCCCGCAGATGTTGACAGGGGACAGCCCAGACCACCACCTCGGTCTTCGTGAGAGCCTGCCCCGGATCGATGAAGGCCTTAAGGTTTTCGGGAAGCTCTATCTCCGGAAGGTAGTCTGGATTAAGCTTACGCGAATTGATGGCCTCCGCCAGCGCCGGACGGCGGGCCAGAAGCCTTACCTCATGCCCCTTTTCGGCCCAGACCTTACCCAGGGCCGTACCCCAGCTTCCGGCCCCGACCACGGTGATCCTCATGGCGGACAAATTACCCGATTTTTGACCCGCCGGTAGATCTCGCGAGGCGAGGCAGAAAGTTTTTCTGGATCGAGAAGTTTCAGTTCCTGACAGGCCCCCTTCTCATCCCCCCGGGCCAAGGCTAGAAGCACCAGATTGAGTCTCACCTCCGCATCTTCTTTAAGGGAAAGGGACTTCCGGAACCACTCTTCGGCTTCCTTGGTCTTCCCGGCCAGCCAGAGACAGGCCGCATAGTTATTCATCACCTCGGGAACCGGACGCTTTTCCAAGTATTGCCGGTAGAGATCCAGAGCCTCCTCACAGCGCCCCTGGGTCCGCAGTGCCTCGGCCCGGGTAAGGAGACCCCGCAGGCGTTCCTCGGGGCTGAGTGGAGGAGGACTGGAGGCCTCCTTTTCCACCTCTCTCTCCTCTTTGGCAGGACCAACCTTTCTCCCTGAAGCCCTAGAGGGCTGGGGAAGGACTACCACCTTTTGAGGGAAAGGATTTTCTTTTTGGGAGAGGATCTGGGAAGGGGTCTCAACCTTTACCGCCTTAGACTCCGTAGAAGGCTTCGGAGATAGGGAAGGGTTGCGCCTTTCTGGGGTTTCTTTTCTCTGGGGAGCCCTTTGGATTAGCCTGGGAGAAGAGGTAAGGAGAGAAGAGGGCCAAAGGCGCGTAAAAAGGTAAAATCCCAGCCCAGAACCTCCTAGAAAAAGAAAAAGTAGCCAAGGGATGAGCCACCGACGGGCAGGCCCTCCCCTTTTTTCTTCTTGGGACCGAGCTTCTGTCCGAGGGGCCCTCCGCGATTCCAGCCTCTCTAAGATTTCATAAAGTTTGCTCATCTTCTAAACCAAAGAAATCCGCAAAAGGATTACCAATTCCACCTTTTGCTCCCCACGAGTGCGTTGTCCAAAAAGGGGCCCAATCCCCGGCAGGCGGCCCAATCCCCAGATCTGACGAATCTCTCGGTCCTTGCGGTTCAGAATAAGCCCTCCGATGATTACCAGATCGTGGGGGGTCACTTTAATCACCGTGCTCATTTCCCGGAGATTGACCTGGGGGAGGGTGACCGCGGTATCGGTGCCGAACTCCTCCCGGCGCAGTTCCACCAAATCGCTCTTGATGGGAACAATGTGGAGAATGATCTCTCCCGAATCTGTAATGTGGGGAGTGACCCCCAGGAGAAGTCCATCAAAGATGGCACTAGTTTCCACAGTAGTTTGGGTCTGGGAGATATTGTCTGAAGAGACCACCTCCCGGTTGATCTCCCTCACATAACCCACCGAGCGCCCTACACTAATGATGGCTGGCTGCCCATGCATCACCCGTACCCGAGGATTAGAGAGGATATGCACCTGTCCATAGTTTTCTAAAAGGCGCAGCACCCCCTCAAAGGAGGGCTTGTGCTGATAAGTAAAGGTCAGGGTGGGCATCCCCGAGCGGAAATCCAGGGTAGCCGAAGAAACCGCGGCCAGACGAGAATCGCGCACCGTCATCCAATCTATGCCTAGTTCGTGACCCTGAGAAAGGGCCACCTCCACAATCTTGGCCTCGATCAAGACCTGGCGTCCGTAACGGGCCTTAAGTCGGGAGATTAAGTCCGCCACCCGCCTGACCGCCGAGGGATGATCCCGTACGAAAAGATTCCCGGTGAGCTGATTGAAGGTATAGGTGCCGTCCTTGGAAAGCAGGGCCTTGATGGAGGCCTCAAGCTGCGCATAGATATCCGTGCTCTTTTGCGTGGTCTCCCCGGCCACCTCATACTGGCCTTTGAGAGGAGAAACAATTTCCTGAGATGTTCCTCCAGTGGCTCCAGCTCCACCCCCTCCGGCCCCTTGCCCTCCTATGCCGCCTAGGACATCTCCTCCGAGCTGAAACTTGGAAGCACGCAGGGTTTGGAGAAAAGAAAGATCGAAAATCTTTTCCTCAAAGGCCCGAATAAAGATAATTCCTCCCCGGATCTCATAAGAAAGATCTAAAGTCTGGCACAGGGCCTCCAGGATCTCTCGCAGGGTGTATTCGTGAAACTCGGCCGTAACCTTACGGGCCTCCGGAGAAAGATACTGCGGAACTTCGCGATCTATGACCAAATTGAGGCCGGCCTCCCGGGCAATCAGATAAAAGACCGAAAGGGCGTCTTCCTGATGAAGCGAAAGGGTAAGTCTTCTGGTGTCCAAAGGAGAGATGGTCTTGAAGACCGGACCAGGCAACCCCTCAGGGTTTTCCTTTTTTGCCGGCGGAGAATTATGCTCCAAATATTGGCGATATTCTTTCGAAAGTCCCTCCGAAGGGGCCGGGCCCTTAGCGGCGCATCCCCACAAAAAGACCAAAACCAGGCTAATAAATAAGCCTCTCCCCCAAATAAACTTTGTAAACTCGCTCCTGAGTCGCCAATACCACATAATTTTCTCCGATATCCTTTATTATAAATTGGTCCACCTTTTCCCCTACCCGATAAAGGTGTTTATTGATCCGGCATACCCGATGTTCCCCCATTTTTAAGACCGCCGTAAGTTCTAGGAAACGCTTGGGTTTGGCCGAGGACTTCCTCTTTTCCCCGAAAGAAAGGGTCGGCCCCCTTGCAGAGCTTTCCGGAATTGCGTAACGGACTACCTCCGGAGAGACCTCCGGGATCTCCCGATAGACCTGGGGAATCTCCGGAAGGGGCATCCGGCGCCAGTCCGGGCGCAGGCTCCACCAGAACCAAAGACTCAGAACCAGAGCCAGCCCCACCGGCCCCCACCAGAAAAGATAGATTTTGTAACTCTCACCCATCAGAAAACCACCTTCTTTCCCTTGATCTCTAGATAGGGCACACAGGTCCCTTCTTGCCCGGGCCTTTTTTCTACACAGGTTTCTAGACGAAATTCCTCCAGAAAAAAGAGGCCCTTTTCCACATAGAGCCGAGAGAGCTTTTTCAGAGATTCTCTCAAGGGCTCCAGCCCCACTTTTTCGAGAACATAGACCTCTTGCGGAACTCCCAGGGTGCGCCAGAAGGAATAATGAGCATAAGGCTCAAGGCGTTTTTCCACCCGCAAACTTTCCTGTAAGAAGGTCTTTAAAGCCCGGACCTGTTTCTGGTGATAACGGTAGGCATAATAGTAGCGGGCAGCTAGATAGGTGCTGGAAACCAAAAGGAGGCCCAAAAAGAGAAGCCCCAGCCACTCTCTCAGATAGATCCTCCAGAGGTCTTTCATCGGGGCTCCACCTCCATCTCAAAGCGGGCCTTTTGAGAAGCTTCTTCATAAGAGAAGCGGCTTTCTAAGATTTTGGCCCGCTCTTCCAAAGCTTTAAGGAGAAAGTGAAATATTTTTCGTGCAGATCCCAAATCTCCCTCATAAACCAAGCGCATTTCCAAACGATAGGTCCCGCTCTTGTCCTTTGCCGCCCGAAGACCGGCTACCTGGACTTCCTGGGGAAGTTCGTTGACCAACCACCAAAGAAGGGCATCGAGCCGGGGTTGTCTTTCAAACTGTTGTTTGAGGTTTAAATAATTCCGGAGACCTTCCACCTCCTCCGGAGGAAATTTTTCCTGGAGAAAGGAGATCTCTCTTAGGGTTTGCGACCTTAAAGAAGCCACCTCTCCGACAAGGCGCTTTTCGGCCCGATAAAAATAAGCTGCAGCCAAGTAATTCAAAATTACCAAAAAGAAAAAGATAAAGGCCACCCTCCTTACCCACTCTAGCTGGGTAAGGAAAAGACGCTGCTCTTCGGGAAGGAGATTGAAGTCCGCAGGCACCAGGACCGCGCCCGCCACCTCCGGCCAGGTAAGGACTACTTCTTCCTCCGCCGCCCAGTCTGTCTCAGCAAGTGAGAGCCTTTCCAGATAAGGGATCTCGGGAAAGATCTCCCGTCGGGGCCCACAAGCCAAGACTTTGGCAATTTTTTTACCAAAAAACCTTTCATAATATTCCAAGACCGCAAGCACATTTTCTTCTATGGGAAAACCCTCAAGGCCTACAAACTCATCCACCTCCACATAGCGCACATAGGCGGGCTGGGCCCCATCCACCACCACCAACCAGAGATCCTTTTCCGAAATTCGAGCCACCAAGAGAGGGCCAGGGTCAAGGTGAGCCCCCAAATAGGCCAGGGACAGCGCTTGGTGATAAATTCCCTGAAGCCGGGCCTGCGCCCCTCCCAAGACTCTGAGGACCTTCTCCACCCCCTCGGGTTCCACCGCCAAAAGAGCCGCCTCCAAGGTGGCTCCGGCCTCGGCCAGTGGATAATAGACCACCCGAAAGGCCCGCGGAAAGAATCCCGACTCTCTTACCTTGTCTTCAGCCTGAAAAGCAAGGACCTCCCGAGGGCCCTTGGTAAGGATCTCCCGGGAAAAATAAATCCGGGAAGATCCCTCTAAGGCAATTACTCGCCGGCCACGCAAATCCTCAGGACGTAGATGTTCCGGGCCGGAAAAACGCCAGATCTTTCCCGACTTCGTGGCCTTAAAACCCAGAAGTTCTTCGTTTTCGAATTTAACCACCCAAAAAGTAGACATAACCGGCCATTCCTAGAAGAATTAAGACAAAAAGAAGTAAAATCAGGTAAAAATATTTCCTTTTTCCCTCTAAAGGAATTTCCAGGGTCAGGGCCGCGGCCTCGGCGGCCTCCCGCAGCATCGGCGCGGAAATCCGCGGGCGGCCGTAAGCATAGGCCACCAAAAGGGTCCGGTCCATGAGTTTATTGATCACTCGGGGAATACCCCGGCTGAGGCGGTAAAGTTCCTTTTCGGCCCTTTTTTCAAAGGTGATCCCGGCCCCTCCGGCCCGGGCTAAACGAAAACGCACATAATCCAGGGTCTCCTCCGGACTCAGGGGTTCGAGCCTTTCCCAGAGGGTAATGCGCTGGGCCAATTGAGAAAGTTCTGGACGGCGAAGCTTTTCCTCAAGAAGGGGCTGCCCGGAAAGTAGGATCTGGAGGAGCTTTCCCTTTTCGGTCTCGAAATTGGAAAGGAGCCGCAGTTCCTCCAGACTTTCGGCCGGAAGATTCTGGGCCTCGTCCACCACCAGAAGGAGGGTCCTTCCGCCTTCGGCCAGCCGAAGAAGATAGTCCCGGAATCCTCGCAGGAGATTCTCTTTGGGACCGGTGTGCGGAAGCTCCAGGTCCTCCAAAATGGCCTCTAGCAACTCCTCCGGCCCCAAGGCCGGAGTAAGAATCACCGCGGTCTCCACCTCCGGAGGGAGCTCCCGAAAGAGCAGCCGAATGAGGAGGGTCTTTCCCAGCCCGGGTTCTCCGGTAAGTACCAAAAAACCTTCCCGCCGCAGAATAGCGTACCGCAAGGCCTCTAAGGCTGCCTTGTGGGCCCGTGAAGGATAAAAATACTCCGTATCCGGGGTAATCCTGAAGGGATGATCCTTCAGACCAAAAAAAGCCAAATAATCTAGGCTATCGAATCTGGGAGATGAGTTCATAAATCGGCCCTATGAGAGAAATGGCAATCAAAAGAAAGATTAAACCGGTAATGACGATCAAGACCGGCTCGAGGATCTTGCTGAGAGTTTCCACCATCCCTTGGACCACTTCATAATAGTAACGGGCAAGATAACGCAATTGCTCTACCAAACGGCCGGTTTCCTCGCCCACACCTATCATACGAAGATCCAAAGGATTAAAAAGGGGGATCTTCTCTGAAACTTGCCGTAAGCTCTCGCCTCTCAAGACCCCCTCACGCAACTCCTTAACAATTCTCTTCCCTACTTCGCTCTGTAAATTTACAAACATAATATCAAAACTTTTTAGAATATCAATCCCTGCTCCCAATAGCAGAGCAAGATATTCGAAGATAAAAGCTAAAAGCGAACTTCTTTTAATGCGAGAAAGCAAAGGAAGACGGAGGAGAAGTTTTTCAAAAGTATATCTGACTAAAGAAGAAGAGCGATAGGCCAGTACGAAAACCACTATGGCTCCGGCCAGCAGAAGGGCTACATAACCAAAGTAGTGTTTAAAGTAAAAAGTGAAGATCAGGAGCATACGGGTGGGCCAGGGGAGACTTATTTGCATCTGGGTAAAGATGTCCAGGATTTTGGGAAGGACGAAGAGCAACCAAAAAAGGAGGGCCCCGGTCATAGCTACCAAGACCAAAACCGGATAGAGCATGGCCCTCTTGGTCTGGGTGATGATGGTGTGGATACGCTGGAGGTGCTGAGCGGCTTCTTCCAGGGTCTGATCGAGGCGCCCGGTCTCTTCCCCTAAGGCCGTGAGGGAACGCACGATCCCGGGAAAGATCCCCTTTTCCCGCTCCATTCCCTGGGAAAGGGGCCGACCGCCTTGGATCTCCTGAAGAAGGGTCCCCAAGGCCCGACGCAGGCGAGGATTGGTAGTCGAAGCCCGCAGATCTTTAAGGGCCTGTAAAAGCGGAACCCCACCCCGTACCATAAGAGCCAGGTTGTGACAAAACTCGGCCAATTCTGGACGAGAAAGTTTACTTAGAGCGACCCTTTCCCATGGAAAAACCGTTTTGGTGGAATATTTGACGAGGGTCAGCCCTTCTTCCCGCAAGTAGCGGTAGAGGGCTCGGAGGTCGGAAAGCTCAATTTCATCCTCCACGAGACGACCATCACGGGAGAGGGCCTGGTACCGGTATACCGGCATCTCAACCCACCACCCTCCGGATCTCCTCCACGGTAGTGATCCCCTGAAGGACCTTCTCCCGGGCGGCCTCCCTCAGGGTGCGCATCCCCTGGTGGCGCGCCTCCTCCGCCACCTTTACTAAGGGAGCGTTCGCTACCAGCAAATCCTTGATGGGTTCGTTCACCCGAAAGATTTCCGCCACCACCGTGCGCCCCAGGTATCCCCGGCCTCCGCACTGGTCACAGCCTCGGCCCCGATAGTAGGGGTGCTCGAGCGGCAGATTATAGTAACGCAGGAACTCCTCCGGGGGACGGTACTCCTCCCGACAGTGGGGACAAATTCTTCTTACCAGCCGTTGGGCCAGGACCGCCAGCAGGGTGGCCGCCAGGAGGTCGGGATTCACCCCCAGGTCCTTCAGGCGGTGCACCGTGGAGAGGGCGTCGTTGGTGTGCAGGGTAGAAAGAAAAAGATGTCCGGTGAGGGCAGCCCTTACGGCCATCTCCGCCGTCTCTTCGTCCCGCACCTCTCCCACCAGGATGACATCCGGGTCCTGACGCAGAAAATGTCGAATAGCCCGGGCAAAGGTGTAGCCGGCCTCCTCGTTCACCTGCGTCTGGCGGGTAAGAGGTAAACGGTACTCGATGGGGTCCTCCGCCGTGAGGACGTTTTTTTCCAGAAGATTAAGGAGCCGCAAGCCGGCAAAAAGGGTGGTGGTCTTTCCCGAGCCCGTGGGGCCGGTTACCAGGAACATCCCCTGCGGGGCCTCAAAGACCTCTCGCAGAAGACGCACCTCTTCTTCGGTAAAGCCCAGAGTGGAGAGATGATATACCGCCTCCCCCAGGGGCAAAATACGCATCACCAGGTTCTCTCCCGCAGGGGTCCTTACGGTAGAGACCCTCAGGTCATAAGATTCCCCGAGAAAGGAAAAGGGCATACGGCCCTCCTGCGGCAGGCGAGTCTCGGCGATATCCATCCCCGCGCGCACCTTGATGGCCCCGATCAGACGCTGATGAAGGGTTCGGGGAAAGACGAAGGCCGGCTCGAGGACCCCGTCGATCCGGAAAAAGACCTGGGAGGTCTTTTCCGAGGGAGTGATATGCACATCCGTGGCCCGCCGACCGGTGGCCACTACCAGAATCTTTTCAATGAGGTCCTCCATATTCACTTCCAAATTAGGATTCTCGCGCAGGCGTTCGGTCAGGCGCTCAAGCTCTCTTTCCGGAGGACTTTCCAGGAAGTAATAGAACCTTTCGGCCAAACGATTAATCCGAGATCGGGGAGCCACTACGGGCTGAATGCGCATCCCGGAGGTGCGGACCACCGCCTCCTGCACCGGGAGATTAAAAGGATCGGGAAGGGCCACCCAGAGGACTCCTTCCTCGATTCTCAGGGGAAGGACCTCCCTCTGACGGGCAAAGGCCGGAGGAAGTTTCAGAAGGGCGTTCGGCTGGGGAAAGGTGGCCGAAAGGTCGTCGAAGGGGTAGCCCGTTTGTTCCGCAAGCACCCGGGCCACCTCCACCTCGGTCACCAGCCCCAGCCGAATGAGGATCTCCCCCAGGCGCTCCCCGGTGGCCTTCTGTTCGAGGAGGGCAAAGCGTATTTCCTCTTCGGAGATAAGGCCCCTTTCTTTGAGAATCTGGCCTATGGGCTTCTTTTCGGTCATCCTGGGTCCTTTATAGAAAAATTCAGGCCCCTAGGCAAGCCGGCGCATCTCGTAGGTTGCGGCCTCCTCCACGGAAAGCCCCAAAAGGTAGGCCACCACCTCCGCCGGACGCGGACCCCCGGGCTCAAGGCGCAGAAAGAAGCGCAGAGTTCCTTCCCGCACCTCCACCTGTCTTACCCATTCCGCAGGCCGCACCTCCCTTTCCCTTCCCTTGCGAAAGACCTTTAAAGGGCTCTCCAGGCGGGCCCTAAGGTCTTTGGGGAGGGATTTTCCCGAAAGCCTCACCTCAAAAAGGGCCTCCAGGGGGGCTTCCTCCGGGGCCTCTACCTGCTGCACCTCGCGCACGGAAAGCCCCTCGGGAAGTTCCTTATCCAGCCTTACGCCCACCTCCTCCGGAGGCAAAGTTTCCCTCAAGGCCAGATACATCACCTCCGCCTCCGAGGCTATCCCCACCGGAAGGGCCCTTCCAAAGGAAAAACGGGGATGGGGATGAAAGCCCCGGGTGAAGGCCAGAGGCAAGGCGGCCCTCCGGGCGGCCCGCTCAAAGATACGGGAAAGCTCAAGCTGAGAAAAAAACCGGGCCGGGCCCACCTTGCGATAGCCCACCCGGTACCAGGCGGCCACTTCCGCCGGAGGAAGTTCGGGAAGGGGCTCAGGGGAGGGTTCCTGGGGTCTCAGAAGGTTTTTAACCTCCTTTCCGCAGACCCCACACTTAAGACACCTTGCGAAGCGGCAGTCTGGAGAGCTCTCCTGGGCCAGGGCCCGGGCCCTTTCGGCCAGCAAAAACTCCCGGGAAAGTCCGCAATCCAGGTGATCCCAGGGAAGGGGGGTTTCCGGGCTCCGGGCGGAAAGGAAGGCCTCCAGATCCAGCCCTACCTTGCTCGCCGCCGAAAGCCAGGCCTCAAAACGAAACTCTTCCGTCCAGCCGTCGAGCCTGGCCCCCAAGGCGTGGGCCTCAAGGATTACCCGGCAAAGACGCCGATCTCCCCGGGAAAGTACCCCCTCGAGAAAACTCATCTCCGGCTTGTGCCACTTAAGACGCGTGCCCCGGGAGCGGAGGAGACCCCGCAGGAGTTGAAGACGTCTTCGGGTCTCCGAAAGGCCGATCTGGGCCTCCCACTGGAAGGGGGTATGGGGCTTGGGCACGAAGGTGGAGACCGAGGCGGTCACGAATAGATCCCGCACCTGGCGCCGTAGGCGATGGACCAGATCGGCAATGGCCCGGAGATCTTCATCGGTTTCCGTGGGAAGACCGATCATGAAATAGAGTTTGAGATCGCGCCAGCCCAGGACCCGGGCCAGCTCCGCCCCCCGAAAAAGCTCTTCCTCCGAGATGTCTTTGTTGATCACCCGGCGCAGGCGTTCGGTACCTGCCTCCGGGGCCAGGGTGAGCCCGGTGCGTCGGAGGCGGGAGAGGACCTCCAGGATCCCCTCCGTGAGACTTCCCACACGGATGGAAGGGAGACTCACGGCCACCCTCTCTGCGGAAAAGCGCCGGTAGAGCTCCCGCACCAAAGCCTCCAGGGCGGTGTAGTCTCCTGCCGAAAGGGAAAGGAGAGAGACCTCCTCGTAGCCCGTAGAGCGCAGCCCCTCTTCGGCCAGCTCACAGAGCCGTTCCACGGAGCGCTCCCGCACCGGACGATAGAGGGAGCTGGCCTGACAGAAACGGCAACCCCGAGTGCAACCCCGGGAGATCTCCAGGGAAAGCCGGTCGTGGGTGGCCAGCCAGGGTACCGGAGGGCGATAGGGATAAGGGACGGAGTCCAAGTCGGGGATCACCCGGCGACGAATCCTTTCATAGCCCGGCCTTAGGGGTTCAAGGCCTTTAAAGACTCCTTTCTCGTAGATGGGCCGGAAAAAAGAAGGCACATAAAGACCCGGAATCTTCGAGAGGGCCTCCAGGAGCTCGGCCCGGGTTCCTCCGGCCGTCTTCCAATCTCGCACCACCTGAGCAATCTCCAAAAGGGCCTCCTCTCCGTCTCCGAAAAGGATGGCGTCGTAAAAATCGGCCACCGGCTCGGGGTTGGCCATGGCCGAGCCCCCACCCAGGATCAAGGGGTCTCCCTCCCGGCGATCCTTGGAAAGGGGCGGGATCCCCGAAAGCTCAAGTACGGTCACAATGTTGGCCGCACAGAGTTCGTAAGGGTAAGAGATACCCACCACATCGAAGTCCCGAAGGGGACGGCCGTGCTCCAGAGAAAGGAGGGGGAGTCCCCGAGCCCGGAGCTCGGCCTCCAGATCCCGACCCGGGGCAAAGGCCCGATCCGCAAGGAATCCCTCCCGGCTATTCAGGATGAGATAGAGGAGGAGAAGACCTACGTGGGACATCCCGATTTCGTAAAGGTCGGGATAGACCAGACAGAAGCGGACCTCAGCCTCCTCCCAGGGCTTGCAGGCGGCGTTGACCTCCCCTCCCAGATAACGGACCGGCTTCTTGACCTTAAGCAGGATCTCCAAGGGATACATCTGGTATACTTTAACCCACTTCCCCGGGCTAAAGGAGGGCCTTTGCAGGGATACCTCAATTATAAACGCATAGAAAAACCCTTGAGGCTTTGGCCCCTTTCGGTGGAGATCGGCTTCGGGAACGGAGAATTTCTGGTCCGCCTGGCCCGAGAGCACCCGGAGCACTATTTTCTGGGGATCGAGCTTTCGGGAATCTCCATTGAAAAACTCCTCAAACGTATCCGGGATTTAGGGCTTACTAACCTTTTTTGCGTGCGTCTTGATGCCTACTGGGCCTTCTGGTTTCTCCTTTCCGACGAGTCCGTGGAGACCATCTACCTGAATTACCCGGATCCCTGGTTCAAAAAGCGCCACCACCGGAGGCGGCTTACCCGACCGGACCGCCTCTGGCTCTTGGCCCGGAGGCTGAGGACCGGAGGGGAAATCCGCCTACGCACCGACGATCGGCCCTTTTTGGACTATACCCTAGAGGTGGCCGAGAGCCTCGGGGCCTTTGAGATCCGGCTTACGGAGATCCGTCCCGAGGCCCCGCTCACCAAATATGAGGCCAAGTGGCTTTCGGAGGGCAAGACCCTTTACGCCCTCTCCCTCAAAAAAGTTCGTCCCCCGGCCGAGGTCCCCCATCCCGAAATCGAGGAGGTGAAAGAATTGTTTCCGGTAAGAGTAGCCCACCTTGAACGGCTCCCAGAGGTCCTCCAACGGGTCTTTCGCCTCAGGGAAGGTCTGGTCCTCAAAATCTTTCGGGCCTGGGAGCACGGAGAGGATCGCCTGCTTGAGGCCCTGCTGGCCGAAGAGGACTATACCCAGCAATTCATGATCTTCATCCGTAAGCGCCGGCAAGGGGACTACCTCATGGATGTGTCCCCTTTTAGCGAAGTCCTGAAGACCCGGGGGCTTCAGGAGGCCCTGGAATTCCTGGGAAAAGAGCTTTCGAAATGAGTTTTTGCTTTCTGGGAGTGGACCTCGGAGGCGAAGAGAACACTTGGGCCCTGGCCCTGGACCGTGCCACCCTGCAGCCCCTTGAGGCCCTTTCTTTTCTGAAAGGACGCCCGGTGAGCCTTTCGGAGGTCCGGGAATTTGCCGAGGGAAATATAGTCCTGGCCGCAGCCCTGGACGCCCCCCTTGCTTTTTCTCTGGAAGATCAGAAGGGACTGCGGCCGGCGGATCGCAAGCTGCGGGAGATCCTCCGGGAGACCGGAGGGGATCCTGGCTGGGTCATGTCCTACAGTGCCCTCATGGGTCTTCCTTTAAGGGCTCTTCTTCTGGCCGAGGCTTTAAGCCCCATGGTGGGGACCATCCTGGAGACCCATCCTCGAGCCGGGCTCTTTCTGAGTCTGCCCGGGCTCCGGGAAGAAGTCCGGAAATATAAAGTCCGCAAGCTTTCCCAAGAGGAAAAAAGGCAAAGCTGTAGGATCCTTTGGAGGGCCTTGGGAAAAATGGCCGCCGATCTCCGGAAAAAGTGCGCCCCGGCCTCGCCCAAGGACCCGCCCTTTCCCGAACCTCCGGAGCCTTCTGACGGTCTGGTGGACGCCCTAGCCTGCGCCCTTACCGCCGCCACCTACCACCTCTTTCCCGAAGGTCTTTGTTTTTTACCTCCCTCCTCCCGCGGCTTCGGCCCCTTCGTGGTCCTCTTTAAAGTTCCCAAGTTAAGCCCACCGCCAGGGGAAGGGTAAAATTGTCGTTTGCCCGGGGAAGCCCCTCTACCAGGGTCCAGAGCCCCGCCTTTAAGATCAGCTCCCAGGAGAAGGTTCCTTTCAGGAAATGAGCCACACCAAGACTTACCCCAAAAAAGACCAGGGAGTGAAGCCTTCCCCTTTCGAAAAGCCCGGCCAGGCCATCGGCCAGGGCCAGCACCAAAAGGCCGGAAAAAGCGGCCCTTTCCGGAAGGAGTAAAAAGGAAAGCCCCACTCCCCAGATATACCAGAAGGTCCCCGAGGGCCGTCTTTTTTCCTCTGGACGCATAAGAGGTTGAAAATAGTCAAAAAACCGGGAGAACCTCCCTGAAAGTCTCAAAAATTCCAGTACGCTTACCCCGAAAAGAAGACCCCACCAGAAAAAGGGGCCCCCTGCCTGAGAGAGGGGATAAAGGAAAAGACCGCTTACATGAAAGAGACGCCGGGCAATTCTTCTTTTCACCCCAAGGGCCTTCTCCGCAAATCCTTCAAGGATGGTATACTCGCTTAGAAAAAGTTCCAAGAGGAGGTCTGCGGTGGCCGAAGTCCAGCGCATTGAAGTGGCCTTCAAGCCCGGTCTTCGAGATGCCCGGGGCGAGAAAGTGGCCCGAAGGGCCCGGGATTTTCTGGGCCTTCCGGTAGAAGATGTGCGCACGGTGCGGGTCTACCTGGTGGAGGGGGACTTTTCCCGGGAGATCCTGGAGACCTTGGCCCAGGAGGCCCTCTGTGATCCGGTGATCCAGTTCTTTTCTCTCGGAAAGAATCTGGCCCCGGAGCTCGGTTTGGCCTACGATTGGGTAATTGAGGTGGGCTTCCGCCCCGGGGTCACAGACAACGAGGGCCGGGTGGCCGCGGAAGCCTTGGCCCTTCTCCTGGAAAGACCCTTAAGGCGGGAGACCGAAGGAGTCTACTCCGCCATCCAATACCTAGTAAAAGGCCCCCTGGCCCGCGAAGACTGCGAGCGCCTGGCCCGGGAGCTCCTGGCCAACGAACTTATTGAGCGCTGGTGGATCCTTTCCCGAAAGGAATACGAGGCCCGAGGGCTCTCCTACCCCGCCCCCCGGGTCACGGAAACCGCCGAAGCCACGGTGGAGACCTGGGATCTTTCCCGTCTTTCCGAGGAGGAACTGCTTCGGCTCTCGCGGGAAAGACTTCTGGCCCTTTCCCTTTCGGAAATGCGCACTATTCGGGACTTTTTCGCCCGGAAGGACTTCCTTGAGGAACGCCTCAAATACGGCCTCGGCCCGGAGATCACCGACGTGGAGCTAGAGTGTCTGGCCCAGACCTGGTCCGAGCACTGCAAACACAAGATCTTTAACGCCCGCATCCACTACCGGGATCTGGAGACCGGAGAAGAATTTACCGTGGACAGCCTCTTTAAGACTTATATCCGCGGGGCCACGGAAAAGATCCGCAGGAGCAAGGGTCCACGGGACTTCTGCCTTTCGGTCTTTGTGGACAATGCCGGGGTCATCAAGCTCAACGAGGCCTGGGCCCTGGCCTTTAAGGTGGAGACCCACAACAGCCCTTCGGCCCTTGATCCCTACGGCGGGGCCCTAACCGGGATCGTGGGGGTGAATCGCGATCCCTTCGGCACCGGAAAAGGGGCCCTCCTGGTCTTCAACACCGACGTCTTCTGTTTTGCCCCACCCCACTGGGACAAACCCCTTCCCCCACGGCTCCTCCACCCCCGGCGCATCTTCGAAGGGGTGCGGGAGGGCGTGGAGCACGGAGGCAACCAGAGCGGTATCCCTACGGTCAACGGCTCCATCGTCTTCGACCCCCGCTATCTAGGAAAACCCCTGGTTTACTGCGGAACAGGAGGTATCCTTCCTCTAGAGGTCTGCGGGGAGCCCTCCTGGAAGAAGGGGGCCCGGCCCGGAGACCTGGTGGTCATGGTAGGGGGTAGGATCGGAAAGGACGGAATCCACGGGGCCACCTTCTCCTCTGAGGCCTTGCACGAAGGAAGTCCGGCCACCGCGGTCCAGATTGGCGACCCCATCACCCAGAAAAAAATGACCGACTTTCTCCTTCGGGCCCGGGACGAATGCCTCTATACCTCCATCACCGACAACGGGGCCGGGGGACTCTCTTCCTCGGTGGGGGAGATGGCCCGGGAGGCCGGCGGGGCGGAACTGGATCTGGAAAAACCGCCCCTGAAGTACCCGGGACTTCGTCCCTGGGAGATCCTCCTTTCCGAAAGCCAGGAGCGCATGACCGTGGCCGTGCCTCCGGAGAAAATCGATCGCTTTCTGGAGCTGGCCCGCAAAATGGATGTGGAGGCCACGGTGGTGGGTCGTTTTACGGATTCGGGCTATTTTCACCTGCGTTATGAAGGGCGCACCGTAGGGCTCCTTCCCCTCCGGTTCCTTCATGAGGGGCTGCCCCAGATGGAACTTTTTGCCGAATGGCATCCACCGAAAACCGAAGATCCCGACCTTCCGGAGCCCGAAGATCTGGGGGCCGTGCTTAAAGAGATGCTGGGGCGTCTCAATGTCTGCTCCAAAGAATATGTGGTCCGGCAGTACGACCACGAAGTACAGGGGGGCTCGGTAATCAAACCGTTAGTCGGGGTCCTGGACGACGGCCCCAGTGATGCCGCGGTCCTCCGTCCGGACCTTTCCCGCACCGACGGTATCGCCGTGGCCCACGGAATTTGCCCCAAATTTTCAGACCTGGACACCTACTGGATGGCGGCCAACGCCATCGATGAGGCCATCCGTAACGCGGTCTGTGTGGGAGGAGACCTCGAACACATGGCCGGTCTGGACAACTTCTGCTGGTGTGACCCCATCGAGAGCGAAAAGACCCCCGACGGCCGCTACAAGCTGGCCCAGTTGGTCCGGGCCGCCCGAGCGGTGCACGATTTTACCGTGGCCTACGGGGTGCCCTGTATCTCGGGAAAGGATTCCA
Source organism: Thermosulfurimonas marina (assembly GCF_012317585.1). Classification (NCBI taxonomy): domain Bacteria; kingdom Pseudomonadati; phylum Thermodesulfobacteriota; class Thermodesulfobacteria; order Thermodesulfobacteriales; family Thermodesulfobacteriaceae; genus Thermosulfurimonas; species Thermosulfurimonas marina. Next base: position 169,668 of record NZ_CP042909.1, read on the forward strand.
TGAAAAACGACTACCTGATGGCCTTGGGCCTCGATCCCGAAGGAGAAAACCCCTACGGAGTGGGAGAGATCCTTCCCGACGGCTCCCTCAAGATTTCCGTCCCTCCCACGCTCCTTTTTTCCGTGGTGGCCCGGGTGCCGGACGTGACCCGGGCCTGTACCCTAGAGGTGAAACGCCCGGGAGACCTCCTCTACCTCCTGGGGATGACCCGGGATGAACTCGGGGGCTCGGAGTATTATGCCAGCCGGGGATTTGTGGGGACCTCGGTACCCCGGGTGCAGGCCCAGGAGGCCCGGGAACGATATCTAAGACTCCGGGAGGCCATCTATTACGGTCTAGTGGCCTCGGCCCACGACGCCTCCGACGGAGGGCTGGCCGTGGCCTTAGCCGAAAAGGCCTTCTCCGGGGGCTACGGACTTTTCGTGGATCTTTCGGCCGTGCCTTATGAGGGTTGCGGGCGGCCGGATTTTATCCTCTTTTCCGAGAGCGCAAGCCGCATCCTGGTTACCGTACCCCGGGACCGCCAGCGGGACTTCGAAAAACTTATGGAAGGAACGACTTTCGCCCTCATCGGGGAGGTTATCGCCGAACCGGAACTTATCGTTCGCGACGGCTTGGGGAGGGACCTTCTTAAGGAGTCCCTTTCCGAACTCAAGGCGGCCTGGAAGGCCCCCCTGGCCGAGATCTAGGAGGGTCTCAGTGGGCCTGGACTTTTTCCTTGCGCATAAAATAAAAGGCTATAAGGGCCCCAAAAAGCAAGGCTATCCCTGCTATCATCATGGATTCCAGCATTTTACCCACCGATACTCAAAGATACCACATAAAGGACCCCGCCTAAAACAGCCACTCTACCATCGAAGTGTCCCTGAGCCCAGGGTTGGATCAGAGTCCCTCCCAGAAACAGTAGGCCGGCATTCAAAAAGTGTTTCCCGAATTCCCGACGCATGGGCCTTCCTCCCAAAATCTTCGGCCCGAACTTTAAAATATCTCTGGAGGAGGTAAAAAATGGCCTATTTTTACCGCAAAGAGGAAATAAAGTTTGGCCCTCATCCCAAGTTTGAAGGCGTGGGCCTGGCCCTTCTCATTGACCACACCAAGGATCCCCGGCTCAGTGTTTCCCTGCTGGAGATCGCCCCGGGGGTGGAGATCCCGGTCCACACCCACGAGACCCAAGCCGACTCCATCTATGTGCTTTCCGGAGAAGGAGAGGCCTATGTGGAGGGATCCTGGCAGAAAATTCGTCCCGGGGACTATCTCCTGATTCCCCCGGGAGAGGAACACGGAGTACGCAACACCGGAAGGGAGCCCCTCCGGCTTTTCATCGTGCACGCCCCGCCGCTTTTCTAGGCAAAGTGATCGAATCCTTGAGGGGAAAGCGGGCGGCCTTTAAGGCGCAGGCCGGGGGTTTCCACGAGTTTTCCTATCCGGAAAAGGGGACGCTTTAGCCCTCCGAGAAGGGGGGCCTTCTCCGGGGGCACGGCCAGAAGCAGGGCAAAGTCCTCTCCTCCGGAGAGGGCCTCCTCCTCCGTGGCCCCTTCAGCCACCGGGACCTCCTCCAGCTCGGCCCCCGGGACCCCGCTGGCCCGGCAGAGCCGGGAGAGATCCAGAAGTAGCCCGTCGGAGATATCCATCATGGCCGAGGCCAGGGCCCGGCGGGCCACCTCCTGGCCGAGCTCGACTTCCGGCTCCGGGAAAAGATGGGCCTGAAGAAGGGGCTCCGGAGGCCTGCGGCCCTCTTTCAGAAACCGCAGGGCCGCAGCGGAGGCCCCCAAGGGCCGGGAGACGAAAAGGAGGTCTCCCGGCCGGGCCCCGGAACGAAAAACCGGACTTGCGGCTCGAGCGAAAAGAAAAAGTCCTAGAAAGAGGACCGGGGCCCTGACGGTATCCCCTCCCAAAAGCCCGGCCCCGTATTTTTCAAGGCCCTGGCGCAGCCCCCGATAAAAGGCCTCCAGGAATTCCTCCTCTAACGAAGGGGCCCCCAAAATTAAAAGGGCCCCTTCCGGGGCCCCTCCCATGGCCGCTACATCGCTCAGGTTGACCGCCGCAAGCTTCCACCCCAGGGCCTCCGAGGAGAAGTATTTTCGCTCAAAGTGCACCCCTTCTACCAGGGCGTCCGCGGTATAGAGACGAGAGACGTCCCCTTCGGCCACCACCGCACAGTCCTCCTCTGCGGCCCGGAGCACCTCCGGGCCGGAGGAGAGATGACGGACAAGGAATCTGAGAAACTCCTCTTCGGTCATCGGGTACCGGCCAGGAGTTCCCGCTCACTGAAGAAAAAGGCGATCTCCCGGGCCGCAGACTCCGGGCTGTCCGAGCCGTGCACGGTGTTCTTCTCTTTGTCCAGACCAAAGGTCTTGCGGATGGTCCCCTCGGCCGCCTCCGCGGGATCGGTAGCCCCCATGATCTCTCGACAGCGGGCAATGGCCTTTTCCCCTTCAAGGACCAGGGCCACGATGGGCCCGGAAGACATATAGTCTGTAAGGCTTTCGTAAAAGGGCCTTTCCTTGTGAACAATGTAAAATTCCTTGGCCTCCTCTTTGGTGAGCCGCAACATCTTCAGGGCTACCACCCGCAGACCGGCCTTTTCGAAAGAGCGGATCACCTCTCCGATAAGGTTCCGGGCCACCCCATCGGGCTTTATCAGGGAAAGCGTGCGTTCCATAATCCTCCCTCCTTGATTTTTGAGGGCTTTATTACCATCTCCCGGAAATCTTGTCATCTGGAAGGAGGTTTGGTATACACACATAAGGATTTTTTGATGAGGAGGGGGGCCATTAAGGAGATTTCTCGGCTCAAAGAAGAGCTTTCCCTCCGCCGGAAACTAGAAAACCGGCTCTGCAAACTCTCCTGCGAGGCCCCGGAAAAGACCCTGGAGGAGATTTCCCGGGAGCTGGTGCGGGATCTCAAGGAACTTACCGGAAGCCAGTTGGCCGCAGTAGGTGTCTATAGCGAAACTAAAAAACGCTGGTATTTCCCGAACTTTGTTGGTCTTAATAATTGTGGCCTCAAGAGTTATTTTGCGGTGTCCCGTCTGGGAGGGGTCTTTGAAAAGGTCTTTCGGGAAAAGCGTCCTTACGTAAGCAACGCCCTTTCCCGGGATCCCCACCATCGGGGTCTCCCCGAGGGCCACGTTCCCATAAAACGGGTCCTTATCCACCCCGTGGTAGTAAAAGACCGCATAAAGGGCCTCATGATGGTAGCCAACGCCCCACGTCGCTACGGGGCTCGCGAACGAGAAATTGTAGAAAAACTGGGCTCCTTTTACGGATTTTTACTGCAAATGAAAGAAGGGGTAGCTTCTCCGCGAAATCTGAATGGGGACCCTCTTCTTGACACCCAGCGGGCCCGTACCCTCAATCTCCTGGTAGGGAACCTAGCCCATAAATTTAACAACCTCCTTAACGTCATCTGGGCCTCCCTGGAGTTCGCCAAATTCCGTCCAGAACATCGCCCGTTTGAACCCTTTTTGGAAAAGGCCGAAAGGGCCTCCCAGGAACTCTCGGGCCTAGTGCGGCAACTCCTCCTTTACGCCCGCGGGGAGGTGTTGGGAAAAAAGCTTATCCATCTTGAGGAATTTATCCCCCGGGTGACTGAATTTCTGCGCTCCCTCCTCCCTCCCCAGATAGAACTCCGCACCCGGGTCAAGAAAAAGCTTCCTCCGGTACGGGTGGATCCGGTAGCCTTGGAACAGATCCTGGTCAATCTGGTAGTCAATGCGGCGGAGGCCTATTCGGAAAAGGAAGGCTCCATCCTGGTTCGGGTGGACCTCACCTCTCGGCACCACCATCTCCGCACCAGCCGTACCCCTTACCGGGTGCGCTTCTGTAGCGGTATTCCCGCCAAACAATGGATTGTGGTGGAGGTAAAGGATCAGGGCCGGGGCATCCCCCCGGAACTTCTGCCCCGGGTGGCCGAACCCTTTTATTCTACCAAGGGCCTGGGCCGGGGGCTGGGGCTAGCGGCGGTAAGGAACATTATCTGGGCCCACGATGGTTGTCTTTCTCTCTTTTCCTCTCCAGAAAAAGGGACCAGCGTAAAGGTCTACCTCCCCCTCTCGGAGGATAACCAAAAATGAAGATCCTCCTGGTGGACGACGAAGTCCTCTTAGGAGAAACCCTGAAGGAGTTACTGGTGACCCTGGGCTACGAGGTGCTCTATACCTCGCACCCGAAGGAGGCTAAGGAAATCCTTAAAGAAAGAGCCCAGGAGATCGGACTGGCCATCATCGACGTTATCCTGCCCGAAATAAGCGGTCCGGAACTGGCCCGCTGGATAAAGGAAACCTATCCCCACATCAAAGTCATCTGCATCACCGGGTACACCCCTATGGTGGAACCTGAGCCCTGTGGGGCCGGAGTACCCGTTCTTTTTAAGCCCTTCAGTCTTTCGGACCTGCGTCCCCACCTCCTTTAGTTTTTCTTTGAGGCTCTCTGCGGTAAAATAAGGACATGCGCAAGAATCCCTTTGAGGTCCTGGGGCTTTCTCCCCGGATCGTAAAAGAACTTGACGAAGAAAGTCTTTTCCGTCTGGTAAAGGCCTGCTATCGCACTCTACAGCAGGTCTATCATCCGGATCTTTCTTCCGGCTCCGGGGAGAAGGCCCTGGAAATCAATCTGGCCTTTGAGGCCCTTAATCTCCGCAAAAATCCGGAGTCTTTTCGTCACTGGCGTCGGGCCTACCTCCGACGCCTTTCCCGAAAGACCCTGCAGAGGCGTTTGGAAGAACTTCATCTCCAGCTGGGGCGGAACGAAAGGGAAAGGGAAAACCTGGCCGAGACCTTTTGGCAGAGCCTCCTTTCTCGGGCCCGGCAGGGGCATCTTCTTTCCCCTCCCCCTCAACGGCTGCGCCTCAAAATCTACGACATCGGTCTCCAGTATCGCCTGCCCTATCCCGTCTTTGGGCGCCGAGCTCCCTTCAAGGAATTCCTCTTCGATGAGAAAGGACGCCTCTGGATAAGGCTTCCTGGGGCCTCGGACCTCCGGGCCGGGCAGAGTCTCCGCCTCCTCGGAGGGGTCCCCCGGGAAAAGATCGAGCCCTGGCTGCTTTTGGAAAAGACCCCTTCCGAAGGGGGCCTGCTTCCGGAAAACTTCCTGCAGGCCGAGACCTTTAAGCGGGCCTGTTTGCCTTATCTGAGACACGAAATACGCCCCAACCTCTACCTCTTCTCCCTGCGCCCGGAGGAATCCTCCCGCCTTTACCTCGAAGGCCTCCTCCTGGAAATCACTCCCCTCCCGCCGGATTTCAAAATTGTCACCAAAGACCTATCCCCTTTACAATTTTGTCAAGAGTCTGAAGACTCCTCTCCGGAAAAAGATCTTCCCTGGGTTTACTGAGAGCTTCGATTCGCGGAGCGGTCTTTAAAGATTCCCGGTGGCACAAAGTTTGATAGTTAAACCTTAATAAGGAGGCGATCATGAAAAAGGTGGAGGCCATCATTAAACCCTTTAAGCTGGAAGAGGTTAAAGAGGCCCTTACGGAGATCGGGGTTCAGGGGATGACCCTTACCGAGGTCAAGGGATTCGGGCGCCAAAAGGGGCACCAGGAAATCTATCGGGGCGCGGAGTACGTGGTGGACTTTTTACCCAAAATAAAGCTGGAAATTGTGGTCCCAGAGGAAATGGTGGAGCGGGTGGTGGAGGCCATCCTCAAGAGCGCCCGCACCGGAAAGATCGGGGACGGAAAGATCTTTATTTATCCTGTAGAGGAAGCCATCCGGATCCGTACCGGTGAAAAAGGGAGGGAGGCTATTTAAAGAGGTGCTGACCGAAGGGCATTCCGAAAAGGGGTCTCGCGAGCGCTGTTTCTACTTTGACAAATTTGTCAGGGGTCTCTGGGAGCCCCTTTTCCGAGAAAACCCAGAAAGCAGAGAACGGGTGGCCTTGGTGGCCTTAGGGGGCTACGGAGAGGGGTATCTCTGCGCCGGCTCCGATGTGGACCTCCTCTTTCTCCACGCCGGGCTTTCCGAAGGAACTCTAGCCAGCTTTGTAGAGCGCCTCATCTACCCCCTGTGGGACTACCATTTTGAGGTCTCCTATCGCATCTTCACCCCTGAAGAGGCCCTGCGCTTCGCCTTAGAGGAGCCTACCTTCCTCACCGCCCTATTTTCCGCACGCCTGGTCTACGGTTCGGAAGCCCTCTTTGCGGAACTCCTCCGAGGGCTCCGCAAGCTGGTCTCCGGCCGGGCCAAAGAGCTTTACCTGCGTCTCAAGAAATATCGAGAGGCCCGTCTGGCCCGATTGGGAGAGGAGGTCTATTTCCTGGAACCCCACCTCAAGGAGGGTCCCGGGGGCCTGAGGGATTTTCAGTTCCTTATCTGGGCGGGGAGGATCGTCTTCGGCCTGGAAGGGCTGGAAGATTTTGTGCGTACCGGGCTTCTCACTCCGGAAGAAGAAAGAGAGATCTCCGGGGCGGTAAGTTTCATTCGCCGGGTGCGGGAAACCCTCCATCGTTTTTGCGAGCGCAAGGAAGACCGGCTTTTTATGGAATATCAACCGGAGATCGCCCGCCGGCTGGGGTACCCTCCCGACCGGCGGGGTACGGAAACCTTTATGACCGAGCTTTTCCGGGCCTTCTCCACGCTCAAGGAAGCCGTGGAAGATCTGATGGAAACCGTGGAAGAGCTCTTTTTCCCGGAAGCCTCGCCCAAGATACGCTTCGAGGTCCCCAGCCCCACCGGGGCCTTCCTGCGGCGCATCTTTGAGATCCAGGCCCATGAGGGACGTCCCTTGGACCGGCACCTCAAAAAGTATCTCCGCGGGCGCTTTTTCTGCCCCGAAGAATTGGAAGAATTGCGCAAGGCCTTTCCCTCCCTCCTCACCGAACCCTATAGTCTTCTTATGCTCCGGAGTTTGCGAACCACGGAAGTCCTCTATCAGATTCTTCCGGAATTTCGCCCCCTGCAGGGAAAAGTGCAGTACGACCTTTATCACCTCTATGCCCTGGACGAACACCTTTTTCTCACCGTAGAGGCCCTTCACAGACTCCGTTCCGAGCGTCCAGACCTCTGGAAAGAACTCCCCGGTGGCCTGCCGAAAGAACTCTTTTTCGCCGCCCTGCTTCACGATGTAGCCAAGGGACAGCCGGGACACGCCGAAGTGGGCGCCCAGAGGGTGCGCGAAATCGCGCCGCGGTTCGGTTTTTCAGGCCAGGCCTTGGAGGAGGTGGTTTTCCTAGTGCGCCATCACCTCCTTCTCATGGACACGGCCCTGCGCCGGGATCTCGAAGAAGAAAAGGTGGTGGAAGAGGTAGCCCTGAAGGTCAAGACCCCTTCCCGGCTCGCCTCTCTTTACCTTTTAACCCTGGCCGATGCCCGGGCCACCGGTCCCCGGGCCTTCACCTCCTGGAAGGCCGAACTCCTGGAAGATCTTTATCAGAAGGTCCGCAAACTCCTTCAGGCCCGGAAAGGGACTCCAGACCTGGCCCAGAAGAGAAAGGCCCTTCTTAAGGAAATTTCGCCTTTGCTTGCCGAAAGTGTGCCTCTTCCCCAGCTAGAACACTACGATCTCCCCACCCTCAAACGGATCTGCCTTCTGGTAAAGAGCTTTTTATCTTCCGAAAGGGCCTTCCTTGCGGAAATTTCTCCTCGCCCCGAAGGATACAGTCTTTTCGTGGTCTGCCCCGATCGCCCGGGACTGCTGGCCGATCTTTGCGGGAGCCTTCTGGCTGCAGGATTCCGTCTCCGGCGCGTACGGGCCTTCACCTGGCCCCAGGGCCTGGCGGTGGATGAATTCGTAGTGGAGCCCTTTTGGCCCGGGGCTAACCTCGAAGAATGGAAAGGACTCCTGGCCAGGATCTTTGATCAAGAGGTAGATCTGGCCTCCCTTCTTTCGCACAAAAGTGAAAGTATTTGGAAGTTAGGTCCCAAAATTAAATGGGAATCTCCTTCAGAGATCCAAATAGACCAGGAAAGTTCTCCTTTTTATACTATTTTAGAAATTTACACCGCCGAAGCTCCCTTTCTTCTTTACGAGATCGCCACGACAATCACCCACCATGGACTGACCATCGGCAAGGCCCTGGTCTCGGAAAAGGAGGATCGAGCAGCTTTCATCCTTTACCTTCAAACCAAAGAAGGGGAAAAGCTTTCGGCCCAGGAGGCCGAAGAGTTGCGCCAAAAAATCCAAAACCAACTAAAGGAGGTTAGGTCATGACACCCAAGGAAGTTATGGAGTTCGCCCGGAAAAACGGGGCCAAGATGGTGGATCTCAAATTTCTGGATCTTCCCGGCATCTGGCAGCACTTTACGGTACCCATTGAGGAGTTCTCGGAGGAGGCCTTCGAGGCCGGCTTCGGCTTCGACGGTTCCTCCATCCGGGGCTGGCAGGAGATCCACGAGAGCGACATGCTGGTGGTCCCGGATCCCACTACGGCGGTGATGGATCCCTTCTTTGAGGTTCCTACGCTTTCTCTCATCTGCAACGTGGTGGATCCCATTACGCGGGAGCCCTATAGCCGGGACCCCCGCTATGTGGCCCAGAAGGCCGAGGCCTATCTCAAGAGCACCGGAATCGGAGACACGGCCTATTTCGGACCGGAAGCGGAATTCTTTATCTTCGATGACATCCGTTACGACACTGCGGCCAATTACAGTTACTATTTCGTGGACTCCATTGAGGGCATCTGGAACTCCGGCCGAGAGGAAGGCCCCAACCTGGGCTACAAACCCCGTCACAAAGAAGGCTATTTCCCGGTGCCTCCTTCAGACAAGTTCCAGGATCTCCGCACCGAGATGACCCTCTATCTCCAAAAGGTGGGTATCCAGGTGGAGTGCCATCACCACGAGGTGGCCACCGCCGGCCAGGCGGAAATCGATATGCGCTTTGCTCCCCTGGTCAAGATGGGGGATAACCTCATGTGGTTCAAGTATGTTATTAAGAATGTTGCCTATAAGCACGGTAAAACCGTAACTTTTATGCCTAAGCCTATTTTCGGAGATAATGGTTCGGGGATGCACACGCACCTGAGCATCTGGAAGGGGGACACCAACGTCTTTGCGGGAGATCGTTACGCCGGGCTTTCGGAAATAGCCCTTTACGCCATTGGGGGGATCCTCAAGCACTGCCGGGCGGTTTGTGCCTTCACCAATCCCACCACCAATTCGTACAAGCGGCTTACCCCTGGTTTTGAGGCCCCGGTGAACCTCTGTTATTCCAGTCGAAACCGTTCGGCGGCCATTCGCATTCCCATGTATAGTCCCAACCCCAAGGCCCGGCGCATCGAGTTCCGCACCCCGGACCCCTCCTGTAACGGGTATCTGGCCTTTGCGGCTATGCTCATGGCCGCCCTGGACGGGATCGAGAACCGCATTGATCCCGGGGAACCCATGGACAAGGACCTCTATAGCCTTCCTCCAGAGGAGCTCAAGAACATCCCCACTACTCCGGCCACCCTGGAGGAGGCCCTGGCGGCCCTGGAGGAGGACCACGAGTTCCTCATGAAAGGCGGGGTCTTCACCGAAGACCTTATTGAGACCTGGATCAAGTACAAACGCGAAAACGAGGCCGATCAGGTGCGTCTGCGTCCGCACCCCTACGAGTTCTACCTCTACTTCGACATCTAAAAATCTCAGGGGAGGCCCCGCGGGGGGCCTCCCCTGCCTAGTCAAAATAGGCCTCTAGGGCGGGAAGGAGTCTTTGTCGGAGGGGCTTAAGTTGAGAAGCCGGTATCTTCTTGCGGCCCCGGGGTCCGAGGGCATCGGAGAGCAGCAGTAAGACCGCAAGTTTCACCCCTAAGGCCTCGGCAGCCGCCAGAAGGGCCGAGGTCTCCATGTCCACGGCCTGGGCCTTTGGAGACCATCTCTTGAAGAAGGCCTGATCCTCCCGGTAGGGGGCGTCGGTGGAGACCACCGCCCCGGAGAAAGGATAAAGTCCGAAAGCCTGAAGGAGCCCGCGGACTCTTTGAAGCATAAGAGGAGCCGGCCGAAAAACCTTCTTCCGGGGAAGATAATGCCGGGAGGTCCCTTCCAGGGAATAGGCCCTTTGCGGAAGAAAAAGTCCCCCCAGGGGAAGACGCTCCGGGGCCAGGGTCCCGGCCCAGCCCAGGACCAGAAACTCCCTGCCCCCGGCTGCGACAAGATTTTCTAGAAGCATCACCGCCTGCGGGGCTCCCAGGGCCGGGCCACACAGGGCCCCTTTTTCCCCAAAGAGCACTTGAGAAAGAAAGAGAGATCGTCGATAAGGAAAGGCTAAGCGGTCCCTGAAAAATTGAAAGTCCGGAGCGGTCAAGACCAAAAGGCCCCGGGGCCCGCACTCAAACCCGGGCTCGGGACGGAAAAGGCTTTCGGTCAGGGATTTCACAGAGGGCCTCCCGGGCCTTCTCCAGGACCTCTTCGGAGAGCAGGCGGGCCGGCCAGTCCCTTCCGCAGGCGAGGCACCTCACCCGGGCCTGCGCTCACCGGCCCCGAAGCTCCGCCTCTTTCCCGCAGACCGGACAGGGCACCCTCATGCCGGAAACCTCTCCTTGCACTGGGGACAATATTTCCCCCCCTGTCGGCCCTGTTTTATCACCAGGAAGGGGGCCCCACAGGCCGGACACTTCTCGGGCAGGGGCTCCTCCCAGAGAACGAAATCGCACTCCGGGGCCCGGGAACAGGCGTAATAGGTCTTTCCCCGTCGGGAGCGGCGCTTGACGATTTCCCCTCCACAGCCCTCCCGAGGGCAGGCCACCCCGGTGCCCACCGGACGGGTATAGCGGCAATCCGGATAATTAGCACAGGCCAAGAATTCCCCGAAACGGCCCCGACGGAGGACCAGGGCTCCTCCACACTCGGGACAAACCCCTTGATTCTCCCGTTCCTTGATCCGGAAATTCCCTTCTTCGTCCCGTTCGTAGTCCGCGGTGAATCGGCAGTCGGGCCACCGGACGCAGGCTAAAAAGGGGCCCGCCTTTCCCACCCGCAAAAGGAGGTCCTCTCCACACTCCGGACACCGGAGGCCCACCGGAACTCCGGCCTTAAAGGAGGCCATCTCGGCTTCGGCCTTTTTGAGGGCCCGGATAAGTTCTTCGTAAAATTCGGCCAGCACCTTCCGGCGATCGGCCCGGCCTGCGGAAATTTCGTCCAGAAAGTTCTCCATGCGGGCCGTAAACTCCGGATGGATGAGATCCTCAAAGGAGGTCACCAGGAGCTCGTTGACCAAAAGTCCCAGCTCGGTGGGACGAAGGCTTCCGGACACGCTTTCTACATATCCCCGCTCCCGAATAGTGGAAACAATCTGGGCGTAGGTAGAGGGACGCCCGATACCCTTTTCCTCTAAGGTGCGAATCAAAGTGGCCTCGGTGTAACGGGCCGGGGGACGGGTAAAATGCTGCTCGGGGAGAATCTCGGCAAGACGCAGGGGTCCTTTTTCTTTAAGGGGAGGCAATTCTCTGGTCTGGTCTTCCTCCACCTCGTAAGCGGCAAGGAATCCGGGATGAAGCAGGCGGCGTCCGCGGGCGACAAAGGTATAAGGACCGAGGGCGATTTCCGCGTTGGTGGCTTCAAAGCGGGCCGGGACCATTTGCGAGGCCAGGAACCGGCGCCAGATAAGGGTATAAAGCCGGTGCTCCTCCGGGGGAAGCACCCCAGAGAGGGCCTCGGGGGAAAGATCGAAGCGGGTGGGACGAATGGCCTCATGGGCTTCCTGGGCCGAGGGCCCTCGCGTGCGATGCTGCGGGGGTCTTTCCGGCACAAAATCCGGGCCGAAGAATTGAGAGATGAGTTCCCGGGCGGCCTTTTGGGCCTCCGGGGCCAGTCTTACCGAATCGGTGCGCATGTAGGTAATGAGTCCCACCGGCCCCTCTCCGGGGAGTTCTATTCCCTCGTAAAGCCTCTGGGCGAGATACATGGTCTTTTTGGCCGGAAAGCGAAACCGCCGAAAGGCTTCCTGCTGCAAGGTACTGGTAATAAAGGGAGCCGGGGGTTTGCGCTGGACCTCCCGACGCAGGATCTTGGAAACCCGCGGAGCCCTCTCCTTCAGGACTCGACGCAGGTCCTCCAGAAGGGCCCGGGCTTCGGCCTCACTCTGGGGCCGAAGTCTTTTTCCCTCCTTGGCCTGGAGGGTCGCCCGGAAGGACTCTCCAGAGGGGAGGAGGAACTCGGCTTCGATGGTCCAGTATTCTTCCGGACGAAAGGCCCGGATCTCGGCCTCTCGTTCACATATCAATCTTAAGGCTACCGACTGCACCCGTCCGGCCGAAAGCCCGCGTTTCACCTTCTCCCAGAGCAGCGGCGAAAGGTGATAGCCCACCAGGCGGTCCAGCACCCTCCGGGCTTTCTGGGCCTCGTATTTCAAAGGATCAAGTTCTGCGGGTTTCTTCAAGGCCTCCCGGATCCCTCGGGGGGTGAGCTCGTAAAGGAGGAGTCTCTTTACGGGTTTTTTAAGCGGGCGCAGCTCTTCAGCGATGTGCCAGGCGATGGCCTCGCCCTCCCGATCCGGATCCGGGGCCAGATATATCTGATCCACGGCCCGGGCCAGCCGCTTAATTTCTGAAAGGACCTTCTTCTTGCCCCGAAGGGTCTCGTATTCCGGCTCAAAGCCGTCTTCGACATCCACCCCCAGACGATTCTTAGGGAGGTCTTTCACGTGCCCCACGGAGGCACAGACCTCATAATCCTTCCCCACCACCTTTTTGATGGTCCGCACCTTGGTGGGGGATTCCACCACAATCAATCCCTGCTTGCCCATGGCCTATCTTTTAGCCCCCGATCCTTGTCCCGGCAAGGCCCCTTGGAACCTATAGATACAAGGAGACGAGAAGCCTTGAGGGATTTCTGGGGCGGGGCCGAGAGTTAGCGCTTCTCCTCGGAGAGAAAGTCCCGAAAGACCACTTGCGCCTGGTCCAGGGCACAGAGGTCCCCGCACATGGAACAGCGCTTGCCTCTTACGGATTTCCTCTCCTCTACAAACCGCCGGGCCTCTTCGGGAAAGAGGAGATGCCGGAGGTGTTCGGACCAGTTGAGGTCCCGCCGGGCCTTGCTTACGGCCCGGTCCCTCCCATCGGCCCTCCCCCGGAGTTTCACCGTGTCCCCAATGTGGGCCGCCAGACGGGCCGCCCTCACTCCGGCCACCACATCCTCCTCGTTGGGAAGCCCCAGGTGCTCGGCCGGGGTAACGTAGCAGATGAGGTCCGCCCCGTAGGCCGCCGAAAGAGCCGCTCCCACCGCGGCGGTGATATGGTCCTGACTGGCCCCCACGTCACAGGGGAGCGGACCCAGCATATAGTGCGGGGCCCCACCGCTCATCTTTTTAGCCAACCGCACCGAAGTCTCAATCTCGTCCAAGGGAACGTGTCCCGGCCCTTCCACCATCACTTGACAGCCGGCCTCCCGGGCCCTTTCGGCCAGCTCACAATTGATCAAAAGTTCGGCCACCTGGGCCCGGTCCAGGGAATCATGAATGGCTCCGGCCCGCATCCCGTTTCCCAGAGAAAGCACCGTGTCATAGCGCTTGAGGATCTCGAGCAGCCGATCAAACTGCTCGTAGAGGGGATTTTCCCGGCCGTTTTTGACCATCCATTGGGCCATGAGGGCCCCGCCCTTAGAGACCAGGCCCCCGTAGCGGTATCCCTGGGCCCGGAGACGCTCCAGGGTAAAAAGGTTGATCCCGCAGTGGATGGCCATGAAAGCAATGCCATCGGCACACTGTCTTTCGATGAGTTCAAAAAGGTATTCCGGATCCAGTCGGGCCGGATCTCCATACTCCCGCAACGTCTCACAAAAGGCCTGATAAAGGGGGACGTTGCCCACCGGAAGCCCCACACTCTCGATGACCTCACGCCGGATCCGGTCGAGATCCCCGGCGGCGGAAAGCTCCATGAGGGTATCGGCTCCGTGGGCCTCGGCCAGGCGGGCCTTGCGTTTTTCCAGCTCTAGATCACAGAGATGGCTCGAAGTGCCGATGGAGGCATTGACCTTGGTGCGCACGCCCTCTCCTACGGCCACCACCCGTCCGCTCTGACGGGCCTTGATGAGAACCAGGGTCCCCCGGGACACTCCCTCTCGGATAAATTCCGGGGAGACCCCCTCGGCCTCTGCGGCCTGGAGCATGGCCTTCGTGATCTTTCCCGCCTGCGCAGCCTCAAGCTCGGTCATCAGAGTTCCACCCCTTTGGCCGTGTAATTAGCCACGAGATCTCCCACCTCACTGGTGGTATAACCCATCTTCCCCGCCGAAAGGCTTTTCAAATGATCCCGGCAGACCTTAATGACCGCCTTTTCGATGGCCTGGGCCGCCTCCTCCTCTCCCAGGTGCTCAAGCATCATCATCCCCGCACAGATGGCCGCCAAAGGATTGATCACGTTCTTGCCGGTGTACTTGGGGGCCGACCCTCCGATGGGCTCAAACATGGAGACCCCCTGAGGGTTGATGTTCCCCCCGGCCGCGATCCCCATCCCCCCTTGGATCATGGCCCCGAGATCGGTGATAATGTCCCCGAACATGTTGTCGGTAACAATAACATCGAACCACTCGGGATTTTTCACAAACCACATGCAGGTGGCGTCCACATGGGCGTAATCGGTCTCAATGTCCGGATACTCCTTAGCCACCTCATAAAAGGTCCTCTCCCAGAGGTCCCAGGCATAAGTAAGGACATTGGTTTTGCCTACCAAGGTGAGCTTCTTTTTTTTGTTGCGCTTACGGCAGTATTCAAAGGCAAAGCGGATGCAGCGTTCCACGCCGAAACGGGTATTGATGGATTCCTGAATGGCCACCTCCTGGGGGGTCCCCTTACGCAGGAATCCTCCGCCTCCGGCATAAAGTCCTTCGGTGTTCTCGCGCACCACTACAAAATCTATGTCCTCCGGCCCTTTATCCTTAATGGGGGTCCAGACCCCGGGGTAGAGCTTGACCGGACGAAGGTTGATGTACTGGTCAAGTTCAAAACGAATTCGCAAGAGGATCTCCTTCTCCAGAATACCCGGTTTGACCTCCGGGTGTCCGATGGCCCCCAGGTAGATGGCGTCGTGTTTTTTGAGCTCTTCGATTCCTCCCTCCGGGATGGTCTCCCCGGTGCGCAAATAACGCTCCCCGCCCCAGTCGAAGTAATGGAGGTCCAGCTTAAAACCAAACCGTTCGGCTGCCGCCTGAAGGACCTTCACCCCTTCCCGAATGACCTCTGGTCCTGTCCCGTCTCCTGGAATGACCGCAATCTTATAAGTGCGCCCTTCGCCCATAAGAGACCTCCCACACTTTTTGTCTGAAAGGCCTTTTTACTACGCCTACCCTTTCCTTTCAAGGCGTAAAGGATAAAATTCCCCTCCATGAGAAGGGCGAAACTCCTTAAGGAATGGCCCGGGCCGGTAGAAAAGGTCCTGGCGGAGATGGCCCGGAGGGAAGAAATCTATCTTACCGGGGGAGCGGTAAGGGATATCCTCCTGCGAAGACCGGTTAAGGATCTGGATCTTACCGTTCTCTCCTCGCCTCCGGAGGCCCTAGGCCAGGAGCTTGCCCGGGCCCTTTCTTGGGCCCTGGTCCCCCTTCATGAGGAGTTGGGGGTCTTTCGGGTGACCCGAGGGGGCTATACCTTAGACCTTTCCGGTCTGAGGCCCGGGGCCCGGAGCCTGGAGGAAGATCTCCGCCGCCGGGATTTTACCGTGAATGCGCTAGCGGTTCCCCTTCGGGAGGCCCTGAAAAGTCCTCCGGAGAGCTGGCCCCTCCTTGATCCCTGCGGAGGTCTGGCCGACCTCCGCGCCGGGCGTCTCCGAACTCCGGCCCGGGAGAATCTCCTGGAAGACCCCTTGCGCATCCTGCGGGCCTATCGCTTTTTTGCCCAGGGCTACGGAGAGATCGAGTCCGAGACCCGAAAATGGCTCTCGGAGGTGGCTCCCAAGCTTTCGGAGGTGGCCGCCGAAAGGGTGTCCGCTGAACTGCTTTTGATCCTGGAGACCCCGCAGGCAGCCGAAACCTTGCGCCTCATGGAGGCCGACCGCGTCTTTGCGGTCCTCTTTCCGGAGCTTGAAGAAGGGCGGGGCATTCCTCAGCCGGACTATCATCACCTGGATGTCCTGGGCCACAGTCTGGAGACCCTGGGAGAGCTTGAAAAAATCCTTGAGAGTCCCGTATTGCCCGAACCCATAAAAGAGGCCCTTTCCGAAGAAGGGGTCCTTCCGGCCGTAAAACTTGCGGCCCTCTTTCATGACGCCGGAAAGAGTCGCACCTTTGCTCCGGCCGGAGTTCGGGCCCCCCGGATTACCTTTTATGAGCACGAACGGGCCTCGGCCGAGATGTTTCAGACCTGGGCGGAGCGTCTGCGCCTTCCCCGGAATTTGGTCAAGCGAACCCTGCGGCTTATCCGCCACCACATGCGACCTTTCTTCCTCTTGGAGCTTGCCGAAAAGGACCGTCTCACTCCCCGGGCCAAGCGGAGGCTGATAAGAGACGTCCCGGACTATCCCCTCCTTTTTCTCCTGGCCCTGGCCGATGCCCTTTCCGCCCGGGGTCCGGCCTCCGAACCGGACACCGCCGAAAGGCTCGCGGCCCTCCTTGAAGACCTCCGTCGCTTCGAAGAGGAGGTCCTGGCCCCGGCAGAACGGGAACGCCTTCTCACCGGGCACGACCTCATCGCCCTGGGCCTCAAGCCGGGCCCCTTTTTCCGGGAGATCCTGGAGGCCGTAGAGGAGGCCCGGGTAGAAGGGAGGGTGAGAGACCGGGAGGAGGCCCTGGCCTTTGTGCAAGAATATGTTAGAGAAAAAATGAACCTGGGAGAAAGAAATGGTTAAAAAAGTCCTCCTTTTCTGGGCCCTGCTGGGGCTTTGGGTGGCGGTGGCCGGGGCGGAAAAGAGGCTTCTAATCTTTGCGGGCTCGGCTTCCAAACCCGCCACCGAAGAGGCCGCCCGGGTCTTTGAACGGCGCACGGGCACCAAGGTGGATCTGGTTTTCGGGGGTTCAGGCTTCGTCCTCTCCCAGATGCTCCTCAGCCACAAAGGGGACCTCTATTTCCCGGGTTCTTCAGACTACATGGAGCTAGCCAAAGAAAAGGGAGCGGTCCTTTCGGAAACCGAAAGGCGGGTGGTCTATCTGGTCCCGGCCATCATCGTCGCCCGGGGAAATCCCAAACACATCCGGGGGCTCCGGGACCTCCTGCGCCCCGAGGTGCGCGTGGCCATAGCCAATCCGGAAGGGGTCTGCCTGGGAGCTTATGCAGTGGAGGTCCTTGAAAAAAGTCTTTCGCCGGAAGAAGTGCGCCTTTTTCGGAAAAAATTGGTCAACTATACCGGAAGCTGTGCCAAGACCGCCGCGGTGGTGGCCTTGGGAGCGGTGGACGCGGTCCTCGGCTGGCGGGTCTTTGCCCTCTGGGATCCAGAGCATCTGGAGGTGGTAAAACTCAAGCCCCAGGAGGTAGCCCGGGTGGGCTATATCCCCATTGCGGTTTCCCGCTTCAGCCAAAACCGGAAACTGGCCGAAGATTTCATTCGTTTTCTCCTTTCCGAAGAAGGCCGGGCCATCTTTCGGCGCCACGGCTATTTTATGAGCCCGGAGGAGGCCTTTGCCTGGCTGGGGGAGAAAAAACCGGTGGGGGGCCGCTTTGAGGTCCCCCGGAGCTGGCTTGAAGGGGCTCATGAACCTTAGGCGCCTGACCCTTACGGCCCTTCTGAGCCTTGCGGGTTTTTACCTCCTCCTGATCCTTTCCCTCCTCTATTTTCTCCAGGGGTCCGAAGCCCTGGGCACCCTCCTTTCCGCACGGGTGCTCTATAGCCTGCGCCTGAGCCTCCTCTGTGCCAGCGGGGCCAGCCTTTTTTCCCTTCTCCTGGGTCTTCCGGCGGCCTACGCCCTTTCCCGCCACCGCTTCCCCGGCCGAAGACTGGTGGACACCCTCCTTGAACTCCCCCTGGTGGTCTCTCCGGCGGCCCTGGGAGCCATGATCCTCATCTTTTTCAACACCCCCCTTGCGGAAAAGTGGAAGGCCCTTTTTGTGCTGGCCCTTCCGGGCATTGTGCTGGCCCAGTTTGCCACCGTGGCCGGGCTCTGTGTGAGACTCCTTAAGGCCGCCCTGGACGAAATTCCGACCCGCTATGAAGAAGTAGCCCGCAGCCTAGGGGCCACGCCGCTCAGGGCCTTTCTTACCGTGACCCTTCCCCTCTGTCGGCGGGGGCTCCTTTCGGCCCTGGTCCTCACCTGGGCCAAGGCCCTGGGGGAGTTTGGAGCCACCTTTACCGTAGCCGGTTCCATGCCCTTCCGCACGGAGACCCTCCCCATCGCCATCTACCTCCATCTTTCCAGCGCAGATCTTCAGGCCGCGGCCCTTCTCACCCTGGTCCTGGTAATCACCGGCCTGGGAATCCTCTATCTGGTAAGGGTTCTGGGGCGTGCTTGAAGTCAGGGATCTTTCGGCCCGGGCCGGAAGCTTCTTCCTCGAGAGGGTCTCCTTCGCCCTTGACCGGGGACAAACCCTGGCCATAGTAGGTCCTACCGGGGCGGGAAAGACCCTTCTTCTGGAGACCCTTCTCGGCTTGAGACCCCGGCTGGCGGGGACCATCCGGGTGGAGGAGCGTCGAGTGGAAGGGCTTCCGGTAGAACAGCGAAGGCTGGCCTATCTTCCCCAGGATTTGGCCCTCTTTCCCCATCTTTCCGTGGAAGAAAATATCTTTTACGGACCCCGGGTTTCCCAACGACGGCCCCCTCCGGAAATGGAAGAGATTCTGGAAGTGCTCGGTCTTCGGGATCTTCTTCACCGCAAAGTGGATGGCCTTTCCGGCGGGGAGCGTCAGCGGGTAGCCCTGGCCCGGGCCCTGGCTGCCGGGGCCCGGGTCCTTCTCCTGGACGAACCCCTCTCGGCCCTGCACGAGGCCCTTCGGCGCGAGCTCTGGCTCCTTCTGCGTGAAATGCAGCAGCGCTACGGTCTCACCTATCTCCTGGTAACCCACGACCTCGAAGAGGCCTTCTTTCTGGGCCATCGGGTAGGAGTCCTGATGGGGGGAAGACTCCTGCGGGAGGGGCCCGCGGAGGAAATCTGGCGCGACCCCCGACATCCGGAAGTAGCCCGCTTTCTCGGAGTGCGCAACCTCTTTTGCGGGGTCCTCCAGCGGAAAGACCAGCGTCTTTTCGTGGAAGTCCCGGGACTCGGATCCTTGACCATCTGGGGCCGGAAAGGACCCCACGAGGGAGAAATCATGATCGGGATCCGTCCCGAAGAGATCATCTTCCTACGGGAAGAACGCCTGAAAAAGGAGCAGGAAAATCTCTTCCGGGTTCGGGTCAAGGATCTCTTTTCCGTCCGGGAAAGCTGGTGGGTGGTGCTGGAGGCCGAAAGAGGGGCCCGGCTTGAGGCCCGCCTTCCGGATTTTGCCCTGCACAAGCTCGGCCTTTTTCCAGGGTGCAAGGCCCTTATAATTTTGCCTGCGGAAAAACTCCTCCTGCTCCGGCCCCTCTGACCGGAAGGGCTTTTGTGGTAGTTTTCCAAAAAGTAGGAGGTGGCTATGGACCCCAAACGTGTCCTGGAAATTGATCGCCGGCACCTCTGGCACCCTTACACTCAGATGAAGGATTATGAAGATCGCCATCCCCCGGTGATCACCCGCGCCCGAGGTCTCAAGCTTTACGCCGCCGATGGTCGCGAATTTTACGACACCATCTCCTCCTGGTGGTGTAACCTCCACGGACACCTCCATCCGGCCTTAAATCAGGCCCTCATTGAACAGCTCCAACGCCTGGAGCACGTGAATTTCGCAGGATTCACCCACCCTTACGCCGCGGAGGTGGTGGAACGGCTGCTCAGATTTTTACCCCCGGAACTCTCCCGCTTTTTCTTCTCCGACAACGGTTCCACCGCGGTGGAGGTGGCCCTGAAGATGGCCTTTCAGTTCTGGCAGAACCTGGGCGAGACCCGGCGCACGCGCTTTCTGGCCCTCCGAGAGGCCTATCACGGGGATACCCTGGGGGCAGTGAGCGTGGGCGGGGTGGATCTCTTTTTCCGGCTCTACCGGCCGCTTACCTTCGAGGCCCTGCGGGCCCCCGCTCCCTACTGTTATCGCTGCCCGGAAAACCCGAAACACCGTTTCACCCTGGAGGCCTCCGAGCCTTCCTGCGGCCTTTCCTGCCTTTCGGCCCTGGAAGAAATCCTTTCCGCCCACGCCGAAGAACTCTGCGCGGTGATCGTAGAGCCCCGGCTTTTGGCCGCCGGAGGCATGCTGGTCTATCCCGCGGAGTATCTACGGGGCCTGAGGGAACTCTGCGACCGCTATCGGGTGCTCCTTATCTTTGACGAGGTAGCCACAGGCTTTGGTCGTACCGGCTACATGTTTGCCTTCGAGAGCGCCGGAGTGGTCCCGGACCTCCTCTGTCTCTCCAAGGGGCTTACCGCAGGCTACCTCCCCCTGGCCCTTACGGTAACCACCGAGGAGGTCTTCCAGGCCTTTTACGCCGACTGGCGCGAGGGCAAGACCTTCTATCACGGACACACCTTCACCGCCAATCCCCTGGCCTGTGCGGTGGCGGCAGCCAACCTGCGCCTTTTCGAGGAGGAAAGACCCCTGGAGAAGGGCCGAAAAGTGCGGGAATTTTTCCACCGCCGACTGCGGGAACTCTTTTCCGAACGGCCCTATGTGGGGGACATTCGCTACCTGGGCTACGTAGGGGCCCTGGAACTGGTGCGGGACCGGGAAACGGCCGAGCCCTTCCCGGCCGAAAGGCGTCTCGGATTCCAGATCTATATGGCCTCTCTGGAGGAAGGTCTGGTCCTAAGGCCTCTGGGGGATGTGATTTACTGGTTTCTACCCCTGTGCGTGACCGAGGAGGAACTGGAGGATATTTTGACCCGCAGCCTGCGGGTAATAGACCGGGTGGTCAAGGAGAACCTTCGGTAATGCTCGAAGATCTGCACCGGGAGCTTTCCGAAATCGGTCAGCGGGGGCGCTTACGCACCCTGCGCACCATCGAGGAGCGGCGCGGGGCCTGGGTCAAAATCGAGGGGCGCTGGCTCCTCAATCTTTCCTCTAACGACTATTTGGGGCTTTCCACGGAAATCTCCCTCGGAGAACTTGCGGAGAAGCTCTCTCTTTTCGGACTGGGAGCCGGGGCCGCCCGGCTCCTTTCCGGAAACCACGCTCTTTATGAGGCCTTGGAGGGCCGCCTTTACGAACTTTACGGACGCCCGGCCCTCATCTTCGGAAGCGGTTATCTGGCCAATCTGGGAGTGCTCTCCGGGCTCTGTGGCCGCAGAGACGCCATCTTTGCCGACAAACTGGTCCACGCCAGCCTCATTGACGGAATGCGTCTTTCTGGAGCCACCTTTTACCGTTATCCCCATGGGGATCTCGAGGCCCTCGAGGACCTCCTGCGCCGCAAGCGCGGGCGGCACCGCCGGGCCCTCATCGTCACCGAATCGGTCTTCAGTATGGACGGAGATTTTCCGGATCTTCCCGCTCTGGTGGAAATCAAGGAACGCTACGGGGCCTTTCTGGTGCTTGATGAGGCCCACGCGGTGGGGGTCTTCGGAAGGCGGGGGCTGGGTCTTGCCGAAGAGACCGGCACCCTCCAGGAGGTAGATCTCATTTTGGGTACCTTCGGCAAGGCCTTCGGGGCCTACGGGGCCTTCGTGGTTTCCGCAGAAGAGGTGCGCCGTTACCTCATCCATCGGGCCCGGAGTTTTATCTTCACCACCGCCCTTCCGGCGGTGGTGGTGGCCGGAGCCCTGGCGGGCCTCGAGCGCGCGGTGGAGGCTGGAGAGCGCCGAAGGAGGGTGCGCAAGCTCGCCCGCCGCCTGCGCCGGGCCCTGGGTCTTGACCAGGGAGGGCTAGCCGATGAAGTACCCATTGTGCCCGTAGTGGTAGGGGAGGACCGCCGAGCGCTCGAACTTTCCGAAAGGCTTTTTGCGGCCGGCTTTCTGGCCCCGGCCATCCGCCCCCCCACCGTGCCCGAGGGCACCGCCCGACTGAGGCTTTCCCTTTCGGCCTCCATGGACGGGAAAGATCTGGAAAGACTACCGCCCCTCCTCCGGGAGACCTCATGAAGCTCGAGCTTCTGGGAGATCCGGGGGCGGAAGAACTCCTGGTCTTTTTTGTAGGCTGGGGAATGGACGCCCGGCCCTTCGAGGCCCTGGTGCCCGAGGGCCTGCGGGTGGCCCTCCTTTTTGACTATCGCCATCCGGAGCTTCCCCCCCTTCCGAGGGCTCGGCGGATCAAGGTTTTGGCCTGGTCCCTGGGAGTGCGGATGGCCCTGGAGTGCCTGGCGCAAATTTCGGCAGAGGCCGCCCTCCTGGTGGCCGGCACCGGGGCCTTCGCCCACCCTCGGTGGGGGATAGACCCCCGTCTGGTGCGCCTTACTTTAGAGGGCCTAAAAAGGGAAGGCGAAGGAGTCCGGACGCGTTTTTTTGAAAGGATGTTTGCCCAAAGACAAGAGTGCGAAAGATTTTTCAAAGGGCGGCCGGCACGCCAACTTCCCGAGGTCATAGAAGAACTGGAAAGGGCCCTGACCCTTCCTCCCCTCTTTCCCCGAAATCTTCCCCGCAAAATCCCCATGATGGCCCTTATTCCGGAAAAAGACCGCATTTTCCCTCCCCAGGCCCAGCAAAGATTCTGGACCGCCGAAGGAATTCCTTTTATCTTCCTCGACCGGGGCCATTTCCCCTTCTATGCCCTGCGGGATCTCCGGGAATTCTGGAGGACTTACACTCATGATATGTTTAAGCCTTGAAGGACGAAGCAAATCCTAGGGGTTTTTGAAGGCCGTGCTTTCTCGAGAGCTTCTTCGGCGGCGTTTTCGTCGGGCCCTTCCGGGATACGAAAAACAGGCCCGGATTCAGGCCGAAGCCGCCGCAAGACTCCTTGAGGCCGTATGCGGGATTTCCTCCTCCTGGCCCCGAATCCTGGAGGTGGGCTGCGGCCCGGGGCTTTTTACCCGCCCGGCCTGTGAGCGGCTAGAGTTTGAAATCTATTTGGCCTGTGATCTCCTTCCCGAGTGCCGCTCCAAACTCCCCCGGGGGGTCTTCTTCGTGGTGGCCGACGGAGAGGCCCCCCCGGTGTCCCCGGAGGCCTTCCACCTGGTGGTGTCCTCCTCGGTCATTCAGTGGTTCCGGCGGCCCCGAGAAGGGCTTTTGGCTCTGGCCCGGGCCCTCGCTCCCGGAGGGGTCCTGGCGGTATCCACCTTCGGCCCGGAGACCTTAAAGGAAATGCCCGGAAGACGCAGACCCCCGGGGCTTCTCTCCCTGGAGACCTGGCTCTCTTTCAAGCCCCCTTCCTTTCGGCTTCTTGCGGCCGAAAGGGCCCTTCGAAGGATCTCCTGGGAGAGCCCGGGGGAACTTCTCCGCTATCTCAAAGAGACCGGGGTGGCCGGAGGCCTTCCCCCGGGGGAGCTGGGGCCCCTGCGCCGATGGCTTTCCGGACCGGGGCCCTTTCACCTCACCTTTGAACTGGAGACCTTTCTATGGCAACGGGTCGTCTGATCTTTGTAGCCGGAACGGACACCGGAGTGGGAAAGACTGTAGCCTGCGGGCTCCTGGCCCGGGCCTACCGCAAGCTGGGCCTTAAGGTGATCACCGCCAAACCCGTACAGACCGGGGCCCGCGAGCCCGAGGACCTCCTTCTCCATCGGCGTCTCATGGACCTTCCCCCGGATCCTCCGGAACTCCTTTCCCTCACCTGCCCTTATCTCTTCTCCTATCCCGCGGCCCCCATCACCGCGGCCGCCCGAGAAGGAAAAAAAGTGGACTTAAAAGTCCTCCTTGAGTCTTTAAAGGCCCTTCTTTTCCGCTACGAGATGGTCCTGGTGGAAGGGGCCGGGGGGCTTTATGTGCCTTACACGGAAGAGGCTACCTTTCTGGACCTCATCCAGTATTTTATGGCCCCGGTGGTGGTGGTCTCTGCGGCCCGGTTGGGCACCATCAACCATACCCTGCTTACCCTGGAGGCCTTGCGCTCCCGGGGCCTGGTGGTTCCGGCCCTCTTTTACAATCGTTTTTTTGAAACCGAGCCTTATCTGGCTTCCGAAAGCCTGCGGGAGATTCAGCGCCGGGCAGGCCCGCTTGCGGTCTTCGAGATGCCCTCCCTTTCCGAAAAAAATCTGGTGGAGATCACCGAGGCCCTCAAAGAGTTTCTGAAAGAGACTCCGGGGCTCAGACCTTAAGGCCGCAGGTGTAGCCCAGGTCTTCTATAAGCCTGCGGTCGTCGGAGAGGCGGCGTCCGCGGGTGGTAAGGTAATTTCCCACCATGAGGGCGTCACAGACGAGAGGCACCAGGGCCTGAAGTTCGCGCAGGTTGAATTCCCGCCCCCCACAGACCCGGATCTGGGTCCGGGGGAGAGAAAGGCGCAGGACCACCAGGATGGCCAAACACTTAAGCGGGGTAAGGAAGTTCGCTCCCGCAAGCGGGGTCCCGGGGATGGGGTGGAGAAAATTTACGGGCACGGAGTCCGGGGAAAGCTCCGCCAGGGTCTCGGCAAACTCCAGGACCTCCTCCGGCCCCTCCCCCAGCCCGAAGATCCCCCCGCAGCAGAGGGAAAGGCCCACCTCCTTGACCCTTAAGGCCGTCTCGTAGCGGTCGCGCCAGCGCTGGGTGGTGCAGATCCGGGGGTAGAAGCTTTCGGCGGTCTCCAGATTGTGGTGATAGCGGGAAAGGCCGGCCTCTTTGAGGGCCTGGAGTTCCTCCCGTCCCAGGGTCCCCAGGGAAGCGCAGAGCTTGAGCCCAGGAAATTCCCGGCGGCAGCGTGCGATCACCCGGAGAAGGCGCTCAAGCTCCCGGCCCGAAAGGCGCACCCCACTGGTCACGAAGCTGAAGCGATCCACTCCGGCCCGGGCCGCCTCTTCTACGGCCCGCAGGAGCCGATCTTCGGAAAGGAGGGGATAGACCGGGGCCTCGGTCTGCCAGTGGGCCGACTGGGCGCAAAAGCGACAGTCGGAGGGGCAGCGGCCGCTTTTGGCGTTCACGATGGCGCAGGTCTCCACCCGGGAGCCGAAGACCTCCTCCCGCAGCCGCCGGGCCTCCTCCAGATAGGGCCAGAGGGGCACCTTCCCGGAAAGGATCCCGCGCAGGGTCTCTTTTTCCATCCTCGAGGGTCCGGAGTTTTTTCGAAAGCTCTATTTAACCCGGGTCTTAAAAATAAAAAAAGGGCGGGGGCCTTCGCCCCGCCCCTGAGAGCCCCTCGGTAAGGCCCCTTAGAAGTAGATCTCAAAGGAGGCGTAGAGGTTATACATGTGATCGATGGGCATGAACATCTGCGTATTGGCAAGATCATCAAGTTCATGGATCTCATGCGGTTCACCCAGCCACATTCCGCTTCCGCTGTAGTTGAACCAGAAGTACTGGAATCCTAGGCGCAGGAAGACCTTGGCGTACTTGGAGAGGGCCTCTCCGGCGGGCAGATCCTGGATCCAGTAAACCTCGGCCACATGCCCGCGGGTGGTCAGCTTGTTGATGTAAACGTCGTCGGTAGCCACCATGAAGGGCATCCACCACTTGGAGCCGTAGTTATACTCCAGGCCGAGCTTGGCCCCGGGCACCCAGGGAAGCGGTATCCGCGCTCCCACATACACCGCCCAGCCCGTGTGGGTGTCGGTGTTAACTGCATTAACTGCATTAGCAAATCCGCCAAGCAAGGTGTAATACATTTTAGCGAAACTAAAGCCTGTACCATTATAATAAGCAATAGGCATGCTTCCTATCGCGTCCGGATCGGTAATAGAGGCCCCCACGGAGAGGAAGTAGTCCACTCCCTCAAGACCCAGGTAGGGGATATCCACCTTGTGGATCCAGGTGGCCCCGAGCTCGTAGATATCGCCCAGGTTGTTCCGGGTGGTCACGTATGTGGGACCGAGCTTGGACATGAACCAGGTCCCCTCCGGAAAGTCCATCACCCCTTCGGCCTTGAAGGCCTGGACGATGAGCATCATGTTGCGGTCGGGATCATCGATCACGTCCCAGACGAAGCCGTAGAAGTCCACATCGTCTTTGGCCCGGTCGATGGGCATCTTGAAGCCGGACTCAAAGCCACGGCCGTAGCAGAAGCGGATGCGCCCGGGCCAGGGCCAGCGATACTGAAAACCGATGGTGGCCCCGTCAAAGGGCACATCAATGTTGATCCCGCTAGGCGAGGCCTCCTTCTTGTCCAGCCCCTCCCGCAGGTGCTGCGGGGACCCGTGGGTGGTGGGCCGGCGACCGAAGGAGATCCAGATAGGATAGCCCCCCACATTCACCCAGTTAAAGTAGGCCCGGTCCACATAGAGGCGGCTGTCCGAAGGACGCACCCCGAAGCTAAAATTGTTGCTCATGCCCGGGAAGATTTCGGGAGAAACATAATCGTCGCTCATCCCCCAGATCTTGTAATAGGCCAGGCGCACCTTCACATTGGTGTTTTCCGTGGGATTGACCTTGAAGTTGATCCGCATCCGGTTGGTCCACACCGTGTCATTCTCCCGGTGCCCTTTTACGGGAGTCCAATGCTCCTTATCAGTTTTATCAATAAAAGGTACCATCGCGTGCACCTCATTTGAATAAGTAAATCCATTAAAATAGCTCCAATAACTTTCCGGCACATAGGCCCGGGTGGAGTCGATGCGGGTGCGAATGTCTCCCCAGATCTGGAATTTGCCCGCGTTGTCCTTGAGTTTGTCCACAAAATCGCTCATCTCCTCCACGGACTCCGAAGTCTCCTCCTGGGCCTGCTTGACCTCCTGAAGTTGCTGCTTTAAGGCCTGAAGCTCCTGCTCCAGTTGTTGGATCCGCTGCAGGAGCTCCTCCTGCGAGGCCCCGTAGGCCCAGAGCCCACCGGGCACCATCAAAAAGACCGCCACCAACAAACCCATTAGCCGCTTCATATCCACACCTCCTAATCGGTTTTATCCGTTATTTTCATCCTTAATACCTCCAAAGCTCGAGCCTGTAAAGTCCCAATAATCCTTGTGTAGAATGCTAAAACAATAAAAATTTATAAAAAGTGTGATTATAAAAATTAACTATACAAAAAGAGCAGGTAACGTTTCTTTTCTTTTATTTTGGTGTGACAATCTGTGCGGGTAATTGAAAAACTCGCTTAAATAGGCCGAAAATTTCCTGCCCTATAGCTTTGGGATCCAGGGGCACAAACTTGGGGTCCCGATAGGTCCCGCGCACCCCTACCGGAAAAGAGACCAGCATCTTGTCCTTTCCCGTAAGGAGAAAGCCCACCAGAGGGATGTTGCTGGTAATCGTGTCCACGGTCTTGAAAGGCGAGGCCATGACGGTGAGATCTAGGCGTCCGTTGGGAAGATAGATGTCTCCGGAGGCAAAGAGCCTCAGACCCGGGCCCTCAAGATGGGCGTCTTGCACATGGATCTTCGGGCCTTCCAGCCGGGCCTTTACTGAAAGCCCTTGGTAGGGAAAGCCCTCTTCCTCGAGAGAAGGCACCTGGCCCCGGAAAAGATCGATGGGGCTTAGAAAGCCCAGGAGCTTGGCCAGAAGGCCGAAGCGCTCGATCCTTCCCGAAGGGGAGACGAGAAGGATCTCCCCTTCGCCGGACTCAAAGAGGGACCGGGTTCCGGAAAAGCGCACCTCGGCTCGGAGCCGGTAAGACCCCCGGATAAGGGCCTCTTTTTCCGGAGAAAGACAGGTCAAAAGTCTTTCGAATTCCCCCTGCGACTTGAGGACGGAGAGTTCAAGGGCTTTGGCCTTTCCAAAAAGATATTCCCCGCGCAGGGGAAGGTCGCAGAAGGTACCTCTTTTAAGCACCACCCGCCCCCGGCCCGGGCGATAAAAGAGCTCTCCCTCCACCCGGGAAAGACCGTATTTCGGTCCGAGACGGAGATCAGCCACGGAAAAAGTGGCGTGGCCCACAAAGACCGGACCCCTGGAAGAGGATTTTTCTTTTTTCAGGCGTTTGCGGAGGTCGGAAAGGTCGAGATGTCGGGAGATCAGGCGGGCCTCGAAGCGGAAATTCCGGGGAGCCACCTCCAGCTGGCCCGAGAGCTTAAAATCCGAAGCCCCAAGACGCCCCTTAAGATCAGACACCTCCAGGCTGCGGCCCCGGCCCCGCAGGGCAAAGTGTTCTATCTCCGGCCATCCGTTATAGGGCACCTGAAGAGGGCCCCCGGAAAGACGGCCCTCAAAGCGACTGAGAAGGGGATGCTCCGTACGGAAATCTAGCTGAAGGTCCGCCTGGAAATCTCCCGAAAGCCCGGGATTCTTTACGAAAAGGGCCGCAAGGGTCTTTCCCGAAAGACGGCCCTTGAGGATGGTGCGGAAGCCTTCGGGGGTCTTCTCGTAAGAAAAATGCAGGTCCTCTCCGGCGTAGGCCAGGTGTCCTTCTTGGAGTTGGAAAAGGCCGGGAGCCCGCAGGAGGCGGCCTTCAAGGAGGGCTCCCCCGGAGGAAACCGCGGAAAAGGCCGCCGTAAGGCCTTGGTCCCGGCGCGAAAGTTCAAAACGGTGCACTTCAAGCGGGGCCTTAAGCCGGAAGCGTGGGTCCACCTTGTAGCGACGATAGAAGTGCTCCAGGAGGGCGGAAGAGAGGGTCCCTGAGCCCCGGAGAGAAAGCCCTCCCCCGGCCAGATCCAGATCCCCGGAAAGCTGAAGCCTGCTTTCCTTGAGGACGAAACTCCCGGGGCCAAAGCCCAGGGTCTCCTTCTGGTAGCGCACGGGAAGCCCGGAAAAAGAGGCCGAAAGGTCGAGGGAGGGAAGGTAGAGGGCCCCGGAGGCCAACCTGGCCGAAAGGATAAGCCCCGAACGGAGGGCCTTTCCCGAAAGAGGCCCTTTAAAGGAGAGGGCCTCAAGATCCACCTCGGAAAGGGAGAGGCGATAGGTCTCAAGGAGCCTGCGGGCTGAGGAAAAACGGAGGAAAAGGGGCTGCAGGGCGGGAAATTTCAGTCTCCCCCGGGCCTCGCGGATCTCTATTCGGGCGGGACGGACCGAAAAATCGTAGCTAAGCGAGGTGACCACCTCTCCAAAAGACCCGGAAAGAGAAAGACCGGAAAGGCTGACCCTCTTTCCTGAAAAACGGAAGATCCCTCCGGAAGCCTTCAAGGGAAAAGGAAGACGCGGATCTTTTACCAGGACCCCTTTGGGGCGCAGGCTCAGGGACACCCGGGGGGCGGCCCGGGTACCGGAAATGAGGACCTCTCCGGCCAGAGGGCCAGCGGCCTCAAGCCCCGCAAGGGCTTTCTGCACCTTCTTCGAGGCCGACCGGGCCACCGGGAGAAGCTCCGCGGCCTCTCCCTCGAAACGGGCCTTTACGGAAAGCGGGGCCTTCCGGTCCTTAAGATGGACCCTTACCGCCGCCGAAGAGATGCGGGTCTTCCGGAGCCTGGCCGCCCCCTTGAAGGTAAGGTCTCCGGCCACCAGGGAAAGGATCCCCCTGGCCCCGGAGACCTCCAGCCGGGGACGGGAAAGGGAAAGGGCCCCCTCCCTCACCCGGGCCGAAAGGATCAGGTTTTCCGGACGAAAACAGGCGGAAAGACTGCGGGCCCGGGCCTTGAGGTCCACTTCTTCAAAACGGCCCCCTTTAACCCGGGCCAAAAACCGGGAAAGGCCTCGGCTTTTTTCGGAAAAAGGGAGCAATCTTTCCCGAAGGCCCGAAAAATCCACCTCCTCCGCCTTTAGATCCAGACTGTAGAAGCCTTTCTCCCAGGCCAGACGCCCCTCCCCCCGGAATAGAGGCTCCCGGAAATCGAAATCCTTAAGAAGAATCTCCCAGTTCGCAGGCCCGTAAGTGAGCTGGCCCTCCAGTTTGGCACAGGAAATGAGGCGCAGGCCCTCCGGCTTTACACAGGGGGCGGTAAGGAGAAAACCCGCCACCAGCCCCCCTTCCTCGTAGGTGTAGGCCACTGAAAGGGAAAGATCGGTCTTTTCCAGGGGGAGGGGCCAGGTGAGCCCCGGCCACCTAAACCGGGAAAGATCCACATGGGAGGCCTCAAGACGCCCCTCAAGTCCCGGCTCCCGCGTATTAAGACGAGCCTTGAGCTGAATCCTTTCTAAAAAAGGCGCCCTGGCCGAGGCCTCAAGGAGGACCTGTTCCGGCTGGGTGCTCACCTCCGCGGCAAGGTCAGAAAGATCGAGAAGAAGGACTTCCTCCCGGAAGACCTGGATTTGCCCCTGGGAAAGGCGGGCCGAAAGGGTGGGAAGGGGCGGGATCTTCTTCAAGAATTCTTGCCAACGAAAGGGTTTGCCTCCCCGGGAGAGATAAACCTTGAGTTGCGGGGCCTCCAGAGAGAAGTCCCGCACCAGCACCTGGCGATGGAAAAGGGGGAGAATCTCGGGGTAGAGCTTGAGGCTTTTTACCGTGAGGAGATAGCGCGGGGCTTTGATCCGTACCCCTTCGGCCGAAAGGCCCGGACGCAAAAAGACCTTAAGGCGCAGGGTCTTTACCGAAACCTCCGCCCGTAGGGTGTGCGAAAGGCGCCGGGCCACCCGATCTTTAATGGCCGAAAGATTGACCAGATAGGGAAGAGAAAGACTTAAGGCCACCAGAAGGAGGAGCAATATCCCCAGGACAAGGGCGCTTATTTTCAGAAACTTTTTCATGCCTCCCCCTTAAGAAAGCGGCGCATTTCCTCGGCCTCCGGCCCCTCACCGTAAGGGACCTCCAGGGCCACCTCCAGCCCCCGGCGCCGGAAACAGACCGGAAGCGCGTTCGGGACCGGCACCCGCCGATAAAAAGAAAGGGGCTTTTCCAGATAGTGAAGGAGGAGGACCCGGACCACCACCATATGGGTCACCACGAGAAGGGCGCGCCCCTCCTCTTGATGGAAGAGATCCTCCAGGGCCCGCACCGCCCGACCGTAAACCTCGGCCAGGGTCTCGCAGCCCGGAAGATAAAAACGATGGGGTTTCTGAGACCAGACCTCGTACTGCATGGCCGGATCGGCCCGCAACTCGGCCTTAGTCCGTCCCTCCCAGGGAGGGATGCTGATCTCCAGAAAACCCGGGGCCTCGTAGATGGGAGGCCTCCGGCGGAGGTTCTCGGCCAGGATCTCCGCGGTGCGCCGGGTGCGGTGGAGAGGGCTTACGTAAATGGCCGAAAGGTCTTCGGCAGCCAGATACTTTCCCACCTGAGCGGCCTGGGCCTCCCCTTCGGGGGTCAGGGGCTCGGCGGTGCGCCCGGCGAAACGCCCTTCGGCATTGGCGTAAGTCTGTCCATGCCGCATAACGAAAATGCGCGTCTCCATGACCCTCCTCCCGGCCCTTATGGATAACACGAAAGAAACCTTCATTGAAGGTCCGGGGGATCGGAGGTATATGTTAGCCGGGAGGTGTCTCATGGGCGAGATCCTGCAGATTCCCTTGGAAGAAGAGCTCAAGCGCTCCTACCTGGATTACGCCATGAGTGTGATCGTGGGGCGGGCCCTTCCGGACGTGCGCGACGGTTTAAAGCCCGTCCAGCGCCGCATCCTCTACGCCATGTACGAAATGAAAAACGACTGGCGCTCGCCCCACAAAAAAAGCGCCCGGGTGGTGGGAGAGGTTATCGGTAAATATCATCCCCACGGAGACGCCGCGGTCTATGACACCCTGGTGCGCCTGGCCCAGGACTTTACCATGCGCTACCCCTTGGTGGACGGTCAGGGGAACTTTGGCTCCGTGGACGGAGACGCCCCGGCGGCTATGCGTTATACGGAGGTGCGCCTTTCCCGCATCGCCGGGGAGATGCTGGCCGATCTCGAAAAGGAGACCGTAGATTTCGTCCCCAACTACGACAACACCCTGATGGAACCTGCGGTCCTTCCGTCCCGGCTCCCCAATCTCCTGGTCAACGGGGCCTCGGGAATCGCCGTGGGCATGGCTACCAACATCCCGCCCCACAACCTGGGAGAGGTGGTAGAGGCCCTCATCGCCATGCTCCACAACCCGGAAATCACCCTGGACGAACTCCTGCAACACATTAAGGGCCCGGACTTTCCCACCGGGGGCCTCATCGTGGGCACCGAGGGGATCCGCGAGGCCTACGCCACCGGAAAGGGCCTCATCAAAATGCGGGGGCGGGCCTTCGTAGAAAGGGAACGGGGCCGAACGGCCATCGTCATTACCGAAATCCCCTACCAGGTCAACAAGGCCAAGCTGGTGGAACGCATCGCCGAGCTGGCCCGGGAGCGCAAGCTTGAAGGGGTGGCCGAGGTACGGGACGAGTCCGACCGGGACGGCATCCGGGTGGTGGTGGAACTCAAGCGCGAAAAGGCCGACCAGGCCCAGATCATCCTCAACCAACTTTACAAACACACTCCGCTGGAGAGCACCTTCGGGATCATTCTCCTGGCCCTGGTGCGGGGTCGTCCGGAGCTCCTTTCCCTGCGCGAAGCCCTGGCCCATTTTCTGGCCCACCGTCGGGAAGTGGTCCTGCGGCGCACCCGCTACGACCTGCGCAAGGCCCGGGAACGGGCCCATATCGTGGAAGGGTTACTCAAGGCCTTGGAGCATCTCGACGAGGTCATCGCCCTCATCCGGGGCTCCCGGACCCCTGCGGAGGCCAAGGAAAAGCTTATCCGGCGTTTCGCCTTCTCCGAGGCCCAGGCCCAGGCCATCCTGGAGATGCGACTCCAGCGGCTTACGGCCCTGGAGCGCGAAAAGCTGGTCTCCGAACACCGAGAACTCTTGCGTCAGATCGCCTGGTTCGAAAAGATCCTGAACGAAGAGGAAACCCTCAAGGAGGTCATCGAGGCCGAGTTGCGGGAGCTCCAGGAAAAGTTCGCCGACGAACGCCGCACCCAGATCGTCCCCGCCGAGGGCGAGGTCTCCTGGGAGGACCTGGTGGTGGAGGAAGCCATGGTGGTGACCCTGACCCACCAGGGCTATGTAAAACGGCTGCCCCTTTCCACCTATCGCCAGCAACGTCGCGGCGGAAAGGGCGTGAGCGGGCTGGCTATAAGAGATGAGGACTCGGTACGGGATCTCTTTGTGGCCACCACCCACGAGACCTTCCTCTGCCTTACCAATCAGGGGCGGGCTTACTGGTTGCGGGTGCTCGATATCCCGCAGGCCGGTCGCCAGGCTCGGGGCACGGCCCTTTCCAATCTTCTACAGCTTTCCGAAAACGAGAGGGTGGCCACGGTCCTTCCGGTCAAGGCCTTCGAGCCCGGGAAATTCGTGTTCTTTGCCACCCGGAAAGGTCTGGTCAAAAAGACGGAGCTTTCGGAATTCGGCCATCCCCGCTCCACCGGGATCCTGGCCATTAAACTCCACGAAGGCGACGAAGTGGTCGCCGCGGGGCTTACGGACGGAAAGAAAGAGGTCTTGCTTCTTACCCGGAAAGGACAGGCCATACGCTTTCCCGAGGAACAAGTACGCCCTATGGGACGGGCAGCCACGGGAGTAAAGGGTATAGAGCTTTCCGAAGGAGACGAGGTAATAAGCCTCCTGGTAATCCCTCCGGAGGAAAAGCGGGACCTCCTCACGGTAACCGAGTACGGCTATGGAAAGAGGATGCGTCTTGCGGAATTTCGGCTCCAGAGCCGGGGGGGCAAGGGGCTCATCGCGGCCAAGGTCAACGGAAAGAGCGGAGGACTCGCCGGGGGTCTCCTGGTCTCCGAAGAGGACGAAATCCTCCTGGTCTCCGATACCGGAAGGATCATCCGTCTGCGCGTAAAAGAGATTCCCTTCAAGGGCAGACCCACCCGGGGGGTAAAGCTCTTTTTCCTGAACGGCCAGGAGCGGATCGTGAGTCTGGCTGTGGTGCGCGAGGTTTAGACCGGCCGATAAAAGGCGTCCCGTTCCACAGGCTCGAAACCGGCCTCCCGGATGAGGCGCTCCAATTCCTCTCGCGAAAGGGCTTCGGCCTCCCGTCCCCCGGAGGCCTCGCTGATTCTTTCCTCCACCACCGTCCCGTGAAGGTCGTCGGCCCCGAAGTGGAGGGCCAGCTGGGCCAGCTTCACCCCCAAGAAGACCCAGTAGGCCTTAAGGTGGGGGATGTTGTCGAGCAG
Organism: Thermosulfurimonas marina; assembly: GCF_012317585.1. Lineage (NCBI taxonomy): Bacteria > Pseudomonadati > Thermodesulfobacteriota > Thermodesulfobacteria > Thermodesulfobacteriales > Thermodesulfobacteriaceae > Thermosulfurimonas > Thermosulfurimonas marina. The sequence continues at coordinate 203,450 of NZ_CP042909.1, forward strand.
AAGGCGGGCCACGGCCAGGGTTCGCAGATCCTCAAAACCGGTGGTGGGCTTGATCTCCTCGCGTAAAGGGGTCTTTTCCGGGAGAAAAGGAAGGGGCACGAAACAGAGGAACCCTCCGGTCTCGTCCTGGACCTCACGCAGACGCAAGAGGTGATCCACGCGCTCTTCCAGGGTCTCTAGATGCCCGTAGAGCATGGTGGCATTGGTGGGAAGCCCCAGGCGGTGGGCGGTCTTGGCGATCTCCAGCCAGCGCTCGGCGGAGATCTTGCGAGGAAAGAGCCTCTCCCGCACCCTCTCGGAGAAGACCTCCGCTCCTCCTCCGGGGAGACAGGAAAGCCCGGCGGCCTTGAGATCCTGAAGGACCTCCTCTACCGATTTCCCGGAGATCCGGCTGAGGTGGTCGATCTCCACACAGGTGAAGGCCTTAAGGGCCGCCTGGGGAAAGGCCTCATGGACCGCGGAAAGAAGCTCCAGATAATAAGTGTAGGGGAGTTCGGGATGCACTCCTCCCACAATGTGGATCTCCCGGGGAGGGGGTCCTTCGGAAAGACGGCGCACCGCCTCCTCCGGAGAAATCACATAGCCCTCGGGATCTCCGGGAGGCCTCCAGTAGGCACAAAAACGACAGCGGTTCTCACAAATATTGGTGTAGTTGAGGTGCCGGTTGAGCACATAATAAACGCGGCGACCGTGCAGGCGCTCCCGCACCCTACGGGCCAGCCAGCCCAGGGCCAGGAGATCCCGGGTTTGAAAAAGTTTAAGTCCGTCTTCCCGGGAAAGCCTTTCCCCGGCCTCAATCTTTTCGTAAATTTCCGCAAGCCCTGCCCTTTTAATTGTTTCGCTGCGCATCCTCAGCTATACTAAATGGGTTGTAAAAGGCTGGCAAGCTCGGTGGGTAAGGTGAAAGGAGACTGGTTCAGCCCGGAGGAAAGGATCCGTCGGGAGAAGGAAAAGGCCCGGCGTTTGAGAAAGACCCGCTGGTGGCGCAAGAAGTGTGCCCGCGGAGTGTGCTATTATTGCGGCCGTAGGGTTCCCCCGCAGGAACTCACCATGGACCACAAGATCCCCCTGGCCCAGGGGGGGAGCTCGGAGAAGTGGAACCTGGTCCCGGCCTGTAAGGAGTGCAACAACAAGAAGAAATACCTCCTTCCCTGGGAATGGGAAGATTATTTGCGAAAACTACGAGGAGAAAAAGAATGTGTGGCATCATCGGATATCTCGGAGAGCGCCCGGTAAGGAGTGTCCTCCTTGAGGGTTTGAGGCGCCTTGAATACCGGGGCTATGACTCCGCCGGCGTGGCCTTTTTCACGGAAAACGGACTTTTCGTGCATCGGGTAAAGGGTAAGATCCTGGACCTTGACGAAAGTCTAGCCCGGATCGAGGTTTCCGGAAGGGCCCCGGGGCTGGGACATACCCGGTGGGCCACCCACGGGGAGCCCTCGGAAAGAAATGCCCATCCTCACCTGGACTGCCGGGCAGAGATCGCCGTAGTCCACAACGGGATCATCGAAAACTACCAGAGTCTGCGCCGGGAACTGGCCTCCCGGGGACACCGCTTCGTCTCCGAGACCGACACCGAGGTCCTGGCCCACCTGGTGGAAGAGGCCCTGGCCGAAAGCGGGGATCTGGCCGAAGCGGTGAGACGGGCCCTTCAGCGCGTAAAAGGGGCCTACGCCCTGGCGGTCATTTGGCGAAAAGATCCGGAGCGCATCGTCTGTGCCCGAGAGCAGAGCCCCCTGGTCCTGGGGCTGGGAGAAGCCGAGGTCTTCCTGGCCTCGGATGTCCCGGCCCTCCTTCCCTGGACCCGGAGGGTGATCTTCCTAGAGGACGGGGATCTCGGGGAACTCTCCCGACAGGGGGTGCGCCTTTTCCGGCTCGACGGCTCTCCGGTCCGGCGGCCCCTTCAGGAGATCACCTGGGACGCCTCCCAGGCCGAAAAGGGGGGCTTTCCCCATTTTATGCTCAAGGAGATCTACGAGCAGCCCGAGGCCATCCGCGACACCCTGAGAGGACGGCTGGACCCGGAAAGCGGGCGGGTGGATCTTTCCGACGCCGCCCTCTCGCCGGAATTTTTTGAGGGCCTTCGGAAGATCTTCTTTGTGGCCTGTGGCACCTCCTACCACGCGGGGCTGGTGGGAAAATACCTCCTGGAGGCCCTGGCCGGGATCCCGGTGGAGGTGGATCTGGCCTCCGAGTTCCGCTATCGCGACCCCCTGGTGGACGAAGGGACCCTCGCCGTGGTAATCTCGCAGTCCGGGGAGACGGCGGACACCCTGGCCGGCCTGCGTCTGGCCCGGGATAAAGGGGCCCGGGTGCTGGGTATCGTGAACGTCCTGGGGAGCACCATTGCCCGCGAGGCCCACAGGGTCATCTACACTCACGCGGGCCCAGAGATTGGGGTGGCCTCCACCAAGGCCTTCACCTCCCAGCTCACGGTGATCCTCCTTCTGGCCCTCTATCTGGGAGGGCTTTCCGGAAGGCTCTCTCCGGAGAGGGCCCGGCTCCTGGCCCGGGAGCTGGTGGAATTCCCCGGACTTCTTCAAAAATTGATTCCCAAGGTACATCCCTTACTCAAGGAGCTTTCGGAGCATTATTTTCGACAAGAAAATTTCCTCTACCTGGGCCGGAACATCCTCTTTCCCGTAGCCCTGGAAGGGGCCCTCAAGCTCAAGGAGATCTCCTACATTCACGCCGAGGGCTATGCCGCCGGAGAAATGAAACACGGCCCCATCGCCCTCATCGAAGAGAGCGTGCCCACGGTGGCCCTCGCCCCCAGGGAGTCCGGGGTGGTTTACGAAAAGATGGTCTCCAACATCGAAGAGGTGCGCTCCCGAAGAGGGCCGGTCCTCGCCTTCGGCACCCAGGGAGACGAACATCTGGCCGGGCTTTCCACAGATTTCGTGGGGCTGCCTCCGGTGTCCTGGGAGATCTCCCCCCTCCTTTACACCGTACCCCTTCAGCTTTTCGCCTACGAGATGGCCGTGCGCCGGGGCTGCGACGTGGACCAGCCGCGGAATCTGGCCAAGAGTGTTACCGTGGAATAGAGCGGCGGGCAGAAAGCCAGAGGGCTAGCACCCCAAAGGCCACGGCTACATTGAGGGAACGCTTGTAACCCCGCATGGGAAGTTGCAGAACCAGGTCGCACAAAGAGAGCACCTCCGGGTCCACTCCACAGAGCTCGTTTCCCACCACCAGGGCCAGAGGCTGCTCCGGAAGTTCAAGCCCGGGATGCCAGGGCCGGCTCCCCTCCGTCTCCAGGGCCAGGAGAAAAAAGCCCTCTTTTTGGAGCCTTCGGGTCAACTCCAGGGCATTCGGATGGTGGGACCAGGGGAGCACCTCCTCGGCCCCCAGGGCGGTCTTGGCCACCGCGGGATGATCCCCGGCCGGGGTAATCCCACAGAGATAAAGATGGGACAGACCGGCGGCCTCGGCGGTCCGGAAGATCGAGCCCACATTCCAGGCGCTGCGCAGGTTCTCCAGGACCCCTACACACGAGGGCTCGAGAAGTTTCCTTTCTTTGGGGCCATCTTTCTCCAGGGGTCGGCTCAAGAAAAATCGAAGCCCTCCCCCACAGGCCGGACACCTTTTAAGACTCTCCAGCGAGGGAAAGCGCAGCCTACAGCTCTCGCAAGTATAGTAGAGGGCCTCGGAGCACCCCGGGGTCTTTTCCATCATAAGACCAGCCAGTATTATACAGCCAAAATTAAGCCCTCTTTTCGGGAGGACCAAATGCACATCGCGGTAATCGGCACCGGATATGTAGGGCTGGTCTCCGGGGCGGGTATGGCCGACTTCGGCATGAAGGTCATCTGCGTGGACAAGGACAAGGAAAAGATCAAGCAGCTTCAGAAGGGCCGTATTCCCTTCTATGAGCCGGGGCTTGAGGACCTGGTGCGCAAGAATATGGAAGCCGGACGGCTCTCCTTCACCACCGATCTCAAGGCCGCGGTCAAGCAGGCCCTGGTGGTCTTTATCTGTGTAGGCACTCCTCCCAATCCGGACGGCTCGGCGGATCTCTCCCAGATCAAAGAAGTGGCCCTTTCTCTGGCCGAGGCCCTGGACGATTACAAAGTCATCGTCACCAAGAGCACCGTACCTGTAGGGACCAACCGCTGGTTAAAACGCCTTATCGATGAGCACAAGAAAAACAAGGTGGCGGTGGACGTGATTTCCAACCCGGAATTCCTGCGGGAAGGCTCGGCGGTGGAAGATTTCATGCATCCGGACCGGGTGGTCATCGGGGGCGAGAGCGCCTACGCCATCGCTATCGTAAAAGACATCTACCGGCCCCTCTATCTGGCCGAAACCCCTTTCATTATCACCAACCTGGAGACAGCCGAGCTCATAAAGTACGCCTCCAACGCCTTTTTGGCCACCAAGGTGGCCTTCATCAACGAGATCGCCAATCTCTGCGAAAAATTAGGGGCGGACGTTACCGTGGTGGCCCGGGCCATGGGGTTTGATCCGCGGATCGGCCGGAAGTTCCTCAACCCCGGCCCGGGCTTTGGGGGCTCCTGCTTCCCCAAGGACGTCAAGGCCCTTATCCATCAGGGACGCGAAGTGGGCGAGCCGATAAGGATCCTCGAGGCAGTGATTGAAAGCAACGAAAGACAGAAACTGCGGGCGGTGGAGAAGGCCGAGGCCCTCCTCGGGAAGCTTTCCGGAAAGAAGGTGGCCGTGCTCGGGCTTTCTTTCAAGCCCAACACCAGCGATGTGCGGGAGTCTCCGGCCCTTACCGTGGTCCCGGAGCTGGTCCGTCGAGGGGCCAGCGTGCGGGTTTACGATCCAGTGGCCCAGGAGGAATTCCGGCGCTGGCTGCCGGACCTCAAGGTGGACTACGCCCCGAGTCCTCTCGAGGCCGCCCGGGGGGCCCACGCCCTGATCATCCTTACGGAGTGGAACGAGTTTCGTTTCCTGGATCTTGCCGAGATCAAAAAGCTCATGGCCGAACCCAACCTCATCGACCTACGCAACATCTACGAACCGGAGATGGTAAAGGCCCTGGGCTTCCGCTACACCGGTATAGGCCGCTCTTAGTCAGATAAGGGCCCTCCAAGGCACGAGGTAGATGCCGGGAGAGAGGGCCAGGACCTCCTCCCCTAGATAGACCACCAGACCAAAAGGGGCCCGGTGGGAAAAATCCTTGAGGAATTGTTTAAGCCCCGCCAACTTGCGGGGAGAAATTTGGGTGGAGGCCTTGATTTCTATAGGAAGGAGTCTCTCTCCCAGCTCCACCACCAGGTCCACCTCGGCCCCAGCATGAGTACGAAAGTAATAGATTCGGGCTCGGGGCTCTAAAAAAGAAAGAAGCTTGATGATCTCCTCCACCAAAAAACTCTCCACCAGGGCGGGATAAAAGGGATGAAAAATCAATTCCGGGGCGCGGACAGCAATTCCCGCAAGGACCAGGGCCAGACCGGTGTCCCGAAAATAAAGCTTCGGGGCCTTGGTTAGACGCTTTCCCAGGTGGGCAAAAAAGGGGGCAAGCCTTCTCACCTGGTAGGAGATCTCTAAAAGCTGGAGATAATTTCGGGCCGTGGAGGGAGAAAGACCGGCGTCCCGGGCCAACTCTGCCAGGTTGAGGACCTGGGCAGTCCTCAAAGCCGCAAGCCCCATGAGCCGGCGAAAGTCTCCCAGAGAGGCTACCTGCGAAAGATCCCGAAGATCCCTTTCGAGATAAGTGGCCAGGTAGTTTTCAAACCACCAGCGCCGCGTTTCCTCGTCCGGGGCCAGGACCGCCGGAGGGAAACCCCCGCGGGCAATCAGGGTCTCCAAGGGCGGTCTGGAAGGAATCTTTTCGGGAAAAGAGGGAAACCCCTGCAGACAATCTTTGAGAAACCCTGGAGGGGGATAGCCCTCGGCCTCGGAGACCATGAATCCCGGAAGTTCAAAGATGGCAATCCTTCCGGCAAGGCTTTCGGAGACCCTTTTTAAGAGAAGGAAATTGGCCGAACCAGTGAGGAGGAAACGTCCTGGCTCGCGGTTTCGGTCCACCAGGAGCTTTAGGGCCTCAAAGAGGGCCGGAACCTTTTGCACTTCGTCCAGAGTCAAAGGCCCCTTCTGCGCGGAAAGAAACCCGTAAGGATCTTCTTCCAGGACGGACCTTACTTCGGGAGAATCCAGAGTAAAATAGGTGCGCTCCGGGAACTCCTGCTGGACCAGGGTGGACTTTCCCGTCTGCCGGGCCCCCACCACCGCCACCACCGGAAAAAACTCGAGGGCCTTCCTGATCTTTTCCGCAAGCCACCGCTTCCGATACATACTGGAAATTTAACAAAGTCTTTGTGGATTTTCAAGGAAAGTCAGAGGCCCTCCTGGAGGAAGGGGTTTTCTCTCTTTTCCCGGCCTAGGGTGGAGGTGGGGCGGTCTCCGTAGTCGTGTCCGGGAAAGACGATGGTGTCTTCCGGGAGGGCAAAGAGTTTTTCGCGGATGGAGCGCATCATCTGGAAGTAGTCCCCTCCGGGCAGATCCCCCCGCCCCACGGCCCCTACAAAAAGGGTATCCCCAGTAAAAAGCAGCCGGTTTCCGTCATAAAAGCAGACCGAGCCCGGAGAGTGCCCCGGGGTATGGATCACCGTGAGGGTGAAGTCTCCGAAGGAAAAGCGGTCTCCGTCCTCAAAGGTTTGGTCTGCCGGGGGATTAGGGGGAAAGCCCCAGGAGACAAAGACCGAGGCCCCTTCTCCGGAGGTAAAAAACTCCTCGTCGGCCCGGTGAAGGGCGTAGGGGGCCCCGAGGGCCTTGCGCAAATCGCCGGCGGCAGCCACATGATCCGCATGTCCGTGGGTGCCGAGAATATAGAGGATCTTGAGGTCCAGGGCCCGGATGCGGGCCAGGATCTTTTCCGGGTCTCCCCCGGGATCAATGACCACCCCCTCTCGGGTCTCGGGATCATAGACCAGATAGCAACACACGGCCAAGGGCCCCACCACTAAGGTTTCCACCTCTGGATACCTCATCTTCTCCTCCTTGCCTATCGGACGATCTATCCCGGATAGCTTACCACATCTCCGGATCTCCGGGTCTTCCCCAACCCTAGAATCTTAAAATTGGGGTTTGACGCCGGGGGCCATTTTAAGTATTTTGGCTTCTGGAACTCAAGCAGGAGGTAGCTATGCCCTCGGTAGTGGTGGTAGGCACGCAATGGGGAGACGAAGGCAAGGGCAAGATCGTGGATCTTCTGGCCGAGCGGGCCGATTATGTGGTGCGCTTTCAGGGAGGGAACAACGCCGGGCACACCCTGGTCATCAACGGACGCAAACATATTCTGCACCTCATCCCTTCGGGCATCTTTCATGAGGACAAGGTCTGTCTGATCGGAAATGGAGTAGTGGTGGATCCAGCGGTCCTCCTTCAGGAAATAGAGGAACTGGAAAAATCCGGTCTTCCCGTGCCTCCGGGAAGGCTTTATGTGAGCGAAAGGGCCCATCTTATCATGCCCTATCACAAGGCCATTGATCTCGGCCGCGAGGCCCTGAAGGGCAAGACCCGCATCGGGACCACCGGCCGGGGCATCGGCCCTTGCTATGAAGACAAAGTGGCCCGCCGGGGAATCCGCGTGGGGGAACTCCTGGACCCCGAAACCTTTGCCAGCAAGCTCCGGGAGGTCCTGGAAGAAAAGAACTTCTATCTGGAAAAATACCTGGGCCGCGAGCCCCTTTCCTTTGAAGAAATCTATGAAACCTATCTTCGTTACGGCGAACGCCTGGCCCCTTACGTGACCAATGTTTCGGAAATTCTGGACCGGGCCCATCGAGAAGGGCGCAACATCCTTTTTGAAGGGGCCCAGGGCACCCAGCTGGATATCGATCACGGAACCTACCCCTTCGTGACCTCTTCCAACACCGTGGCCGGGAACGCCTGTGCCGGAGCGGGCCTTGGTCCCACCCGCATTGACTTCGTCCTGGGAGTGGCCAAGGCCTATACCACACGCGTGGGCGAGGGCCCCTTCCCCACCGAACTCCGAGACGAAACCGGGGAGCGCCTGCGGGAGTGCGGTGGCGAGTACGGAGCCACCACCGGCCGGCCCCGACGCTGTGGGTGGCTAGACGGGGTTATCCTGAAGGAGGCGGCCAGACTCAACGGTCTTACCGGGCTGGCCATCACCAAACTGGACGTCCTTTCCGGCCTTCCGGAGATCCTCTTTTGTGAGGCCTATGAAATCGAGGGCCGACGCCTGGAACAGACCCCGGTAAGGATGGCCGATTTCCAGAAACTCAAACCCCTTTACCGGACCTTTCGGGGCTGGCCGGAGAGTCTGGAGGGGGTGAAAAATTTCGAGGACCTTCCGCAGGCGGCCCGGGAGTATCTTTCCTTTGTGGAAAACTTTCTGGGGGTCCCCATCGTGATGATCTCCACCGGTCCGGCCCGCGAGGCCCACATCCTCCTGCGCGACCCCTTTGCCCCCTAAGCGAGGGCCCTCATGAAACACCGCATCCTCATTGCCAACCGTGGCGAGATTGCCCTGCGCATTATGGAGGCCTGCGAGGAACTGGGCCTGGAGTATGTAGCGGTCTATACCCGGTCCGACGAGGAAAGTCTGCACGTGACCCGGGCCCCCCGGAAATACCGCATTTCGGACTACCGCGATCCCAACGAGATCCTGGCTGTGGCTGACGAAGCCGGCTGTACGGCCATCCATCCGGGCTACGGCTTCCTGGCCGAGGACTTCCGGTTTGCCCGCCGGGCGGTCAAGCGCTCGCGGCCTTTGATCTTTATCGGCCCCCGCTGGGAGGTTATTCGGGATCTGGGAAACAAGCTCCATGTAAAACGCCTGGCTCGGGAACTGGAAATACCGGTTATCCCCGGGACTTCGGAGCCCCTCTATAACGAAATCGAGGCTGAGGCCCGGGCCGAAGAACTCTTTGACTGGCTTTCCGAAAACGGGGAAGAGGACCCGCGGCTGCTCATCAAGGCTGCAGCCGGCGGTGGGGGTATGGGCATCGAGGAGGTGCGGGAGCTGGACGAGGTGCGACCGGTCTTCCGGCGCGTTCGCGCTTACGCCAAGAGACTTTTCGGAGACGAAGGAGTGGTGATCGAAGTCCGACTGCGGCGCTTCCAGCACCTGGAGGTCCAACTTCTGGGCACCCCAAAGGGAGAATTGGTACATTTCGGGACCCGCAATTGCACCATTCAGAGCCCAGGGCGCCAGAAACGGGTGGAACTGGCCCCGGGCTTTGACCCCCGCTTCAAAAACTATGACTTCGAGGCCCAGGCCCTAGAGGAAGAAATCCTTTCCCATTCCTTAAAGCTCGCCGAAGCGGTGGGTTACGATAATGTGGGCACCTGGGAGTGGTTGGTCACCCCTGAAGGAAAGGCCTATCTCATGGAGGTCAATACCCGGATCCAGGTGGAAAACGAGATCTCGGCCCGCATCGCCCGCATCAAAGGAAAGGCGGTAAACCTCATCCGGGAGCAGATCCGGGTGGCCCTGGGAGACTCCCTGGGGTATGCTCAAAAGGACATCACCTTTGAGGGCACGGCTATCGAATTGCGTCTGGTAGCCGAAGATCCGGAGCGGGGCTTCCGTCCCCTTTCCGGGGTGATCGAAGGTTTCCATTTTCCGGAGGCCCCCTGGCTTACGGTACGCACCCATGTGCCCCGCAATCGGCCTTACCAAATCCCCACGGAATACGACCCCAACCTGGCCCTGGCCATCGTCTGGGGAAAGGACACCCCGGAAGCCCTTTCCCGGGCCCGGGAATTCCTGGATCAGGTGACCATTGAAGGGCGCACCGCCCGGGGAGAGCCTCTGGTAACCAATGTGCCCTATCTCCGGGCCAAACTCTCCGAGGTCTACGAGTTCGTATCATGAGTGAACTTTATCGGGAACTCACCGATCTCTGGGAGCGGGCCCTCTATCTCCGGGACATCAAGGGAGAAGATTTTGAGAGCCTGGCGGAGGTCATGGCCCATCTAGAAGACCTGCGAAACCGTTTCTACGAGGAGCCTTCAGGGGTCCTGCGGGAGCGTCTGCTTTCCTTACGTTCCAAGCTGGAAGAACTGGAGGACCTCGCCGCCCGTACCCTCACCCCTTACGAAATCGTAAAGATCGTCCGGCACCCCCAGCGCTTCACCCTGCTCGACATCCTGGAAAACGTCTATGACAGCTATACCGAATTGGGAGGTGAGGGGGAAATCAACATTGATCCTGCGGTGGTGGTGGCCCGGGCCATGATCTCCCGCCGGGTAGGCGACCGGGTCTATCTTCATCAGGTAATGGTCATCGGGCACGAGAAGGGACACGGGGAGGAATTTCGGGAGGGAGGAAGCGCCAAGCCCTGGGGCAACGAAAAGGCCCTGCGTTACATGCGCATCGCGGAGACCGAAGGCATCCCCATCCACTTTTACATCTTCACCCCCGGGGCTTATCCCATCGAGGACTATCCAGGGGCGGCCCAACAGATCGCCCGCAATCTTTACGCCATGGCCAAACTCAAGGTCCCCACGGTCTCCTTTATTTCCGAGGGGGGATCGGGAGGGGCGGAGGCCATAGGGCTTACGGACCTAAGGCTCATGGCCTCTCGGGGATATTATTCGGTGATTAGTCCCGAGGGGGCTGCGGCCATCGAGGCCAAGCTGCGGGAGGGCCGTCCTCCTCGGGAACTGGTGGAACGCTGTGCCCGCAATCTCCGGCTCACCGCCGAGGACAATCTGCGCCTGGGGACCATTGATCGGATCGTGCTCGAACCCCCTCTCGGGGCCCGGCGGCGAGACTACGCCTTTTTCCGGCGTCTGCGCTACGAGATGATCCGGGCCACAGACGAGGTGGTCCTCCAGACCCGCAGCCTCCGCACCTTCCGCAAGTATCTCCTTTCCCGAAAAAACGGACAGGAAGAAGTCCCGGAAGACTTTGAAATCTACGTCAACTGGGAGCTTTCCGAAGACGAGAAGGAAATCCTCCTGGAGAACCGTTCCCGCAAATATCGGGAGATGGGCCGCTGGGCGGTCTGCGGCGAAGCCTCCCGCCTCAAAACCTTTTTCGAAAAGGGCCAGGATCTGGGGACCAAGGTCTTTCACGGCCTGCGTTACGGAGTCTTCCGGCACAGTCAGCGGGCGGTACGGCGCATGTTTGAGGAGTTGCGCGAAGAGAGCTCGGCCTTTCTTAAGCCGGTGACCGACCCGGTAAAATCCGTCTACAACCTCATTTCCGGAAAGAAACGCCGGGCCCCTCGGGTGGTCTCTCCGGTGGAACGCCTGGAAGGTCCGGAAGAGCTTTACGTAAGTCCTCTGGCCCTCGAGGATCGCACGGTCACCTGTCCCAATGCCGAAACCCATGGATGTCCGGACCTCTGGGTCCCGGATCTCTATGGGGAATTCTGTGGGGTCTGCCCCAACTGCGGTCACCATTTTCCTCTGGAATACCAGTGGTACCTCAACAACCTTTTCGATCGGGAAAGCGTCCGGGAATTCAACGAGGGGCTCTCTTCGGGCAACCCCTTAAATTTTGAAGGCTATGCGGAGAAGCTGGCCGAGGCCCGCCGGCGCACCGGGCGCAATTCCGCTATGTTGACCTTTGAGGCCCGTATCGGGGGGATTTCGGTAATCGTGGCCATGCTCATCGCCGATTTCCGGCAGGGGACGGTGGGCGTGGCTGAGGGAGAAAAATTCATCCGGGCTTGCGACCGGGCCCGCGTTACCCGTCGGCCCCTCATTGCCCTGGTGCACACCACCGGGGGCATCCGTATCCACGAGGGCACCCTCGGGGTAATTCAGATGCCCCGCTGCACCATGGCCGTAAGGGAATATGTGGATTCCGGGGGGCTCTATCTCGTGGTTTACGACAACAATTCCTATGCCGGGCCGGTGGCCAGTTTCCTGGGAGCGGCTCCCTACCAGTTTGCCCTGCGTTCCACCCGCCTGGGCTTTGCCGGCCCCCGGGTGATCTACGAGACCACCGGAAAACCCGTACCCCCGGACTATCACAGTGCGGAAAACGCCCTCCGCCGGGGACACATTCAAGGGATTTGGGATCGCCGAGAACTCCGCCTCAAACTCTACGAAGCCCTCCTCACCATGGGAGGACGAAACCTCTACTACCGGTAAAGGACCATGGCTATAGACCACGCCCGCATAAACCAACTTTTGCAAAAACTCCGCAGCCATCCCTATTGCGTGTATCCGGTGGAAACCCCCCATACGGGCTATCTCCAGGAGATCTTGGTGGCCGAGGATCAGGAAGTGCGGCCCGGAGAAGGCCTTTTCGTGCTGGAAAGAGAGCGCAACCCCAAGACCATCCGGGCGCGGGTAAGCGGCCGCGTACGCCACCTGCGGGAGGAGCTCCGCGGAAGATTCCTGGAGGCCGGAGAAAAGGTGCTGGAGATCTGGCATCCCCTTTCCCGGGAGGAGGCTGTGGCCGAGGTCCTGCGGGAGACTCTCTCTCTGGTAAGGGCTCCGGAGACCGCCCGTTATCTCCTGCCCCCGGAAATGGAGGCCCGTTTGCGTAAGGAAGGCCGGCCTCTGGTGCGGCCCGGGGAAGAACTCCTCATCATGACCTTTATGAAAAGAGAAACCCCCATCCGGCACGAAGGCCCTCCCATGGTGATCTTCAAGGTCTTCTTCTCCCCCCACGAGGTGGTCCCGGCCGGGGAGCCCCTCCTCGGTCTCTGTGCCCCGGAAGAGGTCCCCTATCTGGAGCGGGTAATCGCCCGCATCGAGGAGGAATGGCCGGAGAGTTGAGGGCCCGGGAGATCGGAGCCGACCGGCGGTACTTTCCCCGGGCAGAGCGCCTCATGCCCCTGGCTTATGAGCTGGCCCTCTCCGAGCCCCGGACCGCCCATGGCCGGGTCCTGCGGGCCGGAGAGGTCCTTTCCGCCCGGGGTCGGCACGGCCGTACCTGGTATGCCCCTTTTGGGGGACTGTGGCTGGCCCTGAGTCTCTACGACGACCACCTTCCTCAGACCCGAGGCCTCCTTTCCCTGATCTTCGGCCTGGCCCTGGGCTGGATGGCCGAAAGGTTGGAGATCCCGGCCCGGGTGCGCTGGCTAAACGACCTCCACTACCGGGGACACAAGATCGCCGGAGTACTCCTTGAGAAACGGAACGAATGGCTTTTGGCCGGAGTGGGGATCAACGTGAATAATCCCCCTCCGAAAGGACTCCCGGCCGAAAGCCTGGCCCGTCTTCGGGGCCGGCCTTTGAATCTTGAAAAGCTGGAAGAACTCTTTTTGGAAGGACTCCGACTCTATTACGGAAGGCTGCGGGCCCTGGAGGCAGAGCTTGCCCCTTACGAAGAGGTCCCCCCCAATTTTCTTGCCGAAGAATTCCGGCGCCTTTCCGACACCCTGGGACGCTGTGTGGCCTGGGCCACGGATCTGGAAAAAGAGGAACCCCTGGTGGGTTGGGCCCGAGAACTGGAACCTGACGGCACCCTGCTTTTAGAGGTAGAGGGGAAGACCCTCCCCCTAGAGACGGGGGAGGTCATTTATCTCTTTTAAGACAAAGGAATTCCTTCTTCCTCCAGAATCTTTATAAAGGGATCGCCCCTTTCTTTACGGGCCTCCCACTCCTCAGGGCGCCAGCCCACCGGCTCCACCCTAGGGGCCACCAGACGGGCCCGGGAAAGAACCTCCATCCTTTCCCGCAGATCCCGGGGAAGTTCCTCAGAGATGATGAGAAGATCCACGTCACTGGTTTCTCCGAAATCTCCGCGAGCAAAGGATCCGAAGAGTATAGCCTGATAATTCCGAAGTCCCAGGGCCCTCAAATATCGGGGGCCTCCTCCAGGGCCTTCTGGCGCAGTCCTTCTCGAAAGGCCTGCCAGCCCCTCATCTTCCCTCGGCCTGCCGGACTACAAATTCCAGTATCTTTCGAGCACAATCCAGGTGGCGCCGGGGCATCTTTTTCCGTGTAATAATCCACCGGAGCTCCCCAAGCATATACATCCGGTTCTTAAACCTACATATCCCCCTCTAGGAGCCGGAAAAGCTTTTCTACGGCCTCTTCGGGGGTTTCCACATAGGTCACCCCTTCAATGCCCGGCCAGGTCCGCAGACCAAAGACCGGCTTCCACATCTTGAGGGCCAAAGCGATCTCCGAAAGGGTTCCGTAACCCCCGGAGACGGCAATCACCCCCTCCACCGAACGAATAAGGATCACGTTTCGGGCATGCCCCATGTCCGTGACTATGGGGATCTCTACATAAGGATTGGCCTCTTCGACCTTGTTCCCGGGGAGGATGCCCACCGTAAGGCCCCCGGCCTCCAAGGCCCCCCGGCTTGCGGCCTCCATGACCCCTCCCAGCCCCCCGGTGTAGACGATGGCCCCTCTTTCGGCCAGAAGCCTTCCCACCCTGTAAGCCGCTTCATAGACCTCTTTTCCGGCAATGCCCGTCCCGATGACCGCCACCCGACGCCTATTCCTTAAAACCATACTCCCCCACCAGTTTTACGAATCTCACCGGCTCCAGAGTTTGCCGGTAGAACTTTCCTCCCTTCTTGACCACCTTGACCAGATATTGCGACCACTCATCTCCTACGGGCATAACCAGCCGCCCTCCCTCGGCCAGCTGTTCCAGAAGGGGCTCGGGGATCTTGGGGCCGGCGGCGGTCACGATGATGGCCTCAAAGGGAGCCACCTCCGGCCAGCCCTTGGTCCCATCCCCCAGGCGGAGAATCACATTGGTATAGCCCAGGGCCTCCAGAATTCGACGGGCCCGTTCCAGAAGCCGGGGATAACGTTCGATGGAATAAACCCAGCGGGCCAGCTCCGCTAGAATGGCCGTCTGATACCCGGAGCCGGTGCCCACCTCCAGGACCTTTTCATCCCCTTTAAGTTCCAGGGCCTCGGTCATAAGGGCCACAATATAGGGCTGGGATATGGTCTGTCCCTCTCCGATAGGAAGGGGATGATCGGCGTAGGCCTGATCCCGCAGGGCCTCGTCCACGAAAAGGTGCCGGGGGACCTTGCGCATGGCCGCCAGGACCCGCTCGTCGGTAATCCCCCGGGCCGCAATCTGGGTCTCCACCATGCGTTCCCGGGCCCGGCGATAAATATCCGGCTCCTGGAAGACGGCCTTCATGAGCGGGGCTCGGTCACATAATAAAGGCAGTCCACCACCCGGCCCGCAGAAAAGGTGATCCTGAGGACCTCAATCTCTTGGCGCCCGAATTTTTCTCCCAGAAAGGGTACGGCCGCCAGGGCATCTTTTTGAAGATTATAGTAAAACCAGACCACCCTTCCGTCAGGAAGCCTTTCCACCCGCTGAGGAGGCCCCAGATAGCGACGCACCTCCTCGGCAGAGACCTGCTTTTTGACCATACAGGCCTTGGAGGCCAGATTAACCCCCGGTTTAGGGGTACAGGCCACCATCCCCATCAATAATCCTATTAAAAGCAACCTGCGCATTTTACTTTTCCTCCTCTCTGGCCTAATATAGTATCATAAACCAGGCTTGAGGAGGGGTTGTATGCGTTGTCCCAAGTGCCGTTTTATCACCTTTGAAGGCCGTAAGAGTTGTCCCCGCTGCGGAGAAGACCTCTCGGCCCTTTCGGAAACTCTGGGCCCTTTTTATGAACCCCGTCTGCCCGAAGACCTCATCCTCAAGGACACCATCCTTCCCCCGCCCTCTTTTATCGGCACCCCGGAGATGCCACCTCCTCCGGGCTTTGAACCGGAAGCCCTTGAAACCGCACCCTCCCTTAAGACAGAAGAGGCTTCTTCCCCCGAGAGTCTCCCGGCCCCGGGAAAAGACGAGTTTTTCAAAGAGCTCGAGGAGGCCTTAGAGGAGGAAACCAAGGGGGAAGGGCCTTAGGGATAGGGTTGGCCCCAGAAGTCCTTGAGGCGTCCTTCAGCCAGGGCCCGGGTCTCCTCCTGGGCCTTGCGATAATAAGTGTAGACCAGCCGCCGGGCCTTGGCCGCGGCCCGGGTCTCCGGATAATTGTCCAGGAGATAAAGCAGGCGATAGTAGGCCGCCCGATACCCTCCGGTGCGGTAGTAGAAGCGGGCCACATATAGTTCGTGTTCGGCTAGCCTTTCCCGGGCCCGGGCAATCCGCCGACGGGCTTCATAAACGTAGGGGGCATCCGGATAGGTCTTGATCAACCTTTCGTAAGCCTCGATGGCCTTGCGGGTGTTGGTCTGATCCCGGTCGGGCGAAAGCATCAGGCGATAGTAACAGGTCCCGATCTGAAAGATCACGTAGGGCACGGCCTCGTTGGTGGGATGGAGTTTTTCGAATTCCTGATAAAGGACCACGGCCTCCAGGTACTTACCGGCAAAGAATTTGCAATCCGCCAACTTGAGCTCCGCCCAGAGGGCATAGGGAGAGTCTGGATAGCGATCCCGGATCTCCTCGAAATCCTTTTCGGCAAGCTCGTAATAACCCCTCTCGAAGTGCCTCTGGGCCCTTTCCACCAGCTCCCGGAGCTTGGCCTCCGCCGGTTGAGGCTTCTTGGCAAACCAGGAAAGAAGCCCCCCTGTCCCTTTCTCCCGCGGCCCACAGGCCGGAAGAAAGAAAAGGAGGAGGATCCCGAAGATCAGCAGTCTTCTCATGGTTTTTCCCTCTCGGCCAGGTACTGTTCGGCCATATAGGCCGCGGTGGCCCCATCTCCGGCAGCGGTTACGATCTGCCGACAGGCCTTGGCCCGTACATCACCGGCCGCAAAGACCCCGGGCACCGAGGTGCGCATTTCGGAATCGGTGATAATAAAACCCCCTTCGTCCAAGGCCAAAGTGCTTCCTAGCCAGGAGGTGGCTGGTTCAATCCCGATAAAGATAAAGACTCCTCCTACCGGAAGTTCCCTTTCCTCTCCGGTCTTAACGTTCTTAAGCCGCACCCCCTCCACCCCCTCCTTCCCCAGGATCCGGGTGACCACGGTGTCCCAAAGGATCTCGATCTTGGGATGGGCAAAGGCCCGCTCTTGGAGGATCTTGGTGGCCCGGAGCTTGTCCCGCCGATGAATGAGATAGATCTTGCGGGCAAAACGGGTAAGAAAAAGACTTTCCTGGACGGCGGTGTTTCCCCCGCCCACCACGGCGATGACCTGGTCCCGGAAAAAGGGACCGTCACAGGTGGCGCAATAAGAGACCCCCTTTCCCGTAAGTTCCGCCTCCCCGGGAACCCCGAGCTTGCGAGGACGGGCTCCGGTGGCCACAATTACCGTGAGGGTCGCCAGATTACGCCCGCTGGCCAGATGGACCACCCGATACTCCCCCTCGATCGAGAGCCCTACCGCTTCGTCCTGTAAGGGTTCCAACCCCAGGGCCCGGGCGTGGGCCGTAAACCTCTCCATAAGCTCGGCCCCAGAGATCCCCTCCGGAAATCCCGGATAGTTTTCCACAAAATCCGTGACCAGGACCTGCCCCCCGGGGGCCAGTTTTTCCACGAGAAGGGTGCGCAGGCGGGCCCGCGCGGCATAGATATAGGCCGTAAGCCCCGCCGGCCCGCCTCCTACGATGACCAGATCCGCATCCGGTTGCATTTAACTCCCGAGGACCTTGGCGATTACCGCCTCAATGGTGCTCTTGGCCACCGCGCCGGTGATACTTTCCACCGGCTGCCCGTCTTTGAAAAAGATCAGGGTGGGAATGGCCCGGATACCGTATTTTCCGGGAGTTACCGGGTTTTCGTCCACATTGAGTTTACAGACCTTGAGCCGGCCCTGATACTCCTCGGCCAGCTCCTCAATAACCGGGGCGATAGCCCGACAGGGCCCACACCAGGCCGCCCAGAAGTCCACCAGTACCGGAATATCGGACTTGAGCACCTCCTCCTCAAAGGTCTGATCGGTCACCTGACAAACGGCCATACTCTCCTCCTTACCTCGGATTTTAAAATTTCTTTAAACCATAACCGTCTCTTCCAGACAAGACAAGCACTCAAAGGAGATCCAGGAGTTCCCGCACCTGCCGGAGGGGGCGTACTTGAGGAAAATCCCGAATTTCCTGACCCCAAGGCAAAACCGCCTGGGAAAAGCCCAGCCTCCGGGCCTCCTTAAGACGGGTCTCTAGGGCCAGAACCGGACGCACCTCCCCGGAAAGCCCCACTTCCCCGCAAAATACGGTCTTTTCCGGAAGATCTTTTTCCAGGCGGCTTCCCAGAAGGGCCGCACAGACCGCAAGATCCGCCCCGGTTTCCCGAAGGCGCAGCCCCCCGGCCACGTTGAGAAAGACGTCCCGGTCATAAAAAGAAACCCCCAGGTGTTTTTCCAGAATGGCCAGCAGCATGGAAAGCCGCCAGGGATCAAAACCCACCGCGGTGCGCCGGGGGGAGGCCAGATAGCTCTTGACCACCAGGGCCTGGATCTCTACCAGAAGGGGGCGCGTCCCCTCCAGGGCCGGAAAGACCGCTCCCCCGCCTCCGGAGAGAAAAAACCGGGAGGGATTTTCCACCGGAAAGAGGCCGGCCTCCCGCATCTCAAAGACCCCGATCTCGTCCACCGGTCCAAAGCGATTCTTCACCGCGCGCAGGAGCCGGTAGGGCCCGGACCTTTCCCCTTCAAAGTAGAGGACCACGTCCACTAGATGTTCGAGCACCCGGGGACCGGCGATCACCCCTTCTTTGGTCACGTGTCCCACCAGGAAAATAGCCACCCCCTCCTCCTTGGCCAGCCGCAGGAGGGCCGCGGTGGCCTCCCGGACCTGGGAGACCGAACCCGGAGCCGAGGAAAGCTCCGGAAGATAGACGGTCTGGATGGAATCCACCATGAGGATGGCCGGATGCCGCTCGCGCACCGCGGGCAGGGCCGCCGAAAGGTCGGTTTCTGGAAGGAGCTCCAGCTCTCCCGGAATCTTTAGCCTTTCCGCCCGCAGGCGCACCTGCCCCGGGGATTCCTCTCCGCAGAGATAGATCACCGAAAGACCCTGGGAAAGATATCTTCCGGCCACCTGAAGAAGAAGGGTGGATTTTCCGATACCGGGATCTCCCCCGATGAGGACCAGGGCCCCGGGGACCAGCCCTCCCCCCAGGACCCGATCAAACTCGGAAAGTCCCGAAGCGTAGCGTTTGAAGCCTTCTCCGGAGACCTCGGAAAGCCGCAGGATACGGGCCGGGGAAGAGCGAGAGACGCGGGGAGTCTTTTCCTCCCTTTCCTCAGCGAAGCTCTCCCAGGCCCCGCAGCCCGGACAGCGCCCAAGCCACTTCACCGAGCGATAGCCACATTCCTGACAGCGATAAGCCATGGCCTCAAAATTCGAGCACGGCCTCTCCCAGGAGGTCCCGCAATTCTCGTTCGGCCTGGTCGGCATCCGGAAGATTGAAATAAAGAAGCCGCCGGAGGTGGGTAAGGCTTTCGAGATCGATGGCCACGAGCTTCACCCCAAAGCCGTCCTCCCCGTGACGCACCACCTCGGCCAAAAAACGAATTTCCGGAGGCGGCTGCATACCCTCCAGGCGGACGATCAGTTCCAGGCGAGAACCTACAGGGGGGCGCCTCTCGGAAAGGAGATAGGCCCCACCATAGGCGATATCTTTAAGGCGGGCCGGAAAGGACTCCCCTTGAGAAAGGACCGTAACCTCAGCCGGAAAAAGGACCCGGTAGAACTTGCGCCGCTCCATCCCCTCCCTTTTAGCAGAGAAGAAAGAACACCAAAAGGGGGCGGGAAGACCCCGCCCCCTTTTAGAAGATCGAGAAGCCCCCTTTTAGAACCAGTGCTGGTACATCACCCGGAAGCGCCAGTCGTCCTGGGTACCGGAATCAAAATCTGTGGCCGCCTTTCCGATGGCCGCAGCTTCTGAGGGCGAAGCGTCCTCGGCGTGAAGTTGAAGAAGAGAGAGATCACAGGTTATGTATTGATTGAATCCGTGAAGATAGTAGTTAACTCCGAGGACAAATTGCTGAAGATAGTCTTCCACCCCCAGTTTCCCGTCATCAAACTTGACCAGTCCGAGTCCACTTTTGCGGGAATCAAGAGGAGTATTGTCGTCGAGACGGACTAGATAGGCGTACTTAAAGGTGACCTCCCACTTGCGCGGCACTAGGAAATAACCCAGATTAACCCTAAGGCCCCAGCGATCCCAAGTTTCCTCATCGTGGGTTCCTACAGGAACAAGGTTATAAGCATTTCCTCCCTTGTCTGGATCCTGGATGAACTCCTCCCAGGCCCCCTCCACGTCCGCGGAAAAGCCCTTGTAGCGGAAGAGGAGGGCTACATCGAACCCGTAATTCTTGATGTCGTGAGCTCCGTTCATAGCCGTGCCATTGTAAGCATAATAGGTGGTCCTTCGATCTTTGGCCCAGAATCCGGAAAGGAGGAGGGCCAGGGCCGGCTTAGTGTTGTAGCCGTAATCTCCCTGCATGAAGTAGTTGTTGAAGGTGCCCGGGCCTAGAGGTCCACGCGGGTCGGAGCCCGGAAGAAGGTTAAAGGCCAGACGCCAGGAATAGAGGTGATCGTCGCTGGCGGAGTTAGTCTTTCCCTGGGTGTCCCGCCCGTTGTACCAGCCGAACCAGTAGGCCAGAAACTGTTTCTTCCCGAATAGATCAAGCGCCCCGTTCACATTTACCCCCTGCGAGCGGTAAAGGAGCATGCCTCCAATAGGAAAACCGTTGTCGAGAAGGTGCCCTCCTACTCTGAGTTTTTTCGTTCCGGAATAAGGCCAGTAGTTTTCCGAATCGTCGGTGAAGATGGTCCGGTCGGTTCCGTTCTGCTTGAAACCGCTCTGCCAGTACTCCACACTCATGGCCGGGATCTTCATCCGCCCGAACTGCACCTTAAAAAAGGGGGCATACTTTTTCCAGATCACAAAGGCGTCGTGCACGTTGACCTTACTCTTGGGCTCAAGTTGTACATGCACGAAGTACTTCCAGTCCCGGTTAGGGGCCGTCCCGTCCACAAAGAACCTCAGACGCCGCATGGTAAAGGAGCTATAATTTTCGTTTCCCCCGGAAAAATCCTCATCGCGGGACATATAGGTGTAACGGAACTGGATTCCGGTGCGGAAACGAAAACGATACTCCCGATTCTTTTCCGGATCTTTGTAATCGATCCGGAAACCATTTTTCCAGTAAGCTCTCCAGTTCACCGGGGCCTTCTTCTCCACAGCCTTTTCCGTCTGAGCCTGGCGCTTTTCCAACTCCTCGATCCGCTTAAGGAGCATCTGCACCTGGGCCTTGAGCTGGCGGATCTCCTCCTCCTGGGTCATGGCCCGGGCCGGGCCCACCCAGACCAGAGCAAAGAGAAGAATAAGGATCACTCCTCCCCACCAACTTTTGCCTCTCATCCCTCACCTCCTAAAAGTATTAGTATATTTCTGAAATTTCTTAGGGGAGGGGGCCCCCCCTCCCCTCCATTCCCTTTATTCTCCGGACCAGGCAATCAAGGCCACTATCCAACCAATTATAACTAAGACTACCAAGCCCCAAGGAATCATGATCTACACCTCCTTTTTAAATTAAAAAGGCCCCTGGTGTCCAGGGGGCATGGACCAAAGGATGGCCGGAATGGCAAAGGTGTAAAGGGCGGCAAAGGTCACCACATACCCTAGGACCTTTTCGCTCACCTTGCCGTTCATGAAAAAGCCCGCCAAATTCATAGCCACAAACCACACAAAGGCAATGGAAAAGTGATAGACCCATTTAGGCGTGGGATAGACCAGCCAATAGACCCCGTAGGCCAAGGTGAGCCAGCCAATGAGGATGAATACCGCTCCCAATTGGCGCCGAGGCTTTATGTCCCAGATCTCACAGGCCCCAAGCGCAGTAAAGGCAAAGGCGTACATCCCCGCCAAACCGGTCACAAAATTGGTAAGCGGCCCCAAGCCCTGGACCACCATCATAGCGATGAGGAAGGGCCACCACATCACACCCACCGTGAAGGTTACCACTCCCACCACCCGCTCATTGGATTTCTTGCGTTCGGGATCCAGATGGAGAAGTCCGTTGGCTAGAAGAACCGCCGCACCTAAGTAGATAATGGGAGCTATCCATTTTCCTACTGTAGGATCGGCCATCTTTTCCCTCCTTTTTTAAAGATTTGAAATTGCAAATCAAAGTTTGCCTCCGCCCTCAAACTCCTCACCTCATTTTTCCACCTCCCTTAAGTCTTTATTTTTTCCCACCACAAGGGGTGGTGGGCCTTTACATAATCTTCGGGAAGGGTCCCCGTCTCGAACATAGCCCGGAAGCCTTTACGATTCAGGGGATGAAGTGCCATGTAGATATGGACGGGAAGAATCACCAGAAAAATCACAAAGCCCACATCGTGGAAAAACCGGGCCCAGCGCCAAGCCCCGGGACTAAAGGCGTCTTTAAAAAGAAGGACGCAACCGGAGACCACCATGATACCGGTGCCTAGGATGGTGAACCAGGCCAGACACTTCTGACCAAAGTTGTATTTTCCAAAGCGCCCGGGTTTAAAAGTAAAATAGTGTTTAAGGAGCTCGGCTATTCCCGCTATAGGCCCTCCTTCGGGCCAGATCTGCCAGCGGGGAGCATTCTTGATCTCGCGCAGGACGAAAAGAGGGAGCCAAAGTAAGAGCCCTACCGCGGCCAACCGATGCAATACCATAGCCACTTTCATGCCTCCAGAGAGATAAGTGGTCTCCGGGGAAAACCAGGCAAAGGGAATCCAGAAAAAGTAAAGTAGCCAGCGAAAGGTGTGTGGGGCTACCTGAGGAAGCCCGGTGAGGAAAAAGACCACCATGAAATGGATGTAATGTAAGTGCATGCTCCTTTGAAACTTATTGAAGGCTTGAATTTCTCGCATGACTTTCCTCCTTTAACGAGAAATTATTCCTCGGCCTCTTTGCCGAGGCTGTAAAGGAAATGCCCAATGATCCCTGCGGCCGAAGTCCCGAAGAGGACCCAACCAATGGTCCGGACCGCATCCAAGGCCTCAATAGGTTTCTGCGCGGCCTCTGGACGCAGAGTGTATTCCTTAAGGAACTTTTCCGGTCCCACGGTCACCCAATGGAGGTATCCCGTGGCCTCCCCTACGGGCTCGGCCCCGTAAACCATGAACTTTTCTCCTAGCCGCCTTTCGTAATTGGCCGCCCGACGCCGGGCTTCGGCCAAGACCTCCTCGCGACTTCCAAAATAAAGGGCCTTGGCCAGACAAGCCTCCACACAGGCCGGCGAAAGACCAGCCTCCACCCGGTCGTAACACATAAAGCATTTATAAGTCTTGCCCATGCGAGGATTGAAATGAGGCACCCCATAGGGACAGGCCTCTATACAGGCCCGGCAGCCAATACAGCGCTCCTCGTGGATGACCACCGGCCCATAAGGCTTAACCTCAATGGCCGCAGCCGGACACCTTCGGGCACACGGGGCATTTTCGCAATGCATGCAGTGATGCACATAGGAGACCGCCCGCCCAGGATAAGGACCTATGTAACGAAAGACCGGAAAGATGTAGCGCAGCTCTGGACGCTGTTCTTCAAGGACTCTTTCCGAGGTGCCTCTTCCATCTCGACTCAGGCGGGCCCGATTTTCAATCCCGCACTGCACCGAACAGGCATAACACCGTACACAGGCCTGCATATCGTAGAGCATACTTACTTTCATGGCTAAACCCTCCTCACCTTAATAATGACATCCTGGGTGGCATGCCCTCCCTGAAGAGGGGCAAAGTGAAACTTTGAAAAGTGGTTTATGTTCACTCCATATTCGGGCATAAAGGCCAAATAGCGTTTAAGCTGGGGATAGATCCCCGGGGCCACCCCGTAGTAGGAGAACAGGACCTCTGGATGCACCAGAGGGGTAACCCAGACTCGAGCCCGAGCTACAGCCCGAGGGTTATGCGCCGGAAAGACCTCCACCACATCTCCATCCGAAATTCCCAGCTTCTGGGCCTTTTCCGGATGTATCCACACCCGGTCCACCCCGATCTCTTTCCAGATCTCGAGAAGCAGGGGATTGTTCCGGGTCTGCCCTCCCGTAAAGGAATTGAGCGGAGAAAAGCCTGTACAGAGGATAAATTCGTCCTCCTTGAGCTTCCCTTGGGCCTCCTCCCACCAGAAAGGCGGGACCCAAAGGGGAAGAGGATGGGCATGGTCCGCATGAGGATGTCCTTCGGCCTTGAGTTTTTTCCATTTTTCAAGGAAGAGGAGACTGAAGATCTCCACCTCCCCGGTGTAAGTCTTCTTCTTAATCTTATAGCTCTGTTTGCCGTACCAAACTCCTTCTCTTTTTAAACGTTCCAAGGTGAGCCCGGGGTGTTTCTTTTCTAGACCCTCCAGCTGCCGGCGCCAGCCCACCTCCCATCCCCCGCGGGCAAACTCCCCGAAATACTTCTCAAACTCCTCGGGCTGAAGGACCCTTCGGGCCAGCTCCAAGATGACCCAAGAGCCCGGACGCGCCTCGAAGGGCGGTTCCACAGCCTTCATATGCATAGCCACCGTGGGCATAGACTGCTTGAACTTAAAATGCAGGGCTTCATCCCTTTCAGGAAAGAGGGTGTCTGGGAGAATGATATCTGCATAAAGGCAGCTTTCATCCATGAAAGGGGTCATACAGACGATGAGTTCCACCTTGTCCAGGAGCTTGGTCATTTCGGGAGAACCGGCCGAGCCCCCGATGAAGTTTTGGCCCATGGCGAAAATGACTTTGGGTTCGTAGGGCTCCCCGGTACGCAGGGCCTCAAAAGCAAAGCGCCTGCCGGCCTTGGGATTGAGAAAAGGATAACCCTTTTTCTTTTGGTAATACTTGGTGATTTGGAGGGCCTTGGGTTTGGGCACCTTGGGGAGAGGGCCATGGAGTTTCACCTTGGGAATGCCCCCTACCCCACCCTTCTTTTCCCAGACCCCAAGGAGGGTGTTCACCAGGCCCAAAGAGTGGAACTGGCGCATGACATTCCCGTAACGTTCGGAGTACCAGCCGGTGTCCACGAAGACCCGGGGCTTACCCTTGATCAATTCTTCGGCCACGGCGCGGATCTCGTTAGCCGGAATCGTGGTAATCTTCTCGGCCCATTCCGGGGTGTACTTCTCCAGGGCTTGAACGATGGCCTCAAAGGCCGTAATGACCTTTCGCCCTTCTACAGTGAACTCTCCTCTCAAAGCTGGCTTTTGAGCCTCATCTTTGAAGACGGCCCTATTTTGAGCCTGGTCCCACACCCGATAACGCACATGTTTCTTTTTCTTCTTGGTCTTGGGATCTACCTTTTCCTGAATTTCGGGGGCATAAGGCTCCAGGGTCTCGGGATCAATAAGCATGCAGGCATTGGTTTCCTTTATAAGATATTCCTGGTCATACCCCCGACGTTTTACGATTTCGTGGGCCAGGGCCAGATGAAAGGCCCCGTCTGTCCCAGGACGGATGGGAAGCCATTTGCGGCCCGCTCCCTCCACGGCCTCATTGGGAAACCGCACATCCACGGCCACCAGCCTTACCCCATTGCGCCGGCCCTCTCCGAAAAGGGTACCGAACTGGTAAACGCAGAGCCCCCCTGCAGGGTTGCGCATGGCCAGAACCCCGAAGCGGGCGTTGGGGTAGTCCATCCAGAAGGCCCCTGGGGTCATGGGATGCCCGAAATAGGCCCCAAGACCCCAGTCGTGCCCTGCGGAATGACAGGTATCGGCATAACTTAGGATGTTGGGTGTGCCGTAGAGGTGCCAAAAGGGTTTGTCGAGCCCGGCCGCAGAGGTAAAACGCGGAAAATAGACCACCTTCTCGGGCTCCCCGCGCTCGCGATACTTGCGGAGCACGGAGGCAATACGCTCTAGGGCCTCGTCCCAACTTATACGTTTAAATTTTCCTTCTCCGCGCTTTCCCACCCGCAAGAGGGGGTACTTCAGACGGTCCGGATTATAAAGCGCCGCCGGGGTCGAACGACTGCGCCCACAGATCCCGGAATAGGGGAGATGGGGATTGGCCTCCAACTTTATGAGTCGTCCATCCTTGACCACCCCAATCGCTGGACACTGCTGAGCACACATCCGACACCGCAGCGGCACCCGCCGCTCCACCCCATAGTCCACCGGATCGGGGGCCTTTTGCGAAACCTTAACCGTATCTCCAAGACGCACAAAAGGAGAAAAAGCCGCAATACTTCCCAATTTTAGAAATTTTCTTCGTGAAATTTTCGTTCCCATAAGCCCTCCTCCCTGAAAATATCCCCAAATCCCTTTTTAATCTTGATTATGCAAAGTCTATGCCAAAATCCTCTCTTCGAAAACAAGAAAAAAAGAGGGGTCTGCCATAGATTTTTCTCCGAAGTTACTCGGGAAAAAATTATTCCCCGCAACCTAAAGGTTGCAGGGTGCAACTTTAGGATACGGTGGGGTCTTCTTCAGAAAACTCTTGGAGCCCGTAGCGGCGGAGCATCCGCTGCAGGCTCTGCCTCTTGAGGCCCGCCAAACGGGCAGCCTGAGAAATGTTTCCCTGGGTGGAACGAAGAAGCCTTTCCAGATACTCCCGGGCAAATCTATCCAGGGCCTCTCTTTTGGCCTGATGATAGGTTTTGAAACCCAAAGAAGAGGCGTTTGTTTCCTCTCGATAGGAGGAAAAAGGGGCACCCTTCAGGTCCTCAGGGGTAATCTGCGACCCAGAGGTTAAAAGGACCGCCCTTTTGATGGTATTTTTGAGTTCTCTCACATTTCCTTTCCAGGGCTGCTCTAAAAGAAATTCCAGGGCCGAAGGAGAAAAATTAAGGCCCTCTTTTCCGTACTGATGGGCGTATTCCCGCAAAAAATGTTGAGCTAGAAGAAGGATGTCCTCTCCTCTTTCTCGAAGAGGAGGCACCCGCAAGATCACCTCGTTCAAACGATAATAGAGATCCTCACGGAATTCCCCGGCGGCTATTTTGGCCTCCAGATCCTGATTCGTAGAAGCTATCACTCTCACATCTACCTTAAGGACCTGGGTGCTACCCAGGGGGCGAATTTCTTTTTCTTGAAGAACCCTTAGGAGTTTTACTTGGAGGGAAGAAGGCATATCTCCAATCTCGTCAAGAAAAATGGTAGATCCATGGGCCTGGGAAAAGAGCCCCTCTTTATTTCTTTCCGCCCCGGTAAAAGCCCCCTTTACATAACCAAAAAGTTCCGCTTCGAGAATGGACTCCGGAAGAGCGGCACAGTTCACCGTGACCATCTTCCGAGAAGAGCGTTCACTTAAATGGTGAATGGCCCGAGCAATCAATTCTTTTCCGGTTCCCGACTCCCCTAGAATAAGGACCGTAGCATCCGTGCGGGCCACTCGCTCCACCAGTCTCATAAGTTCTCGAAAGACAGGAGATTCTCCCACTATTCCCAGGGGCTCCCACCACTTCTCCTGCGCCTTAAGAAAGAGGTTTTCCCGTAAAAGAAGACTTCTTTCCAGGGCCCGTTTGACCAAATGTCGTAAGTGGTCCTTTTCGAAAGGCTTGGGGAGAAAATCGTAAGCCCCCTCTTTGATGGCCTGCACGGCCATCTCAATGGTGCCGTAACCTGTAATAAGAATTACCGAAATAGTATTGTCCCTTTCGCGAATCCGCCGAAGGAGTTCTAAGCCGTCCATGCCCGGCATCTTTATGTCCGCCACCACCACCTCAGGAAGAAAACGATAGACCTTCTCCAGAGCCTCTTCTCCGCTATAGGCTCTTTCAAAACTTACCTCTAGAGGAGAAAGGAGCCTTTCTAAGAGGCGTACCATCTGGGGTTCATCATCTACCAGAAGGACCTTCGGCTGCATTTTGGGCCTCCTTGGGAAGAATGACCCGAAAAAGCGTCCTTATACCTAATTCTTGGTAAAGCGTTTCTCTAGGAGGAGAAAAAACGATTATCTCTCCTCCGTGTTCTTTAACCAGGCCGTAGGTTACAAAGAGCCCTAAACCCGTTCCTTGAGGCTTGGTGGTAAAAAAGGGCTCAAAAATGTGGGAAAGAATTTCCCGGGGAATTCCCTCTCCGGTATCGCCCACTTCTAGAATAACGGTTCCGTTGTCCCCCGGCCGGAGCCAAAGATGGATACTCCCTTTATGCTGAAGAAGGGCGTCTCGGGCATTATTTAAAAGATTGAGAATGATCTGCCGCAAGCGGTCAGGATCCCCTTGAATAGAAGGCACCGGAAAAAGGTGGAGATGAATCTGCAGTCCATCTTTTTGGTAAGTAGGGCGCACCATCTCCACCACTTGTTCTACAATTTCGTGGAGCTTCACTTCCTGTTCTAAGGATAGCGAAGAACGGGAAAAAATAAGAAGGTCCGAGATTAAGCGTTGGCAAGCTCGCACCTGCTCTTCCACTATTTTTAGTTCCTCCGGAGGATCCTCCAGGGTCTCTCGGAGAAGCTGGGTATAGCCTAGAATGATGCCCAGAGGGGTATTGATTTCATGGGCCACCCCTGCGGCCAACTGACCCAAGGCGGCCATCTTCTCTGAATAAATAAAGTGCTCGGTCATTTCCTTAAGGCGGGTTAAGTCCTTCATAATTCCCTGACAGCCCAGACGACAGCCTTCGGCGTTTTCGATAGCGTTGGCGGTGATCACCACATACCGCTCCTCTCCCCGGGCGGTAAAAAGCCAGGTTTCGAAATTTTTAATGCCTCCCTCGGTGCAGAGGATTTCTTTGTATTTTTGCCATTCCTTAGTGCATACAAAAAATTCTCCTAAAGATCGTCCCAAGACCTCCTCCTTGCGCGCAAAACCCAGAAGTTGGACCCCAGCGGGATTGAGATCTACCAGATGTCCTTCCTGGTCGCAGAAAAAGATGGCGTCTCCCGAACACTCAAATAGCTGGCGAAATTTCTGCTCAGAAAGGGCCAGCTCTTGGGTGCGCTCCTCCACCCTTTGTTCTAAGGTACGGGTCAAATCTAATAATCGCCACTGGGCCTTTTCCAGATCCGACTTGGTCCGCCGAAGCTCTTGGGTTTCCTCTTCCAATAAGCGAAAGGTCCGGTGCACCCGGAGAAAGATCAGGGTAAAAAAGGCCGCCAGGAGGATAAAAAGGGTGTTGAAGGCCCCAGAGACGGGGGCTAGGAAAAGCCAGAGCTGTGGACGGTGAATCCCGGCCAAGAAAAAGCGCACTATATGACCCATACTACGGGAAAGAGAGAAAGCTGCAAAAGAAAAAGAAAGACCAAAAAGATAAACAAAAAGAAGATTCCCCGGAGCCCTGCGAAGAAGGGAAAAGGCTCGGTAAAGGGCCGCAAAAGAAAAAAGGATCATTAAAAAAGCTCCTAAGAAATCCGCGGCATAGAGAGGAAAGAGGGGAAGACTAAAATTCAGCATATTCTTCTTGAACAAAACTCTGCAAAGATTTCCAAAGAAAATACATGGCCGGCACACAAAAGAGATGATCAAATCGTAGAAAATAATAAAGAAGATACTTCCAGTTTAGCGGTCCGGATATTGTGCTTTGAAAGGATGCCGAATAATAAGTGTTCGTAGAGAGGTAAAGTTCCAAAAGATGAACGGCCAAGGCGTCTATATTCCAAAGGAAGAAGAAAAAAAAGGTCAAACGCAGGTAGAACCAAGGGCGAGCCTCTTTTCCGGGCAGACGACGCGACCAATAGAACATCAAAAGGAGGGCCCCGCCGAAAATTACGTGGGCCATAAGATGAATATAGAGACCTTCAGGACAAAAATGAGGCTGGGTAGCCCAGGCCGGGGAAATTAAAAGCCCCAAAAGGCTTACAAGGAAAATTCTTCCGAAAAGCACGTATTTATTATAAAATACCCCCGCCAAAGGGAAAGGGTCCTCTTCCGGCCTCCGGGAAGAGGAAAGCTTCCCCTAAAAAGAGGGATGGCTTCGGGAGAAGGTGGAGGCCCCCCTTCTTTCAAGGCCCAGAGGATCTTCCTCCCGCAGAGACCCTGGGGGATACCCCAGAGATGATATTGGCTTTTCGGGCGGGGCGCCGGAAGCTGATAGACCTGCGGGTGGTCCGGAAGGTAAAAGGCCAGCTCTGAGGCCAGATAGCGATGATTGGCCACCAGAGGCTCCCCGGGCCGGCGATACCTCTCTACCGTCCGGGCCATCTTCCGCCAGCCGTAAAAACGAAAAAGGAGCCCGGCCACCGGGCGAGGGAATTTCTCCGGAAAGCGGGGGAGTTGATAAAGAAGGGCCGTACCCAGCAGGGCCAGGAGCAGCCCCGCAAGATAGATCCCCCGAAGAAGACGGGCCTTCCTTCCTCCTTTTAAAGAAAAGACTATGCCCGACGCAAGGGCCAGCCCGGCCACAAAGAAGGGCATGGGCCAGTTGGCGTTCACCTTGCGTAAAAAGGAAAGAGGAAGCACCGCCAGATAGGGCCAGGCCGAAAGGACCCAAAGATAGGAAAGCTCGGGCCTTTCCCGCCAGTCTCGCCGCCTAAAAAGCATAAAGGCTCCCCAAGCGAAAAGACCGAAAAGGAGGGGAGAAAATACCCCGGCCTGTTCCGCAAGAAAGCGCCCCGGCCCCAGGAGATAGGTCCCTTCTTCTTCTTTGAAATGATGCTCGGTATGCCTGAGGGTGATCCAGTTATGGGTGGCCATCCAGTGGAGGTTGGGGGCCCAGAGGAGAAGGGCCACCGCCAGGGTAATCCAGGGTCCGGGCCGGCGGAGAAGCTCCCGCCGATAAAAGAAAAGCCAAAGGCCGTAGAAGGCCCCAAAGGCCAACATGGTCTGCTTGGTGAGAAGACCCAGGCCACAAAAAAGGCCAAGAAGAAACCAATACCGCAGGCTATTTTCCTCCGCCGCCTGCCAGCCAAAATAAAGGGCCCCGGCCCAAAAGAAAAGAAGCGGGGGATCAATGGTCATGAGAAGGCCAAAGACGGTAAAGATGGGCGTGAGCGCCGCAGCAAAGAGGGCCCAGCGGGCGGGAAGACGCCCAAAAAGGCGATAGACCAGGAGATAGAAAAAGACCAAAAAGCCCATCCCGCAAAGTAAGGCCGGAAGCCGCACCGCATATTCCGAGATTCCCAGAAGATGGGTGGAGGCGGCAATAAGCCAGGCCACCAGGGGAGGTTTGCTATAGTAGCCGAAGGCCAGATGTCGCGACCAGTCCCAGTAATAGGCCTCATCCGGGGAAAGCTCCAGATGGACCTCCCGGAGAAACCCCAGACGGAAGGCGAAGATCACCAGGAGGAAAAGTCCTTCGGCCGAAAAAAGAAGGTCTAGGAGGCCCTTTTCGCCCTTCTCCAAAGCCATCCTCCGCTAAGGCCCACAGTCCCTCCCACCAACCACCCGAAAAGCACATCCCGGGGGAAATGATGCCCCAAATAGACCCGGGAGATCCCTACCAGAAGGGTGAAGGGAGCCGCAGCCAGAAGGGTCCAGGGCTCCACCATCCCGAAAAAGGCCGTGGCCGCCGCGGTGTTGGTGGCGTGACAGGAGGGAAATCCGTAGCTTTCGGCCGAAAGGGCCCTTTCAGTTCTCCGAAAATGCCCTCCTTTATAGACCCTTACCCCGGAGAGGGCGGCATAAGGACGAGGGAAATGAAAGGCCGGCTTGAGCACCCGGGCACAGAAGGCGTCGGCCAAAAGCACCAGTGCCAGGGCCAGAAAGGGCACCGCCAACACCCGGCGGCCCCTGTGCCAAAGGAGCCCCAGGGAAAGGAGGATGAAAAAGGCATAAATCACCCGGGGCTCGCTCACCCCGATCATGAGCCGATCCACCACCGGTCCCAGATCCTGATTGAGGAGAAAAAAGAGGGCTTTCAAATTTTAATCCCCGCCTCCTCTGCATCCCGGAGAAAGCGCTCCAGGCCCACATCGGTGAGCGGATGGCGGAACATCTGTTTGATGACCTTGTAAGGGATGGTGGCGATGTCTACCCCTAACTCCGCACAGCGCCGCACATGGTCCACGTGGCGGATGCTGGCGGCAATAATCTCGGTCTCCACCCCATAGACCTCATAAAGGTTTACCACTTCTTCGATGACCATCATTCCGTCATAGCCGATATCGTCGATGCGCCCAATAAAGGGGGAGACATAGGTGGCCCCCACCTTGGCCGCAAGTAAAGCCTGTAAAGGAGAAAAGACCAGGGTGACGTTGGTCTTGATCCCCTCGGCCGAAAGGGTCCTTACCGCCCGGATACCGGCCTCGGTACAGGGGATCTTGATTACCGCGTTGTCTCCCAGCTTGGCCAGTTCCCGGGCCTCCCGCACCATGCCCTCGGTATCCGTGGCCACCACCTCCACGGAGACCGGAAGCCCGGCACATTCCTTGAGGATTTCGCTTACGGCCTCCTTCCACGGTCGGCCCGTCTTCTTGACCAGGGAGGGATTGGTCGTCACCCCGTCAAGGATCCCCAGTTCTTTAATCTCACGAATTTCGTTAATGTCTGCCGTGTCGATAAAGATCTTCATCGCCGAACCTCCTTTGAGATCTGGTCTGGGATCAGGCCCGGCCCTTCCGCGCGGACCAGAGCTTCAGACGCAGGGCCTGGAGACGAATAAAGCCCTCGGCGTCCTTCTGGTCATAGCCTTCGGCCCGGTCAAAGCTGGCCAGATCCTCCCGATAGAGACTCACCGGGGACTTCCGGCCCACCACCATGGCCTGGCCTTTGTAAAGTTTTAGGCGCACCGTACCGGTAACATTCTTCTGGGTCTCTTCAATGAAGGCCCTCAGGGCCTCCATCTCCGGAGAGAACCAGAAACCGTAATAGATCAACTCTGAAAATCTGGGAATGAGGCTATCCCGGAGGTGCATAACTTCCCGATCCAGGGTGAGGTGCTCCAGGGCCCGATGGGCCGTATGGAGGATGGTTCCTCCGGGGGTCTCGTAAATTCCCCGGCTTTTAAGCCCCACAAAGCGGTTTTCCACCATATCCACCCGCCCTACCCCGTGACGGCCGCCCATCTCGTTGAGAAGGGAAAGGAGTTCCACCGGAGAAAGCCTCTGGCCATTTACCGCCACCGGAACCCCGCGCTCAAAATCGATCTCCAGGTATTCCGGCTCGTCCGGGGCCGCCTCCGGAGAAACCGTCATCCGGAACATATCTTCCGGAGGCTCAGCCCAAGGATCTTCAAGAATTCCGCCCTCGTAGCTTATATGAAAGAGATTGGCATCGATACTGTAAGGCTTTTCCCGGGTAACCGGTACCGGAATACCGTGTTCTTCCGCAAAACGGATAAGGTCCTCCCGGCCCTCGAACTCCCACTGCCTCCAGGGAGCGATGACCTCTAGCTCCGGGGCCAGGGCCGCGTAGGTAAGCTCAAAACGCACCTGGTCGTTTCCCTTGCCCGTGGCCCCGTGGGCTACGGCGTCGGCCCCCACCTCCCGGGCCACGCGCACCTGCTCTCGAGCGATAAGCGGACGGGCCAGGGAGGTACCCATGAGATACCAGCCTTCATAGGCGGCGTTGGCCTTTAAGGCCGTGAAGACAAATTCGGAGACGAATTCCTCCCGCAGGTCCCGAATGATCACCTCTTCGGCCCCCACGGCCAGGGCCCGCCGACGCACCTCCTCCCAATCTTCCTCCTGCCCCACATCCGCACAAAAGGCCACCACCGGACAGCCATATTTTTCAAGGAGCCATTTTAAGATAACCGAGGTGTCCAGTCCTCCGGAGTAGGCCAGAACGATCTTCTTAGGCATCAAGCACCCTCCGCACTCTTTCCTTTTCCCTTATCTTGGGGCATTATAAAGCTCGAACATGGAGAAAGAAAGACTCCTTGCCGCGCTGGCCGAAGACCTGGAACGGATTGAGTCTGCCCTTTCGGCGGTCCAGGCCTCCCAGGTGCCCTTTATCAATGAAGTGAGC
Source organism: Thermosulfurimonas marina (assembly GCF_012317585.1). Lineage (NCBI taxonomy): Bacteria > Pseudomonadati > Thermodesulfobacteriota > Thermodesulfobacteria > Thermodesulfobacteriales > Thermodesulfobacteriaceae > Thermosulfurimonas > Thermosulfurimonas marina. Next base: position 236,975 of record NZ_CP042909.1, read on the forward strand.
CACTACATCCTCTTTGCCGGGGGAAAGCGCCTCCGGCCCCTCCTTACCGTGCTCTGCGCGCGCCTTCTGGGCTATGAGGATCCCGATATTTACCACCTTTCCGTCCTTTTCGAATATCTGCATGCGGCCACTCTCCTTCACGACGATGTGGTGGACGGAGCAGAATTTCGGCGGGGACGCAAAGCGGCCCACAACCTCTGGGGCAACCAGGCCACCATCCTGGTGGGAGACTACCTTTATGCCCGGGCCCTGAGGATTGCCGTAGAGAAGGGAAACTTCGAGGTCCTCAAGGTAGTCACCCAGACCACCCTTCTTATGAGTGAAGGGGAGGTGCTCCAGCTCTTAAATGTGGACAATACCGGGCTTACCGAAGCCGAATACGAGGAGGTCATCTTCCGGAAGACCGCGGCCCTTATGGCTGCGGCCTGTGAATGCGGAGGGATCATGGCCGGGGCCGGCCCTGAGGAACGGCGAGAACTTTATCGCTTTGGGCGTCACCTGGGGCTGGCCTTTCAGATCACCGACGATCTTCTGGACTACCTGGGAGTCTCCGCGGAGACCGGAAAGGACCTGGGTACGGACTTCAAGGAGGGCAAGGTCACTCTCCCCCTGATCTACGCCTTGGAGGTGGCCGGGGACGGAGACCGCTCCCGGCTTCTGGCCCTCCTGCGCGACCCCGAGTCCACCCCGGAAAGCTTCCACGAGGCCCGGGAGATCATCGCGCGTCTGGGAGGCTTCGAGAAGACCCGCCGGCGGGCGGAAAGAGAGGTGGAGGCCGCCCTTTCGGCCCTTTCCCGGTTTCCCGAAAATCCCACCCGCAGGCTCCTCGAAGACCTCACCCGTTATATCCTGGTGCGCCGCCGATGAAAAATTGTCCCCAACTCCTGGTCTTCGACTGTGACGGGGTCCTTTTTGACTCTCGGGAGGCCAACCGGGCCTATTACGAGGACATCTGTCGGGCCCTGGGGCGCCCTCCCCTCACCGAGGAAGAGCTCCGTTACGTCCATATGCACACCGCCGAAGAGTCCGTGCGCTATCTTTTCCGGGACCTTCCGGAAAAACTGGAAGAGGCCCTGGCCTATCAACGAACCCTCCCCTACGAAAAATTCCTGTGCTACATGAAACTAGAACCCGGCCTCAAAGAGTTCCTGGAATGGGCCCGAGGCCGATTTCATCTGGCCATCTCTACCAACCGCACCACCACCATGGGACGCCTGCTGGAAATCTATGGCCTGGAGCCCTTTTTCGATCTGGTGATGACCGCCTTAAAGAGCCCTAAACCCAAGCCCCACCCGGAGGCCCTCACCGTTATTCTGGAGCACTTCGGTGTGGCCCCGGAGGAGACCCTCTACATTGGAGACTCGGAGGTAGATCTCCAGCTCTGCCGGAGTGTAGGGGTCCCCCTTGCGGCCTACAAGAATCCCTCCCTCCCTGCGGATCTCCATCTCCAAAGCTACGAAGATCTGCGCCGTTTCCTTTCTGCCCTCCCGAAAAAGGGGTAAAGTAAGGTGAGGGCCGAAGGAGGTCTTTGACATGAGCGGTCTTAAAGTGCGCCTAGAAGACATCCCCCCTGAGGGGTTGCGCCTAGAATTTGAAGAGGGCCCGGAGCTCCTGGCCGACTGTTTTCCCGCCCAGGGGCCGGTGGCCGCCCGGGTCTTCTTGAAAAAATCCGGAATTGATGTTAAAGCCAGGGGACACGTGAAGGCGGAGGTGCGTCTAGCCTGCGACCGCTGCCTGGAAGAATTTGTCTGGCAGGTGGATGAAGATTTTGAGGTGGAATTTCGTCCGCAGGCCTCCGCGCCCCTTCGGGAGGAGACGCAGCTTACCCGGGAGGACCTGGAAGTGATCTTTTTTGAAGGCGACGAGGTCCCGGTGGGGGAATTGGTGCGGGAGCAGGTTATCCTCTCCGTACCGGACAAACGTCTCTGCCGGGAGGACTGTCGCGGACTGTGTCCGGTGTGCGGAAAGAATCTCAACACCGGAGAATGTGGATGCCCACGGCGGGCCCAGAGCCCCTTTGCCGTGCTTAGGGAATTGATGGCCCGCAAGGCCCAAACCGGTTAAGGAGGTTGATCATGGCCGTTCCCAAGCGAAAGACTTCGCGCTCCCGCCGAGGCATGCGCCGGGCGCACAAACACCTGACCGCTCCTTCGGTCTCGGTCTGTCCCCGGTGCAAGGCCCCCAAGTTGCCTCATCGGGTATGCCCCAGCTGTGGCACCTATCGGGGCAAGGAGTTTCTGCCTTCCGAGGAAGCCTAAGGAGTGATCCGGGTCGCCTTGGACGTCATGGGGGGAGATTACGCCCCCCGAGAAATACTTTCCGGGGCCAGGAAAGCCCTAAAGGAAAATTCCGATCTTTTTCTCCTTCTGGTGGGCCCGGAGGAGGTCCTGGAGAAATTTCCTTCCCACGAACGGGTGGAGAAGGTCCCGGCCCCGGAATGGGTAGAGATGGAGGAAGCCCCGGCCGAAGCCCTGCGCAAGAAACCCCGGGCCTCCATCCGGGTGGCCTTGGAGCTGATAAAAGAAGGGCAGGCCCAGGCGGTAGTAAGTGCCGGCAATTCCGGGGCCACTTTCGGGGCGGCCCTTCTGACCCTGGGGAGGCTTCCCGGAGTCCTGCGCCCGGCCATCGCTACCGTGCTCCCCACCTTGGGCCGACCGGCGGTCCTCATCGATGCCGGGGCCAATGTGGACTGTAAGCCGGTACACCTTTTCCAGTTTGCCCTCATGGGCGCCCTCTTTTCCGAAAGGATTCTGGGGATTAAGCGCCCCCGGGTGGGACTACTTTCCATCGGAGAAGAAGGGGGCAAGGGCAACTTCCTGGTCAAAAGGGCCCACGCCCTCCTTTCCGAAAGTCCCCTCAACTTCGTGGGTAACGTGGAGGGGCGACATATTTATTCCGGGGAGGCCGAAGTCATCGTCTGTGACGGTTTTGTGGGCAATATCTGTCTCAAGGTCTCCGAAGGGGTGGCCGAGGCCCTGGGGGAGATGCTTAAGCGGGAGGTGCGTCGCGATCCCTTGGCCCTTCTGGGCTTTTCCCTGGCCCGAAGAGCCCTTTCCCGCTTTCGACATAAGGTAGACTGGCGGGAGTATGGCGGGGCCCCCCTCCTCGGGGTCAACGGGGTGGTCATCATCGGTCACGGGCGCTCGGATGCCCGGGCCATAAAAAACGCCCTTTTTACCGCCAGCCGCTTTGTAAAGACCGGTCTGGTGGAAAAACTCCGCCTTTCCCTTTCTGCAGAAAGACCCGACGATCTTCAGGTCGTATCATGAGCAAGGCTGGAGCCTTCATCCTGGGTACCGGACGGGCCCTGCCTTCGCGGGTCCTCACCAACCGAGATCTGGAAAAAATGGTGGACACCTCCGACGAATGGATCACCCAGCGCACGGGGATCAAGGAACGCCGCATTGTGGCCGAAGGAGAGTCCAACAGTAAGCTGGCCATTTCCGCGTCCCGTAAGGCCCTTGAGAAGGCCGGGGTGGCCCCGGAAGAACTGGACCTCATTATCGTGGCCACCCTCACCCCGGACTATCCCATGCCTTCGGTGGCCATCCTGGTGCAGGAGGCCCTGGGGGCCCACCGGGCCGGGGCCTTCGATCTCTCGGCCACCTGCTCGGGCTTTCTTTACGCCCTCTCCATCGCCGACAAATTCGTGCGTGAGGATCCGGCCCGCAAGATCCTGGTCATCGGAAGCGAGGTCCTTTCTAACAAGACCAACTGGGAGGACCGAACCACCTGCGTCCTTTTCGGGGACGGGGCCGGCGCCGCGGTGGTCACCGGCTCCCCAGACGGCCGGAGAGGAGTCCTTTCCACCCATCTTCACGCCGACGGCTGCCTCTGGCACCTCCTTACCCTCAAAGGCTGTGGCTCCCTCTATCCTCCCTGCGACCCCCGCATCCCCCGAGAGGACTATTTCATCCGCATGCAGGGCCGGGAGGTCTTCAAAAACGCGGTCCGGGCCATGGAATCCGTGGCCTTTGAGGCCCTCAGGGCCAACGGCCTTTCCCCCTCGGATATCGCCCTCCTCATTCCCCACCAGGCCAACATCCGCATCATTGAGTACCTGCGCGAGCGTTTGGAGCTCCCCGAAGAACGGGTCTTCGTAAACATCCACAAGTACGGCAACACCTCCGCCGCCAGTATCCCCATCGCCCTGGACGAAGCCCTGGAGGAAGGACGCCTTAAGGAGGGGGATCTGGTCCTCATGGTCTCCTTCGGCGGGGGCTTTACCTGGGCGGCCGTGGTCCTGAGGTGGTAAGTCTTTGGATTTCTTCTTCGGTAAGCTCCCGATATTCTCCGGGACGGAGATTCCCTAGCGCAAGCGGCCCAAAGCGCATCCGGAGGAGGTGCTTTACCTTTAGTCCCACCGCAGAAAGGAGCCTCTTGACCTCGTGATATCGCCCCTCGGTAAGGGTAATCTCCAGGAGGGCCTCCCCTTTTCCCCTTTCGAGAATACGCACCTCGGCCGGCCGAAAGCGCTCCCCGGCGATTTCCATTCCCCGGCGCAGAGGCTCCAGGGCCTTCTCGGAGACCTCCCCTGAGACCCGCACCCGATAGACCCGGGGCACGGCATATTTGGGATGGAGCAGGCGATGGGCCAACTCCCCGTCATCGGTCACCAGGAGAAGTCCCTCGGCGTCGCGGTCAAGGCGCCCTACGGGAAAGAGCCGCTCGTGCCGGGGGATCTCCCGGAAAAATTCCATGACCGTAGGAAGCTTGTCGGCAGTGGAAGTGACGTAACCGGCAGGCTTGTAAAAAAGAAAGTAGCGCTTCCTGGCCGGAGGGGAGACCGGCTTTCCGTCTACCCGGACCTCCTCACCGGGCCCTACCTGATAGGCCGGATCCCGCACCAGCCGGCCGTTTACCGTTACATGCCTTTTGAGGATGAGCCTTTTGGTCTCCCGGCGGGTACCGTAGCCGGCCTCGGCCAGATACCGGTCAAGCCGCATGGCTAAAAGATTATCCCGGCCGCGGCCACGGAGACCAGGGAGCCCGGGCCAAAGGGCACGGCCTCCTGGTGGTAGATCTCCCCTTGCCGGGGGGCTCCCTCAAGGAAGCGGGCCAAAAAGGTGAGACAGGAAAGGCCGCAGATCTTAAAGGGAAGGCTGGCCCGGGCCTCGGCGAGAAAACGGCCATAGTCTCCGGAAAAGAGGGCCTCAAGCAGGGCCCGGTCCCGAGCCACGGCCTGGAGACCCTCGGCCGGGCCTGCAGGCTGGGGGTCCCCGTAGCGCAGACCCAGATGGGCAAAGTCTATCCCCAAGACGAGATAGGTGTTCTCGTCCCAGAGGGCGCGCAACCCCTCAAGGAGGGCCTGATATCGGGGCTCGGCCTCAAAGGGATCGAGCCCGGAGGCCAGATAAGGCTCCACCGGGCCGAAAAGAAAGGGCACCACCGGCACCTCTCCAAAGAGGTACCTTAAAAAGAGGACCTGAAATTCCAGAGAATGTTCGTTGCGGTGGGCGAACTCATCGGGGAAAAGCTCCGGCACCCTCCGGGCCAGGGCCTGCACCAAGGCCCGATCCACGGGAACACGGCCCAAGGGGGTCTCGAAGTCCTTGGTAAGGAGGGAAAAGGGGCGCTCGAGCTGGTGCCCGGTCCCGAGGAGGATCACCCGGGCCCCTTGGGGAAGCCGGAGACTCCGGTAGGCCTCGGCGTAGGTCCGGGCCGCGGAGGAGAGATCCAGATGGGGGGCCAGAAGGACCCGTGGGGATCTGCGGGAGGGAGAGGCCGCCTCCAGGATCCCGGAAAGAAATTTCTGCAGGGCCTCGGGTTCGGCGGGATAGGAGCGACCGGCACAGGCCGGGGCCCTGGAGGGGGCCTTCCTCCAGGCAGCCTCGACTTCAGCCTTGCGACGCTTAAAGGTCTCCCCGTCCAGAAAACCATGAGCCTCAAGTTTTTGGACCAGGGAAGCCACCTCTTCAAGCATCACCAGACGGCCCAGGGTCCGGGTGGCCACCACCTGGAGATCCCGCAGGCTGTGTCTTCCGTCCATGGAGGCCAGAAGCGGGGCTACCTCCTGGGGCAGGACTAGAAAATTCTCAGTATAGCCCAGGGGGTCGCGCAGGAGAAGGGAAGGCCGACCCCGCCACTCAAAGGGAAAGATGTCGAGCGGCCGCAAAACCGGGGTAAAATCCGGACTCATTCTATCCCTCCGAAATCCTCCGGCCCCAACTCTCGCACCGCAGCCTTCACCTTCTCCAGGGCGTCGTAGTACTCGTCCTCAATAGTCCGCACCCGCACTCCATAGGCCCTCTGGATGGCCTTGCGCACGATCTCTCCCTTAAGAAGGGCGTTGGTCCAGCCGAGCTCCCCGTATTTGGCGTTCACCTCCTGGTTGACCTCAAGGAGCTTCTGGGCCCGGCGTCGGCGTTCCTCGGCGGCCTCGGAAAGGGGCTCCTCCAGAAAGCGGTCGATCTTGGAAAGAAGACTCTCGTAAAAACTGGCCGGAAAGCGGGGCTCAAACTCCTCCAGGACAAAACCAAAGGTAATGAACTGGGGCTCCTTAAAGTAGGTGTAAAGATCGGCCTCGATGGCCTCCGGGCTTTCCCGCAGGAACTCCTGAAAGAGCCGGTAGGCCTGTTTGGACTTCTCCTTGACATTGGGGGGCTTTTCGGTGTTGAACTCCAGGATATGGAGATAAAGATCCTCCGGGGCCACCACGGCCACAATCTCCCAGGCCCCGAGGTCCCGCATGGCCTCCAGCCGATGGCGCCCGTCCACCACGTAATAGCGGCCGTCGTGGGGACAGACCACAATAGGGGTCACGAACCCCAGCTTCTCGATGGCCAGCTCCAGGTGCTTTTTGAGCCCCTCGGAAAGATCGCGCTGAAAGGGGGGAACCTCCACCTCCTCCAGGTCAAAGACCGCCAGAATAAGGGGCATCTTTTTTACCGGATCCTCGAAACGGGCCAGCTCCCGCATCCTCTCACCCCCTCTCAAAGATTTCGATCCAGGATCAATCCCCGGTAGAATTTCTCCGGCTCGGCCAGGAGCCGATACCGCTTAAGGCCCCCTCCTCCCACAAGAGAGAACTCCGGGGGCTCCGCACCCCGCACCTCCGGTCCTCGGCTCTCCCTGGGAGGCCCTTTAAAAGGGATAAACATTCCGCTATTTATGTAAAGAGGGGCGGAAAGGGCCAGATGGAAAATGGTGATAAAGGAAGCCATGGCCGAGATTAAAGTTTTTGGGGTCTCTTACCGATTATAATAAAGAGGTAGTGTGAGATGAAGGTCCCGAGAGCAGAGGCCAGCCTGGTGGCCCGAATTTATAAAATAGGAGAGTGGCCATGAAGGTTAAAGATATCCTTCCTTATCTTCAGGGTCCGGCCAAGGGAGTGGAAAGGCCCGGCCGAGGGGGAAAGGCAGAGGCGGTACGCGTAAGGGGCGAGAGGGCCGAAGGTCCCCCTCGCGAGGATCGGGTGGAGCTCAACGGGCGGGCCGTGGTGGCCGAGGCCCGGGAGAGGATGCGGGAGCTTCCTGAGGTGCGGGAGGAACGGGTGGAGGCCCTGCGGCGCGAGATTGAGGCCGGGACCTACCGGGTGGAGCCCGAACGGGTGGCCCGGGCCATGCTGGCCGACCTTCTCAAGGACATTTATTAAACCTCAGTCCTTGACCTCCTCGCCTAGATTGGCCGGGACCTCCTTGGGGCGATATTCCTCGAGAGGCTTGACCACAAAAAGGAGCTGCCCCTCCACCACGCTTTCGTTCACCTTCACACAGATCTCCTCCACCACGCACTCGAAGGGGGCGTAGATGGGGGTCTCCATCTTCATGGCCTCAAGATTGGCCATCTCCTCTCCCTTGTGGTAGATATCGCCCACTTTAAGTTCCCCGCGCTTGGGGTTGCCCAGGCGCCAGACGTTGCCCTTGATGGGGGAGCCGATCTCGTTGGGGCCCTTGGCCATGCGCACTTCCTTTTTCTTGACCCGGGGAGTGGCCACCTCAAAGACCCGGGTCTTGTTGTTCACCTTGACCACCACGTGCATGATCCCGTCGTGTTCGGCCCCCACGGAGACCAGCTCAATGGTGTAGGGTTTGCCCATAAAGTAGAACTCCACCTTGTCTCCCGGCTTGCGCAGCCCGTAGCGGAAGACCGGGGTGGGAAGCACATAGGAGGCCTCGCCGTACTTTTCGAAGAATTCGAAAAAGGCCAGGGCGTCCTTGGGGTGCATGAGGTAGATGATGAATTCCTCCTCTGTGGGTTCGCGGCCTAGCTCTCGGCGCAACTCCGCCCGGGCGGCCTCAAGGTCCAGCTCCGGCACGGTCTCCAGAGGACTGGCCTCCGTGCGCTCCTTGAGTTTCTCCTGCCACTCCTCTCCGAAGGCGCTGCGATAGACCCATTCGTCCGGCCAGCCTGCCGGAAGACGCCCGTATTTCCCCAGGATGAGGTTCTTGAAGTCCCCGGGCGCGGTCTTGAAGAGTTCCAGAAGCTCCTCCTTTTCCTCCTCGCTCATGGCCTCGAAGTCGCAGTTTTTCTCCTCCACGAAACGCCGCAGGAGGTCCAGGATGTGCCGCACCCCAGCCTCTCCGTGCTCCTTGGAGTAGCGGTTTACGATGCCGGAGCAGGTCACCCAGGTGATCTGGGAGCCCGGGGTCACGTCGAAGTATTTCACGATTCGGTTGTAGTAGCTCATGAGCTCCAGGATATAGGGCATGAGGTGGAGAAAGCCGTTCTTTTCCGCCTGTTCAAAGGAGGAGGGGAAGGCCCCACCGGGCATGCGGTGTTTGACCACCATGTAATCAAAACCCTTGAAGGGGCTTTCGGCCCAGTCGTAGTAGTTGATCCACTCCCGAACCTTCTGGACGGCAAGCTCCGCCAGGCGCACATTGAGGTTCACCTTGAAGCCGGCCTCGGTGAGATAGGCGTAGGCCGAAAGCATGGGGGGCTGGCCGTAAAAGCGGGCCAGGGAGTCCTCCTCCACATCGATGATCTTCACTCCGGCCTCCACCGCGGCCTTGTAAGCCGGAAGGGCCAGACCGTCGGTGGCGTGCCGGTGGTAATGGATGACCAGTTCCGGATACTTGTCCTTGATGGCCGAGACCAGACTGCGGATACGCTCCGGGCTCCCCACCCCGGCCATGTCCTTGATGCAAAGGATGATCTCCTCGGTCCCCCCGCACAGGGCCACGATCTCGTCCACCACCCGAAGGTAGTAAGCGTTATCCGCCCAGTCCGCATCGGTGAAAGAGATGGCCGGCTCAAAGAGCCTCTCCCGCTCCATGACCACCTCGGCCACGGTGCGCATGTTCCGGATATCGTTGAGGAAGGAAAAGCAGCGCCAGAGGTCGATGTCCACCCGGGAGACCACATACTCGATCACGTTCCGGGGATAAGGCCGGTAGCCCCAGAGGTTGGTCTCCCGAATAAGGGTCTGGAGCATGACGTTGGGCATGAGGCGCCGGTAGGTGCGCAGTTCCTCAAAGGGGCTCTCGCGGCGGTTCAGAATACCCACGTGCCAGCGGGCCCCTCCGTGACACTCCACGCTGAAAAGCCCCATCTCGTTGTAGAGGGGACAGAGGGTCTTGAGGTCGATAAGGCGGTGTCGGTTCTTGTAATCGGATTGCCCGGCATCCCGCAGGGAGGTGGAGGTGAAAAAGACCCGATCAGATTCCCGGAGGGTCTTTACGATCTCTGCCGGTTTCATCCCCGGCTTAAGGCGCACCAGTTCCATAACGACCTCCTTTACTTTGAACTGTATCCCGTGATAGATATGTGGGAGAGGATCGGCGATTACCTCTTAAAGGTAAGTCTAGTTCTGTTGGCCACTTTAGTGCTTCCTCTGCTGGTTCAACCGCATACCTCCATCTTGATCTTTCTTTTGGGGGTCTTTTGTTATACCCTGACCGTAATAGCGGGATTTTTGGCCCTGAAACGGAGGCTAAGAGATACGGTGTAAGGGGGAAGAGATGGAAAATATGATTTGGGTCTATATCGCGGCCCTTTTGGGAACGGCCATCGCCTTCTTCTTTGGGATCAAGTATGACCGGGAGAGAAAAAAGGCCCGAACCGGGGCGCGCCACGCCTGACCTCCTTTACATCCAGCTCTGGGGCCCGAGGGCCGAGATCTCGGCCACATAGCGGGCGATCTTGAGGACCTCCTCGTCCGGGTCAAACTCCTTGAAGGCCGAAACCAGTTCCTCCAGGTGCTCCTCAATGAAGCGGGTGGAAAACTCTCCGGCCCGGAATTTGGGGTGCCGGATGATGCTGATGAGAAGAGGGGCGATAGTCTTCACTCCCTCCACCCGCAGACCCCGGGAAAGGGCCCGGTCCATGACCCGGATGGCCTGATCGCGATCGGCCCCGGCACTCATGATGAGCATAAACATGGAATCGTAGTAAGGAGGAATCTCCGCCCCCTCATAGACCCCGGTGGAGATGCGGATGTTGGGCCCGTCCGGGATTTGAAGCCGGGTGATGGTCCCGAAGGAGGGGGTAAAGGTGCGCGGGTCTTCGGCGGTGAGCCGGCACTCTATGGCCCAGCGGTTGCTCTGGATATCGCGCTGATGAAAGGGGAGGGGTTTGCCCTCGGCAATCTGGATCATGAGGTCCACGATGTCCAGTCCGGTGGCCAGTTCGGTGACCCCATGTTCCACCTGAAGACGGGTATTGACCTCCAGGAAATAGAACTTCCGGGTTTCGGAGTCCAGCAGGAACTCCACTGTGCCCGCGGAATCGTAGCCGATCTCCCGCATGAGCCGCACCGCGGTGAAACAGATCTCCTGGCGCAGATCATCGTCCAGAGAAGGGGCCGGAGTCTCCTCGATGATCTTCTGGTTGCGGCGCTGGATGGTGCACTCGCGCTCAAAAAGGTGCACCACGTGGCCGTGCCGGTCGGCCACAACCTGGACCTCCACATGTCGGCCGCGCTGGATATATTTTTCGGCAATGAGGCTGGAGTCCCCAAAGGCCTTGTAGGCCTCAGACTGGGCGTGGGAGAACTTCTGGGGCAGCTCCTCGGCGCTTTCCACCTTGACCATACCCTTTCCGCCCCCGCCCAGGGCCGCCTTGAGCATGATGGGAAACTCCACCCTTTCACGCTCCATCCACTCCAGAACCGCCTCGGGGCTCTGCGGATCTTCTATCCCCGGAATGGTGGGCAAATTGGCTCGCTTGGCCAGCTCCTTGGCGGCCTTCTTGTCTCCCATGAGGGAGATGATCCGGGGACTCGGGCCGATCCAGGTAAGACCGGCGTCGATCACCCGCTGGGCGAACTCCGCATTTTCCGCAAGAAACCCCCAGCCGGGATGGATAGCATCGGCCCCGGTCTGGAGGGCGGCCTCGATGATGCGGTCCATGTTGAGATAGGACTTAAGCGGCGGCCCCTCCCCGATGTGCACGGCCTCATCGGCCATAAAGACATGGAGACTCAGCCGGTCCGGGGTGCTGTAAACCGCCACCGTAGGGATCTTAAGATCCCGGCAGGTCTGCATGATACGCACCGCCGGCACTCCACGGTTGGCCACGAGGATCTTGCGGATCTTTCCGGACATAGGACGACCCCTGGGAAAGATTTGAGGTCCCTTACCACATTTCCAGAGGATCCTCAAGACCTTCTTGCGTCTCCCTTAAGCTCGCCTATCATTTAGGTATGCGCCCCGAAACCTTGGCCTACCTCGGCTTTCTCCTTCAGGTCTTCGTAGGCTTCGTGGCCATTATGAATCCTATCGGAAATACCCCCATTTATCTTTCGCTGGTGGAGGACTTTTCCGAGGCCGAGAGACTGCGCGTAGCCCGTACCGCGGTCCTCTGGGCCTTTTTCATCGTGACCGTCTTCACCCTCGGGGGGAACCTCATCTTTCGCCTCTTCGGCATTACCCTCCCGGCCTTCCGAATCGCCGGGGGTATCCTCCTTTTCATGATCGCCTATCACCTGGTGCGGGCCCGTCGTTCCCACCAGCACCACCCTACGGAGGAAGAGGAAGAAGAGTCCCCGGAAGACATTGCGGTGACCCCCTTGGCCACTCCCATTCTCGCCGGCCCCGGGACCATCACTACCGCCCTATCCCTGGTGGGCCGTAAGACCGACCCGGTAAAGATCCTCACGGTGATCGGAGTCTTTGGCCTGGTCTGTCTCCTTACCTACCTCTGCTTTGTTTACGGAGAGGCCCTCACCAAGCGCCTACGGCCCTACTGGGTAGGGGTCATGACCCGGCTCATGGGTCTGATCCTGGCGGTAATCGCCGTCCAGATGGTTCTTGAGGGGTTGAGCGAGGTCCTTCCGCAGATGTTTATCAAATAAAAAGGGGGCCGTGCGGCCCCCTCCCATCTAATATTCCCAGACTCCGCGGAGGCTGAAGACCCAGAAGCCGTCGTCCTCAAGCCCCGCCGGATTCCAGGTGTACTGAAAGTCCGGGGTGAGGGCCAGGTGATCGCTGGCCTGAAACCGATAATAAACCTCCAGATGCCATTCGTCCCGGGCCTCGTGTCGGTGCATGTGAGGATCCAGGACCAAACGCCGGGCATACACCCCCTGGCCCTCCCAGTAGTCCTCGTAAGCGTCACTTATCCCGAACCAGGCCAGGCCCAAACCCAGCCGGTCCTCCCCCCGGCCCCACCGGGCCCCGGAGATCGAAACCCCCAGACTCGCACTCTGCTCAAAACCGTAAGAAAAATCCAGATCCTCAAGCCCCGTGTTCCAGTAACCCACCAGCTCGTCCCCCCGCCAGCCGTAACGGAAAAAGATCCCCATCCCTTCGGCCACCTCCTGGTCAAAAGAAACCCCAAAACCCCAGGCCGGCTCGTCATTTTCCGGCTCGATCCCTTTGGCAAAATAATCCTCAAGATCGTCCCACTCCAGGTGCTTTTCCCCCTGATACCACAGGTAAAAGCGGTAGTTTCCCGGCCGGCCCCAGAGCCGGGGACTTACCGCAAGCTGGGCCACCAGGAAGGGATAGTCAAAAAGGTTGTCCCAATCCGAATTCGCGTCCTCGTAGCCCAGCGTAAAACTCCACCTCTCGGCCTCCAGGGCCGCCACCACCCCGAAGCTGTAAGAGGCCCACTCCACAGCAGCGTTATTTACGAAAACCGGGCTCATAAACTGCCCAAGCTCGTCGTTGGCATACTCGTTCTGGTCCACCTCGGTAGTCACGTCTATCTTCCCGGCCCGAAGACGTAGCTTTCCCCAAGAAAGCCGCCAGTCCCTTTCATACCAGGCCTCACTCACCCGCACGTCCCCGTCCTCGGTCTCCACCGGGACCATAGAAAGCCCCTCGTCCACGATCCCCGAAAAGCTCGGCACCTCGGCCTCGGGGTTCTTGCCGGAGCCCATCTCCAAGAGCACATAGGCCCGATCCCGGGGAGAAAACTCCGCGGAGAAGGAAAGATCCACCGAGGCCGCCCCGTAGGCCTTGTCTTCGTCGGTCAGGACCAGATCCGAGGCCCCGGCGGGCTCCCGGCCCCCGTGGGCATGAAGGTTGGCCAGCTCCTTGTCCGCTCCCACCAGACCCTGAACCAGACCCGCGGCCGAAAGCCCCACCTCCACCCTTTCATACCAGGGCCGCTTTTCGGAAGGAACTTCGACCCGAGCCTCCTTTGCAGAACGTTTTTCGTAGTCCGCCAGGCGCCGTTCAAGCTCTTCCACTCGCTGGGCCAGCCTCCGGTTCTCCTCCATCACCTGCCGAAGCATGCGCTTCAGCTCCTCCACCTCCGGATCCGCCGCCCAGGAGGCCCCCCAGGCCCCAAAAAAGAGAAACCCTATCAAACAGCAGAAGAGCAGCCTTCTCATCCTCGCCCTCCCCAAACTGGATTTTATGCTATTTTTATAAAATTAGTGCTATTCAGTCAAGGACTTTCCCCCCACCAGAAGAAGGGTGAAATAAGGGGGTCTGGAGTGGGAAAGGTCCCGAGGATCTTGGTAAACTTTTTCCTCCGGGAGGCCGCAGAGGGAAACCGCCCGGGTCTCGCTAAGGCGGCCTTCCTCCTCAAGAAGACGAAGGATCTCCGGAGTCCGACGATAGACCTTATAGAGGGCGAGCGAGGAGGTCTCCCGGAGCAGCTTGCGGAGTACCCCTTCCGCGGCCAGGGCACTGGCAATAAGGAAGGCCCCCTCCCCTTCGGCCAGGATCACCCCCAGACGGGCGGCGGCGGCCTGGGCCGCGGTTATCCCCGGAACCATCTCGATCTCCACCTCCGGGACCCTCTCCCGCACCGCTCGGGCCAGGTGTCCAAAGGTGGAAAAGAGGGCCGGATCCCCCAAAGTGAGAAAGACCGCCGAACCTTTTTCCCGCAGGACTTCCGCCACCCGGCGGGCGTTTTTCTCCCAGGCCTCCTCCAGCCGGGCCCGCTCCCGGGTCATGGGAAAGGAAAGCCTTTCCACCGGGACCCCGGCCGGAAGATATCCTTCCACCACCCGCAGGGCCAGAGAGTAATCGTTCTTACTGGAGGAGGCCACGAAGATATGGACCGCCTCTTGCAACACCCTCAAGGCTTTGAGGGTAAGAAGCTCCGGATCCCCGGGGCCCACTCCCACTCCGTAAAGACGCAAGGCCCCCTCCTCAGTAATTTTTCAGGATCTCCAGCGCGCGCCGGATCTGCTTTACAAAAAAGTCTGCGGTCTCCGGATAGAGCCCCAGCCCTCGATAATAGACCCTGCCGTTTATCCGGGCCGTCACACAGTCCACCTCTTTTCCCGCCTCCTCAAGTATCTCCCGCCAGCTCTTCTCCTCCCCCTGGTCCTTTCCCATGATGTCGTGCATGATATGGTCTCCGGCCACAAGCATAAAGGGAATAAAACGCACCCGCTTTCCGGGATACCTCTTGGCCTCCTCCAGCACCTCCTCCCCTCCGGGGATACCCTCCACCGTGCCCAAAAGGACATTGGAGTAGCGGTGGCGCACCAGCCAGTCGAGACCCAGATAGGTTAGATTAGCCCCCTGAGCGGTCACGTCTGTCCCATGGGCCACCAGGATGTTCAGACCTTCTTCAGGAGGGAGGAATTCCTTTTCCACCACCGCAAGGACCTCCCGCACGTATTCCCAGCGGAAAAGAAGGGGCTCTCCCACCACGATGCGGAGATCGGGAAACCTTCGGGCCACCTCCACCACAGCCTCGTACTCCAGGCCGGGAAAGACGTGTAGGGGCTGCACCACTACCTTCCGGTAGCCCGCGGCGTAAAGCTGGGCCAGGACCTCGTGCAGGCTGTAAAGCCTTTGAGGGAGGCCCTTGCGGGCGTAAATCCGGTTCATTTTTTCCCGAATGATACTCGAGGTGAAGGCCCAGCGGATCTCGTAGCCCGGGAAGGCCTCCCGCACCTTCTGCTCGAGATAATCGAAGGTCACCCGGGCCCGGGTGGAGGTCCCAAAGGCACAAAGCACCAGGGCCGGCCTCTCCTTAAGGGGTGGATGTTTCAGGGGGAGATAGGAGAGGGCCCCCGCCCGGGCCATACCCGAAAAACCCAACAGAAAGAACCCTACCCATAAGGCCCAACTTCTACGCATAAACTCACCCCCTTGGGAAATTTTTCGGGGGCTAGCGAGGCGGGACCGCAAAGCCTTGCGGTCGGGTCGGAGTCCTCGCCGCACCCCACCGCCTTTTCGGCCCCGGGCCGGTCTCCCGGCTTCCGGATCGTCCTACTCGCCGCGCCTTCCCAGGCGGCCTGCGGGCCCTCCCGCAGGCCCACCCAGTGGCCTGTCGCCTGAAAGGCGGTGCGCCCTTCAGGCCCACCCGAGGAACCCTCGGACTTACCCTCGAGCCCTCGGGCGGGGGACCGGCTCCAGAGGTCCCCAGCGGCTTTCGTCCCCGGTCACGGTTGCGGGCCAGCGCCGGATTCTCACCGGCTTCCCGTTTCACCCCGCCGCCGGCGGGGCACCCAGGGCCGTTAATTTCATAGCACGAATTTTAGTTTCGTGTCAAGAAAACACCCGGATCACTTACCCAAGGCCTTTTCCTTTTCGGCCACCAGGAGCCGGGTGCGGACCACGGTGTCCGGAGTAAGGCTCATGGAGTCGATCCCACACTCTACCAGGAACTCGGCGAAGTCTGGAAAGTCGCTCGGGGCCTGGCCACAGATCCCGATCTTCCGCCCCCGGGCCTTGGCCGTCTGAATCACCTGGCGTACCAGGCGCTTGACCGCCTCGTTGCGCTCGTCATAGAGATGGGCCACCAGTTCCGAGTCCCGATCCAGCCCTAGGGTGAGCTGGGTGAGGTCGTTGGAGCCAATGGAAAAACCGTCAAAGATGTCCGCAAATTGGTCCGCCAGGACCACGTTGCTGGGGATCTCACACATCACATAGATTTCCAGTCCATTTTCTCCCTGCTTAAGACCATACTTTTCCATGACTCCGATGACCTTCTGGCCCTCCTCCGGGGTGCGGCAGAAGGGAATCATGATCTTCACGTTGGTAAGCCCCATCTCGTCCCGCACCCGCTTGAGGGCCTTGCACTCCAGGCCGAAGGCCGGCTCAAATTTGGGATCATAGTAACGGGAGGCCCCGCGCCAGCCGATCATGGGATTGTGCTCCACCGGCTCGTAGAGCCACCCTCCCAGGAGATTGGCGTACTCGTTGCTCTTGAAGTCCGAAAGCCGCACGATGACGTCGTTGGGGTAGAAGGCCGCGGCGATCATCCCCACCCCTTGGGCCAACTTGTCCACAAAAAAGTCGGCCTTGTTCTCGTAGCCCGGGGTGCGTTTTTCGATCTCCCGCACCAGTTTACGCAGCCGGGAATCCTTTTCGGCCTGCTTTTTCAGTTCCTGGTAATGAAGAAGGGCCAGAGGATGGATCCCGATATGGGAGCCGATGATGAATTCCAGCCGGGCCAGTCCCACCCCGTCGTTGGGGATCTGGGCCTGGCTGAAGGCCTGCTCCGGAATGCCTACATTCATCATGATCTTGGTCTTGGTGCGCGGAAGGCTTTCCAGATCGATACGCTCCACCTCGTAGGGCACTAAGCCTTCCAGCACCCGGCCTTCCTCTCCCTGAGAGCAGTCTACGGTGATCTCCTGGCCGGTCTTTACTACCTCCGTAGCGTTTCCCGTGCCCACAATACAGGGGATGCCCAGCTCCCGCGAGACGATGGCTGCATGACAGGTCCGTCCGCCCCGGTTGGTCACGATGGCCGCCGCCACCTTCATGATGGGCTCCCAGTCCGGGTCGGTCATATCCGTCACCAGGACCTCTCCGGGCTGAAACTCATGGATCTGAGAGACCTCCATGATGACCCGGGCCCGGCCCTGACCGATCTTGCTCCCCACGGCCTTGCCCACGGTAAGCACCCGGCCCTCGCCTTTGAGCTTGTAAACCTCGTAATAACGCTCCCGCTTGGCCCCGTGGACCGTCTCCGGGCGGGCCTGGACGATGAAAAGCTCCCCGGTGCCCACGGTCTTCCCGTCACCGTCCTTGGCCCACTCGATGTCCATAGGCCGGCCGTAATGCTCCTCGATGATTATGGCCCATTCGGCCAGCTTCAAAATCTCCTCGTCCGAAAGCACGAAGGACTCCCGCTCCCGCCGGGTGGTCTTCACGTCCCGCACCGGATGCTCCGGATCCCGGCTATAGACCATCTTGATGTGTTTGGAGCCCAGCTTTTTGGAGAGTATGGGACGAAAACCCTTCTTAAGGGTGGGTTTAAAGACATAAAATTCATCGGGGTTTACCTTTCCCTGAACCACATTTTCCCCCAGGCCCCAGGCCCCGGTAATGTAAACTACATCCCGGAAACCGCTTTCGGTATCCAGAGTAAACATCACCCCGGAGCAGGCCTTGTCGCTGCGGACCATCTTCTGGACGGCTACCGAAAGATAGACATTGAAATGGTCAAAGCCCTTATCTTCCCGGTAGGAGATGGCCCGGTCGGTAAAGAGCGAAGCAAAACATCTCTTGACATATTCAATAACCCTTTCGGCCCCGCGCACATTGAGATAGGTCTCCTGCTGCCCGGCAAAAGAGGCATCGGGAAGGTCTTCGGCTGTGGCCGAGGACCTTACGGCCACATCCACATTGGGCCCGTATTTTTCCTCAAGCTTCCGATAGGCCTTCTCGATTTCCTCCGCCAGCCGGGCGGGCATCTTGGCCTTGAGAATAAGCTCCCGAACCCTGCGCCCGCGCTGCTGAAGATCCTTTACATTATGGGTATCCAGCCCTTCTAAGGCCTTACGGATTTTGTCGTCCAGATGGTTTTCCCGGATAAAATACCGATAGGCCTCGGCGGTGACCGCAAAACCCTCCGGGACCCGGACCCCCTTGGGGGTAAGGTTGCGATACATCTCCCCCAGGGAAGCGTTCTTCCCTCCTACTAGCGGCACATCCTTGATCCCTATCTCCTCAAACCAGAGAATAAGCGGGGCTTCGGCCATGGAAAAGACCTCCTTAAAAATTTTTGAAAAACTTTGGAAATTTCCAAAAAGAAAGGGGATTTGAAGGAAGAATAAGAGGCTCCGTCTTGCTTACTTCGGCGTTTTCGGCCATCCCAATCGGCCAAAACTGGTATTTTTCAAGTTGTGAGACACCATAACAAGTTGTCCGCTATGGTGTCAAGTTTAGGAAATGAGGACCTCGGGATCAAACTTTGAAGCGGATGTAAAGGATGTCCCCGTCTTTTACGGGGTAGTCCCGGCCTTCAAGGCGCACCAGGCCCTTCTTGCGGGCCTCGGAAAGGCCGGAAAGGGCCCGATAGTCCTCAAAGTTGATCACTTCGGCAGCGATAAAACCTCGGGCCATATCGGTATGAATTTCGGCTGCGGCCTCCAGGGCTGTAGCTCCCCGGCGAAGGGTCCGGGCCCGGGCCTCCTTTTCGTTCACGGTGTAAAAGGTGATCAGGTTTAAAAGCCCGTAGGCCTCCCGGATGACCCGCCAAAGTCCGGGCTCCGCAAGGCCGTAGGCCGCAAGCATCTCCCTACGTTCTTCCGGAGAAAGCTCCGCCAGCTGGGCCTCGAGTTCCGCACAGAGAGGAATAAGGGGCACTCCTTCGTTCCGGGCCCGCTCCGCAAGACGCACCAAATGAGGATTTTCCCTCCCCTCCGGAAGGTCCCCCTCTCCCAGATTGGCCACCCAGAGGACCGGTTTAAGCGTAAGCAGAAAGAGGGTCCGAAAGGCATACTCCAGGGTCTCGGGAGGAATCTTTTCCCGATGCTTGCGCAGGGGCTCCACCTCGGAAAGGATCCGCCGGAGGATCTCTAGATGCCGGTATTCCTCTCCTGCGGCCCGATCACCGCTTCGGGCGGCCTTTTCCACCTTGGAAAGTCTCCTTTCCACCGTCTCCAGATCCTTGGCGATGAGTTCCACTTCCAGGATCTCGAGATCCCGCACCGGATCCACCGCCCCCTCCACGTGAACCACCTCCGGGTCCTCAAAGCACCTTAAGACCACCGCCAGAGCCTCCACCTCCCGGATATGGGCCAGAAACTGATTGCCCAGCCCCTCTCCCCGGCTGGCGTGGCGCACCAGACCGGCAATATCCACGAACTCCACCGTGGCCGGCACCGCCTGGGCCGCCCCCTCCCGCTCGGCCAGGATCTTTACCCTCTCGTCCGGGACCTCCACCACCCCTATATTGGGATCTATGGTGCAGAAGGGATAATTGGCCACCTCCGCCCGGCTCCCCTCCACCAGGGCATTAAAAAGGGTGGACTTTCCCACATTGGGCAGGCCTACGATCCCCACCCGAACTCCCACTTTGTTTTCCCTCCTTCCCGGCCCTTGAAGGCCTTCCGGTTTTGCCAAAGTTTTGAATTCCGTCTAAACTTTCGGGAAATGAGTGCCGAAAGCATCCTTCAGGATAAGGTCCTGGTTCTCAATCGCTACTACCAGGCCATCCAGATTACCACCGTCCTGCGGGCCATCTGCCACCTGGTCAAGGGCACAGCCAAGGTCATTACCCCGGACTGGACCACCCACACCCTGGAGGAGTGGATCGAGGCCAGCCGCTTTTACGACAACGGCCGCCTCATCCGCAGCCCTTCCCTCTCCCTGGTAGCCCCGGATGCCATCTATCTTACCACCTACGACCGTCTTCCCAAGATGGAGGTGGTCTTCAACCGGGCCAATCTTTTCATGCGCGACCAATATACCTGCCAGTACTGCGGAAAATCCGTCAAGAACCCCAAAGATCGCACCATCGATCATGTCCTCCCCCGATCTCGGGGAGGAAAGACGGTGTGGACCAACGTGGTCCTCTGCTGCCGGAAGTGCAATCTCAAAAAAGGAGATCGGACCCCGGAAGAGGCCGGGATGCGTCTTCTCAAAAAGCCCGAGGCCCCCAAGTGGCAGAGTCTTTTCTGGGAGAAATTTCCCGAGGAAAAACGCCGGGTCTGGGAACCCTTCCTGAACTTTGCCGGACTCTATCCGGACTCCTGAAAGAGTTCCCGGGTATGGAGGATCACCAGGAGCCTTTCCGGAAGCTGACACACCCAGCGCACAAAACGCCTTTCCATCCCCTCGATCTTTTCCGGAGGCTCTTCTATGCTCTCCACCGGCACCTCCAAGATGTCCCCGATCCTTTCCACCAGGAGGCTCACCTTATCCTCGTCCTCATCTCGCACAATGAGGTTGTATTCCGCGGCGTTTTCCCCATCCAGACCGATCCTCCGGGCCAGATCGATGGCCGTAAGGACCTGCCCCCGCAGGTTCACGATCCCCCGGATATAAGCCGGGGCCAGGGGAACGGGTGTGATCTCCAGCTTCCGGTTAATCTCCACCACCTCCGAGATCGGAAGCCCAAAATAGAATTCTCCCAGCCAGAAAGTCACGAAGGTCTCCGTCTTTTCTCCTAGGGCCAGAGTCCTCTCACTGCTGGGTACCGGCAGCTCCACCATAAGCCTCCTCCATCAGGTGATAGAATTCTTGCAAAAGTTCCTGGGCCTTCGGGGGATAGGCCTCCGGGAACCAGACCTCGAACTGTAGAATGAGGTTCCCTCGGCGGCCATCGCTTCCGAAGGGCCCGCGATGAGAAAGTACCAGCCGGGCCCCCGAGGGAAGGCCCCGGGGAAGTTCGATCTCTTCCGGGCCTTCCAGGGTCTCCACCTGGACCTTCCCTCCCAGGGCCGCCTTCCAGAAGGGGACCCTTACCCTCAGCACCAGGTCTTCTCCTTCAAAATACAGATCCTCCTCCCGACGCAGGAGGACCTCCAGATATACATCCAGCCCCGGCCCCCCGGGTCTCCGGGGCACGAAAAGCAGATCCCCCTCCCGCACTCCGGGAGGGATATGGACCAGGACCTCCTTTTCCCCACGGATCTCACCCTTTCCCCGACACTGGGGGCAGGGGGAAAGCCAGATCTCCCCTTCCCCCCGGCATCGGGGGCAGAGACTCCGGTAAGGGCCTTCCTCAAGGACCAGCCCCCGGCCTTTACAGACCTCACAGCGCACCTTCTTTCCCCAGGGATCACGGCCTCCGCCTCCGCAGTGACTGCAGGGGACTGGCTCTTCCGGCACCCTGACCCTCTTTTCCGTGCCCAGGGCCGCCTCCCGAATGGTAAGCTCTATAAAAGAAAGAAAATAGTCTCCCCGGCCAGGTCGCTCCCTTAGGATCTGAACCCGCTCTCCCTCCCCGTAGCGCTGTCGCAGTTCTTGATAGGCCTCCTGGAGCCGAAGATAGCGCTCCGGATCTCCTCCCCGGTCCGGATGCCACTCCTTGACCCGCCGGAGATAGGCCCGGCGAATCTCCTCCCAGCCGGCCCCGGGGGAAAGCCCCAGGATCCTGAGAAGTTCCCCCTCCCTCAAGCTGCGGCCTCCTTAAGCCGGGATTCCTCCAGGAGCCGCTCCACCGCGGAAATCACCGCCTGCCGGTCAAGCTTAATCTGAAATTCGTCGGCCCCGGCTTCCCGGGCCTTGCGGTAAATCTCCTCCCCGGAAAGACTGGTAAGAACCATAACGGGAAGATTCCGGAACCTCTCGTCCGATCGGACCTTTTTGGCAAGTTCGATCCCGTCCATCTCCGGCATCTCTATATCCGTGATGAGGAGGTCGTAGGACTCCTGCTGGAGCTTTTCCCAGGCCTCCCGACCGTTTGAGGCCAGGTCCACCTCAAAGCCCGCGGCCTCCAGATAATTCCTGACCAGTCCGGCATAGAAGGTGGAATCCTCGGCGTAAAGGATCCGCCGCGGCTCAGCCACCTCCCGGCGCTGGAACCACTCAGGGTCGTACATCTCGATGATCTTATAAATGTCCACAAAGATGGTCGTGCGGCCGTTCAGGATGCGATTGCCGAGAATCCCCTCCGTGTGGTAAATGTCCTCGTCCAGCTCAAGGTCGGTCTCGAGGCTGTCCACGATCTCCGAGACCAGAACCGCCACCCGCTTCTCTCCCTCCTCGAAGAGAAGAAGGTTGTACTCCTCCTGCTCCGGAAGGGGCTGAATAGGGAGATAATTCTCCAGCCGGATCACCGGGACCGAGCGCCCCTTGTACTGGACCACTTCCTTTCCTCCCACAAATTCCAGATCTTCCGCCTTGACCTTGTCCAGCCGGGAGACCAGGGAGAGCGGAAGGGCAAATTGTTCCTGGGGATGGACCTTGAAAAGAAGTACGAATTGTTTTTCTTCAGTGACCCTGCGGACCCCCTCTTCTTCCAGGAGACGGCGGGCCTCCTCGGCCTTAAAGCCCACATACCGCGAAAGCCCCACCACATCGAGAATCAGGGCCACCTTTCCGTCCCCCATGATGGTGGCCCCGGCATAGACCGGAATCCCTTTGAGAAGTCTCCCCAGGGGTTTGACCACAATCTCCTCCGAGTCCCGCACCTCGTCCACCAGGAGCCCAAAATCTATGGTTCCGGTGGTAAGAATGGCCAGACTCCGGGCCTCTCCGTCTGGAAGCCCCAGGATTTTGGCCAGCCGCACAATGGGGATGATTTCTCCGCGGAGGCGATAGAATTCCGAATCCCCGATGCGGTGGATTTCCTCCTGGCTCTCGAGATTCACCAGTTCTTTGAGGCCCACCTGGGGGATGGCGTAGCGCTCCCCTCCGGAAAGCACGATCAGAGCCGGAACGATGGCCAGGGTGAGTGGGATCTTGATGCGCACCGTGGTCCCGGCCCCTTTGACGGTCTGGATCTCCACACTTCCCCCCAGGCGCTCGATGTTGGTCTTGACCACATCCATGCCCACCCCGCGGCCGGAGATGTTGGTGACCTTCTCCGCGGTGGAAAAGCCGGGACGGAAAATGAGATTCAGGGCCTCCCTTTCCCCCATCCGCGAGGCCTCTTCCGGGGAGATGAGGCCTCTTTCCACGGCCTTGCGTTTGATCTTTTCTACATCTATTCCCCGGCCGTCATCTTCGATCTCCACCACCACCTGACCGCCCTCATGATAGGCCCGCAGGACCAAGGTCCCCACCTGGGGTTTCCCCACCTGGGCCCTTTCTTCCGGGGACTCGATCCCGTGATCCACGGAATTGCGGACCAGGTGGGTCAAAGGATCCTTGATGGCCTCAATAATGGAACGATCCAGTTCGGTATCGGCCCCTTCAATATGGAGATTGATCTTTTTGCCGGTAGAGCGGGCCAGATCCCGCACGATCCTCGGGAACTTATTGAAAAGATTCCCGATGGGCTGCATGCGGGTCTTCATGATGGTTTCCTGCATCTCCGTGGTCACCAGGGAGAGGTTCTGGGTAGCCCGCAGGAGCTCGGGGTCGGCCTTCTCTCCGGCTAGCTGCACCAAGCGATTTCGCGCCAGGACCAGCTCTCCGGCCAGATTCATGAGATGATCCAGGAGTTTCACATCCACCCGAATGTGGGTCTCGGCAAAGGAGACCTGAGGCGGGGCCTTGGGGGTCTTAGGTTCCTCGGGCCGGGCCTCCGAGGGGGCCGGAGGCCTTTCTTCGGAAGGCTTTTCTTCCCGGACGGGTTCTTCCGCCGGAGGGGCCTCCTCAGGCCCTTTGGCCTCCGCAGAGGGTTCCGGGGGGGCTTCCTCAGAAGGAACCTCCTCGGAGGGGGGCTGGGTCTCCTCCTTCGGAGCCTCTTCCTTTGGGGCCTCCCCCTGGGCCCGCCGGGCGATCTTTTCCGCAAAGTTGCTGAGCTCTACCAGAAAATCCAAATAGGTCTCGTCCACCGGCTCCTGCTTGTGGTCCTCAAGATGGGCGATGATGGCCTTGATGTGATCTACCGCCCGGAGCAACATGTCGATGATCTCCTCGTCGGCCACCACCAGCCCGTCCCGCAGTTTGGAAAGGATATCTTCGGCAAAATGGGCGATCCCCTCCAGGGTCTTGAAGCCGAAAAAGCCCGCCGTCCCCTTAAGGGTGTGCATGGTCCGAAAGATGCTCTTGAGGATCTCCGTATTCTGGGGATCCTGCTCAAGCTCCACAAATTCTTCATCAAGCTTCTCCAGGCTCTCCTTGGCCTCGGTGAGAAAATCTTTAAGGACCTCTTCTTCAAAGGACATGGCCTCCTCCTTAGTCCTTTCTGCGGAAACAGACCGTCTTTCCCAAAATCTTCTTTTCCATATCCGGGGGGAGGCCGGGAGGGAACTCCGTGGCCCCCAAGATGAGGTATCCCCCCGGATTCAATACCCGGCAGAGGTTTTCCCAGACGCGCTTTTTCATCGCCGGGGCAAAGTAGATCAGCACATAGCGGCAGAGGATCACATCAAAGCTCCCCACGCCCCGCAGGGGCTCCACTAGGTTTATTTTCCGAAATTTTACCAGATTTTTCAACTCTTCGGCGACCTTCCAGTGCGATCCCGTCTGTTTGAAATATTTTACCAGAAAGGTCACCGGAAGACCCCGGTTGACCTCGATCTGGGTATAGACTCCCTCCCGGGCCTTCTTGAGCGCACTTTCCGAGATGTCCGAGGCCAGGATCTCTACCCGCCAGGAGCTCACCAGATCCGGAAAATATTCCTTGAGGAGAATGGCCAGGCTATAAGGCTCCTGACCAGTGGAGCAGGCCGCCGACCAGAAGGTGAGCCTTTTAAGGCCGGACCTCTTTTCCTTTAATTCCGGAATAATGTGTTTTCTCAGGGACTCAAAGGGGTGTTGATCCCGAAAAAAGTAGGTCTCGTTGGTAGTAAGGGCGTCCACGATCTGCTCCAGAAGCTGGCGCGTGAGCTTGCTGCGAGCCACCTGATAGAGCTCTTCATGATCCCGGTAGCCCAGGGAGCGGGCCAGCTCGTTCAGGCGGTTTTCCACCAGATATTCCTTGCCGGTTTTGAGAGAGATACCGCTGACCTTTTCCACCAGTAGAGTGAAAAAATCGAAGATCTCCGGCCTCATGCTCTTCCCTTTCCTAAAAAGATCTCCTGGAGCTTAATAGGTATCTCCGAAAGGGGCAGAATCAGGTCCGCCAGCCCCGCTTCGACCACCGCCCGGGGCATCCCGTAAACGGTGGAGGTTTTCTCGTCTTGGGCGATAACCAGTCCTCCCTTCTCTTTAATCTTGCGGGCCCCCTCACGGCCGTCCTGGCCCATTCCGGTGAGAACCACAGCCACCGCAGTGCCGTTATAGACCTTGGCCAGGGACCGAAAGAGGGGATCCACCGCCGGACGACAACCGTTTTCCGGGGGGCCCTGGTGGAGATAGATGGTTTTAGTCCTCCCCGAACCCCGCACCTCCATGTGATAGTCGCCCGGGGCCACATAGACCGTGCCCTTCACCACCGGCTCCCCGGAGCGGGCCTCTTTTACCCGCAGGGCCGAACGCTGATCCAGGCTCTGGGCCAACTGGGCGGTAAAAAGCGGGGGCATATGCTGGACCAGGAGTATCGGGGCCGGGAAGTTCGCCGGAAGCCGGGGCATGATCTCCATGAGGGCCCTAGGGCCTCCGGTGGAAACCCCGATTCCCACCACGGAATAAACCCCAGGGGAGAGCACCCGGGGCCTCGGAGGGGCCGGCCGGCGGGGAAGAATCGGCTTGCGGACCGCAGGCACCGCGGCCCGGATCTTGGGAAGGAGTTCGGACTTTATGCGGGTTAAACTATCGAAAAGGTTGGCCCCTTTGGGCTTGGTCACGAAATCGAAGGCCCCGAGAGATAGGGCCTCTAAGGTTTCCCGGGCCCCCTTTTCCGTAAGGGTGGAAAACATGATTACCTTGGCCCGGGGCACCAGACGGCAGATCTCCCGCAGGGCCGAAAGGCCATCCATCACCGGCATCTCGATGTCCAGGGTGATCACATCTGGACGCAGGGCCTGGGCCAGCTCCACGGCTTCCCTCCCGTCCCGGGCCTCGCCCACTACCTCGATATCCGGCTCCTTGGAAAGGACCTCTTTGAGAAGCCTCCGGATGACCGGAGAGTCATCCACGATGAGGACTCGAATCACAGGGCCTCCTCCAGGAGAAAACGGATCTTGGCCTCGAGCATATCCTTGTCAAAGGGTTTCATGAGGTATTCGTTGGCCCCGGCCATGATGGCCTCAATAACACTCTGTTGCTGATTTTCGGTGGTGACCATCATGATCTTGATCTCCTTCCAGTCCGGATTGGCCCGTACGGCCTTAAGGAACTCGTAGCCGTTCATTACCGGCATGTGCCAGTCCAGAAGAATGAGGCGCACGTCTGGGTGTTCCTTGAGCCTTTCCAGGGCCTCCTTTCCGTTTTCGGCCTCCACCACCTCAAAGCCCAGCTCCTCCAGATACTTTCTTTCGATCTGGCGGATGGGCTTGGAGTCGTCCACCACCAGGGCTTTCATGAAAGCCTCCTACCAGTCGCGCGGTTTGGCCCAGATCTCCCGGACCTTGAGGTGAAAAAATCGATTGGAAGGCATAGCCCGAATCAGGGCCGCGGTATCCGCCCCCCGGGCCGTCCCGGCCACGGCCACTACATCTTCGGGAGGAATAAGTCCGGCATCACAGGCCATAAGTACAATTTCTACACAGACCTTAAGACCCTGGCCGAAAATCCTCAGGGTGTTGGCCACCAGGTCCTGCTGGGAATAGTGCAGGAGCTCTCGGATGGCGGTTCCCAGGTTTCGAAAGACCATGGTTCCGGTATATACCACCGCGCCAAGGGATTCAATCTCTCGGCGAGTCTCCGGAGTCATCTCCAGGGTCCCCGGCTCCCGGAAACCTACGTTGTGGGTCACCACCACCACTTTAAGCCCCAGGGGACAGAGTTCGCGGGCCGCCAGAAGCCCTGTGTCCCCGAAAGTAGAGGCCACCACCACATGCCGCAGGCCCCTCTTGGGGGCCTCTTCCTTGACCAGTTGGATTACGGCCTCGGTATTGTGTTTTCCGGCCTTCTCCAAAATCAACATGGCTATCCCTCCCTAGCCAGGATTACTCCCGGCTCATAATAGCCTTTTTCCAGGGTGATCTCCGGTACAAAGCCTCTCTCCAGCAAGGCCCCTCGCAGTTCAGAAAGGGCCTCTCGGGCCAACTTCAGGGTCTCCTCCCTTGAAAAATAAAAATGCAATCCCAGGTGCTGATCCTGAGCCTGCAGAAGGACCTCTACCAGCCCCAGCTCCGAAAGGAAAAGGCGGAGGTAAAAATAGCGCTCTTTCCGTCCTTCCTTTTGCCCCTCGGCCTCAAGGAGACCCCAGGAAAGACGATCGGCAAAGACAAAGGGAAGCACCAAGGCCCCCTCGGAAAAAAGATGCCGAAAAAATTGAACGAGGTCTTTCTGAGAATGGAAAGCTTCGCTTTTTTCCCGGAGGATCTCTCTTTTTTCTTCCTTTAGGGCCTCCACCAGCAAGGCCACCAGAGGGGCCAGGCCTTCTTTTTCCGAGACCGCCGGAAGTTCGGAGGGAAATTCAGCCGCAGCCTGAGGCAAGAGGGCCAGAAGATATTTCAGCCGAGAGAGCGGCCGCCCCCCTTCCCGCCCCTCTACCAGATGAAGAAGAAGCGGAGGCCCGGTAGAGACCACTCTTACCCGCAGGCTTTCTCCCGGACGAAAGGCCTCCGGAAAGAGACTTCCGGCCAGGCGGGCCTGAAAGCGCTCCCCTCCGGTCTCTAAGGTCAGGGTCTTGCCTTCTACCTCGATCACCCGCACCGTAAGCTCCCTTCCGGGCTGGGAAAAGAGAGGGACCAGATTTTCGGGAAGATAGGTTACCGGAGCCGGAGTGATGACCCTCACAGCCCCTCCTTAAATCTTTCGAGCGAGATCAGAAGCTCCACTTCCCCTTCCGAGAGGGAAAGGCGACGAGCAATCTCCGCGGGGGAAACCCCCTCCCGATAAAGCCTTACCACCTCCTTCCGCAAATCCTTTCGCCCCTCACCGGAGCGCTCCCAGGCCTCGGCCCCGGCCGCAAGGGCTCTTTCCAGGCGCCGAAAGATCTTCTTTTCCTCCTCCAGATAGCGGGAAAGATCCTCGATCAAGCCCTCAAGGAGGGAAAGTTTTTCCGCAAGCCTCGGGGAGGTTTCCACCGGTCGCAGGCGGTAAAAAAGGAGCCCGATAAGAATTAACATGAGGAGATCCAGGAAAACCTGCCCCCAGAGATAGATCTCCATTCCGGACTCAAACCGTAACATCGACCACCTGGCCCTTGCCGTTTTCCGGAGGCCTCTCCTCGGGGCCTTCTTTTTTCGGCTTAGAGGGAGGTCTCCTTCCGGAATCCCTTTCCCGCGGGGGACGTTCTTCGAATTCCGCCGGTGGAAGAAGGGGCCGGATATGGGAAGGCTTCTCCACCCGATCGGGCATGGGCCCTCCTTAAAATTTTATTTCAGGATGTAACCCCGGACCTCGATCTCTTTGGGGACCAGCCCTTCCGGGGCCCGGGTTCGAAAGACCTCAAAGAGGGCCTCCCGGATCTTGGCCACCCCCTCTGGAGACCGCCAATAATAGAAGGGAATCCCCCGAAAGGTATCGTAGATCAAACCACGAAGGGCCTTTTCTATGCGCTTGGCCCGGAGGACCTCCCGCTGACTCTCAAAATAGAGGATCACCGAGGCCTTGACAAAGACCGGGGCCCCGCCCTCGGTTTCTAAAGGGATGAGAAAATGTTTTAGGACCAGAGAAAACTCAGTCTTTACCAAGGGAATGCTGGAAGGAGAGGCCTTAGAGACCGGTTTTTCCGGAGAAGGTGGCGGAGACTTGGGAGAAGAAGGGGTTTTCGGGAAAGGATGAAGCAATTTCCAGAGAAAAAAGCCTCCCAAGAGGATACCTACCAAGGAGAGACCGATACCCACCAAGAAAAAAAGGTTTCCCGCCGAAAACCGGGAAGGCTCTTTCTCGGAAGGGGCCTCTTCTTCCTCCCTTTCCAGGGCTCGAATAAGTTTTTCCGGAGAATCCTCTTCGCTCTCCGGTCCCTCTTCCGGCGGGGGAGGGGTCTCCTCTGTGGAGGAAGCCTCCGGGGCAGAGGGGACCTCGGTTTCTTCGAAAGTCTCCCCCGGCATCTCTTCTTTTTTCTCAGGCGGAGAAAGTTTTTCTTCGTCCATGATCAGGACCCAAAGATCTTTTTCAGTTTTTCTTTAAGGGTTTCCGGAGTAAAGGGCTTTACGATGTATTGACTCACCCGGTACTTGGCCGCCTCGATGATATTTTCCTTCTGGGCCTCGGCGGTGACCATGAGAAAGGGGGTATCCTTGAGTTTTTCATCTGCCCGGACCTTTTTCAAAAGCTCAAGCCCGCTCATTTTAGGCATGTTCCAGTCGGAAATAATGAGATCCACCGGCTCTTTCTGAAGGATTTCCCAGGCCGTGGTCCCATCGTCAGCCTCAAGGATATTCTTAAATCCCAGTTGCGTGAGAATATTTTTGATGATCTTCCGCATGGTGGCAAAATCATCCACTACCAGCACCCGCATATTGGTATCTAGCGCCATCTCTTCCCTCCTAGCTCAAAAATTCTCGATAGCTCTCCCCCAATCTTTCCCTTAATTTGCCCCGCAGATGGAGCAGGGCCTTACTGTGGATCTGAGAAATCCGGCTCTCCGTATAACCCATCACCCGGCCGATCTCTTTCATGGTCAGACCTTCGTAATAATAAAGGGTTATAACTAATCTTTCCCTCTCGGGCAATTCCGAAATAGCCTGAGCCAGGGCCTCCGCCAGCTCTTTAAGGCCTAGCTTCTCAAAGGGATCCTCTTGATCCTCAGCGGCCAAAAGATCCTCAAGGTCCAGCCCTTCTTGATCCTCCAATTTCTTTCGCAGGGCCTCGAGGTCCACCAGGGAAAGACCCCGCACCTCGTCCAGAAGCCGGTAATAGTCATCCAGAGAAAGCCCCAACTCCCGGGCCACCTCCTCGTCCTCCGGAGGCCGGCCCAAACGCTGCTCCAGTCGGGTAATGACCTTTTCCAGATGGGCGGCCTTTTCTTTTACGGAACGGGGGGTCCAGTCCAGCTGCCGGAGCTCATCCAGCATGGCCCCCCGGATGCGGAATTCGGCAAAGGTCTTAAACTGGATCTTCCGGGAGGGATCAAACCGGCGGGCCGCCTCGATCAGGCCCAAAATGCCTGCAGAAACGAGATCTTCAGAGTCCAGGGCCGGAGGGAGGCGGCCGGCCAACCGCTGGGCCAGATACTTCACCAGAGGTAAATGCTCAAAGATGAGCTCTTCCGGAGAGCGCGAAAGATATTTCATGAGAGACTGGAGAGGTTTTGCGACCACAAAGCCTCCAGACCTCCCTCTTCTTCGGGTTTCAACTTGAGGAGTTTGTCCCGGATGCGCAGGAGATCCTCTGAGGCCGGGCTTTGCGGAAAGGCCACCACGAAGGGCTCCTGCCTCCTTACCGCCCGGGAAACCGAAGGATCCTCCCTAATCGCCCCTAGATAGGTAAGGCCTACCGGCCCTAAAAAGCGCTCGGCCACCTGGACAATCTGTTGGTAGACCTGCTTGCCCTCCCGAGGGTCCTTCACCAGGTTGACCAAAAGGTAGATCCTCTTGAGCCCGTGTCGGGTATAAAGAAGCTTGATCAGGGCGTAAGCGTCGGCCATGGCCGTGGGCTCAGGCACAGTGATTACTATCCTTTCCTGGGCTACCAAGTTGAAAAAGAGGACGTTGTCCGAGATCCCGGCCCCCAGATCAAAAAGAAAAAAGTCCACCCCTTGAGTGACCTCTTCGAATTGTTCCTTGAGAAGGAGCTTTTCCGAAGGATCCAGGCGGGTAAATTCGGAGACTCCGGAGCTGGCCGGGATAACTTCGAAACCGTAGGGCGTTTTGATCATGATGTCTCGCAGACGACACTCCCCGGCAAAGACATGGCGAATATCCCGTTTAGGGGAAAGACCTAAAAGGACATCGATGTTGGCCAGTCCCAGATCGGCATCAAAGACCACGGTGTGCAAACCCTTTTTCTCCAGAGCGGCCGCGAGATTGGCCACCACATTGGTCTTCCCTACTCCGCCCTTGCCGCTTGAGACCGCCAAAATGCGCATGTCCGCCTCCTGCCCTTATTCTATAGTAAAAATCCGATTTAGGCCACGGAGAAAGACCCTTTCCAGAACGGACCGGGTCCCTTCCTCCCAGTCTTCAGGCACCCGCGGGCCTCCGCTCACAAAGGCCGGGGGAGGGCTCTCCGGCTCAAGGAGAAAGCCTAGAGCCGGCCCAAAGGGCAAACGATCCGTATAAGTAAGAATGGAACCCGCCAGGGGAAAATCCCGTAGCCCCTTAAGAAAAGCCACCAGCACCTCCGGACTTTCCGTAGTCCGCAGCACGGGGTAAATCCGGGCCTCGGGAAAGCGGCCCACTAGGTCCGCCAATTCTTCTTCCCGGAAGTTGGGCCCCCAGGCCGGGGTATCCACCACCAGCAAGGCCCCTTCCGGAGGGAGATCTCCTTCGGCCAGGACCGGAAGGTCCAGAAGTTCCCCCAGACGCCGGGCCTCGGCCTTGGCCCCGATGCGGTAGCGATCTAGAGCCAGCACCGCCACCGGTCTCCCCTTACGATAGCGCCACCAGGCGGCCAGTTTAAAGGCCGAAGAGGTCTTGCCCACCCCCGGAAGGCCCACCAGAATCTGCACCCGCGAGGCCGGCCCGGGTTGATGGGCCCGAATCCTTTCCCGCAGACGGGCCAGGGGGTCGGAAAATCTTGAGGCCCAGAAGGCTGGGACTCCGGCCTCTAGCAGGCGGAGATAACGGCCACGGAGGAGTTTTTCCGAAAGGGCCTCCTGAAGGAGTCTTTTAATCTCCGCAAGTTCCGCAAGAATTTCCGGACTCTTTCCCGCCTTCCCGTTTCCCCTTTCCGGAACTTCCTCGCGATCTACGGCGGCCATGATTTCGTAAAGTACGCGCCCGGCCTCCTCCCGCTTGCGAGAAGAAAGAATGAGGGCCTCCTCCCCCAGGACCCTCTTGACCTCCGCCAGCACCTCCAGAGGATTTTCTCCACAGAAGCGCTTAATCCTCACGGCCCAACCTCACCGTCTCCAGGATCTCCACCGTAATCTCCGGGGGCATCTCGGCGTGCGAAAGCACCACCACCTGAGGCAGGGTCCTTTCCACCAGGCGGCGCAGGTGCCGTCGAACCGTGGGCGTGGCCAGAAAGACCGGATGATGTCCGGCCCGGGTCATGCGCTCGGCAGCCTGGGCCAGAATGGCCACGATGCGGCTGCCCACCTTGGGATCAATCATGAGATAGGTGCCCTCGGCCGTCCGCTGGAGGGACCTCCGGATGGCCTCCTCGATGTCCTCCCCCACGGCCATCACATAGAGGCGCCCGGCCTCAAGATAGGGTCTTACGATGAGTCGGGCCAGGCGCTGTCTTACATATTCGGTAAGGGTGTCTGGATCCTTGATCCGCTCTCCGTAGTCGGCCACCGTTTCCACGATGGTCAAGAGATCCCGAATGGAGACTCCCTCCCGCACCAGATTCTGTAAAACCTTCTGAATGGTCCCCAGGTTGACCACATTGAGGGCCTCCTCCACCACTTTGGGATACTGGCGCGAAAGCCCGTCGAGAAGTTTCTGGACCTCCTGACGGGTGAGAAGCTCGTCGGCGTGGCGTTTGATCACTTCGGCAAAATGGGTCACGATCACCGTGGAAAGATTGACCACGGTATAGCCTGCCGCCTCGGCCTTATCCTTCTCCTTTTCCGGGATCCACCAGGCGGTAAGACCAAAGGCCGGCTCCCGGGTGGGAATGGCCCCTTCTACCGGCGGGGGCTTGTCCTCCGGCCCCATGGCCAGAAAGTATCCGGGGAGGACCTCTCCCCGGGCCACTTCTACCCCCTTGATGAGGATGGCGTATTCCGCGGGTTTGAGCTGGAGGTTGTCCCGCACATGGATGGGAGGAATAACCAGGCCCATGTCCAGGGCAAACTGCTTGCGAAGATTGCGAATCCTTTCTAGAAGGTCCCCACCCTGGGCCTCATCCACCAGAGGAATGAGGGCATAGCCGATCTCCAGGCTCAAAAGATCTAAAGGAAGATACTGGGTGACCTCCTCCGGGGGAGGGGCTGGAGCCTCTTCGGGGGGCTTTTCCTCCGGAACCTCCCGGGTCATCCGGTAAGAAAGATAGGCCAGCCCTCCCACTCCGAAGGCCAGTACGGTGAAGGGTAGAGTGGGCAGCCCCGGAAGGAGACCGATGAAAAAGATGGCCACCGCGGCCATGGCCAAGGCCTCCGGACGGGCGGCAAACTGGCGGGCGAAATCCCGGCCCATACCGGACTCCGAAGCCGCCCGGCTTACGATAATTCCCGCCGAAGTGGAGACAATCAGGGCCGGAATCTGGGAGACCAGTCCGTCACCGATGGTAAGGAGGGTGTAGGAACGGGCCGCCTCCGAAAGGGGGAGACCCTTCTGGACCATCCCGATAATCAGACCGGCCACAATGTTGATGCTGGTAATAACCAGGCCGGCCACGGCCTCCCCGCGCACGAACTTGCTGGCCCCGTCCATGGCCCCGTAGAATTCGGCCTCTTTGCGGATCTCCTCCCGACGGCGACGGGCCTCGGCCTCGTCAATAAGCCCGGCGTTGAGGTCGGCGTCGATGGCCATCTGTTTTCCGGGCATGGCGTCCAGGGTGAAACGGGCGGCCACCTCGGCAATCCGTCCGGCCCCCTTGGTGATGACCACGAAGTTGATGATCACCAGGATGGCAAAGACGATGGCCCCCACCACGTAATTTCCGCCCACCACAAATTGACCGAAACTCATAATCACCTTGCCCGCCGCCCAGGGGCCTTCGTGGCCGTGGAGCAGGATAAGCCGGGTGGTGGCGATGTTGAGGGAGAGGCGATAGAGGGTGGTTACCAGAAGAATGGCCGGAAAGGCCGTAAAATCAAGAGGTTTCACGATATACATGGACATAAGAAGTACGGTAAGGGAGATGGTAAAACTCAAGGCCAGAAGGATGTCCATGAGGCCCCGGGGCACGGGAAAGACCATGATGGTGAGAAGCCCCACCACCCCGGCGGCTACTACGGCGTTGCTGGGATCGATGTAGCGTCTCAGAGGGACTCCGGCCTCGGCCATCAGGACACCCTCTTACCCTTGAGGCGATACACATAGGCCAGGATCTCGGCCACCGCCCGGTAGAGGTCTTCGGGAATGAATTCCCCTACCTCCACCCGAGCATAAAGGACCCGGGCCAGCGGGGGATCTTCCACTATCGGCACCCCGTGCTCCCGGGCGATCTCTTTGATCTTTTGGGCCAGAACTCCCCGCCCCTTGGCCACCACCTGGGGAGCGGGCATCTCCTTAAGTTCGTATTTCAGGGCCACGGCCACGTGTTCCGGGTTGGTGATGACCACGTCCGCCCGGGGGACCTCGGCCATCATTCGCCGCCGGGCCATCTCCCGCTGAAGCTGCCGGATCCGGGCCCGGACCAAAGGATCCCCCTCGGTCTGCTTGAGCTCTTCCTTTAACTCCTCCCGGGTCATCCGTAACTTTCTCTCCAGATCCCAGCGCTGAAAGAAAAAGTCAAGCACCGCCAGCGCCGCTAAAGCCATAAGCAATTTCAGGACCAGATCCCGGGAGAGAAAATAAAGTTCCCGGGCTACGGTCCACAGGTCCTCTCCCAGGAGGGACAGCATCTCCTCGCGGTGCTTGCGGATCACCAGCCAGGCCACCGTCGAAATGATGACGATCTTGGCCAGGGCCTTGGCGAGTTCCACCAGGGCCGGAAGAGAAAAGAGCCTCTTGAAACCCTCCACGGGGTGAATCCTTTCCAGTTTGGGACTCAGGGCCTCCCAGGCGGCCACCCCTCCGGTCTGGAGAAAATGGGCCAAAAAGGCCGCCAAAGAGACCAGGATGAAGATCGGAAGGAGGGCCAGGCCGGTAAAGCGCAGGGCTTGCTTGGCCGCCAGAAGGGTCTCGGGGAAGGCCAGACTGCGAAAAGGCAGACCCAGAAAGTAACGGTAGGCGGCTAAGACCTGGGCGAGCATAAAACCTCCGGCCAGGGCGAAAGCCAGGGCCCCACTTCCCATTACGGCTACCGAGGCCAGCTCCCGGCTCCGGGCCACCTGGCCCCGCTTACGGGCCTCTTCCCGCCTTTTGGGAGTAGGCTCTTCGGTCCTTTCCTGAAGGGGTTCTTCCGGCACCCTAGCCTCCCAGGGCCCTCACCACTACCCGAAAACCCAGGAGGGCCCTCTCAAAGGCTGGAGAAAGCAATTTGGGGACCAGGGCCAGGGTGAGCCCGAAGAAAAAAAGCCCCAGGCCCACGGTTAGGGGGAAGCTTACGATCATGATATTGATCTGGGGCACAAAACGGGAGACCACTCCCAGGGCCAGCTGTAAAAGGAGCATGAAGGCCAGAAGCGGGGCCAGGATCTTGAGAGAGACCTCAAAGAGGACCCTTCCCTCCCCCACCAAATACTGAAAAAGTTCCGGGCGGGGCTTGAGACTTCCTGGGGGAAGAAGGCGCAAGCCCTCGCCCAAAGCCCAAAGAAAGGGATGGTGCAGATCAAAGGCCAGGAAAAGAAGAAAGGCCAGAAGATAGGTGAGCTGGGCCAGAATGGGGGCCTGAACCCCACTTACGGGGTCAATGACCTGGGCCACCCCGAAACCGATCTGCATGCCCACCAGTTCCCCCCCGAGCTGGATCCCGGCAAAGATGACCCGGAGGAGGAAGGCCAGGGCCGCCCCGAAAAGGGCCTCGGTGGCCATCATCCCCCCGGCGGCCAGCACCGAGGCCGGAGGCCTCAAAGGCTCCGGAACCACAAAGACCAGGGAAAGGGCCAACACCAGGGAAAGGGCGGCCCGCACCGTGGCCGGGACCACACTCCCGATAAGGGGCATGAAAAAGAGAAAAAAGGAGACCCGCAGAAAGACCAGAGTCAGCGTGAAGGCCCAGGGCCAGAGATCGAGAAGGTCGTAGGGCTTCATTTGATGAACTGGGGAAGGTTCCCGAAGAGATTTTCGGTGAAATGGAGGAGCTTGTGCATGATCCAGGGAAAACTCAAAAGGAGGGCCAGGAAGACGGCCACGATCTTAGGCACAAAGGTAAGGGTCATTTCCTGGATCTGGGTCACGGCCTGAAAGATGCTGATCACCAAGCCCACCACCAGACCGGCCACCAGCATGGGCGCCGAAATAAGGAGGGTGAGCTCCACGGCCTGACGCGCCAGATGGACCACCGTAGCCTCCGTCATCTCGGACCTCCCTAGAAGAAACTCCGGGCCAGCGAGCCCACCAGAAGGTTCCAGCCGTCCACCAGCACGAAAAGGAGGAGCTTGAGGGGAAGGGAGACCATCATGGGAGGTAACATGAGCATCCCCATGGAAAGGAGGACGCTGGAGACCACCATGTCGATGATGAGAAAGGGGAGATAGAGCAAAAAGCCGATCTCAAAGGCCGTACGCAGTTCGCTAATCATAAAGGCCGGAATCAGGGAGAGGGTAGAGACCTCCTCCGGGCGGGCCGGGCGGGGCTCCCCCCGCAGTTTTACGAAAAGGGCCAAATCCTTTTCCCGGGTATTTCGGAGCATGAAGGCCCGAAAGGGCTTCAAGGCCTCGCGCAACATCTCCTCCTCGGTAAGCTGATGATCCAGATACGGCAAGAGGGCCCGCTGATAGCTCTGGCGAAAGACCGGGGCCATGATGAAAAAGGTCAAAAAGAGGGCCAGGGCCACCAGGACCTGATTGGGTGGGGTCTGCTGGGTTCCCAGGGCGTGTCGCAGGAGGCTAAAGACCACCACCAGGCGGGTAAAGGAGGTCAGCATAAGAAGGAGGGCCGGGGCTACAGAAAGGATGGTAAGAAGGAGGAGCACCTGGAGCACCGGGGCCACCTGTTCCGGCCCCTTAGCGGGCTCGAGGCTCAGCCGCACCGCGGGAAGGGTCAGGGCCGCGGCCGAAGAGGCCAGAGCCAGCCCCACCAGAAGGAAACTCAAGACCCTAATCCTTCTCATCCTCCCAGTCCCGCAGAAGGGTGATCCCCTTTTCGGAAAGCCCCAGAAGAAGGACCCGCCCCCTCACCCGCACCAGGGCCAAACGATGCTTGAGCCCCAGAGGCCGCATTTCCTCCACTCTTATCTCCCTCCCTTTTTCGGAAAGTCCCCAGCGTCCGCGCCGCAGGAGATAGGCCGCAAGCACCACCAGCCCCACCAAAAGAAGAGTTATCCCCAGGACCCGCAAATAGACCTCTGGGCCCATCACTCCTCTCCCAGCTTCTTGACCCTTTCCTGAGGGCTGATGATCTCCGTAAGCCGCACCCCAAAACGGTCGTTCACCACCACCACCTCTCCCCGGGCCATCAGGCGTCCGTTCACGTAGATTTCTACCGGCTCCCCGGCCATCTTGTTGAGCTCGATGATGGAGCCCTGGGTGAGCTTGAGAAGGTCATTGAGGATCATCTTGGTGCGTCCGATCTCCACCGAGACCTCCAGGGGAATATCCAGGATGAGTTCCAGCTCCGGATGGGCTCCGGTGGCCGGGGCCTCCCGAAATTCCTCAAGCTTGGCGGGCTCGGCCGCCGGGGCCTTGGAGGCCTCGGAAGGGGCCTCCTCCCCACCCCCCTCCACTCCGGCCTCCTTAAGGGCCTCCTCCCACATGGCCATGAGATCGTCCTCTCCTCCCAGGCCTTCCTTTTTCTCTTCCGCCGGAGCGGCCTCCGGAGTCTCTTCCACCGGTCCCTGATTGTCCTGAATTTCTTCGATTTTTTCTTTTTCTTGGAGCTCTTCAGCCATCTCTTCCTCCTAAGCCTCCACTTTTACAAATTCTTTGACTCTTACCGCCTTATATCCCTTAAAAACTCCGAGATCCCCCAGGATCTTGGGCCGGCCCTCTACGGTGACCACCACGGGGTCCTCCACCTTGCTTTCCAGGACCAGCACATCTCCGGGCTCTAGGGAAAGGAGATCCCGGATGCGGATACGGGCCTGTCCCAGGAAGGCCCGCAGGGTGACCTCCGCGGAAAAGAGGATTTCCTCCAGTTGTTTGCGCCAGTAAGGATCGGTGGCCTCCTCCGTCTGGTAGGGGGCATAAAGCTTACTCTTTATGGGCTGAAGCATACCCAGGGAGTAACAGAAGGCGATCTTGCCCTGGAGTCCCTCAATATCCACCTCAAAATTACACACCACCACCGTTTCTTCGGGCTGGAGGACCCGGGCAAACTGAGGATTGACCTCCCCCCGCACGTACTTGGCCTTTACCGGCTGAATGCCCTTCCAGGCCCTTTCCAGCTCCTGAAAGATATGGGTGACCACCCGCCGGATGAGCCGTTGCTCGATGGGGGTAAATTCCCGCCCCTCCACCTTGATGAGCTTTCTTTCCCCTCCTCCCAGAAAACGCTCCACAAAGGCGAAGACCAGAGGGGCATCAATGACCAAAAGGGCCTGGCCCCGCAAGGGTTCCAAACGAAAGATGTGGATGGAGGTGGGGACCGGAATGCGATTCAAAAAGTCCCGAAAGCGCTCCATTTGAATGGGAAGAGCGGTCACTTCCACGATCTCCCGCAGGAGAGTGGAAAAGCCCATGCGCAGGCCCCGAGCCAGGTGCTCGTTGATAACCTCAAAGCCCGGGATCTTGATGCGGGTGGAGATGGCGTAGTTCCGGAAGTCAAAGGGCTTGACCCCCTCCACCTCTTCGGGCTCGGGGGTGAGATCAAGCTCCCCCCCACCCATACTGGCCAAAAGGGCATCAATTTCTTCCTGAGAAAGCACCTTCTCCATGGCTATTGCACCACAAATTGAGTGAAATAGACCCCTCGGACCTTACCCGGGCCGAGGAGCTGGTTGAGTTTATTCATGATCTCAAAACGCAGCTCGGCCTTGCCCTCCGGGGCCAAAACCTCTTCGACGGTCTTGGAAGAAAGGACCATAATGATGGTATCGTTGATCTGGGGAATACGGTCGTTGGCCTCGGTGAGGGCCTGATCGTCCTTGAGCTCTAAGGCAATCTTTACCCGCAGATACCTTCGCCCGGTAGGATCAGCCAGGTTGACCACAAAGGGATTGAGCTGCAAAAAGGGGCCGGGTTTGTTTTCCTCCTTGGGGACTGCAGGTTTGGTCTCCTCCGGCGGCGGGGCCTTCTTGGCAAAGAGGAGAAAATAAGCCGCTACCCCGGCCCCGGCCACCAGGACCAGCCCCAGAATCAAAAAGATGAGGAGCTTGCCCTTTCCACCCTTCTTTTCCTTTTCTTCGGCCATATCTCCCTCCTCCTAGGTCTTTGCAATCATCATACCATCTTTCAGGGCCTCCCAAGAGGCGGAAGGGTCGCCTTTCGTCAAATTTGCGACAATCTTCCGTCAAAGGAGCCTTCCAAAGAAAGGAGGCGGATTTTCCAGGAAAGTCCTGCGGAAAAGCCCCCGAGGTCCCTTCTTCCCACCACCCGGTGGCAAGGAAAAAAGAGAGGGAGGGGATTTTTTCGCAGGGCCTGACCTACGGCCCGGGCAGCTCGGGGACGACCTACTCTGGCGGCCAGCCAACCATAAGTGCGCACTTGGCCCCGGGGGATCTCCCGCAGGACAAAAAGTACCCGTTCGGCAAAGGGGGAGAGACCTTCGAAGAGGTAGGGCCAGTCCGGGTAGGGCTTTCGGCCGGAAAGATAGGCCTCCATCTCCCGGGCCAGGCCTTCCCGCACCCCCTGCGGGGCCTCGGGAAATCTCCTCCACTCCTCCAGGGCCCCAAAGCTCACCCGCACCAGCCGCCCTCCCTTAAGGAGAAAGTAAAGTCTTTCTCCCAGAAAGGGCAAACTTGTCGTGGTCCATCCTCTGGGCATAATCTAAAGATAAATCTTATGGAGGAGGGAGAGAATGCCTCTTAGGGTGAAGATTGACGGAAAAACTCTGGAGTTGGTCTCCGGAGACATTACCGAGCAGGAGACCGAGGCCATCGTAAATGCCGCTAACGAAAGGCTCATCCCTGGCGGCGGAGTAGATGGAGCCATCCATCGTAAGGGAGGACCTTCCATCGCCGAAGAGGCCCACAAGATCGGTCACTGTCCCACCGGCTCGGCGGTGGTCACCGGGGCCGGGCGCCTCAAGGCCCGCTATGTTATCCATGCCGTAGGGCCCATCTACCGGGACGGAAAGAGCGGAGAGGCCGAACTTCTGGCCAGCGCCTACCGGGAGTCCCTTAAACGGGCCACGGAGTTGGGTCTTTCTTCGGTGGCCTTTCCCTCCCTTTCTACCGGAGCCTATGGCTATCCTTTGGAGGAGGCCGCCCCGATAGCCCTGACCACTATTCTGGATTACCTCAAAGAGCACGAAAAACCTTCCCTGGTGCGCATGGTCCTCTGGGGAGAGAAGGCCTACCAGGCCTATGCTGAGACCTTAAAAAGACTGGCTAAGGAGAGGGGGCTCCCGCTAGAGGAAGATTAAAGGCGACGGCGATAGCCCAGGGCCTCCATGAGTTCCTCGAAAATGGCCCGGAGCTCCACGAAGGCCTCTTTATTCCCTCCCCGATCCGGATGAAGGACTTTGGCCCGCTCCCGAAAGAGCCTCAGAAGCTCTTTCCGGGAAAGTCGGGAAAGGGTCTCCGGGGAAAGACCGAAGTAGCGGGCCGCGCGATGAAGGGCCTCAGCCCGGGCCCAGCGACCGGCCCGGCGCTCCTCAAACATCCGCCGGGCCCCCTCTGTAGTGTCAAAGTAAAGGATCACATAACGGGAAAGATATTCCCGCAGGACCTCTTCTTCCGAAAGCCCCATCCGAAAGGCCTCGTCCCGGGCCAGCTCACAGAGGGCCGTCAGAAAGGCCTGGTCGAGCTCCCGCTGGAGTCGGGCCTCAGGGATAAAGCGGGTAAGACGTTCGGGAAAATAGTCCCAGAGGGCAAAGGCAGCATAGATATAGGAAACCACCTCCCGGGGACGCAGTCGATCCTCCATTTCCCAAAGAAGCTGTTCGATCTCGTCCCGACTCTTGTCCCTCAAGCGGTTGAGAAACCAGAGGGGACGTTCCAGCAGCCGGGGGTTGAAACCCCCGAACTTAAGGAAGATCAGACGCCGCTTGTCAAAGGGATGAAAGGTCTCCTGGAGGCGCATCTGCTCCCGTCGCGAAGGACGGGCTGCCTTTTTTTCCGAACGAGTGATGTAAGGCCAGAGTTTCTCCCGGATCTCCGGGCTTACAAAGCGCAAAAAGAGCCTCTCGAGTTCCCACTGGTCGGTCTCTACTCCCCGGCGATGGAGTTCCTCCTCCAGCTCTGGATCCACATAAAAAGTCACTCCACCCGGGTAACGGATATATCGGGCAGGATCCTCTCCTAGATCGAAGATTTCCCGGGAACGCCAGAATCGGTCCCCCTTTTCGGAGACCCGAAGAGAATAGCGGAAACCTCTCGGGGTGCGTTTACGGGCTAAATACACGGAAAAAGTGGGGGGCCTGAGCCCCCCGGTCTTTCTCGAATTTAGACCTCCTGGACCGTGATGGAGCCGGTGGGACAGACCTCCACGCAAGTCTCACAGCCCAGGCAGTCCTCCGGACGGGCCACCACGGGCTTGCCGTCCTCGCCCTCGTCATAGACCTGTGCAGGGCAAGCGTTGATGCACTCCTGGTCAGCATCACAGGTGTCGTAGTTGATGGTGATCTCGAACATAGCACCCTCCTTTTTTAGATTTTTAAATGGTCTTTGGTCAACCCTCTCTCCTCAGAGAGGGATTCGCCCCATCTCGGACCCTTTTCGGCCCCTTCCAGGGCCCTCAACCAGCCTTCCAGCCAGGCTGGCGTACTTACCGCGTGCACATGAGTATAGGTACCAAAGACCCTTTTGTAAAGGATCCCGTCCCGAAGGCCGTCAAAACCGAAGCCGCGCTCCACCTTCAGAACGAAGGAAGGCCCTTCCCCCACCCGGGTGGGCACTGAATAGTGAAACTCGTGCCCCTGGAGGAGAAGACCTTCCGGATAGTAGGGATTGGGGGCCACCACCCCCACCAGGCTATAACCATGTCCTGCGGGCCTTTCCCGAACCTCGAAGTCCACCGGAAGCACCCCGCACATGGGATAGGTCCGGCCCTTCCAGGAGAGTTCGCGGCCAAGATAAAGGATCCCGCCGCATTCGGCATAGACGGGAAGCCCGTCCTCGGCGGCCTCCTTTAAATCCTTCATAAGGGAGGAATTTTCCGCCAGGGCCTCGGCCTGAGTCTCCGGGAAGCCGCCCCCGAGATAAAGGGCCGAGACCGAGGGAAGGCGCTTTTCCCGCAGGGCATCTATGAAGACCAACTCCGCTCCGGCCAGGGCCAGGATCTCCAGATTTTCGGGATAATAGAACTGAAAGGCCTGGTCCCGAAAGACCCCGATCCGCACTCCGGAAAGGCTCCCCGAGGAGGACCAAAGCGGCTCCTCGGGCAGTAAAAGTGGCGGGGCCTGAGCCGCTACCTCAAGGAGACGATGTACCTCCACTCCAGCCAGGGCCTCTTCTAGGGCCTCAAAAAGGCGCTCCTTTCCCCCGTATTCCTGCCAGGGGATGAGTCCCAAATGCCTTTCCGGAAAAGGGATACGTAGGCGGGGAACGGCCCCCAGCACGGGCACCCCGGTGTAATGTTCAATGGCCCGGGTGACGATATTTTCATGCCGGGCCCGAGCCACCCGGTTGAGGACCACCCCGGCCAGATGGACTCCCGGGTCAAAGGCCTGAAAGCCCTTGACCACCGCGGCTAGAGTCCGGGTAACCTTGGTACAGTCTAAAACCAGGATCACCGGAGCCTGAAGAAGACGGGCCAGACGGGCCGTAGAACAGGTCCCCTCAAGATCTACCCCGTCAAAAAGCCCCCGATTACCTTCCACCACGGCTATGTCTGCCCCAGAGGCCCCTTCCCGAAAGACCTTGAGAAGGGCTTTTTCCTCCATGAGAAAGGGGTCCAGATTGCGGCAGGGGCGCTCTGCCGCCCGGGAGAGCCAGCCGGCATCGATATAATCCGGCCCCTTCTTGAAGGGGGCCACCCGCAAACCTTCTCGCAAAAGGCGGCGAATGAGGCCCAGGGTGAAAAGGGTCTTGCCCGCCCCCCCGCGCTGAGCCGCAATCACTATCCGGGAAAGACGCCGGGGCTCCATATCTCTCGAGTTTAGACCCTCTTTAGGAATTTGGCAAAAAGAAAAAAGCCCGGAGATCCAAGATCCCCGGGCAGGATGGGCTTCGAGACATGATTAGCGATTTTCTTTTAGGCCGCGCGGGCCTCTTTGACCGCTACAGCGATCTTAAAGAGTACGGTCATGATGAGAAACCCTGTGGCCCAGATCCCGAGAGAAATAAGGAGCTCCGGCACCGTGGGCCGGTAGGGAGTAATCGTCTCAAAGGGGGTGGGAGTGAAACCACCGGTAAGGAGCCCGATACCCTTGTCGATCCAGGCGCCGATAAAAAGGAGCACACAGGCCAGGACCAGGGTATTAAGATTGCGCCGGGTATGAGGAATAACCAGGAGGAGGGCCGCCAGAGCCATAAAGATCCACGCCGTCCACATGAAGATCACCCATTCGGTATGTCCGTGAAGTCCCTTAAAGAGGTACATCACCGGGTACATGTGCCCCGGGATCTGGCTGTAAAAAGCGGTAAAGAGCTCACAACCGAAAAAGAAGATGTTGGCCAGGAGGGCATAGGTGATGATCTTGCTCAGGGTATCGATGGCCTTGGGCTCTATACGTAAACGGGAGACCTTCTGGGCGATAAGAAGAGCGATCAAAAGAAACGCCGGCCCGGAACAGAAAGCCGAGGCCAGAAAACGGGGGGCCATAATGGCCGTAAGCCAGAAGTGCCTTCCCGGAAGACCGGCGTAGAGAAAGGCCGTCACAGTGTGGATGCTAAAGGCCCAGGGGATGGAGATATAGATAAAAGGCACCACCCATTTGGGATATTTGGTGCCCTTGTATTCCCCGTGAAGGGCCGCCCAGCCACAAATGAGATTGAGGGCCAGATAGCCATTCAAGACGATCATGTCGTAAAAGAGCATGGAATGCGGAGTGGGGTGGAGCAGCACATTAAAGAGCCGGTGCGTTTGTCCGATATCCACGATGATGAATAGAAGGCACATGATCACCGCGGCAATGGCCAGGAATTCCCCGAAGACGGTCACCGGCCCGAAGACCTTGTGGTTGTGCAG
Source organism: Thermosulfurimonas marina (assembly GCF_012317585.1). Taxonomy (NCBI): domain Bacteria; kingdom Pseudomonadati; phylum Thermodesulfobacteriota; class Thermodesulfobacteria; order Thermodesulfobacteriales; family Thermodesulfobacteriaceae; genus Thermosulfurimonas; species Thermosulfurimonas marina. The sequence goes on from NZ_CP042909.1 coordinate 281,165, forward strand.
ATAATAGGGAAGGACCACCATCACTCCCGAGGCGGCCACCCCCACCAGAAAGGTAAACTGCGCCACATAGAACCCCCAGGAGACATCCCGGCTCATTCCGGTAATCCCCAAGCCGTACTCCAGCTGGGCCAGGAAGGCCAGGAAACCGATTCCGATGAGGACCAAGAGGAAAAACACCCACAACCAGTATTTGCGACTCCCTACCAAGGCCTTTTCAAACATGGCTCACACCCCTCGCACGGTTTTTAGCCGATGAGATAAAAGACCGAAGGCCCGGTCCCCAGTTCGGCCTTCCGCCGGATGGAAAACCGGCTCCTGAGGACCCGAGAGATCTCCGAGTTCTCATCCTCGAGATCCCCGAAGATAAGGGCCTTGTGCTTGCAGGCCTCTACACAGGCCGGAATCTGGCCCTTCTCCAGCCGCTCGTAACAGAATAGACACTTTTCCACCACACCCTTCATCCGCGTGGGAAACTCCGGATTGAATTCCCTAATATAGGGCCGGGGATCTACCCAGTTGAAACTTCGGGCCCCAAAGGGACAGGCCGCCATACAGAAACGACAACCGATACAGCGGTGATAATCCATCATCACGATCCCGTCTTCGCGCTTAAAGGTGGCCTCCGTGGGGCAGACCCGCACACAGGGAGGATGCTCGCAGTGATTGCAGAGGAGGAGAAAGGGTTTGCCCTGCAGAAGGACATCATTGAATTCATTGGGTTGATCCGGAAAGGCGTGCTCAAATTCATCCTTCCAGATCCACTTGATTTCCTTTTTCTTCTCCGGGATCTCCGGGACATTGTGGATATGATGACAGGCCTTAATACAGTCTCGACACTCCGGATGCTCCCAACATTTCCGGATGTCAATGGCCATACCCCAACGTTTGGCCGTAAGGGCCCCCGGAGGAGGAGTGTATTCCCGGGCCTTGACTTCCTTGTTCAGGAAACCCGGAACTCCCCCGGCTACCACCGCCGAAAGCCCTGCGAGCTTAAGAAGGTCTCTCCTTTTCATCCCTCCTGGCCTCCTTGAGGATTAATGCTCTTCGTACTCGTGATGGCTTGAATTTCCCGTAAGTCTCTCCGGAATGCCAAAAAGTTTGAGAAGAGCCGACCGCTTGGGCGGTTTGAACTCCTTCGTCTCCGGAGGAATGTGGCAATTCCAGCAATAGGGCTTGACCGCCGCATAGGTGTGGCACCGATCGCAGAATTTGCTCTTGTCATGATGGCATTTCATGCAGCCATTCTGTAAACCGATCCAGTACCGGGACCCGTCCGAGGACACGTAAACCCGCATCCCCTCCCGGATGGCCTTGTTTCGCCAGATATTTAGAAGCTGCATGTGGTGAGCCCGCATATACTCCTTGGACTCCACACACTTGCCCTTGGGAAGCTCCGGCTTAGGCGGAGGCACGCTCTTTCCATGCCCCCACCAAATGGGAAAGGCCGCAAAAAGGACGAAGATGATGATACCGGGGATGACTTTGTCGCGGTTATACATTTTCCTCCTCCTCTACCCCTTTTAAAGGCTGGAAGCGAAGGTCTGTGGTGCGCTTCTTTTCGCCCGGGATGACCAGGGCGTTGCCCACCAGTTCGTGTACTCCCCCCACACTCACCCCGGGTACCCAGTAATTCATAAGGGGAGGAAGCACCGCCCGGTCGATGGCGCAGATACAGGCCAGATGGTTGACCCCGTGCTTTTCGTGCACATACTCCACAGCGTTGGCCCGCGGAAAGCCTCCCCGCATGCGCATCTCCATGTACTCGTCAGTGTTAAGTCCCGAACCGCTTCCGCAGCAGAAAGTCTTTTCCCGAATGGTATTTTCCGGCATCTCGTAAAAGTTGTTGCAGACGTTCCTGAGGATAAAGCGCGGCTCCTCGAAAATTCCCATACCCCGGGAGGTATTGCAGGAATCGTGGAAGGTGACCACCAAGTGGTCGTTGCGGCTGGGATCCAGGTTGAGTTTACCGTGGGCAATAAGATTAGCCGTAAACTCACAAATATGTACGATCTTGGTGCTTTTGGCATGCTCAAAGACTGTACCCGTAATGGGGCACTTGGGGACCTCGAGATTTTTGGGGGCCGGACCCAGCATGGTGTCCTCGTACTGGTGTACCACCCGCCACATGTGCCCGCACTCCCCTCCCAGGATCCATTTCACCTTAAGGCGTTCGGCCTCATGGTAAATCTTAGCGTGAAGCTTGCGCATCATTTCGTGCGAGGTGAAGAAGCCAAAGTTTCCTCCCTCCGAGGCGTAGGTGCTTAAGGTCCAGTCGAGCCCCAGATAGTGGAAAAGAAGCACATAGCCCATAAAGGTATAAATCCCGGGATCGGCGAAAAAGTCCGCCGAGGGAGTCACGAAGAGGATCTCCGCCCCCTTCTTGTTGATGGGTACTTCCGGCCGAACCCCGGTAATTTCTTCGATGTCGTCCAGAAGAAACTCGATATTCTCCTGAATGGTATGGGGTTGAAGACCGATGTGATTTCCGATCTCCGCCGAAAAGCGCACCGGCTTAAGGATCCAGTCGATATTTACTCCGATCTCGTGGAGGATCTCCCGGGCCAAAATGGTGATCTCCGCGGTGTCAATCCCGTAAGGACAGAAGACCGAACACCGGCGACACTCCGTACACTGATAGTAGTAATAGAACCATTCTTTGATTACGTCGTAGGTTAAAGGTCTAGCCCCGGCCAGACGACCAAAGATCTTTCCACTCCGGGTGAATTCCCCTTTGACCACCGACCGCAGGAGCTCGGCCCGCAGGACCGGCATGTTCTTGGGGTCCCCCGTGCCCAGGAAGAAATGGCATTTATCCGCGCAGGCCCCGCAGCGCACACAGATATCCATAAAGAGCTTGAAGGATCGAAACCGGTCCATGCGGTCCCTGATAGCGTTGAGCACAATCTCCTTCCAGTTCTCCGGGAGCTTCCAGTCCTCGTCGTAAGGTTGCCACTTCCGAGGATTGGGAAGCCCGAGATCCTTGACCACCTCCGGATCGCCAGCATAACAGTAGGTTCCGGGGCGGAACTCCGGCTTGGTATCCATCCAGTGCTTTTCCGGCATCCGATCATAATGCACATCCTTTAGAAGCTCGTCTCTTTTAGGTAAGGCCATGGCTCAACCCCTCACTTAGGATTCTTTCTTTTCATAACAGTCTTCGTCTATAGGCTGACCTGCACTTTCCAGCTGTTCTTTGAATTTTTCCTGCCACTCACAATAGGTAAGGAACTTAGGCGGCACGCCCTCCCACCAAGGATTGATATGCCGCACCCGGCGGTTGTCGTTGGGAAGATTTCGGGTGGGGCTGAAAAAGACCCCCACCATATGGACCAGCTTGCTGAAGGGAAAGTAAGCCGCAAGTACACTCACGAAAAAGACATGCACATAAAAGATAACCCCAATCCCTTTGGGTACCTTAGGATGGAGGGTGGCCAACCCCAGGGTAAGCTCCTTCACCGAGGCGATATCCACCCGCAGGAAATAACGCATAAGCATCCCGGAAGTGACCAACCCCAGAATGAGAAAGAGGGGAAAGTAGTCCGAGGCGTGCGAGATGTAGTTGACCTTGGCATCCACCAAACGCCGAAGGAGAAGAAAGGTAAGGCCCGCCAGGATAGCCACATCGGTCAGATAAAGATGGGGGAGCCCGATGTGGAAGAAGCTATCTACGGCATCTAAGGTCTGGATGAAGCCGGGTACGGGATAAGAAAAGAGGCGCATGTGCCGCAGAAGGATAATGAGAAAGGACCAGTGAAAGAGGATGGCTCCCAACCAGAGCCACTTACTGGAGCCGAAATAGAGCTTGCGCCCCCGGAGATCGGCCCGCAGATTCCGGAAAAGGCTCCGGAAGGCCAGGACTTCCAGGGCCATGCGCAGGACCACCTCAAAGTTGTTGGCCGGGCTTTCCAGCCGGCTGTGCTTGATCCAGGGAAGGCTCTTCTGCTGTCCACAGGTGGTGGTGATCTTGAAAGGCACCGGAGATTTGGCCCAGTTCACCATCCGCCAGATGAGACCGATCACCAAGGTGAGAAAGGCCGCATAGGGGATCACCACCCCGAAAAGGGTGTAGAGCTTAAGAACCCCCACGCCCAACCAGACTACAATCACCATTCCGATCACGGCAAGCAAAGCGGCAACCACATTCATAAGCCCCAACCCCTAATGTGGATTTTCGTTATGGTCGAGGGCAGTCTCGGGCGCGAGACTACCCTCCCTTTCATCGTAAAGATAGCCCGCCCTTTTCAGAAGAAGGAAAAGGCGCGACTTCCACTCCTGAAATTTGAGTTCGTTGAGCTTCTCCCGGGCGGCCAGGTAATGATTAAAGGCCCGCAGGGTAAGGGCATCCACATAATCTTCCACTTCTAGGAGCCCCTCCGGCCCGAAGCGCGCCAGGATCTCCTCTCCGGCCACCTCCCGAATGGCCGACTTAAGAAAGAAAAGAAAGGCCAGCCCCTCCGAGGGCTTACGGCTCTGCACCGCCTCAATCTTGATAAGGCGATCCAAATAATAATCCGCCTTTTCCCAGGAGAATTCCTCCTCTCCGAAAAGAGCTACCAGTCCCTTCAAGCCCTCCTCCAGACGATGGGCCAGAGGATTTTCAAAACGGTCAAGCTCCCGCTTGAGAAAAGCCACGGTCTCCTTGGGAAAAGTGGTATAAACCTTCTCCCTCAACGTGTCAAAAATCTCCCGCTCTCGGCTTCTTAGGATCTTACAGGCTCGGACAAACATAGCTTCTCCTTTTAAAATCAAAAACCTCCCCAAATGTCAAGCGTATTTAAGGACGATTAAAACAAAATAAGAGGTGATTAGTTCTATTTCTATCGTAATTATCTAAATATTTGTTTCAGCAGCAATCACTATTTAAGACTTGCAAGCCTTTTCAAGGCTGAAAGGCGCTCCCTTTCTCCAAGGCGAGCCCGCCGCAGGGTCTCCTCCAGAAAGGCCACGGTGTCCTCGTAGGTCCGGCGATCTACCGGAAAGGGGTGTCCGTCCTTTCCTCCGTGGGCAAAGGCGTATCGGGCAGGGTCCTCCCGGGAGGCCCTTACATTGTAAAGAAGCTCGGCGGTAAGGGTTAAGGCCCGCAGGCTCCGGGGGCCCATCCCCTTTAGGAGAAGAAGTTCCCGAAAGTCCCGAGGGGGTTTCTCGTAGGCCTTAAGGAGCACCTTTTCTAGCCCCCGGGGGTGAAGGTCTCTTTCGGTAAGGGAGTGACGGGAGGGAAGGCCCAAACGGGGAAGTCTTTCCATTTCGCGCAGGAGCTTTTCCGGGGGCTCCCGCAGGAGGGCACAAAGGCCCTCGCGCACCGCTCTGCTCTTGCGGGCCGTAAGATCCAGGACCTCGGCCTCTTTGCGGGCGGCCACGATTCCGCTGTGCGGGGCCTCTACCAGGTCCGAAAGCCCTCCGGAGAACCAGTGGTAACGGCGGGCAAAACCGGAGGCCTCGTTCAAGCCCTGCTGGATGACGGTCCAGTCCCCCTCTACGGTAAAGATGAAGACATGGTGATAGAGTTGATAGCCGTCCTGAAGGGCGGTGTTATCTACCTTAGCCGTAAGACGCGAAAGATCCACAAAGTCCCGAAAGTCTTCCGGGAGTCCGGCCCGCTCCGCCGCCGAAAGGATCTCTTCCGGGGTCCGCAGACTGGCCCGGGCCTTCCCTCCACAGACGAAGACCCCGACCTCTAGAGAAAGGGGCCTTAAGGCCTCTTTCAAGGCCCCGCAAACGGTGGTGGTAAGCCCGGAAGAATGCCAATCAAAGCCCAGAAGACAGCCCAGGGCCTGAAACCAGAAGGGATCGGAAAGGCGCCTCAGGAATTCCCGCCTTCCGAACTCCTCAAGAATCACCAAAGAGAGGGCCCGGGCCAGGCGCACCATGCGCTCAAAGAGCCAGCGCGGGGCCCGTCCGCCGTGCAGGGGAAGATCCGCCACCCCGGTGCGTCTCATTTCTCTCGCTCGGAAAAGGCCTGGGCCATCTCCTCCAGGATACGCTGGGCCACGGCCCGGGGGTCCCGGGCCTCCCGAATGGGGCGCCCCACCACCAGATAGTCCGCCCCGGCCCGCACCGCTTCTTTGGGAGAAGCGATACGACGTTGATCATCGGCCAGATTCTCCTCCAGCCAATCCGGGCGCACCCCCGGGACCACGGTGAGCAGATGGGGGAAGGCCTCCTTTATGGTAGAAACCTCCTTGGCTGAACAGACCACCCCGTGGACCCCACAGCGATAGGCCAGATGAGAAAGCCGAAGGGCGGCCTCGCGCATATCCCGGGCCAACTCCGGAGACCAGCCCACCTCCATGAGATCGGCCCGGGTAAGAGAAGTAAGGAGGGTCACCGCCAGGATCTTGAGCCCTCCTTCGGCCGCCCGTACAGCCTCTTTGAGGGCCCCTCTTCCGGCACTCACATGCACAGTGAGCATATCCACCCCCAGACGCGAAGCAGCCCGCACCGCCCCAGCCACCGTAGCCGGAATATCATGGAGCTTGAGATCTAAAAAGATCTCCGCCCCGGCCTCTTCCCGGACCATCTCCACCGCCGCCGGCCCTTCCGCGGTAAAAAGCTCGAGTCCCACCTTGAAGACCCCCACTAGCCCGGCCAGGAGTTTTACCCAGCGCCGGGCCTCAGAAAGAGAGGGCACGTCCAGGGGAAAGATGAGCCTACTTGCGGGATCGATTCCCACGGCGCCTCCCTCTGAGGAGCTGAGCCACCTGTTCTACAAACTCGTTCACATCCTGAAATTCCCGATAGACCGAGGCAAACCGCACATAAGCCACCTCGTCCCACTCCCGGAGTTTTTCCATGACCCGCTCTCCCAGATAGCTGGAAGGGATTTCCTTTTCTCCACTTTCAAAAAGCTCTCTTTCCAGTTGCGAAACAAAATTTTCTATTTCTTCTTGACTTACAGGGCGTTTATGACAGGCCTTACGAATACCCGAGATGAGTTTTTCCCGAGAAAAGGGCTCCCGCCGGCCGTCTTTTTTTATCACATAGGGAAGGGTGAGTTCCAATCTTTCATAAGTGGTGAAACGAAATCCACAATGAGGACACTCCCGGCGTCTCCGGATAACAAACCCCTCTCCGGTGCTCCGGGAATCCACCACTTTGGTATCTTCCTTCTGGCAAGAAGGACACCGCACCCCTCCATCTTACCCCAATTTCCCTCCCCTTCCAAAAATGGGATCCGATCCTATTTTTGGAGGGGACGAAGCCCTAGTCTCTCAAAATTTCCCGAAAACCCAGGGGTACAAGACCAAAAGGTCGGAAAACAAAAATGGGATCTGATCCTATTTTAGGAGGGCGCGCAATTCTTCGAACTTGCGGCGGGCCTCCGGAGAAAGCCTGGTAGGTACGGTGATCTGGACCTCTACGTAAAGATCTCCCCGGGAACCATCCGGACGCGGCAGACCCTGCCCCCGCAGGCGGAACTTCTGTCCGCTCTGAGTGCCGGGAGGAATACGCAGCTTGACCTTCCCGGTGAGGGTGGGCACAATGACCTCTCCGCCCAGGACCGCGGTAAAGAGATCTACCGGGTGTTTCAGGTAAAGGTCATAGCCCTTTCTTTCAAATCGGGGATCAGGGCGGACCCGGATCTCCAAATAGAGATCTCCGGGAGGGCCTCCGTGTCTCCCAGGCCGGCCCTTGCCTGGAATGCGCACCCGGGTCCCATCGTCGGCCCCCGGAGGCAGGGTCACCGAGACCCTTTCGCGACGGACCACCGTGCCCCGGCCTCCGCAGGTGGGACAATTCCGGGTATAACGGCTTCCAAAGCCCCCGCAGACCGGACAGACCTCAATAATCCTCACCGGACCCCGGCGGCTCTCTTTACGTCCCCTCCCGCCGCAGGCTGGACATCTTTCAGCCGAAGAAAGGTCGTAGCCTCCCCCATGACAGGAGGAACAGGGCTCCTCAAAGGGAATCTCCAAGGTCAAAGGCTTTCCAGAGACCAGATCGGCCAAATCCACCTCCACCCGATAGAGCACATCGGCCCCGGGCTCCGGGGCCTCTTCCCTCTCCCAGCCAAACAGATCGGCAAAGAGATCAGCGAACCCCTTAAAGGGGTCCCTTTCCATAAAAAGCCCAAAGTCGTAGGCCGATTCGCCTCCGGGGGTGGTGAAGCGATAGGCCTGGGCCGCCTGCCGCAGACGGTCGTATTCGGCCCTCTTTTGGGGATCGGAAAGGATCTCGTAGGCCTCGTTGATCTCCTTGAACCTCTCCGCGGCCTCCTTATCTCCGGGGTTGAGGTCCGGATGATACTTGCGGGCCAGGCGCCGGTAAGCCCGCTTGATCTCCTCCTGGCTGGCGTCTGGAGAAACCCCCAAGATCTCGTAAAGATCCTTCTTTACCATGGAACCCTTTCCGGCTAAATTTTTTATCGAATTCCATCCTGGAAGATAAGTCGCGTGCACGAAATTTCCAGAGCCGCCGAGCGCCCCCCGGAAAGGACGGTCTTTACCGTAAGGGAGCTCACGCAGAAGATTCGAGACCTCCTTGAGGAACGCTTTCTTCTGGTCTGGGTGGAGGGAGAGATCTCGCAGCTCAAAAACCACGACTCTGGACACATCTTTTTTTCTCTCAAGGATGAAGGGGCCCTGCTTAAGGTGGTCCTCTTTCGGGAGGAGGCCCGGCGGGTGGGCTTTCCTTTGAAGGAGGGTCTCCGGGTCCTCTGTTTTGGCCGGATCTCCGTTTATGCCCCCCGGGGAGAGTACCGGCTCATCGCTCAGAGGATTGAGCCCCGGGGTTTGGGGGCCTTGCAGGCGGCCTTTGAGGCCCTCAAGGAGGAGTTGCGTCGCCGGGGCTACTTTGATCCGGAAAGGAAAAGGCCCCTTCCGGCCTTTCCCCGCCGGGTGGCGGTGGTGACCTCCCTTTCCGGCGCGGCCCTTCATGATTTTCTGCGGGTGGCCCGGAGCCGCTGGGCAGCCCACCTCCTGATCTATCCCGTAAGGGTCCAAGGGGAAGGGGCGGCCCAAGAAATCGTAGAGGCCCTGGAAGGGCTCAACCTCCTTCCGGATCTTGACCTCATCGTCATCACCCGGGGCGGAGGCTCGCTGGAAGACCTCTGGACCTTTAACGAAAGGGCCGTGGCGGAGGCGGTTTATCGCTCGCGGGTGCCGGTGGTCTCCGCCGTGGGCCACGAGGTGGACTACACCATCTGCGATTTCGTGGCCGACCACCGGGCCCCTACCCCCACGGCGGCCGCGGCCCTCGTCTTTCCGGATCGCACGGCCCTTCTTGAAAAGTTAGCCGGCCTCCGGCGTCGGCTGGAAGAGAACCTTTCCCGACGGCTGGCTCTGGCCGAAAGAGAGATCCACCACCTCCGGCGTCGGCTGCGCGACCCCTTGGCCCTTCTTCAAGAAAGAGAAGCCTTGGTCAGGCGCCTCGGCCGGGAAATTCACCGAAAGGTGGCCGAACGACTCCTGCGGGAGGAAGGCCGGTTTTCCGCCCTGGTCCGCCATTTGGAGGCCCTCTCGCCGCTGGCGGTGCTTTCCCGGGGCTACAGCGTGGTCCGTAAGGGTCCGCAAGGGCCGGTAGTCTGCAAGGCCTCGGAGGTCAAACCCGGAGACCTTCTGGAAATCCTTCTGGCAGAGGGAAAAATTGCCGCCCGAGTGGAAAAAACTTCTTCTCCTGCTTAGCCTACTTCTCGGCCTCTCCCCGGGGGCCCGAGCCCAGACCCTTAGGGCCCATCCCGGAGAGGCCCTAATCCTTTCCGCCGAAAACTTTCAAAGGGCCCGTTTTCTCGGAAGGACCTACTTTCCGGTGGAAATAGGCGACCTGCGCCTTTTCCTTTTGCCTATCCCCCTAAAGCTGACCCCGGGGGGATACCCTTTGACTCTCGTCCGGGGCCCGGTGGTCCTCCGCCGGGAAGTTTCCGTCCTCCCCAAGGCCTATCCCGAAGAACGCTTAAAACTTCCGGAAAGGATGGTCATCTTTCCCCCCAAGGTTTTGGCCCGCATAAAAAAAGAAGTGGCCCTCATCCTCCGGACGGTCTCTCGCACCGAAGGGGCCTGCCGCTGGCCTGGGCCCATGGTTCCTCCGGTCAAGGGCCGGGTCTCCAGCCCCTTCGGCCTGCGGCGTATCCTCAACGGCCGGCCCCGGAGTCCCCATTCCGGGGTGGACTTTGCGGTGCCCGCAGGTACTCCGGTACGGGCGGCCCAAAGCGGTCGGGTGGTTCTTACCGGGGACTTCTACCTTCCCGGAAAGGTGATTATCCTCTCCCACGGCTGCGGTATCTATACCTATTATGCCCATCTTTCCCGCATCAAGGTAAAAAAAGGCCAAGAGGTGTCTCAAGGGGAAGTGATTGCCCTTTCCGGGGCCACGGGGAGGGCCACCGGGGCCCATCTGCACTTCGGACTTTATGTAGCTGGAGAAAGGGTAGACCCCCTTTTTGTAATTCGCTCCCTGGAGGATTACTATGAGCGCTTTCGAGGAGAAATTGCAACGGCTCGAGGCCATCGCCCGCCGACTGGAAGACCCGGCGGTGCCTCTGGAAGAGGCCCTGGAACTCTATGAAGAAGGAATAAGGCTGGTCCGGGACTGCGAAGCCTTTCTCCGGGAGGCCCGCCTCCGGGTGGAAGTCCTGGTCAAGACCGGCGAAGGTTTAACCCGGGTACCCTTGGAGGAGAGCCATGGAGGAGAGGGAACTTAAGGAACTCCTCGGCCGCTTGCGGAAAAAAATCGACCGCCGGCTGGAAGAGCTCCTTCCGGAAAGAAAAGAACCCGGGGCCCGGGTCATTTCCGCCATGCGTTACAGCCTCTTTGCCGGGGGCAAGCGCCTGCGACCCATCCTCTTTCTGCTTGCCGCCGAGGCGGCAGGAGGGCCCGCCGAAGACCTCCTGACCTTCGCCTGCGGACTGGAGTGTCTCCATACCTACTCCCTGATCCACGACGACCTTCCGGCCATGGACGACGATGATCTGCGCCGGGGCCGGCCCACCTGTCACCGGGCCTTTGACGAGGCCACGGCCATCCTGGCCGGAGACGGACTTCAGGCCCTGGCCTTCGAATGTTTTACCCATCCGGACCTTAGAGCCCGGGTCCCGGCCGAGCGTCTGGTCGCAGCGATCCATCTCGTGGCCCGGGCCGCAGGTATCCACGGCATGGTGGTGGGTCAGATGGCCGACCTTTTAGCCGAAGGCCGGCGCATTTCCCTGGAAGAGCTGCAGTATATCCACCGGCACAAGACCGCGGCCCTCATTGAGGCCTCGGTGGTAAGCGGAGGGCTTCTGGCCGGGGCGGAGGAGTCTGTGCTGGCCTCCCTGCAGACCTACGGGGCCTCCCTGGGGCTCGCTTTCCAGATCGTGGACGACCTCCTGGATGTGACCGGAAACGAGGAGGAGTTGGGCAAACCCGTAGGCTCCGATGAGCGCCGGGGTAAGGCCACCTACCCGGCCCTGGTAGGCCTTTCCGCGGCCCGGGAAAAGGCCCGGGATCTGGTAGAAAGGGCCCTTTCGGCCCTTTCCCCACTAGGCCCCCCGGCTGAGCCCTTGCGGGCCCTTGCCCTTTTCGTGCTTACCCGTAAAAATTGATCTCCATGAGCCGCATCCTCGACCGCGTAAATGATCCCCGGGATCTTAAGGCCCTCTCTCCCAAAGAACTCCGCAAACTGGCCGCAGAAATCCGGGAAGTCATTGTGGAGACCGTAGCCCGCAATGGAGGGCACCTGGCCCCCAATCTGGGAGTGGTGGAACTGACCCTGGCCCTGCATTATGTCTTTGACTCTCCCAAGGACCGTCTGGTCTGGGATGTGGGGCACCAATGCTATACCCACAAGCTGATTACCGGTCGGAAGGAGCGGTTCCACACCCTGCGCCAGTACGGAGGGATTGCCGGTTTCCCTAAGCGAGCCGAAAGCCCTCACGATATCGTAGAGACCGGCCACTCCAGCACCTCCATCTCCTACGGTTTGGGGCTGGCCGTAGGGCTCCGGCTTCTCCAAAAAGAGGGGCGGACCATCGCCATCATCGGCGACGGCTCCATGACCGCAGGTCTGGCCTTTGAGGGGCTCAACAATGCCGGACATCTCCGGGAGGACCTCATCGTCATCCTGAACGACAACGAAATGTCCATTTCTCCCAACGTGGGGGCCTTGTCTTCCTTCCTTTCCCGGCGCATGACCGGACGCCTGGCCCGGCGTCTGAAAAAGGACATCGAGCATCTGGCCGAAAGGCTCCCCCGAGGCGAACAACTCCTCCAGCTCCTGCGCAAAAGTGAGGGTCTTCTTAAGAGTGCCCTTACCCCGGGCATGCTCTTTGAGGCCCTGGGTTTTGAGTACATCGGTCCGGTGGACGGCCATAACCTGGAGGGGCTCATCAAACTTTTCCAGAACCTTAGAGAGATACGCGGGCCCCTCCTGGTGCACGTCCTTACCAAAAAGGGCAAAGGCTATCCGCCGGCGGAGGCCGATCCGGAGACCTTTCACGGAATCGGGCCCTTTGACCCCACAAGCGGCCGCCCCCTTAAGGAAGAGGGGCCTCCCTCCTACACCGCGGTCTTTTCCCGGACCATGTTGAGGCTGGCGGAGATAGAGCCCCGGTTAGTGGCCATCACCGCGGCCATGCCCACGGGGACCGGGCTTAAGGCCTTCGGAGAACGCTTTCCGGAGCGCTTCTTTGATGTGGGGATCTGCGAGCAGCACGCGGTAACCTTTGCCGCGGGCCTGGCCCTGGAGGGGCTCATCCCGGTCTGTGCCATCTATTCCACCTTTCTCCAGCGGGCCTTTGACCAGCTTATCCATGACGTGGCCCTTCCCAATCTCCACGTAATCTTTGCCCTGGATCGGGGAGGAATTGTAGGAGAGGACGGCCCCACCCACCAGGGCCAGTTCGACCTCACCTACCTGCGCCTCATTCCTAACTTCACGGTAATGGCCCCGGCAGACGAAAACGAGCTGCAACACATGCTCTACACCGCCCTCGAACTTCCCGGCCCGGTAGCCCTCCGCTACCCGCGGGGATCCGGGGTGGGGATACCTCTCGAAGTGGAATTTCGTAAGATCCCTTACGGAAAGGCCGAGGTCCTCCGGGAGGGCCGGGATCTAGCCCTCCTGGCTATAGGGAACATGGTCCATCCGGCTTTGGCCGCGGCAGAGATCTTGGAAAAAGAGGGCCTTTCCGTCACGGTGGTCAACGCCCGCTTTGTAAAGCCCCTGGACGCGGAGTTGATCTGTGATCTGGCCAGTCAGACCGGGCGAGTGCTCACCGTGGAGGAAAATACCCTCCTTGGGGGCTTCGGTTCCGCGGTGGCCGAGTGTCTGGCCGACCATAGGGTCTCGGCGCGTCTTAAACGCCTCGGTCTTCCGGATCGCTTTATCGAACACGGGGCCCCGGTCCTGCTGCGGGAAAAATACGGCCTGGTCCCGGCCTCCATCGCCGAAGCCGCCCGCTCCCTCCTTTCCTGAGCCCGCTCATTGACAAGAAGAAATTTCCTGGGCTAGCCTTTTCAAAAAGAGCTGGAGGAGGCCATGGGGGAAATACGCACTTTTGTCCTTTTAGGCCAAAGCGGGGCGGGGAAGACGGCCCTGGCCCAGGCCATGTTAGAGCTGGCCGGGGAGAACATCAAACGCCCTCCGGAGGGGCCCACGCAGGCGGCCCGGGTCCATCATCTCACCTGGCAGAAAATCCCCTACTTCTTCCTGGACACCCCTGGAGACGACAACTTCTTAGGAGAAACGCGGCTTGCGGCCTGGGCCGCAGATTTCGCCGTCCTGGTGGTGGACGCCACCTCTCCGGTCAAGGTCCAGCTGGAGAAGGCTTACGCCGCCGCCCAAGAGGAAGGCCTTCCCCTTCTGGTCTTCGTGAATAAGCTCGACCAGGAAAAGGCCCGCCTGGAAGACGCCCTCTGTGACCTCCAGGAAAAACTGGAGATCTGTCCGGTCCCCGTGGCCTATCCTCTGGGAGAAGAAGAGACGCTCCGGGGAATCATCGATCTTCTCAAACTCAAGGTTTATATCCCCGAGGGCCGTAAGGTGCGGGTGGAAAATCTTCCCGAAGAATTAAAGGCCCTAGCCGAGGGCCTACGCAAGAATATGGTGGAATTTGCGGCCGAAGGCGAAGACGAGCTCCTGGAGAAGTATCTGGAGGAGGGAGAGCTCACCCCGGAGGAGATCATGCGGGGTCTTAAAGGAGGAATCCTTTCCGGAAAGATCGCCCCGGTGGTGGTGGGCTCGGTGGCCCGTTTTATCGGAGTAGCCCGGCTGCTTGATGCGGTGGCTGAACTCGGGCCAAGCCCCGAGGCCCGGGGGCCCCGTCTGGCCGAGGGAGAGGGCACCGTGGAGGTCTCCCCTTCGGCCGAGGGGCCGGCGGTCCTTGCGGTCTTCAAGACCCTGGTGGACCCTTATGCCGGACGCCTCTCCTTTGCCCGGGTGCTTTCCGGAAAGATTTCCCGGGAGGGAGAACTCTATAACCCCTTGCGCGAGACCACGGAGAAATACGCCCACCTCTCCCTGGCCCAGGGGGAGGAGTTGCGGGAGGTGGCTGAGGCTGGCCCCGGGGCCTTGGTGGTGCTCCCCAAGCTTTCGGAGACCCGCACCGGGGACACCCTGGTCTCCCCGGGCCTGAATCTACGGATTCCCCCTCCGGAACTCCCCTCTCCGGTCCTCACCTACGCCCTGCATCCGGAAAGCCGGGCGGATGAAGACAAGATCGGCCCGGCCCTGGCCAAGCTTCTGGAGGAGGATCCCACCCTGCGGGTGAGCCGCGACGAGGAGACCCGGGAACTTCTTCTCTCCGGTCTGGGACAGATCCACCTCGAAAAGTCCGTGGAAAAACTGCGCGAGCGTTACGGAGTGCGCGCCCGCATGAGTCTTCCCAAGATCCCCTACCGGGAGACCATCAAAAAACCGGCCCAGGGAGTGATCTACCGCCACAAGAAGCAGACCGGAGGACGGGGGCAGTTTGCCGAAGTCCATTTCCACGTCTTTCCCCTTCCCCGGGGACAGGGCTTTGAATTCGTAGAGACCCTTACGGGCATGAATGTGCCCCGCAATTTCGTTCCCGCGGTGGAAAAAGGAGTGCGGGAGGCCATGGAAAAGGGCCCCCTTGCGGGCTACCCGGTAGTGGATGTCAAAGTGCAGTTCTACGACGGAAAATCCCACGAGGTGGACTCCTCGGACATGGCCTTCAAGATCGCGGCCTTCCACTGTTTTAAGAAAGCCATGGAACAGTGCCAGCCGGTCCTTCTTGAGCCGGTGATGGAGCTGGAGGTCGAGGTCCCGGAAAAATACATGGGGGAGGTCATCGGAGATCTCAACGCCCGCCGGGGGCGAGTCCTGGGGATGGAACCCCGGGGCAAGGTCCAGGTGGTCAAGGCCCAGGTGCCTTTGGCCGAGGTCCAGCGTTACGCCCTGGATCTCAACAGTCTTACCGGAGGGCGGGGCACCTTCCGCATGCGCTTTTCGCATTATGAGGAGGTCCCGGGTCCTCTGGCCCAGAAGATCATCGAAAGTGCCCGCGCGGAGAAAGCGGCGGCATGAAAGCCGGTGTTCTTACGGTAAGCGATAAAGGGGCCCGAGGAGAGAGGGAGGACCTTTCCGGGAAAATCCTGATGGAGAAGCTTTCCGAGGCAGGCTTTGAGGTAGCGGCCTACGAGATCGTCCCGGACGAATACGAAGAAATCGTAGCCCTTCTGGTGGATTGGGCCGACCGTTTGCAATTGCCTCTCATTCTCACCACCGGGGGCACCGGTCTTTCCCCCCGGGACGTCACCCCGGAGGCCACCCGAGCGGTCCTGGAAAAGGAGATCCCCGGAATTGCCGAAACTCTGCGGGCTAAAGGGCTGGAGCATACGCCCTACTCCATGCTTTCCCGGGGGCTGGCCGGCATAAGGCGCAAAAGTCTCATCATTAACCTGCCCGGGTCCCCGAGGGCGGTGGAGGAGGCCTGGGAGGTGCTCTCCCCGGTCTTAAGGCACGCCATCGAGAAAATCCAGGGCTCGGAGGCCGAGTGTGCCCGAGGTTAGACTAACCCAGAAGGTCAAGGCCGCGGGCTGAGCGGCTAAACTGCCGCCGGCGGAGCTGGCGGCCCTCCTCAAAAGCCTGCACTTGCCGAGGGTGCCGGAGCTCCTCCTAGGGGCGGAGCACGGCTCCGATGCCGCAGTCTACCGCCTGACCGAGGATCTGGCCCTGGTGGCCACGGTGGATTTTTTTACCCCGGTGGTGGACGAACCCTACACCTTCGGGCAGATCGCTGCGGCCAACGCCCTTTCAGATCTTTACACCATGGGGGCCCGCCCCATCCTGGCCCTGAACGTGGTGGGTTTCCCCAAAAAGGGGCTCGATCTGGAGATCCTGCGGAAGATCCTCCAGGGAGGGGCAGACAAGGTGGCCGAGGCCGGGGCCGCCTTGGGCGGGGGCCACAGCCTGGATGACCCGGAGATCAAGTACGGGCTTTGCGCCCTGGGACTGGTGCACCCGGAAAGACTCATCACCAACACCGGGGCGCGTCCCGGAGACCGCCTTTTTCTTACCAAACCCCTGGGCACGGGAATCCTCACTACGGCCCTCAAAGGGGGGCTCCTTACCCCTGAGGACCCCGCCTACACCCGTCTCGTGGAGACCATGGCCACCCTCAACCGGGCCGCAGGGGAGTCCATGACCGAAGTAGGCGTGCATGCGGCCACAGACATTACCGGCTTTGGCCTTCTGGGACACGCTCTAGAGATGGCCGAGGCCAGCGGAGTGCGCCTCCGGATCTATGCCTCCCGGGTGCCTCTCCTTCCCCGCACCCTGGATTTCCTAAAGCTGGGCATGGCCCCGGAAGGGGATCTGGCCAATCAGATCTTCTGCGAAAAGAAGGTGAAGATTGCCAAAGGGGTGGACCCCCTCCTCCTTTCGGTCCTTTACGACGCCCAGACCTCCGGCGGACTCCTCATCGCCGTCCCTGAAGCCCGGGCCGAGGCCCTTTTTACCCGGCTCCTAGAGAAGGGCGTGGTAGAAGCGACCTGCGTAGGGGAAGTAATCTCCGGAGAGCCGGGAATCGAGATCTATCCCTAACGGCCTAGATATTCCCGGATCTTCTTTTCCAGATACTCCCGGCCGGCGTAACCAATGAGGCGTTTGACCACCTCTCCCTCACGGTCGATGATGAAGGTCGTGGGGGTGATGTAGACCCCGCCAAAGGCCTGCAGGGCCTCCTCACTGGCCAATCCCACCGGATAAGTGATGCCCTTGCCCTCCACTATCCGGGGCAGGAGGGGAAGACCCTCTTCGTCTATCATGAGGCTCACGATCATGAGCCCGTCTTTTTCATATTTCCGATAAAGCTTGGCCAGTTCCCGCAGCTCCACCATGCAGGGGGGACAATCGCTCTTGAAAAAGTTGACCACCACCACCTTTCCCCGAAAGTCCGAAAGATGATAGCGGTGTCCGTCGAGATCCGAAAAGGCAATATCCGGGGACTTCTTGGGAGAGGAAAAACCCATGCCCGCCACCGCTAGGGCGACAAACAGAACCAGAAAGACTAACCTTTCGCGCATCTTACTTCCTCCCGCAGTTCTCTTAATAAATATTCTAATCCTTCCGCCAGGCGTTCGGCAAGGAGGCGCCCCTTCTCCGGGCTGGCCCGGCCGGGGTCCCCCCACACTCCTCCAGGCCAGAAGGCCCGCTTAGAGGACACGATCCGGTAGCGGGGAAAGCGGGGATATTCCTCCGGGGCCGAACCCCGGACGAGCTGGGGATGAAAATATTGGATAAGAGAAGTTTCCCACTCTCCGGCATGGGAATCTCCGGGGGTCTGGAGGAGATCTCCAGCCCGCTCCCGCAGGAGGTCCAGGAGGGAGACCACGGCCAGGGCTGTTTCGGGATGCCGGGAGAGAAATTCCTCGGCGGCATCCACAATGAAGGCCATGTGGGTCCCCCCGGCATGCCCGGAAAGGAGGAGAAAAGCCCGAAAACCGTGCTGGAAAAACCCCGCAAGGAGGTCAAGCACCAGGGCCCGCAGAGTCTCCCCCCGCAGGGAAATGGTCCCGGGGTGTTCTGCCGTGCTCCGACAAAGTCCGTAGTAGACCGGAGGGGCCACCAGGGCCTGAACCCTCCGGGCGGCCATCTCCGCCACCCGATAGGCGGTATAAAGATCCGTGGCCAGGGGAAGGTGCGGCCCGTGCTCCTCCACCGAACCCAGAGGGAGGATCACCGGGACCCCCTCCCGGGAAAGGGCCTCCACCTCCGGATAGGTCAACTCTTCCATGCGCATGGGTTTAAAGTCTAAGGTCCTGGAGCAGGGCCTGCAAGGTCTTCCTTTTGGGATTAAAATTTAAAGACCATGAAACGCGTCTATCTCAAGACCTTCGGTTGCCAGATGAACGAGTACGATTCGGAGCGCATGCTGGCGCTCCTAAGGGAGGAATATGTACCCTGCGCGCAGCCGGAGGAGGCCGACCTCATCCTGGTGAACACCTGTTCGGTAAGAAAAAAGGCCGAAGAGAAGGTTTACAGCCTGGTGGGGCGTTTCAAGCACTTGAAAAGCCGCAGGCCTGAGGTGGTGGTGGGGGTCTGTGGCTGTGTGGCTCAGCAGGAGGGAGAACGCCTGGTAAAACGCCTCCCCCATGTGGATCTGGTCCTGGGGCCGCGCACGGTCTTTCGGATCCGCGAGGCCCTGCAGGAGATCGAGGCCGGCCGGGGACCGGTGGTCTGGGTAGAACTGGATACCGACTGGTCCCCTCCCCTTCCGACCCCCTCCGAAAACGGCCGACCGGTCAAGGCCTTCGTGACCATCATGCAGGGCTGCGACAATTTCTGCTCTTACTGCGTAGTGCCCTATGTGCGGGGCCGGGAAGTGAGCCGTCCCCCGGAGGAAATCCTGCGTGAGGTGGAGTGCCTGGTGGCCCAAGGGGTGCGGGAGATTACCCTTCTGGGACAGAATGTAAACTCTTACGGACGTAAAGAGCGAGGGTTTCCCACCTTTGCGGAACTCCTGCGCCTGATCTCCGAAATCGAGGGCCTCTGGCGCCTGCGTTTCACCACCAGCCATCCCAAGGACCTTTCCGAAGATCTGATGCGGGCCTTTGCGGAGCTTGAAAAGCTCTGTGAGCACCTACACCTTCCAGTCCAGTCGGGCTCAAGCCGCATCCTGCACCTCATGAACCGCAAATACACCCGGGAGGAGTATCTGGAAAAGGTCCGGCGCCTGCGGGAGATGGCCCCGGAGGTGGCCCTGACCACGGACATCATCGTGGGCTTTCCCGGAGAGACGGAAGAGGACTTCCGCCAGACCCTCACGCTCCTTGAGGAGGTCCGCTATCAGGAGATCTTCTCCTTTAAGTACTCCGATCGGCCCTTCGCCCGGGCCCGGGATTTCCCAGAAAAGGTCCCGGAGGAGGTCAAGGCCGCGCGTCTCGAAGAGGTCCATAGGCTCCAGGCCCGTATCACTGAAGAGATCTATCGTAGTTATATCGGCCGGAAAGAGGAGATCCTGGTAGAAGGACGCAGCGAGCGCAATCCTCTCCTGTGGACCGGACGCACGCGCACCAACCTGGTGGTGAACTTTTCTGCTCCGGAGGGCCTGGATTTGAAAGGGGCCCTGGTTCATGTTTTGATTAAAGATACGGGGAAACACTCCCTCCGTGGGGAATACGTAAGAACCCTGAAGGGCCCGTAAAGGAGGCCACCATGAAGGTCAAAATGAGGATTCAGGCCGTGGCCATGGATCCGGTAACCAACAGCCCGGTGATGATCCTCCGGGAAGAGGATGGGGAGCGGGGGCTTCCCATCTGGATCGGGCTGCTCGAGGCCACGGCCATCGCCAGCAAACTGGAAAATATCGAGTTTCCGCGGCCCATGACCCATGATCTCCTCAAAAATATCTTGGACCAACTCCAGATCCGGGTCCCGCGTATCGAGATCTGTGATCTCCGGGAAAACACCTACTACGCCCTCATCACCCTGGATCTGGGGGGACGGGAGATCCAGATCGACGCCCGACCCAGCGATGCGGTGGCTCTGGCCCTGCGCACCGGAGCCGAGATCTACGTTTATGAAGAAGTCCTGGCCAAGAGTCAGGCCCTGGCCGAGGAGGCCCGCCGCCAGGCCGAAGAAGAGATGGCCACCGCCGGCACCGAAGAGGAAAAGGAAAAACTCAAGGAGCTTCTGGAACAGCTCGACCCCAAGGCCTTCAAATACAAGATGTAAAGATGTTCGACCTCCATTGCCATTCTATCTTTAGTGATGGGGAGCTTATTCCGGCCGAACTCCTGCGGCGGGTGGCGGTGCTGGGCTATGAGGCGGTAGCCATCACGGATCATGCGGACTCTTCCAACTTGGACCTCATTCTTCCTCGCCTCAAAAAGGCCGCCGCAGAGCTCAACGCGGCCAGCCCCTGCCGCCTCCTTGCGGGAATCGAGATCACCCATGTCCCCCCGCCGCTCATTCCGGAGCTGGTGAGACGGGCCCGGCAGTTAGGGGCAGAAATCGTGGTGGTCCACGGGGAGACCCTAGCCGAGCCTGTGGCTCCGGGGACCAACCGGGCGGCCCTGGAGGCCGGGGCGGACATCCTGGCCCATCCGGGGCTCATCTCCGAAGAAGAGGTGCGTCTGGCCGCGGAAAAGGGGGTCTTCCTGGAGATCTCCGGACGCAAGGGACACTGCCTGGCCAACGGACACGTAGCCCGGCTGGCCTTGAAATACCGGGCCCCCCTGGTAATCAACTCCGACGGGCACGCCCCCGGGGACTTTATGACCCGGGAAGAGGCCCTGGCCGTGGGACTAGGGGCCGGACTCCGGCGCGAAGAAGTGGAGGCCCTCTGGCGCCAGGCCCGAGGGAGGTTCCTCCGTGGAGCTTAGAGAATTCTTCCTGGCCCGTGGCTTTCCGGAGGACACCCTAAAGGAGCCTCCGGAGGTCCTCCTCAATCTGGGGCTTTCTCCTCAACGGGTGCGGGCGGCTTTCGTGGTGGTCTCTGAAGGCCGGCCTCTTATGGTGGCGGACTATGCTCCGGGGGCGGTGAGGTCCCGCCTGCGGGCCCTTCTGGCCTACGCCCGCCTGGCCTTCCCCCGTACACCCCCTCCCCTGGTCCTCCAGACCAACGGAAGGGAATTCGTCTTGGCGGAGGTGACCTCGGGAAAGGAGATCGCCTTTGGGGGGCCGGAGGTCCTGCCTTCCTTTGAGGAATTAAAGGCCCGTCCCAGCCCTCCTCCGGTGGAGCGCCGAAGGATTCCGGTGGAGGAGCGCGTACTCTTTATCCACTCTACCGGGGGCTGACCCCCTAAGCGGCAGGGTCCCTGCCGAGCAAACCCCTGAGATAGGCAAGTCCCGGCTCCACATCCTCTTCCCGGTGGGCCTCAAGGGTGAGGAGGGGAAGCCGGCCCTTTTCCTTGAGAAAGCCGAAGATCTCCGGAAAAGGAATCTTTCCCTTTCCCAGGGCCAGGTGCTCGTCCCAGTCTCCGCGGTTGTCGTGAAGATGGATCTCTCCCAGATAAGGGTGGAGCACCGGAAGCCAGTCCCTCCAGGTGGTCCGGGCAAAGGCATAGGCGTGGCCGGGATCAAAGCACCAGCCGAGCGGCGGGAATCTTTCAAAGATAGGACGCAGGACCTCGGCCGAGGGCTCAAAGACATTTTCCAGGAGGATTTTTAGCCCCAGTTCCTCGGCCTCCGAAAGCAGCACTTCCAAAGATTCATAGAGCCGATTCCGCCAGCGGTCTAGGATCTCCCGGTGATAGCCCGGATGATAGCCGCTGTGGAGGACCACCGCCTGGGGGGCAAAAAGGGCGGCCACCCGCAGGGCCTCCCGCAACCGGCGCAGGCTGGCCTGGCGCACCAGGGCATCAAGCGCCCCGGGGGAAAGGTCACAGAAGGGGGCGTGTACGGTGCAGGGGAGTCCGGCCTCCTGTAACCCTTGAGCCACCTGCGCAAAATCCTGAAAGGAAAACTGGTCCAAGGCCTCCCGGTCCAGGGAGACTTCCACCGGAAGGCGGCGCTCCAGGACCAGAGAAAGGTACTTTTCCCGCAGGAGATCGAAGGGTACGGAAACAAAGACCGCCCAGGTCTTCATCGATAAAACTCCCTTAGGAGATGGGCGATGAGGGCCTGCTCTTCGGCCTGGAGATAGGGATGCATGGGGAGGCTCAGGACCTCCCGGGCCGCCCTTTCCGTCTCCGGAAGGCTTCCTTCGGAAAAACCCAGGTCCCGAAAGACCGGCTGGAGGTGAAGCGGCAGGGGATAATAGACCGCGGTGGGGATTCCTTTTTCCGAGAGGAATTTCCGGACTCGGTCCCGATCCTTTACCCGCAGGGTGAACTGAGCCCAGGAGGAGCGTACCCCTTCCGGAACCACCGGGAGCCTCACCTCCGGAATCCCGGAAAGCTCGCGAAAATATCTCCGGGCCACCCCCTCTCGTAGGCGCAACTCCTCCTCAAAGTAGCGCAACTTTACCCGCAGGATGGCTGCCTGGATCTCATCCAGCCGGCCGTTGATTCCGGAATACTCGTAAAAGTAGGTCCGGGTCTGGCCATGGACCCGCAGGGCCCTTATGCGTTCGGCTAGCTCCGCATCGTTGGTAAAGACCATCCCCCCGTCTCCGGCCCCGCCGAGGGGTTTGGCCGGAAAAAAGGAGGTGGCCGCGGCCCGGCCAAAGCTCCCGGAGCGCCGACCAAAAAGCTCCGCCCCCAGGGATTGGCAGGCATCTTCGATCAGGACTACCCCGTGTTTTTCACAGAGGGGTTCCAGGCGAAGGAAATCCGCCGGAAGCCCAAAAAGGCTCACCGCCACCACCGCCGAGACCTCAGAGCCCAGCTTCTCCAAGGCCTCGGCCACCGCCTCCACCGAAAGATTAAAGGTCTCCGGATCAAGGTCTACAAAGTGGGGGACCAGACCGGCCCGGCGTACCACCTCGGCGGTGGCCACAAAAGTGAAGGAGGGAAGAAGAACCCGGGAGCCGGCCGGAAGGTCCAAGGCCTTGAGGATGAGGTAGAGGGCGTCGGTGCCGGAGGAGACCCCGATGGCATAACGCACCCCTACCCAGCGGGCCAACTCCTCCTCCAGGGCCGCCACCTCCGGCCCCAGGATGTATTGGGTACTCCGCAGGACGCGCAGGACGGCTTCTTCAATCTCTTTTCCGTAGCGGGCGTAGCCGCGGGCCAAGTCAATGAAGCGCATGGCCCAAACATATCCCGGGTTCTTCGGCGAGAAAAGCCCCTCTGGTTATAATGAGGGCATGTTGCTGGAGATCCTAGAGGCCGAATCCCCCATGACCTTCGCCCGTTACATGGAGCTCTGCCTCTACCACGAGCGCTACGGCTATTATGCCCGAGGGCCACGCCTGGGCCGAGAAGGAGACTACTTCACCTCTCCCACCGTCCACCGGGTCTTCGGGGCCACCCTGGCCCGCCAGATCCTAGAAATATACGAACTTCTGGGGGCCCCGGAGGAATTTCTCCTAGTGGAGGCCGGAGCCGGAGAGGGTTGGCTGGCCCGGGACCTTTTGGATTATCTGGAACGAAAGGGACGCCCCTTCCCCTACCTCATCGTGGAGCCCCTCCCCAACTTAAAAAGCCTACAGGAGGAAACCCTGCGACCCCATGCTTCTAGGGTGCGCTGGGTGAAAGATCTTTCGGAGATACCCCCCTTCACCGGGGTCTTCCTTTCCAACGAACTTTTCGACAGCCTCCCGGTGCATCTCTTGGAGAAGACCCCGGAGGACCTCAAGGAAGTCTATGTGGAGGTCTCCGGGGGCGAGATCAGAGAAGTGCTTTCGGAAATCAGCCAGCCGGAGATCCTAAAACGGGTGCTCCCTTACGCCCTTTACTGGCCGGAGGGCTACCGCACGGAGGTCTGCCTGGCCTACGAGCCCCTCTACAAGGAGCTATCCAAAAAACTGGTGCGCGGGGCTATTCTTACCCTGGACTACGGCTTTCCCCGGCCGGACTATTATCATCCCCAAAGGAGCCGGGGAACGCTTTTGGCCTATTTTCGCCATCGGGCCTCGGAAAACCCTTATGCCCGGCCCGGGCACCAGGATCTCACCGCCCACGTGGATTTCACCGCCCTGCGGGAGCTGGGGGAGAAGTACGGCTTTCTGAACCTGGGTTTCATCCAGCAGGGCCCCTTTCTGGTGGGACTGAGGGTGGAAGAGGTTCTGGCAGAAGTCTCGGAAAACACCTTTCGCGACCGGGAGGCCCTGAAACTCCTGGTCCTTCCCGAAGGACTGGGACACAGTCACTGGGTCCTCATCCAGGGTCGGGGGCTGGCCGAGGAGGCCCCTCTTTCGGGCCTGCGATTGGCCAACCGGATCAACCTGCTATACTGAAGCCGCCCATGAGCGGTAATTTTCGCCTCCTCAAGGAGGACTCTCAAACCTCGGCCCGGTTGGGGCTTCTCACCACCCGGCGCGGGGTGGTGGAGACCCCGGTCTTCATGCCCGTGGCCACCGCAGGCTCGGTCAAGGCCGTGCCCCCGGAGGTAGTGGCCGGACTTTCGGCCCGGGTAATCCTGGCCAACACCTATCATCTCTGGCTACGTCCCGGGCCGGAGGTCATCCGCCGGGCCGGAGGGCTTCACCGCTTCATGAATTGGCCCCGAACCATCCTCACCGACAGCGGAGGCTTCCAAGTCTTCAGTCTGGCCCCCTTGCGGGAGATCCTCGAAGAAGGGGTACGCTTCCGCTCCCACCTCGACGGGGCCGAACTCTTTCTCACCCCGGAGGAGTCCCTGGCCATTCAGGAGGCCCTGGGCTCCGACATCCGGATGGTCCTTGACGTGTGTATCCCTTATCCCTGTCCCCGGCAGGAGACCCAACGCCTCACCGACCTCACTCATGCCTGGGCCGAGCGCTCTCTTTCCTGGTGGAAAAGGCAGGATCCCCAGGGGGCCCTTCTTTTCGGGATCGTTCAGGGAGGAATGTTTGAGGATCTCCGGCGGGCCTCCGCCCGCACCCTGGTCTCTCTCTCCTTTGACGGTTACGCCGTGGGGGGTCTTTCCGTGGGCGAACCCAAGGAACTCCTCTTCCGCATGCTCGAGGTGAGTGTGGCGGAGCTTCCCGCAGACTGCCCCCGATACCTTATGGGGGTGGGGACTCCGGAGGACATCCTGGAGGCCGTAGCCCGGGGGGTAGATATGTTCGACTGTGTGCTCCCCACCCGCAACGCCCGTCGGGGAACGGTCTTCACCTCCCAGGGCTCCTTTCATATTCGCAACGCGGCCTACAAAGAGGACTTCCGGCCCTTGGATCCGGCCTGCTCCTGCTATACCTGTCGCCACTACAGCCGGGCCTATCTCCGACATCTCTTTCAGGCCGGAGAACTTCTGGTATATTATCTCCTCACGGTGCATAACCTGGCCTTCTACCTGCGTTTCCTACGGGAAATAAGGAAGGCCCTGCGCGAGGGGAGGTTTTCTGCCTTTCGCCAGGAATTCTATGCCCAAAAGGAGGAAAGAGCATGTGGGATGTAGTCTATGCCATGGGAGCTCCGCCAGCGGAAGGGGCCCAGGGAGGAGGGAGCCTGATTGCGGCCTTCCTACCCCTGATCCTCATCTTTGTGGTCTTTTATTTCCTTCTCATTCGGCCTCAGCAGAAGCGGGCCCGGGAACACCAGAAATTTGTGGAAAGTCTCAAGCACGGCCAAAAGGTGGTCACCGCCGGAGGGCTTGTGGGGCATGTGGTAAAGGTGGAAGGGGATGAAGTAGTGCTTGAGGTCTCTCCGGAGGTCAAGGTTCGGGTTCTCAAAAATTACATTGCCGGGCCGGCCTAGGCCTCCCCGATCTCGCGCAGCCATTCCTCAAGGCGCAGGAGCGCCCTCTCGGCCATAAGCCGGTAACGTTCCCTTTTGGGAAGACGCTTGCGCTCTTTGGGCGGAAGAGAAAGCGGAGGAAAGAGTCCCCAATTCACATTCATGGGCTGGAAGTGGCGGGGATCGGCCTCCATAAGGTAGCGCACCAGGGCCCCGTGAGCGGTCTCCGGAGGGGGCACCACGGGGTCCTTCCCTCGAAAAATACGCGCGGCGTTCATTCCGGCCAGAAGTCCCATGGCCGTAGATTCCACATAGCCTTCCACTCCGGTGATCTGTCCGGCCAGAAAGACCCGGGGCTCGGCCTTGAGCTGAAGGGTGGGCCTCAGGACCCGGGGGGCGCAGACGAAAGAGTTGCGATGGATGGAACCGTAGCGGGCAAACTCCGCCCGCTCCAGCCCCGGGATCATCCGAAAGACCCGCTCCTGCTCGTGATACTTGAGCTTGGTCTGAAAGCCCACGAGATTGTAAAGGGTGCCCTCCCGATTTTCCGGACGCAGTTGGACCACGGCGTAGGGCTCACGCCCGGTGCGGGGATCCACCAGGCCCACGGGCTTCATGGGCCCGTAGCGTAAAGTATCTCGTCCCCGCTCGGCCATAACCTCTATGGGAAGACATCCCTCGAAATAGCGAGGTTCTTCGAAGGGATGAAGGGGCACCTTTTCCGCGGAAAGTAAGGCCTCCACAAAACGTTCGTATTCTTCCTTGGTCAGGGGACAGTTCACATAGGCCCCCTCCCCCTCCCCGTAGCGATCGGCCCGGAAGACCTTTTCCCAGTCCAGGGAGTCTGCATAGACAATGGGGGCGATGGCGTCGTAGAAGTGAAAATAATCTTCGCCGGTCAAGCGTTTGAGGTCTTCGGCTAAGGCCTCGGAGGTAAGAGGGCCGGTGGCCACGATGACCAGGCCCTCCCGAGGTATCTCCCGCACCTCCTCCCGCACAATCTCCACCAAAGGATGTTCCGAAAGGCGCCGGGTGATGTATTCGGCAAAGCGCTCCCGATCCACCGCGAGCGCCTTTCCGGCCGGGACCTCGCTGGCAAGTGCTGCTTCCATAACGAGCGAACCCAGACGGCGCATCTCCTCCTTGAGAAGCCCCACCGCGCTGGTGATCTCTTTGGAGCGCAAAGAGTTGGAGCAGACCAACTCTCCCAGTTTCCCGGTGCGGTGGGCCGGGGTGAGCTTGCGGGGCCGCATCTCGTAAAGACGCACCGGGACTCCACGGCGGGCCAGCTGCCAGGCCGCCTCGGAGCCCGCAAGCCCTCCCCCGATAATGGTCACCCTCTCAGGCATAAAGGACTACCCCCACCCGGCGAGGGTCACCCGTCGCTGAAAGATCGTCAGCCACCAGGTGCACCCCGCCGAAAAAGAGATTGCGCTCTGACCAAAGTTTAATCGGAGAGATCTCCTCCGGGAAAGGCCCCAGACCGGGTTCGGCGTGATAGAGGCCCTCTTCGTAGTGAAGACGAGGGGCGGAGACGGCCTCCGCGGGGGAGAGCCCCAGAAAGGCCAGATTTACCGCCACCTGAAGGAGGGCCGAACGAATGCGCTTGCTTCCCCCGGAGCCAAAGACATAACGGCGCCCGCGGGAAAAGAGAAGACTGGGGGCCATCATGGAGGGAATACGACGGCCCGGAGGATAGGAGAAAAACCCGCGGGGGTGGAGATCTTCCTCCCCCAGAATGTTATTCAGCATGAGGCCGGTCTCGGGAAAGACCAATCCGGCCCCCTCTCCGAAGGTAAGGGTGATCCCGCAAAGGTTCCCCTCGTTATCGGCCACACTCAGGTGGGTGGTCCCTGCGGTGGACCCCACCAGGGTATAGATCTTTTCCGGGTGCTCCAGAAGGATATTGCGCCACTCTGCCTGGGCCTTAAGGGCCCGGGAAAGGGCCTGAAGATGGCCGAAAGAGCCCAAAGGGCCTCCCTCAAAGGCTTCCTCAAAGACCTTAAGCCCCAGGGTCACCAAAGACCCCCCGAAAGAGGGAGGGGGGCCGGTAAAAAGGTGCCCCCGGGAGAAGGCATACTTCAAAGGCCGCCGGCGATAGACGTGATAAAAGGCCAAATCCTCCAGGGTAAGGAGCCCTCCCCGGGCCTTAAGAAACTCTACCAGGCGCCGGGCCAATTCTCCCCGATAGAGGCTTTCCACCTTTTGGGGGTAAGCCTCCAAAAAGTCGGCCAGAAGCGGATTCCGAAGACGCACTCCCGGCTCCGGAGGCCCGCCCTCAGGGTAAAACATCTCCCGGGCCAGGGGATCCCGGATAAAGATGGGCGCGAGGATCCGAAAACAGGCCGCCTGGAGCTCGTCCACCACAAAACCCTCCCGGGCCAGCCGCACCGCCGGGGCTACCACCTCCTCCCAGGGGAGCCTTCCCAGATCCTCCTTGAGGACCTTTAATCCCAGAGGGGTCCCCGGGACCGCCACCGAGGCCGCCCCTACAAAAAAGTCCTGACTGGAGGAGGTAAAGTGGAGGGTCACCCGGTGAAAATCTAAAGAATTCGGGATTCCGGAGCCCCCAAGGCCGGGACTATTTACAAAAAAGTCGTAGATGGTGGTCCGGGCCAGGAGTCCCTGGTGGGCCAGGGCGTATCCCCCTCCGGCCAGCCCCGTAAGCCCGCATTCGGCCACGGCCGCGGCTAGGGCCGCCCCCACCGCGGCGTCAAAGGCGTTTCCCCCTTTAGAAAGGATCTCTACCGCGGCCCGGGCCGTCTCCCGATTTCCACAGGCCACCACCCCCTTCACGACCAGAACCCCTCAAGGAGGCTTTCGATGACCCGGCGGAAATCCTGGGTTTCGGCGTAGAGATTGATTTGTCGGTGGGCCGAGGTCCCCTCTTCCACCACCCTTTCCAGGGCCAGCACATAAGGCCTTTCTCCGGTCTCGGCCAGGGCCCCGGCGCAGCGGAAAAGGAATTCCCGGAAAAATTCCCGGAAGGTGTTTTTACGCCGGGTGAGGGGATCCACGAAAAAGCCCTCGAGGCCGTGACGGGCGGCCTGCCACTTGTTGTAGCGCAGGATCTCCATGGGGACCTCCGGAGGCTCCGCCTTTTCCGAAAGGACCGTGCGGGCCAGGGCTCGGGCCAGGGCGGCCACGGCCAGGATCTCCGAAAACCGGGAAGGAAGATCGCAGACCCGGAGCTCCAGGGTTCCGAAAAGGGGATGCGGCCGCACATCCCACCAGAGATCACGGGGATGGTTGATGATTCCGAGGCCCAGGAGTTCTTCCACCAGGGCCGAAAAGTCCGCATAGGAGGGAAAATCCCGCGGGTAGCCCGCTAGAGGCAGGGCCTCAAAGAGTTTGCTGCGATAGGAATAGAAGCCGGTGAACTCCCCCTCGTAGAAGGGAGAGGAGGTGGTGAGCGCCAGAAAGACCGGGGTATAGAGCCGAAACCAGCGGTAGGCCCTTAAGGCCTCCTCGGCCGAGGGCATGCCGAGATGGATATGGAGCCCCTGAGAGATGAAGCGGCGACCCACGAGCTGGAGTTCTTCCCGCAGGGACTCGTAGCGGGGATCCTCCCAGACCCTCTGTTCCGCGGCCCGGGAGAAGGGATGGAGGCTTGCGGCCAGGAGTCGATACCCCCGGACCTCGGCCATCTTAAAGAGCCGTGAGAGATTTTCGCGCAACCAGGCCTCAGCCTCGGCCACCCCCTGGCAGACCGGGGTCACGATCTCCAGCATGGAACGGATGAATTCCGGACGGACCCACTCCGCAAGCTCCGGCACCTTCCGGGCCTCGGCCAAAAGCAGCGGCCCGCCGGGGGCCAGGGAAAGATCCTCCGCCCGCAAAACCTGGAATTCAATCTCCATTCCCAGGGTGAGGGCCGGGCTTTCGCGAAAGGCGATCATGCCTCCTCCTCGAGATAGATTCGGGCCACCTCGGCCAGAAATCTGGCCCCGATGGGAAGCACCCTTTCGTCGAAGTCAAAGCGCGGACTGTGGGCCGGAACGTGCTCGTGTCCCTTTTTCTGGGCCCCGAAACGCACGAAACAGCCCGGAACCTGCTGGAGATAAAAGGAAAAATCCTCGCCTCCCAGGCTGGGATGCGGCTGACGAACCAGTCCCTCCGGACCCAGGATCCGGAGGACCGCCCGACGGGCCACCTCGGCCTCCCGGGGGGTATTGACCACCGGCGGGTACCCTTCCACGATCTCTATCTCTCCCTGGATACGAAAGAGCCCCTTCAGGGCTTCCACCTGGCGGCGCAGGCCCTCATGAAGCCTGAGGCGGATCTCGGCCTCCGTGGCCCGGATGGTCCCCTCCAACAGGGCCTCTTCGGCGATTACGTTGTGGGCGGTGCCGGCCCGGACCTTACCCACGGTGATTACCGTAGGATAGGCGGGGTGGACCTCCCGGGAGACCAGGCTCTGGATGGCCGTAATCAGATAGGCCGCAGCCACCACCGTGTCCACCGCCTCGTGGGGCCAGGCCGCATGTCCCCCCCTTCCGTGAAGCTTGACCAAAAAGCGGTCGGTAAAGGCACAGATAAGCCCCTCGTTTACTGCAATCTCCCCCACCCGAAAGTGCCGGTCAATGTGGCCCCCAAAGATAGCCGCTACCCCCTCAAGCACCCCGACCTCGATCATGGCCCGGGCCCCGCCCCCGATCTCCTCGGCGGGCTGGAAGATAAGCCGCACTCCGCCCCGGGATGGAGGCCTTCGGACTAGGAGGGCCGCGGCCCCCAGGAGCATGGCCACGTGTCCATCATGTCCACAGGCATGCATGACCCCGGGCTCCACCGAGGCAAAAGGAAGGCCGGTCTCCTCGTTCAGGGGAAGGGCATCCATGTCCGCCCGCAGGGCCACCCAGGGAGGCCCGGAGCCGATTTCACAGATCACCCCGGTTCCGGCCACCCGATGGGGAGAAAGACCGAGGGCGGCGAGTTCCCTCTCAATAAAGGCCGCGGTGCGGTGCTCCTGAAAGGCCAGTTCGGGAAAGCGGTGGAGGTGGCGCCGCAGGGCCACCAGCCACCGCGCAAAATCTCTTTCCTCCGAGGTCATTAACCCGGATTATAACCCCTCAATGTCGGCAGAGACAATCCGGGGGGTGATAAATACCATGAGTTCGTTCTTAGAGAAAGAACGTTGCCGGTTTTTGAAGAGATTTCCGGCTCCGGGAATCTTCGAAAGACCCGGCACTTTACCTTGAGAGTTGGAAAGATTCCGCTCGATAATCCCGCCAATAACTAAGGTATCCCCGTTGGAAACAATAACCCGGCTCTTGGCATACCGGGTGACGATGGAAGGGACCCCGTTGACCTGGCGCCCAAAATCCGGAGCGTTCTTTTCAATTTCTACCTCCAGGGTGATGCGGTTGTCCGGGGTCACATGAGGGGTAACTTTAAGACGCAGGGCCGCATCCACGAATTCGGTGGAAATACCGTCCTGAGTCTGCCGGAGATAGGGGATACGGAATCCCTGTTTGATTTCGGCCTCCTGGTTGTCCTCGGTCAAAACTCTGGGGGCCGAAATGATGCGCGCCACCCCTTCACTTTCCAAGGCCGAAAGCTGAGTATCCAGAAAGAGCGCCGATTCTCGGCTCACATGCCCAAAAGTAAAGCCCAAACGGGAGGTTCCGGCCACACCTAAATCCACGATAGCTCCGGGATCTATCCCTATGTTCACGGTCCCGGTACCCACCCCCGTATCCTGAGCGGCGGCGAGATTATCTTCAAGAGAGAGGGAGGTCTGAGGGGATACCCCGGTAAAGGTATGCTGGGAAAGGCGCCACCCTGCTCCGGACCAGCGGATACCCAGTTTATGTTCGTAGCTATCCTGCACTTCCACAATCCGGGCCTCTATAAGGACCTGTTTGGTGGGCTGATCGATCTTTTCGATAAGCTCCCGGGCCTCCCGAATGACCTTGGGGACGTCCTTGAGGATGACCTGATTGGTACGCGGCTCTGCGGTCACATCCCCGCGATCCGAAAGGATCTTTTTGAGTTGCTCGGCCACATCCTCAGCCTTGGCATAGTTGATCTGAAAATAGACGGTCTTGAGAGGAGCCACCTCCTCTTCCCGGCCCTGCTCTTCTTTGATTTCTCGGATTCGCCGGGCTTGCTCCCGCAATTCCTCCAGAGGGGCCACCCGGATGACGTTGCCCACCCGGATCATCCCCAGGCCTTTGCTGGCCAGGACCATATCCAGCACCTGGTCCCAGGGAACGTTTTCCATGCGCAGGGTCACCGTCCCCTTCACCGTATCGCTGGCCACAATATTGACTCCGCCCACCTTGGCCAGAAGCCTGAGGACGGCGTGGATATCCGCGTTTTGAAAGTCTACGGAAATAGGAGTCCCGGTATATTTCCCCCGGGTGAGGGGAACCTCAATGTTTTCTTCTGAAATCTCCGGGATCTTGACCTTTTCGTACCAGGCCGCACCCTTCTTCTGAACCTTCTGAGCGCTTTCCTCAGGGGACTGGCGCTGGAGAACCAGAATTAACCCCTTGCCTTCTTCCTTTACCCGATAAGTTACCGGCTGCCGGGTGGAAAATTCGATCCGCAGGCCTTCCCCCTCAGTCCCCACATCGATGCTATGAATAAGGGTGCGTTTGTTGAGTTTGCGTATCCAGTCTGTCTTGCCAATGCGGGCCTTCTGAAAATTAAGGACCACTCCCTGGCCACCTTCTTTGGCGGAAACCGTATAAGGGGG
Organism: Thermosulfurimonas marina; assembly: GCF_012317585.1. Classification (NCBI taxonomy): domain Bacteria; kingdom Pseudomonadati; phylum Thermodesulfobacteriota; class Thermodesulfobacteria; order Thermodesulfobacteriales; family Thermodesulfobacteriaceae; genus Thermosulfurimonas; species Thermosulfurimonas marina. The sequence goes on from NZ_CP042909.1 coordinate 313,503, forward strand.
CAATTGATCCTCAAAAAGAAAAACCACCGAAGCCTGGTCCGGGGATCCGGTAATCTCTACATCCTGTAGAAGATGATAGTCAGCCGCTTGGGCGAGCCCCCACCCTAGGGCCGCCGCGGCTAAAACTATCCAAATCCCCCACACTCTAAGGAATCTCATGTTCTCCCTCCGTGGGCCTTAAAGGTATTTTTGAGGTAATTATCCTTTCTTTTCCCAAAAAATCTACCGTTTTTTCTTTAACAAGGATGTAAGAATCTCCAATTTCGGCCACATAGCCCCCACGGTTTCCTATCCGGGTCCCCACCTTCACCATGTATCCCTTTCCCGTGGGGTCCTCGATCAGGGCCCAGCGGTGCCTCCCCTTCTTGACGATACCGGTAAGTTTGAGCTCCGCCAGACTCCATTTCTCCAAAGGAGATAAGGGCTTGCGAGAAACCTCAGGAGTGGTCTCCCGGAAGAAGGGCTTAAAGGGATCAAAGGCCCCGCGGAGTTGAGTATGGTAGACTCCTTGGCCAAGCACCTTTTCCCATTCCTGGAGCTCCCGATCTACCAGTTTTGGCGCAGGAGGTGGAGCCTTTCGGGCTCCCCTCTTGGCCGGAGGAGCCTCCTTCTTACAGGCACTAACCAGACACAACAATATCAGTAATCCCACTAAGGTTCTCATCTTCTTCGGCGTCGTCTTTTTTCGGATTCGGTGTTTAAGGATTTACCCGTATACCGATAGGTAGCAAAATCGCAGCGGGCATAAAGTACCGGCTGAAACGTTCCTTCTTTTTCTCCCTTTTTTTGCCTCAAATTGATATCTAGGGCCTCAATATGAATTATCCTCGACAAATGCAAGACTTTGTCCAAAAAAGAGACCAAAGCCGGAAATTCTCCTTCCACTTCCACGGTAAAATCGATCTTATTGTAATAGTTCTGGGGAGTCTCTTGGGGATGAGGAGAAAAGGAGATGACGTTCAGTTTGGAATTCTGAGCCTCGGCAGAAACACTCTGCAGGAGCCCGGGGATCTCCTTTTCTGTAGGAAGAGTGGCTACTAGACGCTTGAGAAAAAGTTCCCGAGCGGCCAATTTTTTCTCTAAGAGAGGCCGCTCTTGAGCCATCTTGCGATATTTTTCTACCTCTTTTTCTAATTTTACAATCTCCGTTTTTAAAGAATTAATTTTATAATAGGTTGGACGGACAAAGAAATAGAAATAAAGAAGGATAGGCACTACTAAACTAAGGATAGCTAAAACAATTTTCTGATTTTTAGGTAGAGGTTCTATTTTTTCTCTTATACGGTATTCAATTTTTTGAAAGATTTTCTTGAATTTTTGCATATTAGTAACCCAAATTTATACTGAATTCTACCAGTTCGTAATCCTGAACTTTCTTTTTCTTAGCATAATTCAGATTAACCTGAGAAAAGATTTTTCGCCTTTTTAAATTTGTCAAAAATCGGGCCACACTATCATAATCTAAAGAAAAGCCTTGCAAGAAAACTTTACGATCTTTCAGGGAAAACTTAGTTAAATACATCTTTTCTTGAGGTAAAGAAAGCATCACCTCATCAAAAACTTTTAAATTCTCTCCTCTTTTCTTGTTGAGCTTTAAAACCGTAGTTATTATCTGGCTTAATTCAGATTCTTTCTTTTTAAGTTCATTTATTTTAGCAATAATCAAGGCGTATTTCTTTTTTTCTTGTTGAAGACGAATTTGACGAGCTTCTAAATTTTGCACCTGGCGATGCAACCACAAAAAAGAAAAAACTATGCTTAACAAAACAACAACCAAAGAAAAAATATAAATTTTACCCCAATCTAAAACAAGGAAAGGCTTTTTCTTTTCTTTAGGTAAAAAATTTATTTTAATAATCATACCAAAAACTCTCTAATAGCTTGGGCTACAGCCAAAACTCCGGCCTTGTTTATATAGTCAATATACTCCGGATCGAAATCTTTAGAAAAAGACAATTTATCCTGCAAAGAAAAAGAACGAAAGTTAAATTTCAAATTTTCGGCAAGAAATTCCTCTAATCCCGGAATTAAAGACCCTCCTCCTATTACATAGACTTCTTCAGGAGAAAAATAATACTTGGCCTTAAAAATATTAAGACTGTTTTCTATTTCCTCAAGAAGATTTCTAAAAAATTCGGAATAAATTTCGCGAATAGTATAACCGGCTTCTCCCTCAGGGATCTGCAGATGAAGCTTCTCCCCTTCCTCCCAGCTCACTTCTAACTCTTGCACAATGTTACGGATGATCTTAGAAGTACCCAGATCTATTTCTCGAGAAAAAAGAGGACCATTTTCATCCAAAAAGACCGCCAAAGAGCGGCCGTATCCTATATCTAAAATAAGTCGTTTGCCCGGGCCATATAAATATTCCCACAAGTTAGAAAGAGCAAAGATATCTACATCTATAGCATTCAATTCTACTTTTAGTTTGGCAAACAGTTCCATAAGTTTATCAACATACTCTTTTTGAACTGTAGCAAAAATTATTTCAATGTTATTCTCTTCTTTTTGTAAAAGAGGGACATAGTCATAGTAGATGTCATCTATATTAAAAGGAATGAAACTTTCGATCTCGGAAAGGACGGCCTGATTAAAGTCTTCTCCTTCCGTAAACCCAACCGGTATGCGATCGTAAAAGACGGTATAGGCATACAAACCTAGATTAAGAAAAGAAGATCGAGGCTTAAGATGCATGTATAAGGTGTTGAAAGCCTCTAGGAAGGCCTCCTCGTCCTTGACAATTCCGGCAGTGACCGCTCCGGAGGGTAATCTTATTTGACCGAAATTGCTAATGACAATCTGTGAGCCTTTCTGATAAGCCTCCGCCAACTTGAGAGAATAACTACCTATATCCAATCCTAAAAAGCCGGGCCTTTTAAATATCCGCTGCAAGAAATCCATCTCTCTAACCTCGTATGAGTTCTTATCTCAAAAAAAAATCTCCTTGTCAAGCTGGGATTTTATTTTTACCTTTATGAGCGCCGGCAAGGAGGTGTCTCGTAGCGATGAAGGCCTTTCCTCAGGAGCGCATACGTAACTTTTCTATCATTGCCCACGTGGACCACGGAAAGTCCACGCTGGCTGATCGTCTACTCGAGGCCACGGGGGCGGTCTCCGAAAGGGAAATGCGCGAACAGTTCCTGGACAAGCTGGATCTCGAGAGGGAGCGGGGGATCACCATCAAGGCCCAGGCCGTGCGCCTTTACTACCGGGCCAAAGACGGTGAACTCTATCAGCTAAACCTCATCGATACCCCGGGGCACGTGGACTTCTCCTACGAGGTCTCCCGGGCCCTTTCGGCCTGTGAGGGGGCCCTGCTGGTGGTAGATGCCTCTCAGGGGGTGGAGGCCCAGACCCTGGCCAATGTCTACCTGGCCCTGGAAAACGATCTGGAGATCATCCCGGTCCTCAACAAGATCGATCTTCCGCAGGCCGACCCAGAGAGGGTCCGCCGGGAGATCGAAGAAATCCTCGGGCTAGAGGCGAGCGAAGCCATTTTAGCCAGTGCCAAGCTGGGGATCGGGACGGAGGAGATCCTCGAGGCCATCGTCAAGAAGATCCCCCCTCCCCGGGGAGAACGCCAGGCCCCCCTCCGGGCCCTGATCTTTGATTCCTGGTACGATCCCTACCTGGGAGTGGTGGTCCTCATCCGGGTGGTGGAGGGGAAGATTCATGTGGGCCAGCGGATTCGCCTTCTTTCCACCGGAAAGACTTACGAGGTCACCAAGGTGGGGGTCTTTACCCCGCATCCTACCTCGGTGGATGTCCTTTATGCTGGAGAGGTGGGCTTTTTTGCCGCCGGCATCAAAGAGGTGCGGGAGACCCGTATCGGCGACACGGTCACCGAAGCCGAGGCCCGGGTGGAGCCTCTTCCGGGCTTTCGGGAGATCAAGCCCATGGTCTTTGCCGGGATCTTTCCGGTAATAAGCGATGATTACGAGGACCTGCGGGAGGCCATCGAAAAGCTCTGGCTGAACGATCCGGCCTTCTCTTACGAGCCGGAAACCTCGGCCGCCCTAGGATTCGGCTTCCGGTGCGGTTTCCAGGGGCTTCTGCACATGGAGATCGTCCAGGAACGACTGGAGCGGGAGTTCGGCCTTAACCTTATTACCACCGCTCCTTCGGTGCGTTACCGGATCGAACTTACCGGCGGACGGGAGATAGAGATCGAAAACCCTGCTGAATGGCCGGATCCCGGAAAGATCCTGAGGGTCAAGGAACCCTACATCCGGGCCGAAATTTATACCCCCAAGGAATACATTGGGCCCATCCTTACCCTTTGTGAAGAAAAAAGGGGGATCCAGAAGGAGATCCGGTACCTCACCCCGGAAAGGGTCCTCATCGTCTACGAACTCCCCTTTGCGGAAGTGGTTCTGGACTTCTTCGACCGCCTGAAGTCCGTCTCCCGAGGGTATGCCTCTCTAGACTATCAATTTCTGGATTATCGACCCGGGGACCTGGTCAAGATGGATATCCTCATCAATAAACAGCCGGTGGATGCCCTCTCGGTAATCGTCCACCGGGAAAAGGCCTATTATCGCGGCCGGGAACTGGTCTCCCGCCTCAAGGAGGTCATTCCCCGGCAGCTTTTCGAAGTGGTGATTCAGGCAGCCATCGGTTCGAAGATTGTGGCCCGGGAGCGCATACCTCCCCTGCGCAAGGATGTGCTGGCCAAGTGCTACGGAGGGGATGTGACCCGTAAGAAAAAGCTGCTTGAAAAGCAGAAAGAAGGCAAAAAGCGCATGAAGGCCCTGGGACAGGTGGAAATTCCCCAAGAGGCCTTTCTGGCGGTCCTCAAGATCTAAAAAAAGGAGGTCCTATGTCCACCGAAACCTGGGAGAAGGTCTGGGATTGGGTGAAGAGTATCCTCATCGCTCTGGTGCTGGCCCTTTTTGTGCGCACCTTCTTCGTGCAGGCCTACAAGATCCCCTCCGGGTCTATGATCCCCACCCTTCTGGTGGGAGATCACCTTCTGGTCAACAAGATAGTTTACGGAATTCGGATCCCCTACTCCGGAAAGAGGGTCCTCTACCACGGTCGACCCCCCCGAAGGGGGGAGGTGGTGGTCTTCGTCTATCCCCAAAATCACCACATGGACTTTATCAAGCGGGTCATCGGCCTTCCCGGAGATGTCATCACTATTCGGAACAAGAGGGTTTATGTAAACGGAAGACCCCTGGTAGAACCCTATGTACAGCACATCGATCCCCGCATCTACCCCCTGGTCCCCGAATGCGTAGAAAACCCCTTTGCCGTATCCGGGACCCTCTGCCGGGACAACTTCGGTCCGGTACGCGTCCCTCCCGGACACATTTTTGTTATGGGAGACAATCGGGATGAAAGCTACGACAGCCGCTTCTGGGGTTTCGTTCCCCTCAAGGATGTAAAGGGCAAGGCCATGATCATCTATTTTTCCTGGGACCCCCGGACCTACCACATCCGGTGGAGCCGCTTCGGAAAACTCATTCACTGAGGCCAGGGCCCCCAGGTGGCCTCCAAGATGGGGCCCGGAAGATAGAGCCTCCGGGCCGCCCCGTTGATGAGAAAGAGGTAGAGGCCCTCCCCTTCCGGGCCCTTTCCCCGAGCGAGCACGAAATAGCCGTTAGGGGCCACCGCCGGGGCCTCATAGGAGCCCTCCCCGCTTATGGCCAGCGGTCTCCCACCCTCCGGGTCCACGGTAAAGAGAAGGAACCGCCCCTGACGCTGACCGGCAAAGACCAGACGATCCCCCCGCGGCGACCAGCGGGGAGCTACATTGTAGCGCCCCTCATAGGTGAGACGGCGGGTGCCCCCGGTCTCGAAATCGTAAAGATAGATCTGGGGGGAGCCTGTGCGGTCGGAGACAAAGGCCAGATAGCGGCCATCCGGGGAGAAACTCCCCCCGGTATTCACCCCCTGGCCAAAGGTAAGGCGCCGGAGGATCCTCCCGGAAAGATCCAGGAGATAGAGGTCCGGATTGCCGTCCTTGCTGAGGGTGGCCACCAGGTGCCGGCCGTCAGGAGACCACACCGGAGAGGCATTGAGTCCCGGAAAGGCGGCCACGGTGCGGATCTTTCCGGTGGCCAGATCCAGGATCCGGATCTCCGGGTGTCCCTGTCTGTAGGCCACAAAGGCCAGGCGCCGACCCTCCGGGGAAAATCTGGGCGAAAGGATGATGGGGGCCTTAAGAAGCACCCGCACCCTCTTTCCCGAAAAATCCTTAAGACAGAGTTCGTCTCCGGAAGGGGTCCGGCGCACAAAGGCCACCCAGGTGGAAGCCACTCCCGGAAAGCCGGCCATCTCCTTTACCGCCAGATCCACAAAGCGGTGCACCATGTAGGGGGCCGCGGAGGGAGAACCGGAAAAGACCTTCCTCAAAAGGATCTTTTCGGAAAAGAGGTCCTGAAGTTCCAAGTAAAGCTTGAAAAGAGGTCCCGAAGAAAGGACCTTCCCCGTAACGAGGTATTCCTGAAGATGGGTCCCGGGAAGGGGAGGCTCGGTGAGAACCCGGAAGACCAGATGGGCCTCAAGATCTTCCCGCAGGAGGGGGGTGAGCTCCGGGGCTCCGGGTAATCCGGGCACCCGGACCACCACCGGAGTAAAGGTGGGTTGATCCACCACGATGGTGAGGTCCGCCCCCGAAAGAGTCCCCGGGGTCCCGAGAAAAAGGACAACCAGGATCAGGGCCAGGGCCCATCCCTTTTTGACAGCCCACCGGCACAGGAGTACCATTTAAAAGCAATATAGCCTGAAAGGAGGGGCCAGGGCAATGATTGTCATTCTCAAACCCGAGGTGGATCCGGCGGGGCCGGAAGTCCGCCGCATCCTGGATACCCTGCACTACTACCAGGGTATCCAGACCCGTATTTCCGGAGTTACCGGCCGGGAACGCCGGGTGGTGGAGATCTATGTCATCGGAGACACCTCCCGCATTCCCGACGAAGAAATAGCCTCTCTGCCCGGGGTGGAAAGGGTGGTCCGGGTTTCCAAAAAATATCGTCTCATCGGACGCCACCGCGAGGACCTCGAGGCCCTGGGCTTTGAGTACAACGGTCTTTACTTCGATCAGGATTCCTTCCATATCTTTGCCGGGCTATGCGCAGTGGACACCCCGGAAAACGTAGAAGCCATGTTCCAGGCCCTGCGCCAGGTGGGGATCACCACCTCCCGCATGGGGGCCTATAAACCCCGGACCAACCCCTATTCCTTTCAGGGCCACGGCCGAAAGTGTCTGCCCTGGCTCTTCGAGTTGGCCGGAAAATACGGCATCCGGGTGATCGCCATGGAGGTCACCAAAGAGATCCACATCGAGGAGATTTATGAAGAGCTGGAGCGGGCGGGCCGGCCTACCGGGGTGATGCTCCAGATCGGCACCCGCAACGCCCAGAACTTCGAATTGCTTAAGGCTGTAGGGAGCCAGCAGGAGTTTCCCGTACTTTATAAGCGGGGAATGGGGATCACCCTGGAAGAATCCCTCAACGCCTGCGAATACATTGCCAGCGAGGGCAATCGCAAGATCATCTTCTGTCTGCGCGGGGTCAAGACCAATCTGGGAGATCCCCACCGCAACCTGGTGGACTTCGCCCATGTGCCGGTGGTCAAGGGGCTTACCCGGCTTCCGGTCTGTGTGGATCCCACCCACTCCGTGGGACGTCGCCAGCAGGCCCCGGACGGCCTACAGGAGATCTTCCATATCGCCGCCCAGGGAGTCATCTCCGGGGCCAACGCCATCCTGGTGGAGTTCCATCCCCGGCCGGAGGAGGCCCTCTGCGACGGGCCCCAGGCCTTAACCCTAGAGGAACTCCCCCACTTTGTAGAGGACATGCGGATAGTGCGCGAGGCCTATCTGGCGCGCAAGGCCCTGGCCCAGAAGTATGCCCGCAGACAACCCTCGGAGGCTCCCCATGAAGTTACATTATCTTCAGCATGTGCCCTTTGAGACCCCGCGGGCCATCCTTGACTGGGCCCGCCAGAGGGGCCTTTCCCTTTCGGCCACCCGGTTTTTCGCCGGAGACCCTCTCCCGGAGGAGCTCCCCGATTTCCTGGTGGTCATGGGAGGCCCCATGAGCGTCCACGACGAGGATCAGTACCCCTGGCTCAGGGAGGAAAAGTCCTTCATCAAAGAAGCCCTCTCCCGGGGCCTTCCTATCCTCGGGGTCTGTCTCGGGGCCCAGCTTCTGGCCGAGGCCCTGGGGGCCCGGGTCTATAAAGGACCTTACCGGGAGATCGGCTGGTTCCCGGTAGAGCTTACGGAGGAGGCGGAAGCCCATCCGCTCTTTCACGGTCTCCCGCGGCATTTCCCGGCCTTCCACTGGCACGGAGAGACCTTTGACCTTCCGGAGGGCTCTCTCCATGTGGCCCGTTCCGAGGGCTGTCTTAACCAGGCCTTCCTCTGGGAAGACCGGGTGCTGGCCCTGCAGTTTCACTTGGAGATGACCCCGGAGGGGGCCGAGGATCTCCTCCGATACTGCCCGGAGGATCTGACCCCGCCGGGGCCCTTTGTGCAGGAGGCCGAAGGGGTGCGCGGGCGTCCGGAATATTATGAGGAAACCCGCCGGATCCTCTTCCGGCTACTGGATCGTCTTTCCGGCCTCAAGCCTTAGGGCCAACTCCAGGAAGATCTCCGGGGCCACGGCCTCGGCCCGCACCTTTTCGGAAAGGCCGAGTTCCTCAAAGGCCCGGATTATCCTCTCGCGGGGGTAGAGGGTCTCCAGGTTGCGCAGGAGCTTCTTGCGCCGGCGGCCAAAGGCCGCCTTAAGAAGCCGAAAAAGACCGGAGGGCACCTCCTTTCCCAAAAATTCCAGTTTCACCACCGCCGAGGAGACCTCCGGAGGGGGATAAAACTCCGCGGGAGGAAGGACCAGGAGTCTTTCGGCCCGGGTAAGAAGGGCGGTAAGTACCGAAAGGATACCGTAGGTCCGGCCTCCGGGAGGGGCCAGCAGGCGATCCACCACCTCCTTTTGAAACATGAAGACACAGACTTCAAAGAGAGGGGCCTCCTGGTAGAGGCGGAAAAGAAGGCGGCTTGAAAGATAGTAAGGCAGGTTTCCGAAGAGCCGGAGGGGCCCGGAGAGTTCCCGGAAAAGGGCGGCGTAATCCAGGCGCAGGATGTCCCCTTTGCGGAATTCCACCCCTTCGGGCCAGGGGTAGACCCGGGGAAGGAGGGCCAGGAGTCTTTCGTCGAGTTCGTAGGCGATGACCCGGGGGAAACGCCGGGCCAGGGCCCAGGTGAGAAGCCCCAGCCCGGCCCCGAGTTCCACCACCGGTCTTTCCCCGGAGACTCCGGCCGCCTCCACCAGGCGCAAAGCGGTTTCCGGACGCCGCAGAAAGTGCTGCCCCAGGGACTTGCGGGCCGAAAGGCCGAAGGCGGAAAGGATTTCCCTAGGTGAGGGATAGCTCAAGGCGCGGAAAGAGACTTCGGGCATGGATGTCCAGATCCAGACCGGCCGGGCCGGAGTCTTGATAGGCGAAGTATCCGGCCACCGCCACCATGGCCGCATTGTCCGTACAGTATTCCGGGGAGGGAAAAAGGACCCGTACTCCCTCCTCCTTTCCCATCTCCAGGAATTTCTGCCGCAGGCGACGGTTGGCGGCCACCCCGCCGGAGACCACCAGGGTGGAAAGCCCCAGGGCCTTCAAGGCCCGTCGGGCCTTTTCCACCAGGACTTCGCAGACCGCCTCCTCGAAGGAAGCGCAAAGATCCGCGGTCTCAAAGGATCTTCCGGAACGGACCAGGTTCAGGACCGCGGTCTTGAGTCCCGAGAAACTGAAATCCAAATCCGGGCTTTCCAGCATGGGCCGGGGAAGGGCTATTTTCCGGGGATCTCCCCTTTCGGCCAGGCGGCTGATCACCGGCCCTCCGGGATACCCCAACCCCAGAAGGCGGGCCACCTTGTCAAAGGCCTCCCCGGCAGCGTCATCCCGGGTATGGCCCAGGAGGAGGTGTTCCGTAGGGCTCTTTACCAGAAAAAGGGCGGTGTGCCCCCCGGAGACCACCAGACTCAGAAAGGGAAAATCCGGGGTCTCTTCCAGAAAGATGGCCAGGGTGTGGGCCTTCACATGATCCGCAGCGGCCAGCGGCTTTCCCAGGGCATAGGCCAGGGCCTTGGCAAAGGAGACCCCCACCACCAGGGAGCCCGGAAGACCCGGCCCGGCGGTCACCGCTACCAGATCCAGTTCTTCCGGCCGATGTCTCCGAAAGACCTCTTCCGTGAGGGGGTAAAGGACCTCCAGATGGCGGCGGGAGGCCACCTCCGGCACCACCCCCCCGAAGGGCCGGTGGAGCTCCACCTGGGAGGACACTAAGGAAGCCTCCACCCGAAAGTCCTCCGGCCCGCAGGAGACCAGGGCCACCGCCGTCTCGTCACAGGAACTCTCTATGGCCAGCACCCGCATGCCGTATATAATAGCAGGAAATGGAAAAGACCGCGGTCTTTCGGCGCGAGGTCTCCGGGCACCGGGAGCGCCTGCGGCGGCGTTTCCTGGAATACGGCCTTTCGGCCTTTACCGACGAGGACATCCTGGAGATGCTTCTGGCCTTCGGCACCCCTCGCCGGGACACTCGGGGCACGGCCCGGGAGCTCTTGCGGCAATTCGGCTCCCTTCCGGAGGTGCTCGAGGCCCCGGTGGAGGAACTTACCCGGGTGGCCGGAGTGGGTCCGCGCAACGTGCTCCCCCTGAAATTCGTCCACGAGGTGGCCCGGCGCTATCTCCGTCGTCGCCTGGAGACCCGCCCTCGTCTCACCCGGGCCCGCGAGGTCTACGAGTATCTGGCCCACGAACTGGCCGATCGCCCCCAGGAGGTGGTGCTGGCCCTCTTTCTCGATGCCCGGAGTCGAGTACTGGCCCTGGAGGAACTCTTCCGGGGAACCCTCACCGAGGCCGCGGTCTATCCCCGGGAGGTCTTCCGTCTGGCCTTTGCCCATCGGGCCGCGGCCTTGATTCTGGCCCACAATCACCCGAGCGGAGACCCTTCTCCCTCCTCGGCGGACATCGCCCTCACCCGAAGACTCCTTCTTGCGGGCCGTCTCCTGGAGACCCGGCTTCTGGATCACCTCATTCTGGCTCGGGAAGGGTACTTCAGTTTTGCGGAAAAGGGACTGCTCGCCCGCCTGGAGGAGGAAGTCGCCCGGCTATGAAGATCGAGATCGCCCGTCGGGCCGGATTCTGTATGGGGGTGCGGAGGGCCATGCGCCTGGCCCTCCGGGCCGCAGAGACCGCGGAAAAGCCGGTCTACACCTACGGCCCCCTTATCCACAATCCCCAAGCCCTGGAGCTTCTCCAAAAACTGGGGGTGGAAGATCTGCGAAAGCATCTGGAGGCCCGCGAAGGAGTGGTGATCATTCGGGCCCACGGAGTCCCTCCGGAAGAAAAGGAAAACCTCCTGCGCCAGGGTTTTGAAGTGGTGGACGGCACCTGTCCTCGGGTGGCCCGGGTCCAGGCCCTGGCCCGCAAATACGCCCGGGAAGGCTATCAGGTAATCATCATCGGCGACCAGGAACATGCCGAAGTAAAAGGTATCCTGGCCTATACCGAGGGCCGCGGCCTGGTGGTGAGCAATTTTGGAGACCTGGAAAGGCTTCCCCCTCTCGAAAAGTACGTAATCCTTTCCCAGACCACCCAGGACGAAGAGGTCTTTGAGGTCCTCTCCCAGGAGATTCTTTCGCGCTTTCCCGGAGGCCAGGTCATCAACACCATCTGTCATGCCACCCATGTGCGGCAGGAAAGCATCCGGGAGCTCGCCGCCCGTTGCGAGGCCCTGGTGGTGGTGGGGGGTCGGGGGAGTGCCAATACCAACCGCCTGGCCCAGATCGCCCGGGAAGAAGGCCGGGAGGTCTTCCTGGTGGAAACCCCCGAGGAATTGCCCCTGGAAAAACTGGCCTCTTTTAGGCGCCTCGGTGTTTCCGCCGGGGCCTCCACCCCTAACTGGCTCATCAACGGGGTGGTGGAGCGCCTCAAGGCCTACCGCAACCCCTGGCGCAGAGTCCTCCTTCTGGCCCTCTATCTCCATATTCCTCTTTTTCTATCTGTAGCCGGCCTTACGGCCGGGGCGGACCTTCTGACCGGAAGATCTCTTTTTCCGGTAGAGCCCCTGGTGGCCTTTCTCCTCACCTTCTTCGCCCACACCTGGAATCTCCTCGGGGCCCGGGGATTTCTCTCCCTGTGCCAGCCTTACAAGGCCGCCTTTTACGCCCGCCACGAAAGAGTCCTGGTAGGGACGGTGGTGGGGAGTTTCCTCCTGGCCCTCCTTCTGGCCCTGAAGTTAGACCCCTTGACCTTCGTAACCCTGGCCCTTCTCGGAGGGCTTTCCGCCCTTTACAGTCTCACCCGGCTGAGGAGCCTCTTTCCGGGAAATCGCACCCTCTTTATCTCGGCCTACTGGGTGGTCCTGGCCGCCATCCTGAGTCTTCCCTGGGAAAACCCGGTCCCTCTCCTTCTCCTTCTGCCCCTTGCCTTCTGGCAAGCCCTCTATCTGGATCTTCTGGACCTCTTTGAAGACGGCTTCGTGGGCAAGGAATCTCTGGCGGCCCTCCTGGGAGAAAAACGGGCCTTCCGGCTCCTGAAAATCCTTATCGCCCTCGGGGCCTTTGTCCATCTGTTTTTGGCCCTGGGCCTGGAGCTGAACCTTCTGGTCCTCTTCCCTCTCTGGGCCTATCTTCTAGGGCTTACTCTCTATCTCCAGCGCCGCCCCTTGGGACGCAGGCTCTTTCTGGAGTATCTGGGGACCAGTCCGGGGCTTGTCTTTTTCGGACTGGCCCTTCTGGCAAGGGGACTTTCTTGAGACCGGAAGACCGGATCTTTATGGAGATGGCCCTAGCCGAGGCCCGGCAGGCGGCCGAGGAAGGAGAAGTTCCGGTGGGGGCGGTCCTGGTCTCCGCCGAGGGAGAAATCCTGGCCCGGGCCCACAATCGGCCCATCGCCCTTTGTGACCCCACGGCCCATGCGGAGATCCTGGCCCTGCGGGAGGGAGCCCGGAAGTTGGGCAACTACCGCCTCCTCGGCACCACCCTTTATGTCACCCTTGAGCCCTGCCCCATGTGCGCCGGGGCCCTGGTCTATGCCCGGGTGGCCCGCCTGGTCTTCGGGGCCCGCGACCCCCGCTTCGGGGCCTGCGTAAGCCTCTACCGCCTGGTCACCGACCCCCGCCTCAACCACCGTCTGGAGATCACCGAAGGGGTACTGGCCGAAGACTGTGCGGCCCTTCTTAAGGAATTCTTTCGCCAGCGCCGGTAAGGCCCCTCTGGACGCTATAGTGATAGCATGGCTTCCCTTGACAAAGATTTCGATGGGCTCGGTTCCTGGTCTGAGGATGGGGTTCTGGTGGCTGCTTTATTTTTCACCGACGGAGAGACGGGGTATTTCGAAGGCGAGGTGGGTGCTTATGCCGAGGCCTCTGTGGTGCCTTTGCCCTCGGCCCTTTTCCTTTTCGGAAGCGGTCTTTTGGGGGTGGCCTGCTGGCGCAGAAAAAGGGAAATTACTTAAGGGGCTTGACTTTCCGGGGAAGGGTTTTACATTTATGGGCGGGACGCGGGGTAGAGCAGCCTGGTAGCTCGTCGGGCTCATAACCCGGAGGTCGTGGGTTCAAATCCCACCCCCGCACCCAATTTCCTAAAGCTCTCCTCGGACTTCGCGGTGGAGCCTTTCGAAAAACTCCTCCATGAAGCGGTGGCGTTCTTCGGCCAGACGGCGGCCGGAGGGAGTAAGGAGACGATCCTTGATCCGGGAAAGCTTTAGTTTGAATTCCCGCCAGGCGGTATCCTCCCGGGAATAGGGCTCGGTCTTTTCCAGGTCTACCTCCGGATTGTGCAGACGGGCCCCCACCTCTCCGGCAAAGAGAAAGGCCCGACCGATCCCGACGGCTCCGAGGCTGTCCAGTTTGTCGGCATCAAAGAGGACTTTTTCCTCCAGGGTTTCGGGCCGCTCGGAACCCCGGAAGCGATGCCGGCGAATGGCCCGGACCACCCTTTCTATGAAATCCGGAGGGAACCGGAACTCTTCCAGGATCTTGCGGGCCAGTTCCGCCCCGTAGGCCGCATGGCAGACCCGGCCCCGGGTGCGGGCCTCCTCGGCCCGACCGATATCGTGAAGGAGGGCCGCCACGCGCACCACTTCCGGGTCGGCCCCCTCCTCCCGGGCCAGGCGCTCGGCCAGGGCCATCACCCTTTCCACATGATCCAGGCGGTGCGAGGTCCCGTTCTCCTCATAAAGGAGACGGGCCCTTTCATAAAGGCGCTTCCAGGTCTCCGGATCAATCCTCATGGCGTCCTCCGGAGCTCCAAAAAAGGACGATTATGGCCCCCAGGGAAAAGAGGGCCGCGGCCTTGAGGGCCCCGGCCGACCCCCATCTTTCGGCTACCGCCCCCCAAAAAAGAGAGCCCACCGGAAAGAGCCCGAAAAAACACCAACTGAAAAGCCCCAACACCCGCCCCCGCATTTCGTCTCCGCAGAGGCTCTGCACCCGGGCGTTGCCGTTCATAATCACATTTACCATGAGAAAGCCGATCAAGGCCAGAAGGGCCCAGGAGGCCTTGAGTCCGGGACCCAGGGCCAGGAGGTAAACCGCAGGGGGGAGCAGGAGGGCCGAGACCCGAATAAGGAGAAAGGAGGGCAGGCGGCGTCCCGCGGTGCCCGCAAAGAGGGCCCCCAGAAGGGCTCCCAAGCCGTTGGCGGCCATGAAGATACTGAATTCCCGGCCTCCGCCGGCGTAAAGCTCGCGCACCAGGGCCGGAAGGAGCACGGCGTAGGGGAAAAGGCCCACACTCACCAGGGCCACCAGGAGGAGCACCCCCCGGATAGCCGGCCGCCGAAGGGCATACCCTAGCCCCTCCCTTAGGGCCTGGAAAAGATTGCCCCGCGAGGGGAGGTGATTTTCGGGAAGTTCGGTGACCAGCACCGCCAGGGTTACCGGAAGATAGGAAAGGGCGTTAAAGAGGAAACAGAAAGCCAGGCCCACCGTGCTCATGAGGGCCCCGGCCAGGGCCGGGCCGGCAAACCGCGAAAGATTGAAGGCCAGGGAATGTAGAGAAAGGGCCGAAACCAGATCTTCCTTTCCCACCAGGTCGTAGATAAAGGCGTTGCGGACCGGAAATTCCAGGGCCACCCCCAGCCCCATAAGGAAGGCCAGGGCCAGGACCTGCCAGGGGCGCACCAGATGGGCCCAGGTGAGGAGAAAGAGGAGGAAGGCCGAAAGGGCTGCGGTGAGCTGGGCCAGGGCCAGGACCCGCCTTTTGGGAAAATGGTCGGCCAGCACCCCGGCCGGCAGGGCAAAAAGGAGGACCGGAAGGCTTCCTAAGGCCCCCAAAAGTCCCAGATAGGCCGGAGAGCCGGTGAGTTCATAAAGGAGCCAGCGCTGGGCGGTGGTGTGCACCCAGCGGCCCAAGAGAGAAAGCCCCTGGGCCAGAATGAAGTAACGAAAATATTTGCGCCGCAGAGGGAGCACCAAACCCTGGGCCCATTCCAACCAGAAGGCCATGACCTTCCCAGATTACCTTTGGCCGGTTATCTCGGAAAGGGTCCTATGATAAGATTTTGGCAAAACTATAAGGAGGGGGAGGTTATGCAGCTTAATCCCGAAAAGGAAGTGGCGGAGCTTGCGGGGCGTCTCATGTTGACGGCGGCCCGCACGGCCCCTAAGGCCCGGGGACAGGACGAAATCCTGACCGCGCTCGTCACCGAGCCAGAGGAAAAGGAAGCCCTGGCTCGGGAGATGGAAAAAATTGCTGAACGGGGTAAAGCCTTTGCCTTTTTCAAAAGAGACGCCGAAAATGTGCGCCAGGCCGAGGCCGTAGTCCTCATCGGGCTCAAATTTGAGCGTCCGGTAGGGGTGAATTGCCGGGCCTGCGGCCTGGACTGCGAGCGCATCCTGAAGGCCGAAAAGGTCTCCGGAGACTATGAAGGCCCGCTTTGCGCCCTCCGCCTGGTGGATCTGGGGATTGCCGTGGGCTCGGCGGTCTCGGTGGCCAAGGACCTCTGTGTGGACAACCGCGTGATGTACACCATCGGGGTGGCGGCCCGGCGCCTGGGCTGGCTTGCGGCCCAGGTGATCCTGGGGGTGCCTCTCAGCATCAAGGGCAAGAATATCTTCTTTGACCGCAAGGCCTGAGATGGACGGAAGGATCTTCCTCCTCTGGATCCTTACCCTCCTTTTCTGGGGGACCTCTCCCCTCCTCGAAAAGGTAGCCCTGCAGGCGGTGCCCCCGCTTCTGGCCCTGGCGGTGCGCACCGGGGTGGCCGCCCTGGCCCTGGCCCTGGCGGTGATCCTGACCGGGGAGGCGGGCCAGCTGGCCGAATTACGCCTGCGCGATTTCCTGGTGCTGGCCGGAAGCGGCCTTCTGGCGGGCTTCCTGGGTATGCTCACCTACTTCATGCTCCTTAAAAGCGGAGCGGCCTCGAAAATCGTCCCCCTTACCGCGGCCTATCCTCTGGTGACCGCGCTCCTGGCCCTCCTTTTCCTGCGGGAGGAACTGACCCCGGCCCGTCTCTTAGGGATTCTCCTTACGGTAAGCGGTCTTATCATATTGCAGAGGAGTTGAGGCCATGCGCAATCAAGAAGTGGCCGAGATCTTTCGCCGGGTGGCCGCCCTCCTGGAAATCAAGGGAGAAAACCCTTACCGGGTACGGGCCTATCAGCGGGCGGCCCAGAACATTGAGGCCCTTACCCAGGACGTGGAGGAACTGGCCCGCAGGGGACAGCTCACCCGCATTCCGGGAATCGGGGCCGATCTGGCCGGAAAGATCAAGGAAATCCTGGAGACCGGAACCCTTTCCCTCTATGAAGAATTAAAGCGGGAGGTCCCCCCGGAGCTCCTCAAATTTCTGGAGATTCCGGGCCTGGGGCCCAAAAAGGCCAAACTCATCTATGAAACCCTGGGGATTAAGACCCTCGAGGAGTTGGAGAGGGCCTGTCGGGAGCACAAAATCGCCCGGCTTCCGGGCATGGGCTACAAGACCGAAGAAAATATCCTTAAAGGGCTGCAATTCCTCAAGGAAAAGGTGGGCCGGAGGCCCCTCGGGGAAGTGCTCCCCCTGGCCGAAGACCTTCTGGAGTATCTACGGAAAAAGGGCCCGGTGGAAAGGATCTCTGTGGCCGGAAGTATCCGCCGGCGTCGGGAAACGGTCAAGGATATCGATATCCTGGTGACCTCCAAGCGCCCCCACGAGGTGATGGAGGTCTTCGTAAGGTATCCCCGGGTCATAGAAGTGCTGGCCCACGGGGAGACCAAGACCAGCGTCCGGGTGAAACCGGGTATCCAGGTGGACGTAAGGGTGGTGGACCCGGAATGCTGGGGGGCGGCTCTGGCCTACTTTACCGGCTCCAAGGCCCACAATATCCGTATCCGAGAGCTCGGAGTCCAGCGAGGCCTCAAGATTAACGAATACGGCATCTTCCGAGGAAACGAAAGGATCGGCGGGAAAGAGGAAGAGGAAGTCTTTGCCGCGGTAGGCCTTCCCTGGATCCCTCCGGAACTCCGGGAAGACCGGGGAGAGATCGAGGCCGCCCAGGAGGGCCGTCTTCCCCGTCTGGTGGAATACGAAGAGATCCGGGGAGACGCCCACGTGCATTCCAAATATAGCGATGGGCACTCGAGTCTCGAGGAGATAGCCGCCTTTGCGGAATCCCTGGGGCTTTCCTGGGTGGGGATCTGCGATCATTCTCAGGGGCTCAAGGTAGCCGGAGGAGTACCGGTGGAGGCCCTCATGGAAAAGAAACGGGCCATTGAGGAATTCAATCGCCGCTCCAAGCGGGTGAAACTGATCTTCGGGGCGGAGGTGGACATCCGTTCCGACGGCACTCTGGACTACCCGGACGAGGTCCTGGCGGAGATTGACCTGGTGATCGCGGCCATCCATACGGGTTTTCAACAATCCGAAGAGCAGCTCACCTCCCGGGCGGTGGCCGCCCTTTCCCACCCCCTGGTCCACGCCCTGGCCCACCCTACGGGAAGACTCCTGGGAGAGCGGGAACCCTACGCCCTGGATCTCAAAAAGGTCATTGAGACCGCGGCCCGCCACGGCAAGGCCCTGGAGATCAACGCCTTTTACAATCGCCTGGACCTGAACGATGTGAACGCTCGGGCCGCCAAGGAGGCCGGGGTAAAGCTTCTTATCGGGACCGACGCCCATCTGGCCGACCAGATGGCCCAGATCCATCTGGGGACCGCCGTGGCCCGCCGGGCTTGGTGTGAAAAGGAAGATGTGCTAAATACTCTATCGTACGAGGAATTTTTGGCCTGGTTGAGGCGGGCCAGAGGAAAATGAACGTCGAGCTTCTGCGTCTTAATAGAAGAGGCTCCTCCGGAAGTCCGCAGGATTTTAATCCGCTTTGCGGAATGGGTGGAAAAAGAGATCGGGGAACGCCTCACCAAACGGGACTTTGAGGCGGGTATTCTGGTCCAGAGTTTTGAATGGGCCTAGGAGGCGAACATGGCTAAAAAACGGGTCCACGTCTGGATCTCCGGAAGGGTCCAGGGAGTATGGTTCCGCTCCTACACCAAAAAGGAGGCCGACCGGCTGGGGATCAAGGGCTGGGTGCGCAACCTCCCGGACGGCCGGGTGGAGGCCGTATTTGAAGGAGAGGAGGAGGCCGTGGAGGCTATGGTGCGCTGGTGCCATGTAGGCTCTCCGCTCTCCCAGGTCACCGGCGTAGAGGTAAAAGAGGAACCCTATACCGGGGAATTCCGGGACTTTTCCATAAGATAGTGAGATGCTCGATCCCGAAAGACTTAAACTGGAATTCCTCACCCTGGCCCAGATCGATAGCCCTTCCCGCAAGGAAAAGCCTCTGGCCCAGCACCTGGTAGCCCTTTTTGAGGCCCTGGGGGGAGAATGCTTTTTTGACCACTCCGCGGTCTACACGGAATCAGAGACCGGAAACCTCATCGTAAAGCTCCCGGGGACCGCCGAAGCTCCCCCGGTCCTCCTTTCGGCCCACCTAGACACCATTGAACCCACCCCGCAGGTAAGGCCCCTGGAGGAAAACGGCCTCCTGCGCAACGAAAAGCCCGGCCTGATAGGAGCCGACGACAAGAGCGGGATCGCCATTATCATCGAGGTAGTGCGCGCCCTGCGGGAAAGCGGTCTGCCCTACCCTCCTCTGGAGTTGGTCTTCACCACCTGTGAAGAGATCGGCCTTCTGGGGGCCCGCTATCTGGATTACAAGCTCCTCAAGGCCCGCTGGGGCCTGGTCCTGGACTCCGAAGACCCTCGGCGGGTGGTAGTGCGGGCCCCGGAGGCCATAAAATTTCAAATTCGGGTCCTGGGAAGGGCGGCCCATGCGGGGCTTGAGCCGGAAAAAGGCCTTAACGCCATTAAAATCGCCGCCGAAGCCCTTTCAAGGCTCCCCTCCGGCCGCATAGACCCCGAGACCACCCTTAACTTCGGCACCATAAAAGGAGGGAAGGCCACCAACATCGTTCCCGAAGAGGTGGTGCTTGAGGGTGAAATCCGGAGTCACCGTCTGGAAAGGCTCGAAGAGCTTTGGGAGAGGATCGCGGGGGTCTTTGCGGAGGTCACCCGGGAAAAAGGGCCGGACGGACGCCCGGAATTTGAAGCCCGGCGGGAGGAGATGTTCCCTCATTTCCATGTGCCCGAGGATCATCCCCTCCTCGGAGTTCTCCAGGAAGCCGGTCGGAGGATAGGACTTGAGCTTGAATTTACGAAAAGTGAAGGAGGCTCGGACGCCAATCTTTTTAACCGCCACGGGGTGGCCTGCGTAATCCTGGGGACCGGGATGCGGCGGGTGCATTCCCCGGAGGAGTACCTCCTTCTGGAAGACTTTTTCCTCTGCGCCCGTCTGGTCTATGAATTCCTGGCTCTGGTGGCTCAAAACCCTTCGGCGGGCCGTTGAGGCCTTCTTTTTCCCGGTCCGCTGCCTGGCCTGTGGCCAATGGACCGAAAAAGGCCCGGTATGTAAGGACTGCTATGAAAAACTTCCCTGGAATCGGAAAAGCTGTCCGGTGTGCGCCCGGCCCTATCCCCCAGAGGTCCCTCCCCACCCCTGCGGGGACTGCCTCCAACCCCGGGCCTTTGACCGGGTGATAGCCCCCTTGCGTTACGAGCCTCCGGTGTCGGAATGGCTCCAGGGGCTCAAATTTCGGGAGGACTTTGTGCTGGCCAGAGACCTGGCAGTCCTTTTAAAAGAGGCCCTGGCGAAAGAAGGGCCCTTTGACCTGGTGATCCCGGTGCCCCTTTCCCCGAAAAGAAGACGGACTCGGGGGTTTAATCAGGCGGCCTTATTGGCCCGCTGGGCCTTCGGGGGCTTTGAGGAAATTCTCGCCCGCCGCAGGGAGACCCTACCCCAGAGCGAACTTCCGGCCCGAGAAAGACGGCGCAATGTGCGCGGGGCCTTTGGGCTCCGAAAGCCGCAGGACCTTTCGGGAAAACATATTCTTCTGGTGGACGATATCTTCACCACCGGAGCCACGGCCGAAGAGTGTGCCCGGGTCCTCAAGCGGGCCGGGGCCTTACGGGTGACCGTGGCGGTGGTGGCCCGGGCCTGAAGCCATGAAAATAGCCCTTCTTCCCCTGCGAGTAGTCCCCGGAAAGATCTCTCAGAATCTCCAAGGCCTCAAAGATCTCCTTTCCCGGACTTCGGTCGACCTTTCCGTGGCCCCGGAGCTGAGTCTCACCGGATACGCCCCCCCGGAGGAAGGACCAGGTCTTGAAGCCCTTTCCCAGGTGGAATCCCTGGTCCGAGAAAGAGAAACCGGCCTCCTTCTGGGACATCCGGTCTTTGAAGGAGAGGGGCTTACCAATGGGGCCTGGCTTTTAACGCCCCGGGAAAAAAGATTAGTGGCCGAAAAGGAAGCCCTCTTTCCCGGGCTTGATGCGGAGTGTGGTTTTAGCCCCGGAAGGCGGCGGGAGATCTTTGAGCTGGGGGAAGGTCTTTGGGGCGGGGTGCTGCTGTGTTACGAGATCCGCTTTCCGGAGTTTGCTCGAAGGCTTGTGTCTCGGGGAGCCAACGTGATCTTTGTCCTGGCCCAGTGGCCTGCGGCCCGGAGGGCCCACCTTCGGGCCCTGGCCCGGGCCCGAGCCCTCGAAAACCAGGTCTTCGTATTGGTGGCAGGGGCCTCCGGGGAGGCCCAAGGGATTCCTCTTTCCGGGGTGGCTCTGGCCTTCTCCCCCGAGGGAGAACTTCTGGGAGAAGTCCTGGATGAGGAAGCCCCTCTAGAAGTGGAACTTCGGCCGGAGGCCCTCTCTCAAGCCCGAAGACTTTTCAATACCTCGGTCTCTCCACCCCCCCTTCTTCCGGAAAGAAAGATCCTGCCGCTTCCGGAACTCCTCAACGAGGTGGCCCGTCGCCGGGCCCTGGGGCATCGTCTGGTTTTTACCAACGGCTGTTTTGATCTCCTGCATGCGGGACATGTGAGCTACCTTTACGAGGCCCGGGCTCAAGGAGACTTCCTGGTAGTGGGACTCAACTCCGACGCTTCGGTCCGGCGCCTCAAAGGGCCCGAGCGTCCGGTAAACCCCGAAAATCACCGGGCCCTGGTCCTGGCCTCGCTTTCCTGCGTGGACTATGTGGTCCTTTTCGAGGAGGATACCCCGGAGGCCCTCATTCGGGCCTTGAGACCCGAGGTCCTGGTCAAAGGGGAGGACTGGCCGGAAGAAAAGATTGTAGGGGCCGCCTGGGTAAAAAGCTACGGGGGAAAAGTGGTCCGCATTCCCTTCCGCTATCGGGTCTCTACCACCTTCCTTATCGAACGCCTGCGCCGGCCCGAAAAATATTTTAAGGAGGGACACCGGTGAGACTTTCCTATCAGGAAGTTCTGGCCAAAATCCGAAATATGGAAGACCTTTCTGGAGGCGATCTTTCGGGCTTTAAGTTAGAAAACTTCAATTTGAGCCTTTTAAAACTTCGGGGGGTAAATTTTTCGGGGGCCCATCTCTACGGGGTCAATTTTGCGGGAGCCGATCTGGAAGGGGCTAATTTTGAAGGGGCCTATGTGGCGGTCACCAATTTTCTGGGGGCCAATCTTCGGGGAGCCATCTTTCGTAAGGCCGACCTGGGAAACGCCTCTCTCAAGGGGGCTCAGCTATCCGGAGCCGATCTTCGGGAAGCGGATCTCGCGGCCGGGGACCTCAGTCTGGCCAACTTCCAGGGGGCGGATCTGCGGAAAGCCCGGATTGAGGCCGTAGACGGACAGCTAGCCAATTTTGAAGGGGCTAACCTAGAAGAAGCTAACCTCCGGGGAAGTAGCTTCCAACTGGCCAATTTCAACCGGGCCATTTTGCGTAAGGCCAACCTTATCCAGACCGACCTTACCGGAGCCCAGTTAAGAGAGGCCGACCTTACACAGGCCGACCTCATCGAAGCCTATCTCAGAGGGGCGGATTTTAGAGGAAGCAACCTCGAAGGCGCCCGCTTTAGAGACGCCTTTTTCGAAAAAACCCTAGGCCTGCCTTAACGGCCGGCCACCGCCTCAAAACCCAGTTCAAAGGCCCGCAAATTGAGGTCAAGGTAGGCCGGTTTCACCACCGCCTTCAAGGCCTCAAGCAGGGTCTGCCGGGAGAGGGGAAGAAGCTCCGTGGCTGCAAGGGCTCCGAGCATGACCACATTCAAGGCCCGGGAAGATCCGGCCTCGCGAGCCAGCTTTTCCCCGGAAAGGAGATAGACCCGGGGAAGGGCCTTTTTAAGTCGTTCAAGGAGGTGCGGAAGTTCCGGATAGGTGGCCAAACCATCCTTGACGATTTGGGGGAAGACCGGATTAGTGCTCACCACCGCCGTGGCCTCCCGCCGGCAACGCCCCAAGGCCCGTAAGGCCTCCACCGGCTCGAGGGCCACCAGGATGTCGGCCTCCCCTTCGGAAATGTAGGGACTCTTTACCGCCCCCAGAACGATGTTGGTTTCCACCACCCCACCCCGCTGGGCCATCCCATGGACCTCGCTCATGGCCACGGGTAGACCCTCCCGGAGAGCGGCCTCGCCCAGGACTCGACTGAAAAGAAGAATTCCCTGACCACCTACACCCACGGCAAGAATCCGGTACCCTTCCGCCATCGCCGGCCTCCTATTTCTTGAACTTGGCCCGATAAAGCACGCACGGGGCCTTGGCCACGATCACCGCAAGTTTCTTTGAAGAAAGGACGGGTCTTACCGCCTCCTTGGCCTCTGTCTTCTTGTAAGGGTTGATCTCCACGGCCGGGATCCCCAGGGATTCACAGAGGCGGGCGATGGAGATCACCGGCCGGTCTTTCAGGACTTCGGGGCGCAATTCCTGCGAGGGCACAGGCTGGTGCCCGGTCATGGCCGTGGTCTCGTTGTCCAGGACCACCAGAGTAAAGTGGTGTCCCTGATAGAGGGCATTTATGAGAGGGGGGATGCCGGCATGAAAGAAAGTGGAGTCCCCAATGAAAGAGACCAGGCGCTGATCCGTGGCTACCGAAAAGCCGCAAGCCGACCCCACGCTCGAGCCCATACAGAGGAGGTAGTCGGCCATGCGCAAAGGAGGTAAAAGCCCCAGGGTGTAGCAGCCGATATCCGTGGGATAGACCGTATTTTCTTCCTCCCCCAACTCCTGAAGGACTTCTTTGACCACCTTGTAGGTTTCCCGGTGGGGACAGCCCGGACAGAGGGTAGGCGGACGCGGAGGCAGTTCCGGCACCCAGGAGGTGTCCGGGGCCTCCGGCGGCTGCCAGTCAAGCTCAAAGGCCCGGGCCAGGGCGGCCTTGACCATCCCGGGATGAAATTCGTGATAACGCGGAAAATATCCCTCGGCCTTGCCCAGGATCTTCACCGCAAGCCCGGCCTCCTGAGCGGTAACCTTGAGGGCCTCTTCCAAATAGGGCTCAAGTTCTTCTACCACCAGACACCTTTCCAGCCCGGAAAGGAACTCCCGGGCCAGGGCCTTGGGAAAGGGGTGGGTAAAGCCTAAGAAAAGGACCGAAACCTTTCCTTCAAGGCCCAGCTCCCTTAAAGCATCTTCCACATAAAGCACCGAGACCCCGGAGGCCACCACCCCCAGGGGCCCGCCTTTAAGCATTCGATTGAAAGGAGAGCGGGCCGCCTCCTCTTCGGCCAGCCGGAGCTTCTCAAGAAGGATCTGATGGCGCTTACGGGCCACCGCGGGCACCGGAATCCAGCGCCCGGGGTCCTTTTCAAAACGCCCTTTGGGAAAGGCACGGTAGTCGGCCAGCCTTCCGCAGGCGACCACCCCCCGGGCGTGGGAGACCCGGGTGGTGGTGCGCAGGAGGACCGGGACCTCCAGTCTTTCGGAAAGTTCAAAGGCGTAGGCGGTATACTGGCGGGCCTCTTCCGGGGTGGCCGGCTCGAGCATGGGGAGTCCGGAAAGTCGGGCATAATAGCGATTGTCCTGCTCGTTCTGGCTGGAATGACAGGAGGGATCGTCCGCGGTCACCACCACCATCCCCCCTTTCACCCCCACATAGGCCAAGGTAAGAAAGGGATCGGCGGCCACATTAAGGCCCACATGTTTCATACAGGTGAGGGAACGCAGACCACAGGCCGCCGCCGCGGCAGCCACCTCCATAGCCACCTTTTCATTTACCGAAAATTCAAAGTAAAGACCCGGGAGCTCCTGGGAGAGAGCAAAGAGGTTGTTTCCGATCTCTGAGGAAGGGGTTCCGGGATAGGCCGCCCCCACCCGCAGACCCGCCTCCAGGGCCCCGCGCACAATGGCCTCGTTTCCCAGAAGGAGCCTCCGCTCGCCTTCTGCCGCCAGAAGAGGGTGCATGCCGCCCTCCTTTCCGGAGTTTGCCCCTTTTTACCGGGCCCCTCTCAATTTGACAATAGAAAAGCTTCCTGGCATTATCCCTGCAAACCTAAACAAAGGAGGCCCGAGATGCGCAACTGTTTGGCCGTCTTCTTAGGGAGCCTTCTCTTCCTCTGGAGTTCTCTTTCCCTAGCCAAGGAGCCCTACCGGATCGGGGCCCTCTTTTCGGTGACCGGCCCCACCTCCTTTATCGGGGATCCGGAAAAGAAGACCCTGGAGATGCTGGTGGAGGAGATCAACCGGGCCGGGGGCATAAACGGGCACCCGGTAGAGGCCATCATCTACGATACCCAGGGAGAAGAGACCCTGGCTGTCCAGAAGTTCATGCGTCTGGTGACCCAGGATCGGGTGCTGGCGGTCATCGGGCCGAGCCGCACCGGGACCAGCCTGGCTGTGGCCCCCTTGGCGGAACGCTTCCGCGTGCCCCTCATATCCTGTGCTGCGGGGATCAAAATCGTGGAGCCGGTGCGCCCCTATGTCTTTAAAGTGGCCCAGAGCGACCGTCTCGCCGTAAAAAAGATCTACGCCTATCTGAAGACCCAGGGACTCACCCGGGTGGGGATCCTTACCGTCTCCAACGGCTTCGGTCAGAGCGGGCGTCAGGAACTCAAGCGATTGGCCCCCCAATACGGGATCACCTTGGTGGCCGATGAACTTTACGGTCCTAAGGACACGGACATGAAGCCCCAGCTCATCCGCATCCGCAAGGCCGGGGCCCAGGCGGTGATCTGCTGGGGGACCAACCCGGGCCCGGCCATTGTGGCCCGCAACATGCGGGAGCTGGGTATGACCCAGAAACTCATCATGAGCCATGGGGTGGCCTCCCGGCGTTTCATTGAGCTGGCGGGAAAGGCCGCCGAAGGGATCATCCTCCCTGCCGGCAAACTCATCGTGGCCCACGAACTTCCGGATTCCGACCCCCAGAAGCCCCTTCTTCTGAGCTATATCAAACGTTACAAGGCGCGCTACGGGGTGGAACCCTCCTCTTTCGGGGGCCACGCCTACGACGCCTTTCTTCTCCTCAAGGAGGCCCTGGCCAAAGCCGGAGCAGACCGCAAGGCCCTCCGAGACGCCTTGGAAAGCCTCAAGGGAATCAAAGGGATCCACGGGATCTTCAACCTGAGCCCCCAGGACCACAACGGGCTTTCCGAGCGGGAGGCCTTCGTGCTGGTGGAGATTCGGGGAGGAGATTTTCACCTGCTTAAAGAATGATCCTGGAGCTCCTTTTTTCCGGACTGGTAAACGGGGCCATTTACGCCCTGGTCGCCCTGGGGTTTATGATCATTTACAGCGCCACCGGGGTGATCAACTTTGCCCAGGGGGAATTCGTGATGCTGGGGGCCATGCTTACGGCCTGGTTGAGCGGCCGAGGCTGGCCCCTGGCGGCCGTCCTGCCCCTGGCCCTCACCGGGGCCACTCTGGTGGGAGTGCTCACCGAAAGACTCACCATCCGTCCGGCCCGGGAGGCCTCCCCCCTTACCCTGATCATCATCACCATCGGGGTCTCCATCCTTCTTAAAGGGGTCTCCATGTTCCTCTGGGGAAAGGAGCCCCTTCCGGTCTCCCCTTTTCTTTCCGGGCCCCCCTTTACTTTTTTTAAAGCGGCCCTTCCCCGTCAGGGCCTTCTGGTCCTTTCGTCCTCGACCCTGGCCTTTGCCGCGGTGGCGGTCTTTTTTCGCTACACCCTCTGGGGCAAGGCCATGCGGGCCTGTGCCTATAATCGTTTCGGGGCCCGCATCCTGGGGATCAATCTCTCCGGGCTCACCTGCCTTTCTTTTGCCCTCAGTGCAGCCCTTTCGGGTCTGGCCGGGATCGTTATTGCCCCTCTGACCTTTGCCACCTATGACATGGGAACCATGCTGGGACTCAAAGGCTTCAGCGCTGCGGTCTTCGGAGGCCTAGGCTCGGCCGGAGGAGCCCTTCTGGGGGGATTCACCCTGGGGGTGCTTGAGGCCCTGGCCGCAGGATATATCTCTTCGGCTTACAAGGATGCCCTGGCCTTTGTCCTTCTCCTGGCGGTCCTTTTCGTGCGGCCGGAGGGGCTTTTCAGTCCGGAAAGGGTGGAAAAGCTCTAAGATGCTGCGGGAATATCTCAAGATAGCCGCTCTAGGGGGGTTGGTCCTGGGAATTTTTTCCGGCCTCCGGAACGAATACCTCTTTAACGTGCTGACCATGGTGGGTCTTCAGGTGTTGGTGGTCATCGGGCTTTCCCTTCTCATGGGCTACGCCGGCCAGGTCTCCCTGGGACACGCAGCCTTTTACGGCTTAGGAGCCTACGCCTCAGGCATCCTCACCACCCGCTACGGGGTCTCTCCCCTGGCCGGAATCCTTCTGGCCCAGCTTTTCACCCTCTCCCTGGCCCTGGTAATAGGGGTCCCCACCCTGCGCCTGCGGGGCCATTACCTGGCTCTGGCCACCCTGGGACTGGGGGTGATCGTGGAGATCTTTTTCAAAGAGGCGGTGGAACTTACCGGGGGACCCTCCGGCCTGGTAGGCATACCGCCCCTCTCGGCCGGCGGCCTGATCTTCCTTTCCTTTCGCCAGACCTTTCTTCTCACCTGGATCCTGGTCCTTCTAGCCCTTCTCCTAAGCCTCCATCTTATTCATTCCCCCTGGGGCCGGGCCTTGCTGGCCCTCCACGACAGCGAACCTGCTCTGCGCTCCCTAGGCTACAGCATTCAGCGTCTGAAGATGGGGGTCTTCCTTTTTTCGGTCTCCCTGGCTACCCTTGCCGGCTCCCTCTACGCCCACTTCGTGACTTTTATCAGCCCTTACAGTTTTACCTTCCTTCACTCGGTGAAGTTTGTGACCATGGTAGTGGTGGGAGGCATCGCCAGCCTTTGGGGCGCGGTGGCCGGAGCGGTGTTCCTGGCCCTTCTTCCCGAAGTCCTCACCCACTTTGAGGACTATGAGGTGGCTATTTTCGGAATTATTCTTATATTAGTTATGATTTACAGTCCCGAAGGACTGATCACTGCACTGGAGAGGAAACTATGGCCATACGTAAGATCCTGGTCTACGGCCATCCCCTTCTCCGGGAGAGGGCCCAGGAAGTCCGCGAAATAGACGGGAAGCTCCAGGACCTCCTGGAGGACATGCTGGAGACCATGTACGCCGCCAAGGGTCTGGGGCTGGCCGCCAATCAGGTGGGAGAACTCCAGCGGATCTTCGTGTTGGATCTGGCCCAGCGGGAGGAAAAGGCCCCCCGAAGCCCCCTCTTTTTCCTCAACCCGGAGATCGTGGAAGCCGAGGGAGAACTCTACGAAGAAGAAGGTTGTCTCAGTATCCCGGGATATTCCGCCAAAGTGAAACGGTTTTCCCGGGTGTTGGTCCGCGCCCTGGATCGCGAAGGAAAACCCTTCGAGATGGAATTGGAAGGCTTAAGAGCCCGCGCCGTCCAACACGAATTGGACCACTTAAACGGTGTCCTCTACGTGGATCACCTCTCCCCACTCAAACGCAAGCTCTTCCTGCGCTGGTGGAAAAAACACGCACCTTCTACCAAATGAAAGGGTCGTCTCTACCCTCAAACGATTTTTTAATTTTTTATCATTAGAAAATCTTATTGGCAAATCCGAAAAGTCCTATTGGCAAGAAATTATTTTAAATTTTGGCAAAAACACAGTTAATTTTTCCGCAGAGTCTTCCTCTAGGCTCCAGGTATCCTCAAAACCGATCACCCCGAGACCGGGGATATGGAGCTTGGGCTCCAGGGCCAGGCACATACCCGCACGGAGGGGGGTTTTCACCCCCGGGGCCAGCGGCGGGTCCTCGTCCACGCAGAGCCCCACCCCGTGTCCCACGAAGTTCACTCCCTCCTCCCCGTGGCGCATGAAAAACTCCGAGACCCCTAGGCGTTCGGCCTCCCCGAAAAGAGCGTAATAGACCTCTTCGGCAGAGACCCCCGGGCGCAAAAGCCTCTTTCCGGTGGCCATTAAGGCCTCGGCGATCTCCAGATACTCCTGGACTTCCCTGGAGGGCTTGCCGAAGACCAGCATCCGGGTCTGGTCCACATAGTAGCCGGCAAAATAGCCCGCCACATCCACCAGGACGGGCTCTCCGGGTCGGATCTCCTTGAGGCTGGCCCCGGAAGGGAAACCCGGCACCCCGCGTCCTCCCTCCCCGGCCACCATATAGGTGGGTTCCACGGCCTCGGGGCCGGAGACCAGAAGTCCGGTGGCGAATTCGTTTCCCCGGGCCGAACGCACCAGCCCCGGGTGCCCCCTGCGTCGGAGCTCGGTCTCGATTTCCGCCAGGGCCTCAAGCTCGGTCATTCCGGGTTTAAGGCGTGGGAGGGCCGCAGAGAGGGCCTCGGCCAGCCGGCGTCCGGCCTCGCGCAGACAGGCCCTCTCGTAAGGGGATTTGATCTGGCGCAGGGAGGAAATGATTCCGGAAAGGTCTGAAAGTTCAAAGTCCTGCAGGAGATCCTGGTAACGCAGGAAGTCCCGGTGGGAGAGGCTGGCGAACTCCAGCCCCACCCGGCGCAGTCCGGCCTCCCGCAGGAGTCCGGGAAGCCCCTTGAGCGACCGGAAGGGCTCCGCCGGAAAGGGGCTTTCCCGGCGCACCCTCTCCAGGGGCCGAAAGACCAGAAAACGCAGCTGCCTTTCCGTGACCAGGAGATGGGCCCGGGCAAAGGCCCCGGTGAAATAAAAAATACTCAGGGGATGCGTAAGAAGGGCCCCCTCAAGGCCCGAGTCTCGTAAGGCCTCCCTCAGGGAAAAAAGCCGGGCCTCAAGTTCCGGGCGCGGCGGTCTTTCCGGAACCACCTTTCCTTCCTTCTGTATCCTTCAGAGGCTTGAGACGCTCGGCGATGGCGAGCACGGTCTCCGCATAGGGTTCGCTGTGATTGTAGGTGAGAAGGACCCGCTTTTTTTCTTCGCGGGAGAGCCCCGGGCGCCAGCCGTGGCGCCGAAGATAATTGGCTGCGCTGGCCAGGGCGTCGGTCAAGGTGTAAAGGTCCACCCGGCCGTCCCCGTCGCCGTCCACGGCATAGTCGCGAAAACTCGAGGGCACGAACTGGGGGTAGCCAAAGGCCCCAAAAATAGAACCCTTAAGGGCCAGAGGATCCAAGCCGTACTTTTCGGAGATCTCAAGGAGCACCCGGAGTTCCCTATAGGCCCAGCGCGAACGGCGGGCCATAATCTCCTTTAAACGGGCTTCTTCTTCCGGGGAGAGTTCCTGCGGAAGGTAGGGTTTCACCCGCTCCCAGTCGGAGGAAGCCGCCATGCTGGCCAAGACATTGAAGACCTCGTAATGGCCGTGATGGCGGCCGAGGTCGGACTCCACCAGAAGAAGGGCCACCAGGACCTCCTTTTCCACCCCGAACCGGGCCTCGATCTCCGAAAGAAAGGGCCTCCAGGCCTCAAGAAAGGCCCGGGCCCGGGCCAAGCGCTCCGGCCGCAAAAATTGCTGGTAGGGGAGTTTGGTCTCGTCCCAGGTGAGCTTACGGGGCATAATCTCCGGAAGAAAGCGCACCCGGGGATCGGAAAAGAGGGCCTCCACCTTCTCCCGAGAAAACCCCTCGCGCACCAGCCTTTCTTTCACGGGTTCAAAAGGGGAAGAGCCGGCCAAGGCCAGGGAGGCCCAGAAAGAGACCCCCAAAGCCCAAACCAGGAACTTCCTTTTCATGGCCTCTTCTCCAGGCTTTGTCCGATTTCCTTCCAGAGCCTTCCAAACTCCTCCAGATTACCCCGACGCAGGGCCTCCTCGGCCCGACGATAAAGCTCCCGGAGATATTCCCATCCGGCCCGGGCCCCCTCCTTAAGGGCCTGCACCCCCTCTTCAAGGGCCTCTTGGGCCTTCTCCTTGGGAGAAGGAGCAAAGAGCCTTTCCAGAGCCTTTTCCAGGGTTTCGGCCATCACAATACGGTTGCGGTAAGCCACGATCACCCGCTTAAGCTCCGGAATCTGCCCGCTTTCGGACTTAAGATAAAGGGGTTGCACATAAAGGAGGTTGCCCTTGACCGGAATGACCAGAAGGGTCCCCAGGATCACCCGGCTTCCCCGCTGGTCCCAGAGGGAGATCTGGCGAGAGATCTCCGGATCCTGGTTGATGCGGGACTCGATCTGCTGTGGCCCATAAACCAGGGTCTGTTTGGGGAAACGGTAGACCAGCATCTGGCCGTAGTGCGCGGGATCACAGCGTGCACACATCCAGGCCGAAAGATTACTCTTTTTGGCCGGGGTGAAGGGCACCATGAGGATGAATTCCGGACGCCTCTCCCCGGGAAGGCGCATAATAGTGTAGTAAGCCCGGATGTAGCGCCGCGGATCTTTGGGACTTTTAGGGATCTCCCAGAGATCTTCCTGATTGTAAAAGACCCGGGGATCGGTCATGTGATAGCGGGCGTAAAGCTGGGCCTGAAGGGAAAAGAGACGGTGAGGGTAGCGGAGGTGGGCCCGCAGATCCTCGCGCAGGGCCGAAAGGGGGCGAAAGATACCGAAGATCTTCTGATAGGTGCGCACCAGAGGGTCCTGCGGATCCTTGAGGTAAAGCTCCACCGTACCGTGGTAGGCGTCCACCACGGCAAGCCCCGAATTGCGCACGTAGTTGCCCAGACCCTTTACCGGGCGAGAATAAGGGAAACGGTCGGAG
Source organism: Thermosulfurimonas marina (assembly GCF_012317585.1). Taxonomy (NCBI): domain Bacteria; kingdom Pseudomonadati; phylum Thermodesulfobacteriota; class Thermodesulfobacteria; order Thermodesulfobacteriales; family Thermodesulfobacteriaceae; genus Thermosulfurimonas; species Thermosulfurimonas marina. Next base: position 344,807 of record NZ_CP042909.1, read on the forward strand.
ACCGTGTAGAGGTCCACGAACCAGAAAAGCCGCCCGTCACGGCCGATCACCAGGTAAGGGTCCTGGTCCACCAGCATAAAAGGCACTACCCTCTTCACCCGCTCCCGGATCTCTCGATGATAAAGAATGCGGGAGTCAGAAAGGATGTCCTGGGAAAAAAGGAACTTGCTGGTCCCGAAATGATAGGCAAAGAGGAGACGCCGCAGGAGACCCCCCACCCGCACCCCGGTCTTTCCCCGGTAGGTAGTATAGACGTTTTTTTCTCCGGCCGGATAGTCAAACTCCTTGAGACGGGTATTGACCACGGCGTAGGTCTCCGTGAGTTCCCCGAAATAGATCTCTGGACGAAGGACTCGAAGATCCACCAGAGAGCGAGGAGGAATGTCCTTGATAAGGAGGACCGGAAGTCCCTCCGGAGAAACCTGGTTGACCACCCCTAGGGTGAGCCCGTAACCGTGGGTATAGATGAGGTGGAGGTTGATCCAGGAACGGCTGGGAAGGTCGGGATAGGAGAGTTCGCGGGCCGAGAGCATGACCTGCCGCAACTCCCCGTTCAAGAGATAACGGTCGTTATCTACGGAGACGAAACGATAGTAGGTGCGGATCTCCTGGATTTGACTGTAGGTCTCCAGGAGCGGCTGGTGATCCCAGAGACGGATGTTCCGAACCGTGGCGGCCTCTTCTTCAAGATCCTTGTGGGTAAGAGGAGGACCGAAACGGAAGGGCTTTTCCGTAACCCGTTCCAGCCCATAGGCCAGACGGGTGAAACGGATCTCTCGGGCGATATAGGGTTTTTCCTTGTCCAGTTCGTTGGGCTGGACCACATAGCGATGCACCAGGCCGGGGAGGAACTTGAGACCCAGAAAATAGATCAGGGCATAGCCCCCGACCAGGCCGAAGAGGATCTCCCGCCGGGGCTTAAGGACAAAGGCCGCCGAAAGTACGGCGGCAACCAGGGAAAGGACCACCAGGGCATTCAGGGCTGGAAGGACCACCCGGGCCTCGGTATAGCCGGCCCCGAAGACCACCCCCCGGGAATCAAAAAGAAGGTCCGCCCGGTCCAGAAAGAGGTCGTAGGCCAGGCGCAGGAAAAAGAGGGCGAACATCACCGCCAGATATTTCCGAAAAGGAAGGGAGAGCCTCAGGCCCAGGCGCCCTCCGGCCTCCAGGTGGCCAAAGGCGAGAAAGAGGAGGACCCCGAAAAGAAAGGCCAGAGTCCAGAGCGCCAGGGCCAGATCCCCGAGATAGCGCATAAAAGGAAGCCGGAAGAGGTAAAAGCCTACATCCAGATGGAGAAGGGGATCTTTGAGGCCGAAGGTCTCTCCTTTTAGGGCCAGAAGGGCCTCGGACCACAGGGGGCGAGCCGAAAACCCAAAGGCCAGGGCCACCAACAGGGAAAGCAGCCGAAAGGCCCCGCGGAATTTTTCCGAAAGAAAAGTCCGCAGGCGCGGATCAAAATACCGGGACCAGAAGGCCTCCCGCGAAGCCAAACGATGCACCAGCCAGCCATGGAGGAAAAAGAGCCCCCCGCAGACCAGGGCCGCGGCCAGAAAGAGAAGGGCCTCCACCTTGAACCGCAGAAGAAAGACCCCCAGATACCCCAGGTCCTGGTACCAGAGATATTCGGTATAAAAGCCGGCCAGGGGTCGCAAGGAAAGGAGGAGAAGCCCGGCCAGAGCAATAATGAGGATAAATAGACGGATTTTCACGGACCCCCCAGTTCCCGCCGCCTTTCCCGGTTCATTTCTTCACCACATTGAGGAGGCCGCCCGCAAGGATGATCTCCCGGTCTCTCTCGGTAAGGTCAAGCCTTAAGGGGATCTCCCCCTTGCCCTCTACCTCCAGGGGGACCTCCGTAGCTCCTTGAGAGAGGGCCTCGCGGATCCCCTTGAGGCGCACCCGATCGCCCGCAGAAAGCCGCTCGTAGTCCGCAGGGTTGGCCAGCACCGCCGGAAGAATGCCAAAATTAATGAGATTGGCCTTGTGGATGCGGGCAAAGCTCTTGGCGATCTTGAGGCGCACCCCGAGATAGCGGGGGGCCAAGGCCGCATGCTCCCGGGAGGAACCCTGACCGTAGTTTTCGCCTCCGAGGATCACCACCGCCCGCCCCCTCTCCTTAAGGGCCAGGGCCTTTTGAGAAAATTCCGGGTCCACCGCCGAAAAGACATATTCACTTATGGCCGGAAGGTTGCTACGCAGGGGAAGGATCTTGGCCCCCGCGGGCATGATATGGTCGGTGGTAATGTTGTCCCCCACCTTGAGAAGGATCTCCCCCTCCAGGTCCTCGGGCAGGGGATCAAACTTGGGAAGGGGCACGATGTTCGGCCCCCGGATGATCTCCACCTTCCGGGCTTCTTCTTCCGGAAGAGGAGGAACGAGAAGGGTGTCGTTGAGGATGAAACGCTCTGGGAGGCGGATCTCCGGATATTCTCCGAGCTCTCGCGGATCGGTGATCACCCCGCGCACGGCCGAGGCCACCGCGGTCTCCGGTGAGACCAGGTAGACATAGTCCGGACGGGTGCCCGAGCGGCCGGGAAAGTTGCGGGTGAAGGTTCGCAGGGAGATGGCCTCCGTAGGGGGGGCCTGTCCCATGCCGATACAACCCAGACACCCGCACTGGTGGATGCGGGCCCCGCCGTGGACCAGCTTGCGAAAGGCCGAAAGGGCCTCAAGGTTCTCCACCACCTGAAGGGATCCGGGATTGATCTCCAGACAAGTGTCCCGGTGCACCGGATGGCGCGAAAGGACCTCGGCCACCACCAAAAGGTCCCGAAGGGAGGAGTTGGCACAGGAGCCGATGATAACCTGGGCCACGGGACGGCCGGCGATCTCGGCCACGGGCTTTACGTTGTCCGGAGAGGAAGGGCAGGCCGCAAGGGGCTCGAGGGTGGAGAGATCAAGCTCGATCACCTCATCATAGTGAGCCCCTTCATCCGGAAGGATCTCCTCAAAGTCCCCTTCCCTACCCTGAGCATAAAGCCAGGCCCGGGTGACCTCGTCGGAGGGAAAGACACTGGTAGTGGCCCCCATCTCCGTGCCCAGATTGGCGATGGTGGCCCGGTCCGGAACGGAAAGCTCCTTTACCCCCGGACCGCAATACTCTAGGATCTTTCCCAGGCCGCCCTTGACCGTAAGCCGGCGCAGCAGCCACAGGGCCACATCCCGGGCCGAGACCCAGGGAGGGAGCTTTCCGGTGAGATAGACCCCTACGATGCGGGGCATGATCAGGTGAAAAGGCTCTCCGGCCATGGCCATAGCCACATCAAGCCCCCCGGCCCCGATGGCTATCATCCCGCAGCCCCCAGCGGTGGGGGTGTGACTGTCTGAGCCGAGAAGGGTCTTCCCCGGCCGGGCAAAGCGTTCCAGGTGAACCTGGTGACAGATCCCGTTTCCCGGACGCGAAAACCAGATCCCGTAACGGGCGGCCACGGTCTGGAGAAAACGATGGTCGTCAGCGTTGCGAAAGTCCGTCTGCAAAAGATTGTGGTCCACATAGGAGACCGAAAGCTCGGTGCGCACCCGGTCAAGCCCTATGGCCTCGAATTCGAGATAGGCCATGGTCCCCGTGGCATCCTGGGTCAAGGTCTGATCGATACGGATGGCTATGGGCTCTCCCCGCCTAAGAGAACCCTTTACCAGATGGCGCTCGAGGATCTTTTCCGCCACCGTAAGTCCCATTTGCAAACCTCCTAGATTTCTCCCAGGCATTCCGGGGCCTCGGCCCTCAGGGCCTCAAGGAGGCCCTCGGCAGCCCCCTTAAGTTCAGGGAAAGCCAGCAGAGGTTTTACCAGATGAACCAGGAGATCGGCAAGGCTGGCGCAAAGGAGGACCCGTCTTTCTCCCCCGGGCTCCCCTTCAAGCTCCAGGGGAAGACGGCTTTTTACCACCTCCAAGGCCAGAGTCTCCGGCCCTACGAACTCCACCCCGAAATAAAGGTGGCGGGCCTTAAGGGCCGGAGAAAGCTGTAAGACCTCCTCCCGGGGAAGGAGGATGAAGGAAAGATCCTGCGGGGGGATGACCCCGTGCCGGGGGCGGAGATCCCGCACCCAATCCAGACGAAAACCCTCCAGATAGACCAGAAGACCCTTGCTGAACTTGAGGTCCAGGTGCTCCCGAAGGAGGTCGCGGAAGGCGCAAAGAGGGCCCGAAAGAAGAAACCGGCGCCGGTCAAGGCGGTCGGCGGCGAGATCCCGCGGAAGACGCTCAAAGAACTTGAAAAGCGGGGTCTCGCTTCCGGCCGCAACCTCCACTACCAGGGGCCGAAGCCCCTCCGGAAGTTCCTTCTCCGAAACAAGAGAAAGCCGCGCCTTGGCCACGCCTGCATTTTAATCCCCTCCGCCCTCAAAGCAAACCGAAGGACCTCAGGACCTCGGCCAGCCGCGCATCCTCCTTGGCCAGCTCCCTCAAAGCCCGCAACAACTCCCTCAACCGACTTACCCCCTACATCCTCTCCACCTCCTCCACCGCCTCCTCCCGCGCCCGCCGAATAATCGTCCGACGGTCCCAATACGCAAAGCCAATCACCGCCACCACCAGAGCCGTGAATATCCCCGTAATGATCCAGAGAAAAGTGAAAAGCTGCTCAAACTGCTGATTCACCTGCTCAAACCGCTTGTCCACCTGCTCCATGAAAACCCTGAGCGTGGCCTCGAGGCGAAGGAGGCGCTCCCGGTCCTCCCGGGTAAATCCTTCCCCGCCCGCTAATGCGGAAACCGCAAACCCATACCAAAGGAGGAAAAACAAGACCCAAAGTCTCCGCATCAAAACCCTCCTTTTTCCAAAAAACCCGGATCCGAAAGAATTACCCTCCAAGCCGATTTTACCGACTGAAGGGAAACAGGACAAATGCGGAGGACTTTTTCGAAAACAAAGAAAGCCGCGGCGGGCCGCATTTTTGCGGCCCACCGCAGAACGTCAAAAAACTTTAGGGTAGCTTGTCAAAGAAATAGACCAGATCGACCAGATCCTCTTCCGAGGCACACCCCCAAGTAGGATCCGAAGTGGTAGAGGCGGTATAAGCCCCGGTCAGGCGCCTTACCCTTCCTTTGCCTGCGTCGATATTGCCGTCGATACTGGCGTCAATGGCCTTGGCCGCAAAACAAGGCAGATCAACTACTGAGATAGCGTTTACGTAAGTGGTTCCTCCGGTATTGGCTCGGCCGATGAAAAACCTCCCATTGAAGACATGCCGAGAAAGATCCCGATTGTCCGCGTCGGGGGGAAGAAGTTGAGCCTGCTTGAGCTCCGCCCAGGGACGATCGCGATCACCGTCAGGAGCAGTACTGGCACAGAAGCCAGTATCTGGATCGTTATCCAGGTCACTAACGCTATTGTTCACCCGGGCGTCTATTATCCCGTCCTTGTTACAGTCCCCGGGCATGCGGCCATAGCGATCGAAAAAGCTCCAGACCAGGGCCTCGATCCCCTTGAGATCACTCTGGACCCTCCGGATCCGAGCATTATTGATCAACTCCTGTCCTTTCAAAACCGCCCCCAAAAGGATACCAATGATCACCAAAACAATGGCCAACTCCACCAGAGTAAAACCCTTCTCATGAATGCGGCAGGACATAAAAACCTCCTTCCCACCTTTTTGAAAAGATCGTATAATGATAAACGAATTTTGTCAAGTTTTTAAGAGGAGGTGAGGTATGTTCTTTCCGGAATATCGCCCCCGCAGGCTCAGGCGCACCGAGGCCCTGCGGGCCATGGTCAGAGAAACGGAACTTTCGGTAAAGCACCTCATCTACCCCCTTTTCGTCTGTCCGGGGAAGGGGGTGCGGGAGGAGGTCTCCTCCATGCCCGGGGTCTTTCGGCTTTCGGTGGATGAAGCCGTACGCGAGGCCCGGGAAGTCTTTGAGCTGGGGGTCCCGGCGGTAATCCTTTTCGGCATCCCGGAGAAAAAGGACGAAGTGGGCTCCGAGGCTTACGCCAAGCGCGGGATCGTCCAGCGGGCCATCTCGGCCATCAAAAAGGAGGTTCCGGAACTCCTCGTGGTCACCGATGTCTGTCTCTGCGAGTACACCAGCCACGGCCACTGCGGAATCATCAAGGACAGCGAGGTGGACAACGACGCCACCCTTGAGCAGCTGGCCCGCATCGCGGTCTCGCACGCCCGGGCCGGAGCGGATATGGTGGCCCCTTCGGACATGATGGACGGACGAGTGGCCCGCATCCGCGAGGCCCTGGATGAGGCGGGCTTCAGCCACGTGCCCATCCTCTCTTACGCCGTTAAATACTGCTCCAGTTTTTACGGGCCTTTCCGCGAGGCGGCGGACTCCGCCCCGCAGTTCGGCGATCGGCGCAGCTATCAGATGGATCCGGCCAACGCCCGGGAAGCCCTGCGCGAGGCGGCGCTGGATATCGAAGAAGGGGCGGACATCCTCATGGTCAAACCCGCCCTGCCCTATCTGGACATCATCCGGGCCCTGCGGGAGGAGTTCAACCACCCCATCGCCGCCTATCAGGTAAGCGGAGAATACGCCATGATCAAGGCCGCGGCCCGCCTGGGCTGGCTCGATGAGGAACGGGTGATGCTGGAAAGCCTCCTTTCCATCCGCCGGGCCGGGGCGGACATTATCATCACTTACTTTGCCAAGGAGGTGGCCCGCAAGCTGGGAAGATAAGACCCGAAAAGGCTAGGCCCTCCTCCGGGCCCGGCGCGCCCGGAGGAGGGCAAGGGGGAGCACCTCATCCAGGTGTTTTACCGGAACGAATTCCAGCTTTCGCCGAAGCTCCGGGGGGATGTCCTCCAGATCCTTCAGGTTCTTCTCCGGAAGAAGGACCTTTTTGATCCCCTTGCGCAGGGCGGCCAGAGATTTCTCCTTAATGCCCCCCACGGGAAGAATCTTTCCGCGCAGGGTGATCTCCCCGGTCATGGCCACATCCTTGCGGACCGGCCGTTTGGAGAGGGCGGAGATCATGGCCACGGCCATGGTCACCCCCGCACTCGGCCCGTCCTTGGGAATGGCCCCGGAAGGGATGTGGATGTGTAAATCGTATTTTTCGTAAAATTTGGGGGGAATCCCCAGCTCCCGGGCCCGGGCCCGGATGTAAGAAAGGGCGGCCTGGGCACTTTCTTTCATGACCTCTCCCAGTTGTCCGGTGAGAATAAGATGGCCCTTGCCCTCCATGACCGTGACTTCAATATAAAGGACCTCCCCTCCGTAGGGGGTCCAGGCCAGGCCGGTGGCCACCCCGATTTCGTCTTCTTCCTGGCGGAGATCCTCCACATACTCCGGGGGCCCCAGGTATTTGTCCAGGTTGGCCGGGGTGATGCGAAAGGGTCCCTTCTCACCCTCGGCAATCCTGCGGGCCACCTTGCGGCAGAGGGCGGCCAATTTTCTTTCTAGCTCCCGCACCCCGGCCTCGGAGGTGTACTCCGAGATGACCTTGAAGATGGTGCGGTCGGAAAGCCGGAGATGATCCTCGGAAAGGCCGTGTTCCTTTAACTGGCGGGGCAGGAGATAGCGCCGGGCGATGACCAGTTTTTCCTCCGGGGTGTAGCCGGAAAGGTAGATGACCTCCATGCGATCGAGAAGGGCCGGAGGGATGGGGTCGGTCATGTTGGCCGTGGCGATGAATAAGACCCGGGAAAGATCAAAGGGCACCCCTAGATAATGGTCCACAAACTCCTTGTTCTGTTCGGGATCCAGGACCTCAAGGAGGGCTGCTGAGGGATCGCCCTGAAAGTCTGAGCAAAGTTTGTCCACCTCGTCGATCATGAAAACCGGGTTGTTGACCCCGGCTTGCTTGAGTCCCTGAATGATGCGGCCCGGCAGGGCCCCCACGTAAGTGCGCCGGTGTCCCCGGATCTCGGCCTCGTCCCGCACCCCGCCCAGGGAGACCCGCACGAACTTCCGCCCCAGGGCCCGGGCGATGGAACGCCCCAGGCTGGTCTTTCCCACCCCCGGAGGTCCTACAAAACAGAGAATAGGCCCCTTGGCCTGGGGATTGAGCTTCTTTACCGCCAGATACTCAAGAAGCCTTTCCTTGACCTTATCGAGGTCGTAATGGTCCTCGTCCAAAATGCGCTGGGCCTCCTTGAGGTCCAGGCGATCCCTGGTGCTCTTTTTCCAGGGAAGCTCTATGAGCCAATCCAGATAGGTACGGATGACCGTAGCCTCCGCCGTATCCGGATGCATCATCTCCAGGCGTGAGAGCTGTTTCAGGGCCTCCTTTTCCACCTCCTTGGGCATGCGGGCCTTTTTGATCTTCTCCCGCAGCTCTTCGATCTCCGCCTCCAGTTCATCGGTCTCCCCTAGCTCCCGCTTGATGGCCCGGAGTTGCTCCCGCAAAAAGTACTCCCGCTGGGAGCGGGCCATCTCCTCCTGGGCCTCGGTCTGGATCTTGGCCTGGAGGCTGGCGATCTCGAACTCCCGCTGAAGATAGCGATTGATCTTCTCCAGCCGGGGCAGACCATCGTAGGTCTCGAGAAGATCCTGGGCCTCGGAGATCCGGAAGCGCACGTGAGCGGCGATGAGGTCGGCCAGTTTTCCTGGCTCCTCCACCGAGGCCAGAAGGGCCGAAAGATCGGGATTGAGAAGGCCTCGCAGGGCCAGGACCTTTTCCGCGGTCTCTCGGGCCGAGCGCATAAGGGCCTCGGCGGCCACGGAAAGGGTCTCGGGCTCCTTTTCCCGTACCGGCTCAATGCGCACCTTGAAAAAGGGGTCGGTCTGGAGGAAGTCCCGGATCTCCACCCGGGCCAGGACCTGGACCAGGACCTTGAGACGATTCTCCGGGAGATTGAAGGTGCGGATGATGAGCCCCACCACCCCCACCCGGTAGAGCTTTTCCGGGGTGGGATCCTCCTCCATGGGGTCCTTCTGGGAGACCAAAACCAGAAGTTTCTCCCCGGAGAGGGCCTCGGAGACCGCGGCCAGACTCTTCTCCCGGCCTACAAAAAGGGGAATGACCATCCCGGGAAAAAGGACGATGTCCCGGATGGCCATGAGGGGCAGGACCTCCGGGACCTCGATGCTCTCCCCCTCTCGCAATTCCGGACTGACAAAGGACGCCTCTTCCATCATGGGCTCTCTTTCCTCCTTTCCTCAAAGAGCGCGCCTCGCAGAAAGATCCGCGCCGGGCGTGAAAGTTCATAATAAGTGTGGTTCATGTGTTTGGCCTTGCGCAACCCCTTCTTTTTAAGGAATCTTCCCTGGACCCTCTCCAGAAAGCCCAGGGCCTCCAGGCGCCTCAAGCGCCGCATGGTCTCGGCCAAATCCAGCCCCAATCTGCGGGAGAGGAACTTGGCGCAGTCCGGGGCCAGGGCGTAAAGGTCGCGGAGAATGCGCCAGTCCTCCTCCTCGAGAAGGCCCCAAGGGAGCATGGCCTAATTTTAACTACAATCTTGAAGCCCGGCCACAATTCGTTTATCTTCTGGGAAAAACTTCCGGGAGGAGTGTCATGGCCGAAGAGGTGAAGGAGGAGAGGCAAGCCGAGGCCCCAGAAGCCCAGGAGGGTGGTCTTCCCCCTCTTCCCAAAAAGCTCGAAAAGATGACCATCAAGGAGTTGCGGGAGCTGGCCCTCCAGATCCCGGAAATTACCGGGGTCCACGGCATGAACAAGGAGGAGCTTATTTCCGCCCTCAAGAAGGTCTACGGGATCGAGGAGGCCCCGCGCCGGGTAGGGGGGTCCATGCGAGAGCTCAAGGCCAAGATCCGGAAGTTCAAGGAATTGGCGGAAAAGGCCCGGGCGGAAAAGGACTGGGAGCGGTACGAACGTTATCGGCGGCTAGCCTCCCGTTTCAAAAAGCGCACCCGCAAGCTGGCCCGCGCCGCAGCCTAGGAGGCCGACTTGTGAGAGGGTCTGGTCTTTTTTTCCAAATAAGAGGCTATGAGTACCAGCAAAAGGGCCGAAATTCCGATCAGGATATAAGCTTCAATCATTCTTCTTCTCCCTCAAAAAATAAAGGCCCAGGGAGGCCAAAAGCAAATAAAGAAAGCAACAGGTTAAAAGAACGGCCCACTTCGGCTTTTCCTAAACCAGAGGCTGAACAATACCGGTTAAGGCCACTGCCAGAGCTAGGTTTAAGAGGTGCTTTCCCAATTCACCAATTCATACTCCATAATTCCATTATGTTTAGGTAGAATAGTCATGTCAACCGCCCTCTATAAAACGGATTTCCAGGATCTTCCTCTGGCCTCCCGGGGCAAGGTCCGGGATATTTACGACCTGGGAGACCGGCTCCTCATCGTGGCCACCGACCGCATTTCGGCCTTCGATGTGGTCCTTCCCACCCCCATTCCCGACAAGGGGCGTATCCTCACCCAGATGTCTCTTTTTTGGTTTGATTTCCTGAAAGAAATAGTTCCTAACCACCTCCTTACCGCGGATCCGGAAGAATTCCCGGAAATCTTAAAGCCTTATCGGGAGATCCTGGCCGGACGCAGCATGCTGGTACGCAAGGCCCGGGTGCTTCCGGTGGAGTGCATCGTGCGGGGTTACCTCACCGGCTCGGCCCTGAAGGAATACCAGGAGACCGGCCGGGTCTGTGGCCTCCCCCTCCCCCCGGGTCTGCGCGAGGCCGACCGGCTCCCGGAGCCCCTCTTTACCCCTTCCACCAAGGCCGAGCAGGGAGAACACGATGTGAACATTACCTTTGAGGAATGCGCCCGGATCATCGGCGAAGACTTGGCCCAAAAAGTTAAAGAGATCTCCCTTTTCCTCTACCGGAAGGCGGCGGAATACGCCGAAGGCCGGGGGATCATCATTGCGGACACCAAATTCGAATTCGGGCTGGTGGACGGAGAGCTTATCCTAGTGGACGAGGTCCTGACCCCCGATTCTTCCCGTTTCTGGCCTAAAGAAGAGTACGAGCCCGGGCGTCCGCAAAAAAGCTTTGACAAGCAATTTATCCGGGACTGGCTTAAGGAGATCGGTTGGGACCAAAGACCCCCGGCCCCGGAAATCCCGCCAGAGATCGTAGAAAAGACCCGGGAAAGATACCTGGAAGCCCTACGACGCCTTACCGGAAAGACCCTGGAATAAAGGCCTTCCCTCCCCAGGAACTCAAGTGCTAAAAAATAAGGCCATGGAACTCTTGCAAGTTAAGCTTTCGGAAATCGATCTTTCCTCCCGAACCTTCGTCTTTTCTTTTCCTCCCCGGGGGGATCTCCTTCGGGAAAGCCTCCGGCGGGTGGGGCTCATCGAGCCCCCGGTGATAACCGAACATGAAGGGCGATTTCTTCCGGTGGCGGGCGAAGGGCGCCTCCTGGCCCTGAGGGACCTGGGGGCGGAAAGGGCCCCGGTTCTTTTAGCCCGAGGACTTTCCCCTCTCAAGGCCCAGGAGCAGGCCCTGGAGAGCAACCTCTTTCGGGACCTCAATCCCGTAGAAAAGGCCGAGGCCCTGGCCCGATTTTCCCGCTATCTTTCCCCGGAGGAGGCTGCAAGCAAGGTCCTCCCGCGTCTCGGCTTTTCCGCCGAGGCCCGGTGGTACTTTCTCCTTCTGCGGCTTTCCGAGGCCCCGCGGGAGTTAAAGGAAGCCGTGGCCCAACGAGGGCTCCCCCTCAAGGTGGCCGAACGCCTCCTGCGCTTTCCCCCGGAAGCCCTGGTCCGGACCCTGGGCCTTCTGGAAAGGCTGAGGTTTACGGTCTCCGAGGCCCGGGAGGTGACCGAAGGGCTGCTTGATCTCTCTCGAAAAGAGGATCGGCCTCTTACGGAATTGCTGGAAGAATTTGAGGCCTTTTCTTCCAGGGACGCCTTCCTAAAGGCCTTTCGGGGAAGGTTGAGACCCCATCTTTTCCGCAGGGAAGAAGAGACTCGCCGACTGCGAGAGGCCCTGCTTTCTCAAGGAGCCCGACTGGAAAGCCCTCCAGCCTTTGAAAGGGACGAACACCACCTGATAATCCCCTTCAAGGACCGGAGCGAGCTTTCCCGAAGACTCCGGCGCCTGGCCGACTTTCTGGAAAAGGAGTCCCGGGCCGCAGGCGATAGAGGGTGAGGAAGAACTGGAAAAAGGCCCTTTCCGGGGCCTGAAAATCACGCTTTATGGCCAGATCCAGGGCATAAAGGGCGGAAAAGGCCGCGGGGAAGAACTCGCGAGGAAGCTTTCGGGCCAGGGCGCGCATCCGAAAGAGGGCGTAGGGGTGCACCCGAAGGACCCGGGGAGGGTGTTCCCAGCGATCACGCACCGCCTTTTCCAGTCTCTGGCGAAAATCTTCGTACCGTCGAAGGGCACCGAGCTCCGGGACTTCCTGGGCCAAAAAATTCAGGAGCCAGAGCCGCTTGAAGTAGGCGGCCAGATGTCCCAAAATAAGGACCGGAGATTCTCCTCGATCAAGAAGCCTCCTTAAAAGCCTCCGGGCGTCCTCCGGGCCCTTGAGAAGGGCCGTTTCGGCCAGCCGAAAGATCTCCGCCTCCTCGGGAGGGACCACCACCGCCTCCACGTCCTCGCGCTCAATGGTCTTGCGCCCCGCGGTATAAAGGAGGAGTTTCTCCAGTTCCTGGCGGAAATGGAGATAATCCTCGCCCACCAGGGCCAGGAAGTATTCCGCGGTGGCCCGGTCCATGTGTCGGCCCTCGGCCGAAAGTCTTTCGCTCAAAAGATCCAGAAAACGCCCCGGACCCTTCCGGAGGACCAAGGGGACCACGGCCCCGATCTCGTCAGCCAGCCGGTAAAGGGGAGCCTCCTCCGAAAGCTCCCGGGCCTGAAGGACCAGGGTGACCAGTCCCGAAGAAAGGGCCTCTCGCAGACGGGGGATCTCCTTTTCGGGAAACCTTTCTCCGCCCTCAACCCAGAGGACCTTTCGGGGACCAAAAAGGGTCCCCGAGGAAAGGGCCTCCCAGAAGGCCTCCAGAGGGGCCTCGGAAAGGTCCAACTTTTCCAGCGGGGCCTCCGGAGAGAGGATCTCCAGGAGGGGAGCGGCCTTTTCCCGGGCCTCGGCCGCCTCCCCGCAAAAGAGATAAAGCGGAGCCACGCGACCCTTCCGGGCCAACTCCAGGAGCCGCCGAAGGTGGGGACCGGCAAAAACGGGCATGTCTCCATTTTACTTTCCCGGTTGCCCACGGGCCAGATCGTGATTAAATACCTTGGCGGAATCTCGCAACGGAGGGAGGCCATGGAATACCGTCTGGTCCTGCATGTTCCGGAATCCCAGCGCTTTGAGGTGGCCCTCAAGGTGGCCCGTAATTTCGTAAAGGCCATGGCCGGAGAGCCCCACACGGCCAGAATCCTGGTCAACGCCGAGGGCATCACCATCCTCAAGCGTTTCTCCGAGGTGGAAGACCTTTATCGGGAGGCCCGTAAGGAGGGCGTGGAGGTCTATTTCTGCGAAAATGCTATGCGGGCCTTTGATATTCCTCGCGAGCTCCTTCCCGAAGGGGCCCGGACCGTGCCCGCAGGGATCAAGGCCCTGGTGGAGTGGCAAAATCAGGGAATGGCCTACGTTAGAGCCTAAAAAGCCTAAAAATTCTTAAGGGAGGCAGGAATGGCCGAAAGGCAGACCAAAAGTGTCCTTTTGGATCAGCAAGATCGCCGGGTGCGGGAGCAACTCTCGCGCATCCGGCACAAGATCATGGTCATGTCCGGTAAAGGCGGCGTGGGTAAAAGCACCGTGGCCGTAAATCTGGCCGTGGGCCTTTCCTTACAGGACTTCATGGTGGGGCTTCTCGATGTGGACCTTCACGGCCCCAATATCCCTAAAATGCTGGGGATCCGGAAGGAGAAACTCCCCCGGCGGCCGGACGGGCGCCTGGGGGCCATCGTCTATTCTCCCAATCTCAAGGTCCTTTCCATCGAACCCCTCCTTCCCAAAGAGGACACGGCGGTCATCTGGCGCGGGCCCCTCAAGATCTCGGCCATCAAACAGTTCATCGGAGACATCGATTGGGGGAAACTTGACTATCTGGTCATCGACGCCCCGCCGGGCACCGGGGACGAACCCCTTACCGTGGCCAAGACCATTCCCGACGCCTACGCCCTGGTGGTAACCACTCCCCAGGAGGTCTCCCTTATTGACGTCCAGAAATCCATCAACTTCTGCCGCAAGGTAAAGATGCGCATCCTGGGGCTGGTAGAAAACCTGAGCGGTTTCATCTGTCCCCACTGCGGAAAGGAACTGGATATCTTCAAGCGGGGAGGCGGGGAGCGGCTGGCCGAGGAGCTGGGCATCCGCTTTCTGGGACGCATCCCGGTGGATCCCCGGGTGGTGGCCGCCGGAGATGCCGGAAAGCCAGTCGTGGGGGCCTATCCGGAGTCGGTCACGGCCCGGGCCTTCGAGGAGTTGGTGCGCAACGTGGTAGCGGCCACGGAGGAGATGTGGCGGGAGGTGGAGGAAGGGCGCTACATGCGGGTGGCCGTTCCTCTGGAGGGAGCTCGGGTGGCCCGGGACCCAGCGGCGGCCGATCTTTTTGCGGTCTATGATGTGGAGGGAGGAAAGATCCGGGTCAAAGACGTGATCAAGCGTCCGGAAGACCAGGATCTCGAGGCCTTCCTGAAGGAGCAGGTGGCCACCCATCTTCTGACCCCGGAGGTCTCTCCGGAATGGAGACAGCGCCTGGAAGAGGCCCGTATCCGGGTGGTCACCGGGGGCTCTCCCGAAATGGGGCCGGATACCCTGATGCAGGACTTCTTGGCGGGAATCATCCGCTAACAAAAGTAAAGCCCTTGAGATAAAGGGTTTCGGGATGGGCCGGGTTTTCCGGATGATCTGGGGCCTGGAAGTGGCGGAAAAGGAGCCTCAAAGGCCGTCCGCGAGCCGCCCGCCGGACCAGGGAAAGAAGGTCTTCGGCGGAAAGAAAGCGTGAACAGGAAGAGGTAAAGAAAAACCCTTCCCGCAGGGCCGAAAGGGCCAGGCGGTTTACCTCGGCGTATTTGCGGCGGCCGGCCTCCCGGGCCCTTTCGCTCTTGATGAAGGCCGGAGGGTCCAGGATCACCAGTTGGGCATCCGGGGCCTCCCGCAGAAATTCCTCTACCCGACCCTGGATAGGGAAAAAGCGCTGGCTATAGCCGTTCAGACGGGCATTTTCTTCGGCCAGGGCCAGGGCCTCGGCCGAACGCTCCACGGCAAAGACCCTTCGGGCCCCGCCGGAAAGGGCGTAAAGGCCGAAGGCCCCGGTATAGGCAAAAAGGTCCAGCACCACCAGATCTCGGGAAAGGCGCGCGATAAAGCGCCGGTTTTCCCGCTGATCCAGGAAAAAACCTGTCTTCTGGCCTCGCAGGGGGTCTACCAGGAAACGCAAGCCGTCCAGGCGCACTTCTAACGGTCCGGAAAGCCTTCCGTAAGCCACCTCGGTATAAAGAGAAAGGCCCTCTTCCTTGCGCACCGGAAGGTCGTTGCGCAGGATCACCGCCTCCGGGGCCAGCACTTCCTTCAGAGCCCAGAGGACCTCCTCCCGCACCCGCTCCATACCCGCGGTAGAGATCTGGACCACCGCCGCCCGGCCGTAAACATCCACCGTAAGGCCCGGAAGGCCGTCCCCTTCGGCGTGAACCAGTCGGAAGGCCTCCTCTCCGGCATAGAGCCTCTGCCGGAGGGCCAGAGCCCGGCGCAGGGCCCCGGAGAGAAAATGCCGGTCAAGGGGATGGTCCTCGCGGCTATAAATCCTTACCGGGATGCGGCTTTGGGGGTTGAAATAGCCCCGGGCGAGGAAAAAGCCCTCCGGAGAAAGGAGGCGCACCTCTTCGCCTGGCCCTATCTCCGGGACCTTCAGGAGGTCGCGCCGGGTAAGCCAGAGCCTTCCGGAGGCCACCCGGCGGGCCGCCTCGGCCCGCACCCTTATTTCCGGGGGTTTTCCCATAGCCCGAAGTCCCTCAGGATCCGGAGGGCCCGTAGGGTGTCTCCGGGACCGATGGTATGCGGGGTGACCGGAAGCTCCCGGGCCCCCTGCGGATGCCAGTCCTCAAGGCGAATCTCCTCTTCGGCGTCCACCCAGGAGAGGTGGAGATCGAGAAGAGGCCGCACCGGGCTTATCCTTCCCCGAGCATCCCGGCCCAGGGTCACCTCCTCATACCTTCGACGCTTAAGGGTGAGAAACCACACCCCTCGCCGGGCCTTCCCGGAGAGTTTGTCCGTGGTAAAGGGTCTCGGGGTCTTTCCGGAAAAGAATTCCCGGAAAAGGGCCTCGATCTCCGCATCCTCCTGCACCCAGAGCTCCTGCCATTCCTCCCAGTCCGGGTTTTCGTAAAGGGTAAAATAGAGGCCCTCGTCCCGGGCCATCCACACCGCGTGACAGCTCTCGCAGCGCACCCGTTGAAGGACCTTTGGGGTATGGAAGGGCTTGCGTCCCCGGACCTTCTCGTGGCAGGAAAGGCAGGTCTTCCCCGGGCCGGACTCCATGAGCTCCCGGCGGCCGTGGCAGTCTGTGCAGGAAAGGCCCCTTTGCGCGTGAAGGTCCGGGGTCATCTCGTGAAACTCGATCCCCCAGGGCCGGGCCGGAAATTGGCCTTCCACCAAAGGGGTGCGGAAGGCGTGGGGTAGATCGTGGGCGAAAAAGCCGTAGTAGTCCCAGCCCACCCGGTTTCCGTAATGGCAGTGGAGGCAATTGCGGGGGGAGGGTTTCTGGAAGCGGTGGTCCGCAAGCTTTCCTCCGGCATAAAGGAGATGGCAGGCCGCACAGCCCGTGCCCCTTCGGGCCTCGGAATAGGCCTCCCCGGAGGAAAAGAGATGGCACTTGAGACAGCGCCGGCGCAAAAGGTCGTAAAGGAGATCGGCCCGGGAGCGCACCGAAGAGGGCTCCGGAAGCTCTTGGAGATCTTTCACCGGAGGAAGACCAAAGGCCGAAAGGACCGTGTTCAGGGCCGGGGCCAGGGTGTAGTGCGGGGCCCGGCGGAGAGCGGAAAGCTCCCGGGCGTGGCACCTTCCACAGGCCCTCTCCCAGTTTCGGGGATGGGCCGGACGGGCGATCAACCCCTGGTGGGCCTCTTTTTCCTTGGAAGATCTCGGGTCTCCGGCATGACACTTCTCGCAGGAAAAGGCGTGCTTGGAGTCGAGCTTTACCGGATGGCAATCTTTACAGGTGGCCTGCCCCGAAGCCACCCAAAGGAAGACCCAAAATATCACCAGCAGAACGACTTTCCTCATGGCCGAGGCCCATAATATCATGAAATTCTGGCCCCGGGGCCTGCTTCTTACGGAAAATCTCCCTCCCGGATCGGAGAAGACTAGAGGCCACAGACCCGGCGGGCGGCCTCATCGAGCATGGAAGAAAGCCCTCCCTTTTCAGCCGGGTGGAAGCCGAAGGCCTCCTGCCAGACCTCCGGACTTTCCATACAGAGATAGACGCAAACCTCCGGGGCGTGTTCCCGGATGCGCCGGTAAAGGAGCCGGAAGATCCCCGTGCGCAGCGGCCGAAAGTAACGGCGTTTCCCGTCAAGCCCGGTGATAAATTCCCCGCATAAAATGCGTGTTTCCGGAAAGCGCTCTTCGGCGATCTCCTTGAGGTCCGGGATAAAGCGCAGGGCCCCCAGGCTGATCCAGACGATGCGCTCGGCGGGTACAGCCTCAAAGATCCGGTCCACCACGGAAAGGTAGGCCTCCGGGGCCTCGGGAAAAAGGATCAGGGGATCGAAGTGAAAGGCCACGGAAAAGCCTCGGCGGGCGGCCTGCGCCGCGGAAGCAAGCCTTGCGGAAAGGGAGGCCGCCCCTCGCTCCTCCTCCCGGCTCATCCTTTCGGTGTTTAAAGACCAGGCCAGGATGATCCGGGGGTTTGCGGGAAGGCGGGAAAGCCCCTCCTCGGAAAGGGCCACCTTGGTCTTGAACTCCAGCACCGCCGGGGCTTCTATTTCCACAAACCTTCGGGCAAGCTCCTCGGCCACTCCGCAGAGGGGCTCCAGGGCCAGGCTGTCGGCAAACTCCCCGGTGCCCAGACGCAATAGGCGGACCCTCAGGCGGGCCTCCCGGAGAGCCGCCTCCAGCTCCGGCCAGCCCTCCTCCCAGAGATTGGCCCAGAGCTTGAGCCCCGGCCGGTTAAAGTAGGCCTGAAGGATGCAGTAGGAGCAGTCAAGAGGGCAACCCTCCCCGAAATGGAAGATTCGGTAGCCGCAGCAAAGATAGCGGAGGGTCCCGGGGCAGGGACGGAAAAAGCGCCCGGAATACCGGAGAAGGAAGAGCCGGCGCTTGCCCCAATCCAGAAGCTCCGGCCAGGGCCGAAAAGGAAAGGGATATTCCTTGTAGGAGGGGATGACCCTTACGGGAAGGCCCTGGGCCTCGGCCCGCCGGAGGACCTCCTCCGAGAGTCTCCGGCCGAGGGCCCTCTCCTCTACCAGGATCTCCTGGATCACCGAATACTCTTCTCCCGGGCCTCCTCCTGGTATCTCCTCCGGGCCTCTTCCCACCACTCCCTAAAAAAAGCCAAGAAGACCCCCACGAAGAGTCCTGAGACCCCGGCCACGGCCAGAATCAGGGCCCGTTTGGGTTTGGCCGGCCGGCGAGGAAGGGCCCCGGAGACCACCAACTCCGCTCCGGAAATAAGCTCCCGCTGGGCCTTAATGATCTCTAACTGCTGCTTGAGGTCCAGGATAAAGCCCTCAAGATCCAGGGGATTAAATCCCAAAAGCCGCAATTTACCCTTCTGTATTTCGGAAAGGATATAGTTTTTGAGGTGTTCCAGACTGGCCAATCTAGAGGAGATGGCATGTTCTTTCTGATCCAGAGTCTGCTCCCAGACCCGAATCTTTTCCCGCAGATAAGGATTTTCATTGATAAAGGCCACTAACTGCGTAGAAATTTTGGGAAGAAGTTCCCGGTTCCGGGTTTCAATAGACACCTTAAGAAGATTTTCCGATTTTCGAAGAGTCTGCGGGGATATTTCCACAATCTCCCGGGCTTCATCTTCCTTTATTTTCAAAAAACGCGCCAATCTATTATAATCGTGCTCTTTCAGTAAATTTTCCAAAGAAAGAACAATCTCTTTAGCCTCGTTGGCAGAAAGAAGAGGCATATTATTGAGAGGCATATTATTGAGAGGCAATTTGATGAGAACCGTCTGGCGATAAACCGGGGGGCTCAGGAAGGCGTAGAGGGCGGCGGCAAGGACGAAAATCAGGAAGGTAAAAACCACCACCCCTTTCCGCCGCCAGAGGACCAGAAAGAGTTCGTAAAGATCTATCTCATCTTCCGCGGTATAAAAGGGCCCTGCTGCCGGGCAGACCGGAGTCTCCCGTTTCTCCTCGGCCATCTTTTCACCCCCCTAAAGATACTCCCGGGCCAGGATTTCAGCGATCTGCACGGCGTTGGTGGCCGCCCCCTTGCGCAAATTGTCCGCCACAATCCAGAGATTGAGCCCGCATTCTACAGATTCGTCCTCCCGGATGCGTCCTACAAAGACTTCGTCGCGGCCGGCCACTTCTATCTGCAAGGGATAGACCCGATTTTCCGGATCGTCCCGCACCACCACCCCGGGAAAATTCGAAAGAAGCTCCCGGGCCTTCTCCGGAGTGATCTTGCGCTCGGTCTCCAGGTTCACCGCCTCCGCGTGCCCGTAAAAGACCGGAACCCGCACGCAGGTGGCCGTAACCCGGATGGAGTCGTCCTCCATGATCTTCCGGGTCTCGTTGACCATCTTCATTTCCTCGCGGGTGTAGGCGTTTTCCAGAAAGACATCAATATGGGGCACGCAGTTGAAGGCGATCTGGTGGGCGATGACCTGGGCGGGAGGGAGCTCCTCCCCGGCGCACCAGGCCCGGGTCTGGGCGGAAAGCTCCTCGATGGCCTTCTGTCCGGCCCCGGAGACCGCCTGATAGGTGGCCACCACGATCCGCTTTATGCGTCCATAATCGTGAAGCGGTTTCAGGGGAACCACCATCTGGATGGTAGAACAATTGGGATTGGCAATGATGCCCTTGTTTTTGTAGCCGGCCACGGCGTGGGGATTGACCTCCGGGACCACCAGGGGCACCTCCGGGTCCATGCGCCAGGCGCTGGAATTATCCACCACCACCGCCCCGTCGGCGGCAAATCGCGGGGCGTATTCCAGACTGCGGGAGCCCCCGGCGGAAAAAAGGGCGATATCGATCCCGGAAAAGCTCCGGGTCTCCGAAAGGACCTCCACCGGGATTTCCTCCCCTCGGAATGGAAGTTTCAGCCCCCGGGAGCGTTCCGAGGCAAAAAGCCGCAGGTTTTTCACCGGAAAGTTCCGCTCCTCCAGGACCCGGATCATCATCCGCCCCACAGCCCCGGTGGCCCCCACCACGGCCACATTGAATTCCCTGGCCATAGTCCTCCTCCCGGAAAATCTTTCGGTCCGCATAATCCTATTGCAGGGCCTGGGAGCGGTCAAGCAAGGAAAAAGTTTATTTCTGAAGCTCGGCGATAAGTTTGGGAACCACCAGATGGCGCTTAATCTTGCGGGTGGAGGTCTTGGGAAATTCCTCTTCCCGAAGGAGAAAACGTTTGACCCTTTTGTAATCCGCCAGAGGGGCCATCCGGGCTTTGACCTCCCGGGAAATCAAAGCCTCTACGTCCTTTTCCGAGAGGTGCCGTCCATGAAAATCTCGCTCTATGGCCTCGTAGTCTGGAACGATGACCGCCCAGACCTCTTCTCCTCCTTCTCGGGGAAAACCAAAGACCATACTCTCCAGGATATAAGGGCTCTTGTCCAGCTCGGCCTCGATTTCTTCGGGATAGACGTTTTTCCCGGCCGGGGTCACGATGAGATTTTTGGCCCGTCCACACACATAGATATAGCCTTCCTCATCCACATACCCCAGGTCTCCGGTGCGCAGGAAACCCTCCTCGTCAAAGGCCGCCCGGGTGGCCTCCGGATTCTCAAAATAACCCTTCATGACCATAGGGCCCCGGAAACAGAGCTCTCCCACCCCCTGGGAATCGGGATCCCGCACCTTGACCTCCACCCCGGGAAGCGGAAGCCCCACGCTTTCGTCTTTAGGGGCCTCCGGAGGATTTACCGCCAAGACCGGACTGGCCTCCGTAAGACCGTAACCCTGGAAAAGTTTGATTCCCAGGCGACGAAAGGCCCGGGGAAGGTGCGGAGGAAGAGGGGCTCCTCCGGAGACAAAAAAGCGCAAGTGGGAAAGTCCGGCCTTTTCCCGCAGGCCCCGGAAGAGAAGCCGGCCGGCGGTCTCCTCCTTTCCCCATCTCTCCGCCGCCCCACTGACCCGAAGGAGGGCCTGGAAAAGGGTCCTCCGAGGCAAAGAGGCCTTTCTTACGGCCCGCTCCAGTCCCTCGTAGAGTTTCTGAAAAAGGAGAGGAACGCCCAGCATGATGGTGGCCTTAGAGGCCCGAAGATCCGCCAGTATGTCCCGACTTTTGAGACTGCGGGCAAAGGTAATGTGGGCCCCGGAGTAAAGGGGGAGGAGAAAGCCTCCCGTACATTCAAAGGTGTGATGCAGAGGAAGTACGGAGAGAAAACGATCGTTTTCGTCCACCGGAAGACTCCGATAACAGGCCACCACGTCGGAGACGAGGTTGCGGTGGGTGAGCATTACCCCCTTGGCCCGCCCCGTAGTTCCAGAAGTGTAAATAAGGACCGCCAACTCTTCGGGATCTGGAAAAAGGGGCTCCCGGGGCCTTTTTCGGCCTTTTTCCAGAAGCTCCGGGAGATCGAGAAGCTTGGAAGATCTTTCCGGAAGGGACTCCAGAGCGATGATCTTTCTAAAGTGTGGCCGTTCTTCTTCGATCTCGAGCACGGTTTCCAGAAATCGCCGGGCCACGAAGATAAAACGGACCCGGGCCTCCTCGAAGATATGCCGGAATTCGTAAGGCTTAAGGAGGGAATCTATCGGCACACATACCCCTCCGGCGGCCAGAATGGCCAGATAGGCCTGGGCCCATTCCGGAGAATTCGGCCCCAGGAGGGCACACTTTTCTCCCCGGGAGAATCCCAGAGCCCGAAGCCCGGAGGCCAAAAGGCGCACCCGCTCTCCCAGCTCGGCGTAGGTCAGGTGCTGGTAAGTCCCCTCCCGAAAGATGGAAAGGGCCGGCCGGGGGCCAAAGTCTTTTACCGCACGGAAAAAGACTTCCGGGATGGACCCCTGCCCTCGATCCGGCCTGAAAGCCCTTAAGGCGCGCTTCATCCTAAAACCGATAACCCAGATCAAAGGCCAGGATATGGGCTGAGCCCTCGTAGGTACCCGAAAGTCCGGAACGGTTAGCCTCCGGGGAGGTCCCGGGCTTGGAGTCTTCCATCATCAGGTAAGTGTAGGCGAGGTCAAGAGAAAGGGCCCCTTGGCGATAACCCAGGCCTAAATTGAAGAGGTGCCGATCATTGGTAGGAAGCTCCGGGCCCCGGTAGCGATCGTCGATGGGCGAGGGATCAAAGACGTATCCGAAGCGCAGGGTCCAGGCCTCATTCAGGGCGTATTCCGCCCCGAAACGCACGGCCCAGACATCGTCCCAGTCCTTGGGCTGAGAGACCGTCCCCGGGTCCCCGGCAGGATCTCCGGGCCGGTGCTCGTACTTGAACTTCAACTCCTCGTAAGTGCTCCAGCCGGTCCAGAGGAGGTCCAGACTCAAGGTCCAGCGAGAAAAATAGTGGGTGGTCACCCCCAGGGCCAGGGTGTCCGGAAGATCCAGAAAGACCTCTCCCTCTCCCGGACGAAAAAGGAAGCCTGCGGGAACCGGCCCTGAAACGGGCACCGGCACCTGGGTTCCGGCCGTGTTGTAGTATTTGGCATCGCCTTCCAGATCCAGGGCAATCTGAGAGCGATAGGTGAGCCCTAGGGTGGTGTGGGGAAACAGGCGATAGGTCAGGGCCACCACAAAGCCCCCGTCCCAGTCGTCTCCGGTGAGCTTGGTGGTTACATCCGTCCCCGAGGTGGTGGGAGCTACGGATTTGCGCATTTCTGCGTCGGCATAGACCACCTGGGCCCCCAGACCTAGCGAAAGCCGGTCCGAAAGCTTCACCGCCACCGAAGGGGTAAAGAAGTAACACCGAAGGCGGGTGTAGACCGCATCATAACGTCCTGCCCAGTCTCCGGGCCAGTCAGTAGTAAGCCCGTAGGGCACATTGAAGGAAAAATTGAGGGTGAACCGTTCCTGTAGCGGATAGCTCGCATAAAAGAAAGGCAAGGGGTGAAGCATCTCGGTCATTTCGTAGTCCTTTCCGGCCCGTTGGTCGAACTCCACCGAGGGATAAACCAGGGCCAGCCCGGCCAGGGCCTCCGGCACCTCCAAGAAACTGGTGGCCGAAGGATTGTACCAAGCGGCCTCCACCAGATCAGTCCGGGCGGTGACCGCGGCCCCAAGCCCCATCACCCGGGCAGAACCCTCATTGAGAAGCTGAAACCCCGCGGAAAAGACCTGACTAACCCCCAAAAAGAAGGCCCACATTGCCCAGAGCCAAATTCGCATAATTTTCCTCCTGCCAGAGTTTTTACCCTCATACCCAAAGGACTCTTTTTTGACAAGCCTTTCTAGCCTTTCTCCGCCCCCCTCTTTAGAAGATCAGAAATTTACCTCTTCCTCTTGACAGAGACTTTAAATTTTTTATTCTTTGAAGAAACTTCTTAAAAGAGGTTAAAGATGATCTCTAAGGAAAAGATCGAAGAAATTCGGCACCTGGGCCTTAAGATCACTCCTCAGCGTTTGGCCATCCTGGAATATCTGGAAGGGAACCTCTCCCACCCCACCGCGGAAGACATCTATCGTCACGTGCAGAAGAACTTTCCCAGCATTTCCTTTGCCACGGTCTATAACACCCTGGAGGCCTTAAAGGAAAAGGGCCTGGTGCGCGAACTCTATGTGGAGGGCACCAAGAAGCGCTTCGACCCCAACCCTCGTCCCCATCACCACTTCTACTGTACCTCCTGCGGAAGCATTCTGGATGTTCACGAAGAAATACCCCTAAAAATTCCCCAAAAATTACAAAAAAAGGCGGTAATAGAAGAATATACCATACTTTTTACCGGTACCTGCTCAAAGTGCCTGCACAAGTCCTAAAGTAAATCCTGGAAAGGATCTTTAGAGATTTTTGGAAATAATCCCTTCTATCTCAAAACCTCTTGACTTTTCTTGAGGCCTTATCTAAAAGAGAGACAGGGTCCCTAAAAACCAATATTTGTAAGGAGGTCGGGAATGAATAAGGCAGAATTGGTATCCAAGATGGCGGCCCTTTCCGGCTTGACCAAGGCCAACGCGGAAAAGGCCCTGAATGCCTTCATGGAGGCCGTCACCGAGGCCTTGAAAAAGGACGACAAGGTTACTTTGGTGGGCTTTGGAACTTTCATGGTTACCAAACGGGCGGCCCGGAAAGGGCGTAATCCCAGGACCGGCCAGGAGATCAAGATCCCGGCCCGCAAGGTGGTGAAGTTCAAGCCCGGAAGCAATCTGGAAGCGGCGGTAGGCAAGAAAAAGTAGGCTAATCCGGCGGGGGCCAGGCCCCCGCCGCTTAAAATTTCACCTTTATCTCTTTTTGTTGTGGGCCTCGGCGAAGAAGAAGCGTAAGTTCGTCTCCCTGTTCCTTAAAGGTTAGGATAAGCCTCAGATCGGATACGGTGGAAAGCTTTTCCCCGTCGGCGGCCAGGAGATAATCTCCGGCCTTAAGTCCGTACTTTTCGGCCACCGTCCCCTTTTCCACCCGCACCACCTTGAGTCCCTGAGCGGTCTCCTCTAGCCAGACCCCGAGCCTTGCAGAGAAGGGAGGGGAAACCGGCTCCGGATAGAGGACAAAGTCCGCGTATCCCGGACGCAGACGGTCCCGGGAGGCCAACACCAAAGAGACCACGGAAGAGAGGCCCCGTCGCCGGAGGCGGGAGGGGATACCGTAGCCGAAGGCTACGTGCCCCTTTCCGCAGAGGATGACCATCTGATAGTCCGGACGCTCTTTGAGCCACCTCCAGGCGGTCTCGGCCATGGTCTCGTCCCAGAGGACCTGGGCCTGGTAGAAGTTCTCGAACCGGGGAAAATCCCGGAAGCTTTCCCGGTGGTCCTGATAGATCTTCCAGAGAAAGGCCCGGTAGGCCTCCTGGTCGAGATCCATCTGGGGAAGCCCCCCTTTTTCTTCCACACTCAGGGCGGAAAGCCCCTTCCGGGAGACCTTCTTCACCAACTCCGAAGGGGCGTTGAGGGCCACCACCGGAAGACCCTCCTTGCGGGCATAAAGAAGAAGGGGCCGGTAAAGTTTCCAGTCAAAGCGCCAGCGTTTGAAATATTCCGTCCGGCGCAAGAGGGTCCTTTCGTCGATACGGCCTGCCAGAAAATCGTCCAGGGCCTTTTGGAAGGGCCGCTGGAACATCTCTAGCCCCAGGGCCACCCGATGTCCCTGTTCCACCAGGGCCTGGATAAGGCGCAGTTGGGTCAGATGGTGTTCGTAGCGGTCGTGTTCCTCTCCCACCAGGATCACCCGATAAAGGGCCACCCGTCGCAGGATCTCCTCAAAGGGGAGAAGATCCCTTACCGGAAGACCGGTTACCTCTGCCTGAAGGTCCAGATGTAAACCCTTGCGCCCCTCTGAAAGATGGGCTTCCACCACCCGGCCATCCCGCACGAAAAGGCGGTCGCTTCGCCAGTAATGTTCGAGCTTGGCGGCCAGAGTCTGCACCTCCTCCTTTCGGCTGGTTTTCAACCAGACCAGCACCCGGCGGGGACGGGCCGGATTCTTGATCACCCGCAGGTAAAGCCCCTCGGCCGGGGTCTTTTCCGGTATGGCAAAGGCCAAGCCGGAGGGCTTGAGACCCATGAGGACTAGATTTTCCGGACCCAGGGGAAACTTCTGGTCTTCCCGGGGAAAGACCTGATAGCCCAGATGCCGAAAGAAGTGGATGAGCGGCTGATAGAGGGGCCAGTCCTCCCGAGGAAGGTAGACTCGCCCCGGGGCGCTCCAGAGGAGCCCCAGATGCGGAGGAATCTCGTATTCTGCAAGCTTGCGCCAGAGGCGGTATTCCGGATCCACCAGAACCTCCTCGGGGCGGTGCTCCAGCTCCAGGGTGAGCACCTTCTTGGGGCCGGAAAGTTCCACGTAGAAGGTCTTGGCGAAGTCCGGGCCCCGGACCACTACCGGTACCCGGAGATGATAAAAAGGAGGTTCCTGATAGAGGGTGAGCCCCAGATGGTAACGCCCCTCTTTCTCCCACAGGAAGTTCCGCGTAATTCCCAGACGGGGCTTGCCCCGGCGAAAGACCCATTCTTCGAAAAAGCCCGAAAGATCCTCCCCGGCCCATTTGGAAAAGAGGGCCGCCAGATCCCGCCAGGAGACCTCCTGAAAGACGCGGGTCTGAGCCAGCTCTTTAAGGGCCCCGGAGAAGGCCTCCTCCCCCAAGCGCTGGACCAGCATATAAAAGACGTAGGCCCCCTTGCCGTATCCCAGGGCCTGGGTGCAGCGGTCCTTCCGTCCCTGAAATTGGGCCAGAGGAAAGGGATCTTCCCCCTGACACCAGCTCTCGTGGGCCAGTTGCAGATTTTTACGATAAGCAAGCCCGCGCCCCTTCTTTTCCGCCTGGTGCCAGTCGGCCAGATAGGTAACCAGACCCTCCGTCCAGTTAGATTCCGCCGGAAAGACCCCACAGCCGAACCACTGGTGGAGTATCTCGTGGGGAAGGGAAACCTCCGGAATGAAAGGCAGACGCAGGACCCGACTTCCCAGAAGAATCATGGTCGGATAGGCCTCGCCCACCTCCTCCGGGACCTCCACCATGGAAAGCCGGCGGTAGGGATAAGGGCCAAGGAGCCTTTGATATTCCGCCAGCACCTCTAAGGCCCGATCGAGATAGGTACGGGCCAGATCCGGATCCGGAGAAAGGAGATAAAGGGAGACGATCCGGGAACCCCACTTGCGATAGTAATATTCGTAACGGCCGAAAATAAGGGGGGCCGCAGGGACGGGATGCCCGAGGACAAAGCGATAGGATCGGGAGCGCCCCCGAGAACGGGCCTCGATCTTTTCGGCGGCGGTCACCGCTCGAAAACCCTGGGGAAGGGTCAGGTGGAGATCATAAGAGGCCAGGCCCTCGGGGGCCGGAAACCAGGGGGGAAGAAGCACCCCGGCCCGTTCTCGAACCACCCCCTTCAGGGCCGAAAGCGAGGCCCGGAAATGGATCTCTAGGGTCTCGGTGCGCCCCACGGTAAGGACCCGGAAGCGGTCCTTTTCAATTTCGGGCCGGATGGGCCTTCCTCCGAGAAGCACCCTCCCCAGGACCATCCCTCCGGTGCGCACCCAGACCACCTTGCCCCGGGGAAGCTCCATCCGCACCCGGCCGGAAAGGGTCCGGGACCGGGGATCCAGGGAAAGGTCGGCCCAGACCCGGGGATACTCTAAAACCTTCCTGCCGGAGGCCGTCCCCCCCTCAGGAAAGCCGGCCAGAAAAAAGAGTAGAAGCCAGACGAGAACGCACCACTTCCTCCAGGGCCCCGAAGTGGAAATGGATATAGCTTGCCAGAACCGAGCCCTTAGAGACCCCGAAGGTGACCACCTCGTTTCCTTCCGCATCGCGCACCTCTAAACCGGAAAGCCCGCCGTTTAGGACCCTACTATAACGGAATTCATGACCCCGGGCCAGCGTGCCTTCGGAAAAGAAGGGGTTGGCCTCCCTGATCCGGACCTCCCGATAGCCCAGGGCCCGCAGTCCCTTCTCCAGGCGGGCCACCCCGGGCAAAAACCCCACCAGGGGAAATCTTCGGCCCTCCACCTCCAGGCCCTCGAGCAGGAACATGAAGCCCCCGCATTCGGCCAGGACCGGAAGCCCGGCTTCAAGCCTCCTTTTGAGGTCCGCGCAAAAGGCCCGCCGAGCCGCAAGCCTTTCCGCATAAAGTTCGGGATAGCCTCCTCCGAGATAAAGGGCCTCGGCCTCCTCCGGAAAGGGGTCCCGCAGAGGGGAAAAATAGAGGACCTCCGCCCCGGCCTCGACCAGGAGATCCAGATTTTCCTGATAATAGAAGGAAAAAGCCTCGTCCCGGGCCACGGCCAGCCGAAAGCGGGGCCGGGGGAGGCTTTCCGGAAGGTCCTCCTGAGGGACCCTGGCCTTTGCGGCAAGAGAAAGGAGCCCCTCCAGATCCACGTACCTTTCGAGCCTTTCCGCCCAGACCTCCAGCCTTTCCGAAAGGGGAAGCTCTGCCGCCTGGACGAGGCCCAGGTGACGGGAAGGGAGCTTAAAGTCTTCCTCCCGGGGCACAGCGCCCAGAACCGTAAAGCCTTCGGCCTCCAAGAGCTTCCTTAAAAGATTTTCATGCCGCAGGCTGCCCACCTGGTTGAGGATTACCCCCGCCAGAGAGATTCGGGGGTCGTAGGCGGCCAGTCCCTTCACCAGGGCCGCGGCGGTGGCCGCAAAACCCCGGACGGGAAGCACCAGGACCACCGGAAGCCCCAGGGCCCGGGCCACCTCGGCGGTGGACCCCCGGGCACTCCCCCCCACCCCGTCGTAAAGCCCCATGACCCCCTCTACCACCGCCACCCGCGCCCCCCGAAGCCCCCGGGCCCAGCTTCGCCGAAGGGCTCTGCCCGGAGTCATCCAGGGGTCCAGGTTGTAACAGGGGCGCCCGGCCGCCGCCGCGAGATAGGCGGGATCAATATAGTCCGGCCCCACCTTGTAAGGGGCTACGGAAAGGCCCCGCCGCACCAGGGCCCGAATGAGGGCACAGGTAAGGACGGTCTTCCCCCCTCCACTCCAGGGGGCGGCCACCAATAATCCTCGGGGGTTTTTTTCGACTTGACTCATAAAACTCTCAAAGGTAATAAATAAAAATATGAAAATTTTTCCAGTCTTAAAGTTCTGGTTTTTTCTTTTAATGGTTCTATTAGGAGGTCTGTGGGGAGGGGTGGTTCAGGCGCAGGATTCCCTCCGTCTCTGTGGCAGGATCCTCGGAGTTTCCCGAGGAAAGCTGATTTTCGAGGTCCAGAGTGAATCTTGCCCCGGACGACATTATCTTCTCCCCCCTTCCCGCAAGGCCCTGGAGGCCCTGCTTTCCCAAAAAGGAGAGAAGCGATGTTTCCTGGTGCAAGAAAGTACCTGCCAGGAGGAACTGCACCTTTTCCTTCCTGGGCGCTAAGGCTTTCTCTTTTACTTTTCTTCTTCCTCTGGGGCCTTTCCCCCCTCCGAGCGGCGAACATGGAAGATTATTGTATGGTCCCCCCTTTTATTTCCAAGTCTATTCCCCCCAATGTGCTTTTAGTGGTAGATGTGAGCGGCTCCATGAGCTGGCCGGCATACTGGGATATATGGGATTCTAACACCAACCCCGCCACGACCTATAACGCCACCCGGACCTATGAAGGCTATTTTATCCCGCACAAGGTTTACACTTATAATAGTTCTTCCAATACCTGGGAAGAAAGTAGCAGCCCGGCGGACTCCTGCCAGCCCAGTTGTTCTTGGATCTGGTCTTCGTGGGGAGGATATTGGCAATGTGGTCTTTCTGAAAGCAACTCCTATACCGGCTCCTGTCTCAACTACGTTTACATGACCCGGATCGACCTTCTGCGCTGGGCCATCACCGGAGGCAAGCCGGATTCCTGTCCTGCAGGCAATCCCCAAATTCAAAGGTGCGACCCCGAACTTTACGGCCAGCCCGACGCCCAGCTTTCCTGTGACGCCTCGGGATGCGTGCTTGAAACGTACAATGGAGAAAAGGTCAAGGTTCCCTGGGAGCGCATCTACCAGGGTCTGGCCTTTCAACTGAAAGATTTGCCCTTCCGTCCCCGCCTTGGAGTCCTTTTTTATAGTGGGACGGGGGTGGTGGACAAGGTCTATATCGGTGATTTTACCTCCAGTGCCAATTTCGATGCAGTAAACCCCTACAAGAACACCATCACCCATCTCAACGCCATCTCTCCCTATGGGGCTACCCCCACGGCCCCGGCCCTCTGGGATGCCTATAACTACTTTGCCCAGAACCAGCCCGAATACGGAGGTTTTCAGCCCCAGTCAGGCCAAGGGGATGAATGGAAAAATCCTCTCTACCAGTGCTTTGACGAGGACAACAACGGCAATTGTCAGGGAAACGAACTTAAGCTCGTCCCCTGCGCCAAGAATTTTGTCATTCTCCTTTCTGACGGGCAGTGGAATGTAGGGGGGGCGCCAGCGGATTGGACCTGTACTATCGATACAGGATTTGAAGAGCATTCTGCGGATCCGGTAGTCCCGGCCTACTGGTTGCACGCCAAGGGTTTTACCAACAAGCCCACCGGCCAAAAAAGCCGGGTGGAGGCCCTATACGCCATCGGGCTCTTTCTGGGGGGAACCGGGGAGCAGTCCCTGAAAAATGTAGCTATGTACGGGTCCTTTGATCTTGCGGGAGGAAAGACCTGGCCCGACGGGCTTTCGGATTATCCCCGAGACACCTGCCGGATGGACGATTGTTGCGATAGTGATAATTGTGGAAAAGGCAGTGCCTGTACTCCCCTTCCCTCCTCGAGTACCGACTGGGACCAAGACGGGAACGGCGTCCCGGACACCTTCTTTTCCGCTAAAGATGCCCAAGAGATCCGGGAGGCCATCTGGAACGCCATTCAAGATATCCTTCGGCGGGCCAGTTCCGGGACCGCGGCGGCCATGCTGGCCTCGAAGGGCAGCGGGGCCCTCCTAGCCCAGGCGGCCTTTTATCCGCGGCGCGATTTCAGCGGCACGGAGATCGACTGGGTGGGCGAACTCCAGACCTTCTGGTACTATCTCGATCCCTGGCTCAAAAATGCCAACATTTTGGAAGAGACTCCCCCTCGGGACCTCATCCTGGACCTTTCTAGGGATTGCGTGATCCATTTCCGTTTTGACGGAACCAACACCCTCATCGACCGCTGGTGTGACACCGATGGCGACGGAGTGGCCGACTCCTACGTAAACTCCGTAAAATTCGAAGAGGCCCACAGCCTCTTTCGGGCCGGAGAAGAACTCTGTGCCAAGGCCCCTTCAGAACGCACTATCTATACCCAGGTCAACGGGACCCTGGTGGAATTTACCCCGGCTGAGGTCAGCCAGCTCTGCCCGTATCTTCTTCAAGGCTCCTGCACCAATTCTACCCTTGCCGAAAGGTATATCCGCTGGGTAAGGGGAGAAGAATTTTCGGAATTCCGCTCCCGGACCGTCCCCTGTGGGGTGTGGAAGCTCGGAGACATTATCTCCTCCACCCCCGTGGTGCTTTCCTCCTTCAAACTCGAACCCTACGACGAGACCCCTCCGCTAGGCTACTTAGATGGCACCTATGCCCGGTATATTCAGAGTGACCTTTATAAAAACCGGGGCTATATCTTTGTCGGGGCCAACGACGGCATGCTACATGCCTTTCACCTGGGGATACTCAAAGAACTTTCCGGGCGCCATAAAAAGGCGGAGATCAGCCTGAACGACACCAGCGGCCTGGGATTGGGGGAGGAGGCCTGGGCCTTCATCCCCCAAAATGTTCTTCCCTATCTTCAGTATTTGACCCGTAAGGATTATTGCCATCTCTACCTGGTGGACGCCCCTCCGGTGGTGGTGGATGCGAGTATTGCCGGGGACAACTGCACCGGAAATTACTGGGAATGCCTACGTACCGATAGCAGTTGGCGGACCATCCTTATTGGGGGCATGGGCCTTGGAGGGGCTACTTCGGAAAACTGTACCGCAAACGGCACCTGTGTCCCCACCCCTATGTCCGGCCTGGGATTCTCCTCCTACTTCGCCCTGGACGTCACTGACCCCCTGCACCCCAAATTCCTCTGGGAATTTACCCATCCGGAATTGGGCTTTAGCACCTCCGGCCCGGCGGTGGTGCGGGTGGGGGATGCGGGGCGCAACGGACGGTGGTTCGTCGTCCTGGCCAGTGGCCCCACCGGAAGGGTCAATCAAGAGGACCGGAGCTTCACCGGAGAGTCCTCCCAGGACCTTAAGCTCTTTGTTCTGGATCTCAAGACCGGAGAGTGCGTCCTCAAGGACAACCTGGGGAACTGTAAGCCTATAGATACCGAAATTTCCGAGGCCTTTGCCGGCTCCCTTATCAACGCCTCTATAGATACCGATCGTCATCGGCCGGGGGCCTCGGGTTTTTATAGCGATGACGCAGTCTATGTGGGCTACACCCAGAAGATCAGCAAGGGGGATCAGGTAGAGTGGAAAGGCGGGGTCCTGCGGCTCCTTATCAAAGACGACCCCGATCCCTCGCACTGGGAGGTAAAACCCTTGATCCAGGATATAGGGCCTGTGACCACCTCGGTGGCCAAACTTCAGGATCGACGCCACGGAAAACTCTGGATCTACTTCGGCACCGGGCGCTACTTCCACAAACAGGACACCCCTGATGACCAGCAGGCCCTCTACGGGGTAAAGGACCCCTGCTACGACCCCAACCTCAATGACTTTTCCGAAAACTGCACCAATCCCACCCTTACCCTCAAGGATCTTGAAGACCGCAGCGCGGACAACGCCCCTTCTCCTTGGAATGAGCCCACCCACGGCTGGTACATTAACCTTGATCCCGCAAACAGCACTAGCGATGCCGAAAGGTTAATCACCAACCCCAACGCCACCTTTAGCGGGGTGGTCTATTTCACCACCTTTGCTCCGGAAAGCGACATCTGTAGTCTAGGCGGAAAGACCCACGTCTGGACCGTTAAGTACAATACCGGGGGAGCGGCCACGTCCCTGGTGAGCGGGGTCAAGGTCTTGATCCAGCTTTCCACTGCAGCCATCGAGGAGATTTCTCTTCCCGAGGCCCTTACCGAACGGGGGGGCCGCCGCACGGGGGGCTATATCGGTGTTCCTCCACAACTTCAGGGGATGGCGGTCATAGGTCGGCCGCGTCCTCAAAGGCGGGTCATCCATGTCCAGGAAAAATAAGGGCCTCACCCTGGTGGAACTGGCGGTAGTGATGGCCCTTCTGGCCCTCCTGGCCGTCCTCTCCTTTTCTTCGGTAAAAAGCTGGCTGGCAGCCTATCAGGCGGAAAGAGAGACCAAGGTAGTGCTATCTTTCCTCTCCCAGGCACGCCTTAGGGCCTTACAGGAGAAAAAAAAGTTCTTCGTGGCCTTTGGATCTCGGACCCTCACTCTTTATGAGGACACCGACCAGGACGGCTCCTTTGATGCCGCAACAGATCAAAAAGCAGAAACCCTCAACCTCAAATATGAGATCACCTGGAATGGAGGAAATGGGGTCCTTCCGGTAACCGAAAGGGGGACCTTTGATCTTTACGGAGCCGGAGCCCCGGGAGGAAAGACCCTCTGCTGGCGCACGGTAGAAAACCCCTCTTTAGCCCGGGCCCGTCCCTCTACCGATTGCCTCTACATTTCCTTTGTCCAGGTTCGCCCGGGAAAGCTCCAGGATCCGGCAGGGGTCTGCAATAAAGACAATTGTCAAGGGAAATAATGAAAGGCTTCACTCTGGTAGAAATGATCATCTCCCTCCTCCTTTTCCTTGTGGTCTCTTTGGGCCTCCTTTACGCCTTCAGCACCTACAATCGCCTTCAGGTCAAGAATCTTCTGCGACATACCGCCACGGAGCTGGCCCTCAAAAAGGCTTCCCAGGCCCATCTGGGAAATTGCACCGCAGAGGAAGTGGATTATTACCCCCGAGGTTTTTCTCAGCCCCTGAAGTTCCATCTGGATTGCCAGAGGACCCTGCTTTACGCTTCCAAAAAGGATCGCACCTATCGGGTGGAGATTACCGTCACCTGGCAGTACCGGACGAAAAATTATACCTACACCCTAGCCACTCTTACGGTGGAAAACCTATGAAAGACCGGGGAATGACCCTCGTGGAGCTCATGGTAACGCTGGTGATCCTTCTCCTCATGGCCGGGGCCCTCTTTTCCGTAATGAGCCTTTACCGCACCACTTATCTGAAAAAGGTCAAAATTGCCGAGACCCAGATCCAGCTTCCCCTGGGAGTGGATCTCCTGCGAAGGGACCTCCAATACGCAGGCTTCGGTTTGCCCTGGAAATTTCCCGAAAATTACGAATACACCGAGGCCACCGATGCTGAGGCCAGTCCTTACAACGATGCTCCCTCCGATCCTCCTCGCCCGGTGGTAGGCGACGACGGTGTGGGCCCCAACGGTTCGGACTATCTGGTCCTTAAAGGAAGCATTTTGGGCTGGAGCGAGGCCTCCCAAAAGTGGGGGATCCTTTCTGGAGGTACTAGCGACAACATCGCTTACCCGGAACCGGATATCTTCACCACCGAGGACTACGTCCTGATCCTGGAGCCGGTCTCTCAAGAATTCAAAGCCTTCCCGGTAGCAGGGAATCAGCTCTTCTGTCCCGGCGGTGGAAGTTTCTGCCCTCCAAGTGCCGATGAGACCTATTTGATCTATGGTCTTACGGCCAGCGCCAATTTTACCCGGCCCTTCAACCGCGTGGATTATTATCTCGATACCGATCCGAATGAGGTGCCGGCCCGCTGCGCCCCCGGCACCGGAGTCCTGGTGCGGGCCCTGCTTAAGGCGGACGGGACCCGCAACCCCGTCTCAGTGCTCGAATGCGTGGCCGACTTTCAGGTCTTTCTCTGGTGGGACCTCGACGGAGATGGCACGGCGGAGACCCGCACCGGGCTGGGAGAAATCCTGGACCAGGCCTATGACGCCCGCTTCGAGCGGGACCACCTCCGTCTGGCCGAGGTCTTTCTGGTCTATCACGAAGGGGGGCCAGACCCCAACTTCACCTATCCCCGCAGCACCGTAGACCTGGGGACTTATTCTTTTGATCTTTCCGGAATTAGCAACTATCAACGTTATCGCTGGGAGGCCTTACACTTTTCCGTGGTCTTTCAGAATCTAAGATAAGGAGAATTGGTGGACATGAAAGGGGCCAGATCTCGTTTCCAGGGCTTTGCCCTCATCTGGGTGCTGGTATTCATGCTGGTAGGTCTCATCCTGGCCTACGCTCTCGTGGCCCTCCTTACCCAGGGGCAGAGGGTGACCGGCTTTCTGGGACGCTACCATTCGGTCCTGGAAGCCACCCAGGGGGTGCTAGACCTCAGCTCTCAACAGATGTTCGATCTCCTTTTCTACCGTTACTATTCCGGGGTTACGGACGACTGGAACCAGTTGGTCCAAAGTCTGAATAGTACCGGGGTCATCCTTAATCAACTTTCGAGCGACACCTGCCTAAAGCACCGTTTAGGCCTTCTGGACAACGCCACCAATTGTCCGCTCTTTACGGTTAATCCTCCCAGTCTTACGGATATCGAAACTAAGGCCGATTTTTCTATCCAGATGGATCCTTATCAGATCTATTTTTTGATCGCTAATCGCAAAAAAGGCAATACGGATATCTCCGGAAACGATCTCATCACGGGGGGAGTGGCCCAAAGAGCAACGGGAATGATAACCGTAAAATCTATTCCCTATCTTTATCAATTAGAGATCTATGGCCGCTCTTCAGAAAAGGCCCACCTTTCGGCCCTTTACCTTTACTGAAGAGATCTAAAGTTTGGCTATCTTCCCGAACTCCTGATATACCCCTTGCGGCTTCCTTGGTATCCAAATTGCTATGTCTAATAAAAAGACCTCTTCGAGAAACCTCGCCGAGAAGGAGCCTCTCCGAGCCAAAAGAGGAATTAGCACGCCCCCTTCCGCGGCTCTTGCCGCGGTCTTTTTCGACGGGAAATCTATCCTCCAGAGGGTGGAGGAGAGGATTTATGGAATACAGGGGAAGAAGGGCTACCCCTTGTCTTTTCTGAAAAACGCGTAAGTATGAAAGACAAAATCCGAAGGGAGGTTAAAAGAAGAGATGATCCTCATCCTCAAGCCGGAGGTCACTCCGGAAAGTCCGGAATTTCAAAAGATCAAGGACTATCTGGCGCGCTTTGAGGGGATTCGTTTGCATGTGGCCCAGTACGAAGGAGTTTCGCGCCAGGTCACGGAAATCCACCTCATCGGAGACACGGCCCGGGTGCCGCTCGAGGAGGTCCAGGCCCTGCCGGGAGTGGAACGGGCCATCCGCGTCTCCGCCAAGTACCGCCAGATCGGCCGGCACGGGGCCCTGGAGCCCATCGGTTTTGAATATCAGGGGCTGCGTTTCGACCAGGATTCCTTCCATATCTTTGCCGGACTGTGTGCGGTGGATACCCGGGAAAACGCCGAGACCATCTTCAAGGCCCTTTCCGAGCACGGGGTCGTAACCGCCCGTATGGGAGCCTACAAGCCCCGGACCTCTCCTTACGATTTTCAGGGCCACGGCAAGGAATGTCTCCCCTGGCTTTTTGAACTAGCCGGAAAGTACGGCATCCGGGTGATCGCCATGGAGGTCCTGGCCCCGCACCACATCGAGGAGATCTGGGAGGCCCTGGAGAAGACCGGGCACCCCACCGGAGTCATGCTCCAGATCGGCACCCGTAACGCCCAGAATTTTGAACTCCTGAGGGCCGTGGGTTCCCAGACCGAATTTCCCATTCTTTACAAGCGAGGCATGGGCCTTTCCTTAGAGGAATCCCTCAACGCCTGCGAGTACATCGCCAGCGAGGGCAACCGCAGGATCATCTTCTGCCTGCGGGGGGTGCGCACCCATCTGGGCGACCCCCACCGCAACCTCACCGATTTCGGACACGTGCCGGTGATCAAGCGTTTGACCCGGCTTCCGGTCTGCGTGGACCCCTCCCACCCCATCGGCTCCCGGGTGGAGGCCCCGGACGGGATCAAGGACATCTATCACGTGGCCGCTCAGGGAGTTATCGCCGGGACCAACATGGTGCTAGTAGAGTTTCATCCGCATCCAGAGACCGCCCTCTGCGATGGGCCTCAGGCCCTTTATCTTGAAGAACTCCCCTGGTTCCTGGAACATATGCGCCTGGCCCGCGAGGCCTATCTGGCCATGAAAAATCTTGCCGAGAGACAGCGTGGGCAAGTTTGATTTTCTCCTGGAGGAATGGTTCCGGCCCCTGGCCAAAGAACTGGTAGAGGTTAAGTGATGCCGGTTTTCGGGCCGGTCTATTCCCGAAGGCTGGGGCTCTCCTTGGGGGTGGACCTGGTCCCCCCGAAGATCTGTTCCATGGATTGTGTCTATTGCGAGGTGGGGCGCACCACCCGGCTCACCCTGGAAAGAAAACCCTATGTGCCCCTTGAGGTTATAGAGGAGGCCCTCCGTCGGGCCCTTTCCGAAAGGGAATGCCAGGTGGTAACTCTTACCGGCTCCGGAGAGCCCACCCTGAATAGCCTCTTTGCCGAGGCCGTGGCCCTGGTGCGCCGGCTCTGGAAGGGTCCTATAGCGGTGCTTACCAACAGCACCCTCCTTTCCTCTCCCGAGGTCTTTGAGGCCCTTTCGGAGGTAGACTACGTCCTGGCCTCCCTGGATGCCGCACGAATCGAGAGCTTTCGGCGGGTCAACCGACCGGCCCCCGGGCTCTCCCCGGAGAGCATAGTGGAGGATCTCGCCCGGCTGAGAAAGGCCATGCGTGGAGAACTCTGGCTGGAGACCCTTTTTGTGCGGGGCCTTAACGACTCTTCGGAGGATCTTGCGGCCCTCAAGGAGGCCCTCTCCCGCGTCCGTCCTCACCGGGTGCAACTCAACACCGTGGCCCGGCCTCCGGCCGAGTCCTGGGCCGCCCCCCTCTCCTACGCAGAGCTTGCGGCCTTAGCCTGGGAGCTTGGGGGAGAGGTCCTGGTGAGTCCTCCCCGGAGAAGGGCCCCGGGAGAGCCCCCCTCTCCGGAAGAGCTCGTGGAATATTTGCGCCGGCGTCCGGCCCCGGCCGAAGAATTAAGCGCTGCGCTCGGAGGCCCTCCGGAAGCCCTGAGCGGCCTTCTTGAAGATTTGGTAAAAAAGGGAGCCCTCAGGCGGCGGGAATTTCAGGGGCAGACCTTTTACGAGGCCCCTTCAGCTCGAAAGGGAAATTAAGAGATAGCGCACATAGCGAGGGTCCGGGGGCTCCTCCGGCTCGGCAAAGGCGTATTCTTCCTCAAAGCGAGCCACGGCAAAGTCGAGAAAGGCCCGGGTGAGTTCCGGGGCGTAGTAGAATTCTTTTTGGGCCAGGGTCCGAAAGCTCTCTAAAAGGGCCTCGCGCAAATCAGACCGCAGGCGATTTCGTCCGGTTTCATCCGGGCCAAGGAGCTTAAAAAGGACCTCCGGCCACTTATCTTCCGGCAAAGGCCGGAAGCGAAACTCTCCGGAAAGGACCCAGTTGGCCAGAGCGGTAAAGAGGAGGGCACTCCAGGTGATATCTGCCGGCTCGAGGAAGTTGGTCTTTTGGGTAACTATTTCCGCCACCCAAAGGGGCGGAGGGCCGAAGGCCTTCTGGATGAGGACCGCCCAGTAACCCACCATCTCCAGGATCTCCTCCACCCTCCGCACCTCGGAAAGCTCCCGAAACCAGCGATATTCCTCGTCGGTCCCGGCCTTTTCGGGCTGGAAATACCGGAGGCGGTTGGCCTCCCGGGCGGTAATCCCCCGAAGATAGCCGGCAAAGGGCTCGTCCAGATGTCGCAGCACCCGGGAATCGAGCCCCTCCTGGGTCTGAATCTCCCGGGCCTTTTTACGCAGACGCACGATGAGGGTGTGGGCCATGCGGAAAATGTCTTCCAGAAAATAGGTCTCCAGGACCCGGGCCCCGGCCTCCGGGTCCGGACCGGCCAAATACTCCACCCCAAGGTTGAGATACCCCAGGACTTTGCGCAGGGAGTCCTCTACCTGAGAAATTTCATCAATGGTCACGTGGTCCACTATAAGGACTTTGTTGGTAATCCAGGCCAGCTCCCGCTTAAGGCGGTCCAGTTGATGCGGGTCCCTAATCCGAGAGAGGGCCTCGGTGAAACGTTCCGCCCCGGGCCAGTAAAGGGCCGGAAGATAACCCGAAGAGCTCGAAGGGGCCTCTTCGGAGGGGGGGAGATACCGGGGGTCCACCCGCCGGAGATCCTGGACCACCGGGGCATAGATATCCAGGGCCTCGAAGTAGTCAGGAATCCCGTGATCCGCAAGGCGCCCCCGGCGCCAGCGATAGGCCATCTCCTCCACCTGCGAGGGGAGCTCCCAGATCAGGGCTTCCATAAGCTGGTAATAATAAGTCTCGTCCATATCCCGGAGGATCTCGATGATCCTTCGGAAATAGAATTCAAATTTCTCCTTCTTGAATTCCACGAAATAGACCTCGTCTAGGGTGTAAGGGGGGAGCCAGTCCCGAGCCTCGGTAAGGTCCGCATCATCCGGGCGCTTGACCACCTTTACGAAATGGAAAAGGACCGCCACCAGAAAATCGAAGTCTGCCACCCGGAGCCAGTCGGCCACCTTGTCCTCGGAGACCTCAAAAAGGAGAACCAGCCAGGCCAGAAAACGCTCCGGGGCCAGGCGATCTTTAACCCAGGCGTCAAGGTCGAAGAGGAATTGAATCTGTTCTCCCTTTACGTAAGCCAAAAGTTCTACGGCCTCATCCGGAGAGACGGCCTTCAAGGTAAGAAAGAGTTCCTGCGGGGGGAGATGGCGTACCAGGCCTTCGGCCACCGGGGAAAGGGTAATAACCCGGGGACGCAACTCCCAAGGGGTGGAAAGGACCAGTTCCAGCTGTTCCCGAAAGGGCATTTCCGCCAGAAGACGTTCGGCCTCTTCGGCCGGACGGGAAAGGAGGTCCTGAGGAGAGAGCCGGAGAGTCCTTTCAGCCATCTTCGATCACCCCCTTTAAGTGCCGCAGCTGAGGCCTCGGCCCCGAAAGATCCCAGGCCAGGAGGTCAAAACGTACCCTACCGGCCGACCCCTTATACAAAGATAGGTAGTGTCGGGCCAAAGTTAAGAGTTTTTCCTGTTTTTGAGGGGTGAGGGCCTCTTCCGGGCGGCCCTTTTCTTTTCCTTTACGGGCCTTAACCTCTACGAAGACCAGAAGGTCTCCTTTTTCCGCCACCAGATCAATCTCCCCGTAGCGGCAACGCCAGTTGCGCTCCCGCAGACGATACCCCTTGAGACGGAGATAACGCGCGGAAAGATCCTCGGCCAGGCGACCGAAGGCCTTAGGATCGGTGGTCTTGGCAAAGCGGGCGAAAAGTTCGACGATGTATCGGGCTGGGTCCATGAAGACGCAGGGCCTCAAGGTGCTCCCGGGTACCGTAGCCCTTGTGTCGGGCAAAACCGTAGGCCGGATACTGGGGATGCAATTTCTCCATGAGACGATCCCGGTGGACTTTGGCCAGGATGGAGGCCGCAGCAATGGAGGCACACAGGGCGTCCCCATCCACGATAGCCTTCTGGGGGGCCCTTAGGCCGGGAATGGTGAACCGCCCGTCCACCAGGAGAAGTTCCGGGGTAATGGAAAGACCCCCTACGGCTCGGGCCATAGCCAGAAGACTGGCCTGAAGGATCCCCAGGGCGTCCACCTCTTCGTGAGAGGCCTCTCCCAGGGACCAACTCACGGCCTCCTGCACAATAATCTCATAGAGGGCCTCCCGCTTTTCCGGAGTAAGGGCCTTGGAGTCCGCCAGATCTTCGTGATCGAAGTCTTCCGGGAGGATGACCGCCGCGGCCACCACCGGCCCGGCCAGCGCCCCCCGCCCGACTTCATCCACCCCGGCGATCAACCGGTAACCCGCCTGGCGGAAGCGTCTCTCGCGCCCCCAGCGCTCGGCCGGGACCTCAAGACCCGCAAGCCACATCAACGACGCTCCTTGATGCGGGCCGCCTTGCCGTAACGGCCGCGGAGATAATAAAGCCGGGCCCGCCGCACCTTGCCCCGTCGGACAACCTCAATCTTCTCGATGCGCGGAGAGTGCAAAGGAAAGGTCCGTTCCACTCCGATCCCGAAGGAAACCTTCCGCACGGTGAAGGTGGCCCCGGTGCCGGAGCCCCGTTTGCGCATGACCACCCCTTCAAAGACCTGAACCCGCTCCTTCTCCTCACCCTCTTGGATGCGATAGTGCACCCTTACCGTGTCTCCGGGACGGAAATCCGGAAGATCCTTCCGCATATAACGTTCTTCAATCTCGCGTATGACCGGAAACATGTCCCACAACCTCCCTTAAAAGACGGTCCAGAATAATGCTTGCTGCTGATCTTACCGACAAATGATTGTATTCGTCAAGGGGCCCGAAGATGGGTTCCAGAAAATAGTCGGCCCGGGAGAGGACCTCCGGGGCAAGCCCCCAGGCGGTCCCCAGAAGGAGGAGGACCGGACGCCCGGAGCGCACCAAACACGCCGCCTCCTCCCAGGAGAGAGGGGGCCGTTTGACCTGGGCGTCGGTGGCCAGGAGAAGAGGACGCTCTCCTTCGGCAGCCTCAATATCCGCAAGGGCCTCCTCGAGACCCCGCACCAGCTTTACCAGTTTTAAGGCCTCCACCCGGTCGGGATTGTGGCGGGCCCCCGGGCCGGAAAGCCAGAAACGAAGAAGCTCCTCCACGATGGCCCGCTGATCCGCCAGGGGTTGCACCAAATAGTAGATGCGGACCCCGTAAGTGCGGGCCAGACGCGCTATATCGTGAAGGTCGAGATTGGTAAAAGAAGAGGCGATCTTGCGTCCCTCCTTGTTGATTACCGGATAGTGTACCAGGGCCAGATAGAGCCGGACCCGCTTGCGGAAAAGCTCCCGCAAGAAGGCCCGGTCTTCCGGCGAAAGCCGGGCCTCACGCAGGAGATCCGGACGACGCTCAAAAGTAATCTCCAGAGATCTCTCCCGGCGCCAGCGTTCCACCCGGGCATGATCTCCGGAAAGCAGCACCTCCGGAACCCGGTAGCCCAGGAATTCCCGCGGACGGGTGTATTGCGGATGTTTAAGAAGGCCTTCGGCAAAGGAGTCTCTTTTCACGGAGTCCTCGCAGCCCACCACTCCCGGCACCCATCGGGCCACGGCCTCCAAGACCACCAGCGCCGCCACCTCCCCCCCGAAAAGGACATAATCTCCGATGGAAAGTTCCTCGTCTACAAAATGGGCCCGAATGCGCTCGTCAATTCCCTCGTAACGGCCACAGAGGAGGACCAGGCGTTCCTTCCGGGAAAGCTCCCGGGCCAGGCGGTGGTTGAAGCGGCGTCCTTGAGGGGAAAGATAAATCACCCAAGGGGAAGGGGGCTCGGCCCTCAAGGCCTCTAGGGCCCGATAGAGGGGCTCGGGCTTAAAGAGCATGCCCTCCCCTCCCCCGAAGGGCTTGTCGTCCACGGTGCGATGTTTGTCGGTGGCAAAGTCCCGGAGATTGTGGACCCTTACCTTAAGAAGCCCTCGCTCAAGGGCCTTGCCCAAAAGCCCTACCCGGAGAGGAGACTCAAAGTATTCGGGAAATATGGTGAGGATGTCAAAGATCATTCTCGGTCTTCCCCAAGTTGCACCTCGATGAGGCCGGGGCTGGGGCGTACCAGGAGATATCCCTCCTGGAGGTTCACGGAAAGGACCACCTCTTCCACCAGGGGAAGATAGAAGCTGCGGCCCTCCGGAGTCTCCACCTCGAGAAGGTCATAAGGGCCTACAGGCATAACCCCTACCACCCGCCCTAAAAGCCGACCGGACTCCTCTCGCACCGGAAGCCCTTCGAGCTGGAAATAATAGAACTCTCCCTCTTCCGGAGGCGGAAAGTCGGCGGTCTCCGCATAGAGCACCCGCCCGCGCAGGGCCTCGGCCTCCTCATAGGAGGTTACCCCTTGAAAGAAAAAGAGGAGATCCCGACCCCCGGGGGCCTCTCTCACTCTTTCGGGGATAAGCCTTTCTGGACCCTCTCTGGAGAGAAAAAATCGGGGGATATGACGCAGAAGATCACGATTGGAGAGGAAAGGTTGAACCCGAACCTCGCCTTTAAGACCGTGGGGGCGGGCGACCCGGCCCACGGCCACCCGCCCACCCTTTTGGCTATTCAATAATCTCGAGAACCGCCCGCTTGCGCAATTTGGTAGAAGCCGCCGAGAGGATGGTCCGCATGGCCCGGGCCGTACGCCCCTGCTTGCCGATCACCTTGCCTAAATCTTCCTTGGCCACACGGAGCTCGATCACCGAAGTCTGCTCGCCCTCGATCTCGTTCACCTGCACCGCATCCGGATTGTCCACCAAAGCCTTAGCCATCTGCTCCACCAGTTCTTTGAGCTTGCCCATCTTCTACCTCCTCACCCTCGGGTGTTTTTGCCGTAGGCGCTAGGAGAGTTGCCCCCCAATCTGCTTGAGGATTCCGGTGCGTTTCAGGAGGGCCCGCACCGTCTCCGTGGGCTCAGCCCCCCTCTCCAGCCATTTCTTGACCTTCTCGGGATCCACCTTGAATTCAAAGGGCTCTTTCAGAGGATCGTAATACCCTAAAATCTCGAGGAATTTTCCGTCCCGCGGAGCAGAGGCCTCGGCCGCTACCACCCGATAGAAGGGCCGGTTCCGCCGCCCCATGCGCATGAGTCTGATCCTTACCGCCACGACTCCTCACCTCCGAAAGGATTTCCAGCGCCCATAAATTAAACTATTCTCCGGGAAAAGCAAGACACCCCCTCAAAAGGCCCGCAAAAGCCGCAGGGCCAGTCTTTCCAACCCGCGGGGACCACGAGCCTTACGCAGGAGTTTGCG
Organism: Thermosulfurimonas marina; assembly: GCF_012317585.1. Lineage (NCBI taxonomy): Bacteria > Pseudomonadati > Thermodesulfobacteriota > Thermodesulfobacteria > Thermodesulfobacteriales > Thermodesulfobacteriaceae > Thermosulfurimonas > Thermosulfurimonas marina. Next base: position 388,037 of record NZ_CP042909.1, read on the forward strand.
CATCTCCTCATAGCTCTTGAGGAGCCGATTTACGTCCTGGACCGTGGTCCCCGAGCCCCGGGCAATACGCCGCTTGCGGCTGGCGTTAATGATCTTGGGGTTGAGACGTTCCTGCCGGGTCATGGAATTGATGATAGCCTCCATGCGTACGAGTTCCCGCTCATCAAAGGGCATATCCTTGAGCTTTTTCCCGATTCCCGGGAGCATCTCGAAGACCTCCTTTACCGAACCCAGCCGACGCATCTGGCGGATCTGCTCCCGGAGGTCCTCCAGGGTGAATTCCCGCCGGCGCAGCTTTTCCTGAAGTTCCTGGGCCTTCTTGAGGTCGAAGGCCTCCTGAGCCTTCTCGATCAGGGTGAGCACATCTCCCATGCCCAGGATGCGGGAAGCCAGACGGTCGGGATGAAAAACCTCCAGGGCCTCCAGCTTTTCCCCGGTACCCAGAAACTTGATGGGCACCCCGGTGACCTCCCGAATGGAAAGGGCGGCCCCGCCCCGGGCGTCTCCCTCCACCTTGGTAAGAATCACCCCGGTAATTCCCACCCGGTCCTGAAAGCTCTTGGCCATATTCACCGCATCTTGACCGGTCATGGCGTCGGCCACCAGAAGGACCTCTCGAGGAGAGACGGCTTCCTTGATGGCCGCGGCCTCAGCCATCATTTCTTCATCCACATGGAGACGCCCCGCGGTATCGATAAGGACCACATCCCGGCCCCGGGCCTTGGCCTCGGCCAGGGCCGCCCGGGCGATCTCCACCGGTTTCTGGGTGGGCTCGGTAGGGAAACAGGGGACCCCCACCTTTTCGGCAAGGGTCTGAAGCTGGTCAATGGCTGCCGGGCGATAGACGTCGGCGGGGACCAGATAGGGCTGGTGCCCTTTTTTCCGTAAAAAGAGGGCCAGCTTGGCCGCGGTGGTGGTCTTGCCCGAACCCTGAAGACCTACCAGAAGAATGGGTACCGGCCGGGGGCCTCCCAGATCCAGAGGCACCGGGGTCTCTCCCAGGGTGCGGATGAGTTCCTCGTGGACGATCTTGATAAGTTGCTGGGCCGGGGTAAGGCTCTCCAGGACCTCGGCTCCCAGGGCCCGCTCCCGTACTCTTTCCACAAAATTCTTGACCACCCGGTAGTGGACATCGGCCTCCAGGAGGGCCAGACGCACCTCCCGCAGGCCCCGCTCCACGTCTTCTTTGGTGAGCTTGCCCTTGCCCCGGAGCTTCTGAAAGACCCCTTCAAGACGCTCGGAAAGATTCTCAAACATGTCTCAAGGATACCGGGGGGCCATAGGGTGTCAAGGAAGATAAAGGACCTTGTAGCCCAGATAGGTAAGATAAAAGACCAGAAAGAGGGCCCCTTCGTAGCGTTTGATCCGACGGTCGAAGGCCGCGGCCAGGAGCCCCACGGAAAGAAAGGTGGTGGCCGCAAGATCGCTAAAGCCCTGGGCCGGAACCGGCACCGGCCGGATACAAGCGGTAATCCCCAAGATAAAAAGGAAATTAAAGATATTAGAGCCCACGATATTTCCTACCAGGAGATCGGTCTCCCCCCGATAAACCGCCACCAGAGAGGTGGCGATCTCCGGAAGACTGGTCCCCAGGGCGATGAGGGTGAAGCCGATAAAGGCCTTGGGGACCCCCAGCCCTTCCGAAAGGAGGACCGCGTAGCGCACGGTGATCTCCGAGCCCCCCACCAGCCCCGCAAGCCCCAGGAAGAAAAAAAGAAGGGCCAGGGGGACGGGGAGGGCCCGAGGGGCCTCGGCCGCCGCCTGGGCCGCGAGTCCGTTTTTCCGGTTAAGGAAGATCTCTAAGAGGTTGTAGTAGATAAAGACTAGAAAAATGAGGAGAAAAAGAAGGCCCTCGGAGCGACTGTAAAGGGCGGGCCCTCCGGTAAGCCAGGGATCCAGGGCTGCGGCCAGGACCGCCGCCGTGGCCAGAAGCATCATGGGGATCTCTCGGCGGACCACCACACTCCGAATGACGAGGGGCCTTACCAGGGCCGCAAGCCCGATCCCCAGGCCGATATTGGCCAGATTCGAGCCCACGATGTTTCCGAAAGAGATCTCCCCGGCTCTCAGGGCCGCGGCCACATTTACCGCCAGCTCCGGGGCGCTGGTCCCGAAGGCCACTACGGTAAGCCCGATGACCGTAGGGGAGATCCCCAGCCGGCGGGAAAGCCCGGCCGCCCCCCGCACTAGCAAATCCCCTCCCGCAAGGAGGATGGCCAGCCCCAAAAGGGTCAAAAGGAGATAGCCCAGAAGAGACGGCATGCCCCTATTCTATCCTTTGTTCCCGATTCCCAAAAGTTCGGGTAAAGCCTTTCTCCGGGTATAATATGGAGGATGAAGCTTCCGCGGACGGATCTTCCGCTTTCTCGGCCAGCCCTCTTGGTCCTGGCCTACCGTTATCTGGTGCGGGACGAAAAGGGAGACCCGGTAGAAACCCCGGAGGAGATGTTCTGGCGGGTGGCCCGGGCCGTGGCCGAGGCCGAAAGGGAGTTCGGGGAGGACCCTGAATTCTGGGCCGAACGTTTCTATCAACTAATGGCCTCCCTCGATTTTCTGCCCAACTCCCCCACCCTCATGAACGCCGGGCTTCCTCTGGGTCAGCTTTCGGCCTGTTTTGTGCTGCCGGTGGAGGACTCCCTGGAGGCCATTTTCGAGGCCCTGAAGGCCGCAGCCCTTATTCACAAATCTGGAGGGGGGACGGGCTTTTCCTTCTCTCGCCTGCGGCCCAAAGGAGATGTGGTGCGGACCACTCAGGGAGTAGCCAGTGGCCCGGTCTCTTTCATGCGGGTCTTTGACGCGGCCACCGAGGCCATCAAACAGGGAGGCAAGCGCCGCGGGGCCAATATGGGCATCCTGCGGGTCGATCACCCGGATATCGAAGAATTCATCCTCATAAAGCGCGATCCCCGGGAACTCCGCAACTTCAACATTTCTGTGGCGGTGACCGAGGATTTCATTAAGGCCCTGAAGCAGGGGGCAGATTTTCCCCTGATCAATCCCCGCACCGGGCAGGAGACCCGCCGGGTCAAAGCCCGGCATCTCTTTGATCTTCTCACCGAAAGTGCCTGGATGACCGGAGACCCCGGGGTAATCTTCCTCGACACCATCAATCGGGCCAACCCCACTCCCCTCCTCGGCCCGATCGAAAGCACCAACCCCTGTGGGGAACAGCCCCTGCTTCCCTACGAGTCCTGCAACCTGGGCTCTATCAATCTTTCCCGGTTTGTAAAAGACAGGCAGGTGGACTATCCCCGCCTGGGGAAGACGGTACGGCTGGCGGTACGTTTCCTGGACGACGTAATCGAGGTCAACCGCTTTCCCCTGCCTCAGATTGCCCGCATTACCCGCCTTAATCGCAAGATCGGTCTGGGAGTAATGGGCTTTGCCGATCTTCTTATCCGGCTGGGGATTCCTTACGATTCTGCGGAGGCCGTAAAGTTGGCCGAAGAGATCATGGCCTTCATTGAGCGGGAATCCGTAGCCGAAAGCCAGAGGCTGGGAGAGATTCGGGGAAGTTTTCCGGCCTTTCCGGGAAGCCTCTGGGATGAAAAGGGATTTCCGGCCATGCGCAACGCCACCACCACCACCGTGGCCCCCACCGGCACCCTCTCCCTCATCGCCGGAACTTCTTCGGGTATTGAGCCCCTCTTTGCCCTAGCTTACCGGCGCCGGGCTCTCGAGGGCGTGGAATGGACGGAGATCCACCCGGAATTCCTCAAAGCCCTGGAAGAAAGGAAACTCCCGGTGGAAGATATTGTAGCCGAAGTGCTCGAAAGGGGAGGTCTTTCGGGGATAAAAGGGGTGCCGGAGGATCTCAAAAGGCTCTTCGTGACCGCCTTTGAGGTCTCGCCGGAAAGACATTTGGCTATCCAGGCGGCCTTTCAGCGCCACACCCACAACGCGGTCTCTAAGACCATCAACCTCCCGGAGGACACCCCTAAGGAGGAGATCGGACGTATCTATCTTAAGGCCTATGAGTTAGGCCTTAAAGGGGTCACGATCTATCGCTACGGTTCGCGTCCGGAGGCCCCGCTACGGCTGGCCCGGGAGGAGAGTTGCCCCGAATGCGGGGAGCCCCTCGAGCCTCGCGAGCAATGCCTTTTCTGTGCGGGCTGCGGCTATTCTGCCGGCTGCGGTTAGCCTGCGGGACGCAAGTGAATACAGTCCCCGAAGGCCACCTCCCGGAGGCCCTCCTCGGTCTTCAGGATGAGGTTTCCGTAAGGAGAGACCTCTAAGGCTATTCCCTCCAGGGAGCCCTCCGGGTGCAGGATCCGGACCCGGCGGCCCAGAGTCTCCGAAAAGGCCCTCCAGGAAGAAAGGACCTCTTCCGGTTTCAGGTGCCCTACCTCTTTAAAGGCGGCCATCAATCCCGAAAGCACCTCCTCAAGCGGCACTTCCCGGCCCAGAATCTCGCCAAGGGAAACCGCTTGGGGGGCCTCCGGGACCGGGCGGTTAAGATTGATTCCTACCCCCACCAGAAAGCAGACCGGGTGCCCTTCTCGAAAAAGGCTTTCCACCAGAAGGCCGCAAAGTTTTCGTCCCTGATAAAGGACATCGTTGGGCCACTTGAGCCCCAAAGAGATCCCGTAGAGGGCCTTCAGGGCCTTTACCACAGCCACTCCCGCGGCCAGGGGCAGGAGCTCCGGAGGAAAGGCCAGCTCTTCTCCGGGGAGGATGAAAGTAGCGTAGAGGCCCCCTTCGGGAGAAAGCCAGGGACGCCCCCGACGGCCGCGCCCGGCGGTCTGCCGGCGGGCCACCACCACCCCCTTTTCCCCGGCCTCCGCCAAGCGCCGGGCCTCCTCCTGCGTGCTTTCCAGAACCTCGTACCAGAAGATCTTTGACATCTCCGCTCCAGATTATTATGATATAAGCCAGCGGCAGGAGGCAAGCCGAAGACCAAAAATGAAAAGCTTATTTAACATTTTCCGAAAAAACTGGTGTTGGCTCTGTGCGGCCCTGGTGGTGGGCACCGGCTATCTCCTGGTCTCCACGGTTTCCTCTCGCGTAGAGATTGAAAGCACCCCTTCCGGGGATCTCACTCTGGAAGAAGTCCAGCTTCTCAAGCAATATCACGGAGCCTACGCCGTAAAGCGTGAAGGCCGGCGGTGGTACTTTTTGGGACCCCGCAAACGTCACTGGTATCCCCTGACCACCGCCTCTGCCTGTCAGGACCTCAAGCTGCCCTGTCCGCAACGGACCTCCTCGACCCGATGAACCCCTCCACAGTCGGCCTCATAGGGGGCCGGGGCAAGATGGGCTCCTGGTTCGGACGCCTCTTTGAGGAGGCCGGTCTTAAGGTCCTGGTTTCTGATCGGGACACCCCCCTCACTAACCGGGAGGTGGCCCGGCAGGCCGAGGTGGTGATCGTGGCCGTCCCCATGGAGGTCTTCCCGGAGGTAGTACAAGAGATTGGTCCGGAAATCTCCCCGGAAAAGGGGCTCATCGATCTCTGCTCGCTCAAGGCCCGAGAGGTGGCCCTCATGCTGGAACATACACGCGGTGAGGTGGTGGGGGCCCATCCCCTTTTCGGACCCTACGAAAGGGGGCTTTCCGGACAGACGGTAGCCCTCTGCCCGGGAAGGGGCGAGCGCTGGCTTTCCTGGTTCAGAGAGTTTCTTGAAGTCCGGGGGGCCAGGACGGTAGTCCTCTCTCCGGAGGAGCACGACCGGATCATGAGCCTGGTCCAGGTCCTCAACCACTTCTGGCTGGTGGTCCTGGGACGAACCCTTGCCGAAAGCGGTCTACCGGTGGACCGGGTGGTGGCGCTGGCCACGCCGAGTTTTCGCCGGCAGCTTGAAATTCTTTCCCGCCTGGCCCTTCAAGACCCGGAACTTTACACTACCATCCAGTTCGAAAACCCCTTGGGAGAGGAGACCCGTCGGCTCTTCTGGCAGATCGCCCGCGAGCTCTCGGAGGTCCTGGCCCGCAAAGAGCGTCAAACTTACCTCCAGACCTTCAAGGAGGTCCAGGCCCTAGCCCGCGAGATAGGGTCCCTCCTCGGGCTTTCCGCGCCGGAGGAAAAAGAGCCCCAGACCGGCCAGAACCATCAAGAGACAGAAAAACTGTCCCCGGGTCATCCAGCCGAAAAATAGCCCTACTCCCGGGTCCGGCTCCCGGAAGAATTCCAGGAAAAACCGTATGGCCCCGTAAAGCACCAGAAAGAGGGCCAGCTTGAGTCCCGGGGCCCAGGGGCGCCTTCTCAGAGACCAGAGGATTAAGAAAAGGAGAAGTCCCTCTCCTAGGGCTTCATAGAGCTGGGAGGGATGCCGGGGTACCGGCCCCCCGGCGGGAAAGACCATGGCCCAGGGAACCTGGGTGGGCCGGCCGTAGAGTTCCCCGTTGATAAAGTTTCCGATCCGTCCGAGGCCCAGCCCTATGGGAGCGGTGACCACCAAAAGGTCCGCCCACCACCAAAAGTGGAGTCGGTGCCTGCGGGCATAAAGCCAGCCGGAAAGGACCGCTCCCAAAAGGCCCCCGTGAAAAGACATCCCTCCGTGCCAGAGGGCCAAGATCTCTAGCGGCCTTCGGAGATAGTATTCCGGATAGTAAAAGAGGACGTGTCCCAGTCGGGCCCCTACAATGAGGCCCACCCCGGCCCAAAAAAGGAGGTCCTCCAGGCGGGGGATCAATTCCGGAAGGCCTCTTTCTCGGAGCTGGTGCCGGGCCAGAAAATAGGCCGCGAGAAAACCCAGAAGATACATGAGACCATACCACCGAATGGCCAGCGGCCCGATGCGTACAATCTCCGGATTGATCTGGGGATAAGGAAGCATGGCTCTATTCTAAAGGAGACCTCCGCGCAGGCAAAGCCTTTTCGGAAGGTCCTGCAACCGGAAGAGTCCCCGGGGGTGACCTTTTGGCTTTGCAGTTAAGGGTGACCAAATCGCCTTGCAGTAACACACAGTAACACCGGTGCTTGACAAATCCAAAATGGCGAGTATGTTTTTGGCGCCAAGGGTGGCCATGTGCCGTGGCTGCCCTTAATTTTTTAGGGGGCTTAGGCGCCGGGGGTGGCGCCCTATGAGGAACCAAGGACAGGAGGGCCGCCATGGAAAAGAAATTCTGCGAGACGGAAAAGGTTGAGTACGGCTTCGGACAGCACCTTATTCTGGACGGTTACGGGTGCAACCGCGAAAAACTTATGGATTTGGACTACATCTACAATTTTCTCAGTGAATACCCGGCGCAAATCAACATGACCAAGATCATGCCGCCTTATGTGTTCAAGTACTATGCCCCGGTGCCTGAGGACTGGGGGATCTCCGGATTCGTGATTATTGCCGAAAGCCATATCAGCATCCATACCTTCCCGGAAAAGCTTTACCTGAGTGTGGACATCTTCTCCTGCAAACCCTTTGACGTAGACAAGGCCATCGAGGACATCACCCGGATGTTCGAGATCCAGAAGAGCGAGATCCGGTTGCTAGACCGGGGCCACGAATTCCCCCGCTCCATTCGGGCGGTGGAGCGTTTCATCCGAGCCGAGCGCAACCAACTTGCGGTCTAAATGCGGAGGACCTTTTTAGGGCTGCCCGAAGCCCCCGAGAGGGCTCGGGTAGCCCTTATCCCCGCCCCTTACGATGCTACCACCTCCTTTCGTCCGGGTACCCGTTTTGGCCCCCGGGCCCTGCTGGAAGTGAGCCCTTATATGGAGTTTTTCGACGAAGAGACCGGGGAGAAACCCCAGGAGACCCTGGGCTTTTATACCCTGGAAGAGCCGGAGCTTCCGGCCGAACCCGAAAAGGCCCTGGAGGTGCTTTCGGGCCGGGTGGAGGAGGTCCTTTCGGCCGGAAAGCTTCCGGTCCTTTTGGGAGGGGAGCACACGGTCAGTCTGGCGGCCCTTCGGGTCTTGCGTCGGGCCCACGGGCCCTTCCGGCTCCTCTATCTCGATGCCCATCTAGACTTGCGGGAGAGCTATCAGGAAACCCCTTGGAGTCACGCCTGTGTCCTGCGCCGAGCCGTGGAGCTCGGGCTGGAGCCCCTGGTAGTAGGGGCCCGAAGCCTTTCTGAGGAAGAATTTCACTTTTTAAAAAAGGCGGAGATCCCCGTCCTCTGGGCCCGGGAGTTTCGCGAAACCCCGGAGAGGGTTCGCCAGCGCCTGGAAGAGTTCCTCAGAGGCCCCCTTTATGTAAGCCTAGATCTGGATGTCTTTGACCCGGCTGAGGCCCCGGGGGTGGGCACTCCGGAGCCCGGGGGTCTTTCCTGGTATGAAGTCCTGGGGATCCTCCGTCAGGCCGCTAGAGCCCCGGTCTTGGGTTTTGACCTGGTGGAACTCCTTCCCCTTCCGGGGGACCCCCGCACGGAATATCTGGCCGCCCGCCTTCTCTTTAAATTCCTGGCCTATCTTTCCGCGGCTAGGCCTTGAGTCTTAAGGCCGACAAGCGTAAGATGAGACCAAAATCCGAAGGAGGGGCTTATGGTCAGAGCCATTGTGGCTGGAGCGGCAGGACGCATGGGCTCCACCATCATCCGGAATATCTTGCAGACCGAAGGGATAGAACTGGCCGCGGCCTTTGAGCGGCCCGGAAGCCCGGCGGTGGGCCAAGACGTGGCCGAGGTCCTGGGGCTTTCGGAAAGGACCGGGGTGGTGGTGGAGGATTCCCTGGAGAAGGTTATCGAGCGGGGGGAGGTGATCATCGACTTCACCTTTCATGAGGCCTCCCTGGCCCACGCTCGACTCAACGCCCGCTATGGCAAGGCCATGGTCATCGGGACCACCGGCTTTACCAAAGAGGAGCTTGCGGAGATCCACGACCTGGCTCGCAAGCATTTTCCTCTGGTACAGGCCTACAATATGAGTCTGGGGATCAATCTCCTTTATCGGCTGGTGGAGCTGGCCACCCGGGTCCTGGGGGAGGATTTCGACATTGAGATCGTAGAGGCCCATCATCGCCTGAAAAAGGACGCCCCGAGCGGCACCGCCCTGGCTCTGGCCCAGGTGGCGGCCCGGGCCCGAGGCTGGGACGATTCCTCCTTTCGGTTCTGTCGGGAGGGCCTTGTCGGGGAGCGTCCCCGGAGGGAGATCGGGATCCAGACCCTGCGGGCCGGGGAGATCGTGGGCGAACACACCGTACTCTTTGCCGGTCCGGGAGAGCGGCTGGAACTTACCCACCGGGCGGCCAGCCGGGACACCTTCGCCCGGGGCGCGGTGCGGGCGGCCCTCTGGGTGGTGGGCCGGGCCCCCGGGGTCTACGATATGCAGGATGTATTGGGGCTTAAGTGATGCCGGACCGCAGCCGGGACTGGTTCCGTCAGGCCGAATGGGATCTGGCCCACGCCGAAAAGGACCTGGGAGACGGCTATTATGAGTGGGCCTGTTTTTCGGCCCACCAAGCCGCGGAAGAGGTTCTCCGGGCTCTTAAGGCCTGGGCGAAGGATTTGGGAAAAAGGGACCCCCGGGTCCTGAGGGTGGGCTATTTTGGATCCCTGGCCGAGGTCTCCCGGTTCCGGTAGATCTTCTGATATACTCGCCGGAGGAGTGGCAGGACCTTCCGGCCCGGAAGAAATGGAAGGTGGAATGGATATATCTTCGTGGAGACTCTGAAGGCTAAGGAGTGCCTAAATGGCGGATCTGCGAGAAAAGATCCTAGAGATCCTCAAAACGGTTAAGGATCCGGAACTCAACCGGGACCTGGTCTCTCTGGGGATGATCCGGGAGGTGGAGGTCTCGGAAGGGGGCCGGGTAAAGGTCACCGTGGCCCTGACTACCGGGGGCTGCCCCCTTAAGCGGCGCATTGCCGAGGAGGTGCGCCAGGCGGTGGCTTCGGTGCCCGGGGTCTCAGAGGTGGAGGTGGAACTTTCGGTGATGACCCCGGAGGAAAGGGCGCAAATCTTTGGTGGCCCCCCGAAAAAGGAACACCTGGGCATTCGGGATGTGCGTTTTGTGCTGGCGGTGGCCAGCGGAAAGGGCGGGGTGGGAAAAAGTACGGTTACGGTGAACCTGGCCGTGGCCCTTTCGCTTCGGGGTTTTAAGAGCGGAATCCTCGATGCCGACCTTTACGGTCCTAATATTCCCCTTCTTCTGGGCTTTGAGGCAGAGGAACGCCCGGAGGTGGTAGGGGGTAAGATCCAGCCCCTGGTGCGTCACGGGGTCAAGGTCATGAGTTTTGCCTTCCTGGCCCCTCCGGGCCAGCCCTTCATCTGGCGGGGTCCGCTGGTGGGAAAGGCCCTGCGGGAACTGGCCGAGGTGGTGGAATGGGGTCCGCTGGATTTCCTTCTGGTGGATCTCCCTCCGGGCACGGGGGATGCTCCCCTTTCGGTCTGCCATACCTATCAACCCCGGGGGGTGATCCTGGTGACCACCCCTCAGGAGCTTTCGGTGGCCGATGTGCGGCGCTGTGCCCGTATGTTCGAGGATCTCAAGGTACCCATCCTGGGGCTGGTGGAAAACATGGCCTATCTCCGGGTGGAGGGCCGAGAGGTGCCGGTCTTTGGGGAAGGAGGAGGGGCGCGTCTGGCCCGGGAGCTGGGGGTGCCGCTTCTGGCCCGGGTGCCTCTCGAGCCCGAGGTCAATCGCCGGCGGGAGCCCGTGGCCTTGGACGAAAGTCTGGAGGCCGGGCGGGTCTTCCGGGAGCTTGCCGAAAAGCTTGTTAACCGGATCTTTGGACATGAGGCTTGAGGAGGCCTTAGTCGAGGCCGCTACTCCCCTGGCCCGGGGAAGGATCCTCAGGCGGGTTTTCATCGGCTTGGGCTATACTGCGGTGGAGCTTTCGGATGGACGGTGCGGGCTGGCCTACACCCTCTTTGAACCCGGCTGTTGCGACTATCTCCCCCCGGAGGTCTCCTTTCGGGGGCGGCCGGCGGATCTGGCCCTGCGCCATCTCCTTTCGACCCATCCTCTCGAGCGCTCCGTAGCCCTGGCTACGGTCAATGCCCTTTTCAATAGCCGAAAGCTTCCTCTGCTGGAAGGGGACGTTCTGGAGCTGGTACGCCCTCGGCCCGAAGACGAGGTGGCCATGGTCGGGCATTTCGAGCCCCTGGCGCGCAAACTTTCCCGCAAGGTTAAGCATCTCTGGATCTTTGAAAAGGGCGAGCGTCTGGGCCCGGGGCTCCTTCCAGAGACCGAGATGCCCGTTTTCCTGCCCCGGGCCACTTTGGTCTTCGTGACCGCGGTGACCATCCTCAACCGGACCCTGGAAGACATTCTGGAGCAAATTCAAAGGGCCCGGGAGGTAGTCCTCCTCGGACCGAGCACCCCTCTGGCCCCGGAGGTCTTTTGCGATTTTCCGATGAGCCTCCTTTCCGGAGTGAGGGTGAAGGATGCGGAAGCCCTCTTTTCCGGGGTAGCCGAGGCCCGGGGGTTTCGGGGCCTAAAGGAGGCCTTAGAGAAGGTCAATCTAAGGGTATGAGCCTTCCCCGCTTTTTCGCCTCACAGATCCGGGAGGGTAAGGAGCTGGTCCTGGACCCGGAGGAGGCCCATCACCTACGCGAAGTGCGCCGGCTCTCCCCCGGAGAGGAGGTCCGTTTGATCGATGGCCAGGGGCGGGAGTTTGCCGCCCGCATCCTGCGGGTGAGCCGGAGAGAGGTGGCCGTGCTCCCGGAAACCCTCTTGCGCACCGAGCCCGAGCCTGTCTTCCGGCTGGAGTTCCTGCTGCCCCTTCTCAAGGGAGGGCGCACGGAATTTCTGGTGGAAAAGGCCACCGAACTCGGGGTGACCCACATTTTTCCCTTTGTTTCTCTGCGGGCGGTGGTGCGGCCTTCGGAAAGGACCCTGGAGAGACTGCGTCGCCGGGCGGTTCAGGCCCTCAAACAGAGCGGACGTCTTCGGTTGCCGGAGATCCACCCTCCGGGGGAGCTTCCGGAGGTGCTTTCCCGGATTTCGGCCGGGCACCGGGGCTTTGCCTATGAGGGCGGGGGAGAAAGTTTACGGCTCTTTCTCAAGGAATTTCCCCGAGAGATGGCCCTGGCCTCCGGCTCGGAGGGGGGTTTTTCGGCGGAGGAGGCCGCCCTCCTGCGGGAGGCCGGATTCCGGCCCCTTTCCCTGGGACCCTATATCCTGCGCGCGGAGACGGCGGCCCTTTTTCTCATGGTGGCCTGGCGCTACGAAACGCTTGAGGGCTCAAAGAGTCGGTAGAGCTGGCGATAGAGTTCGCAGGAAGCCAGAAGCTCCTCGTGCGCCCCTTCGGCCACCTTGCGTCCCCCTTCGAGGACTACGATCTTGTCCGCATGGCGGATGGTGGAAAGGCGGTGGGCGATGACCAGGGTAGTCCGCCCCTGCATGAGGCGGGAGAGGGCCTCCTGGACCAGCTTTTCGGAGAGCGGATCCAGATGACTGGTAGCCTCGTCCAGAATGAGGAGGGAGGGGTTGCGCAAGAGGGCCCGGGCGATGGCCAAGCGCTGTTTTTGCCCCCCGGAAAGGGAGAGCCCTCCCTCGCCGAGCAGGGTGTCGTAGCCCTGAGGCAGACGCACGATGAATTCGTGGGCGTTGGCCAGTCGGGCGGCTTCTTCTATTTCTCTTCGGCTGGCCCCGGGACGGCCCAGGGCAATATTTTCGGCCACGGTGGCGTTGAAGACCACGATCTCCTGAGAGACCAGCCCGATGTGCTCTCGGAGGGAGGAAAGGTCAAGCTCCCGGAGGTCCATCCCGTCCCAGAAGAGGCGTCCTTCGGTGGGGTCGAAAAACCGGGGAAGAAGGGCGGCCAGGGTGGATTTTCCGGCCCCGCTGGGGCCCACCAGGGCGGTCACTTTGCCGGCGGGGATCTCCAGCTCTATATCCCGCAAGGCCCAATCTTCGGCCTCAGGATAGCGGAAGGAGACCCCCTCCAGGCGTATTCCTTCTCTGAGGTCCGGGGCCGGAAGGCGACCTCCGGTTTCTTCCGGAAGGCGCAGGATCTCCTCCAGGCGCTCCCAGGCGGCCCGGGCGTCGGAAAGCCCGGTGTAGGAGCGGGCCAGTTTCCGGATAGGGGTAAAGAGCATAAGGATGGCCGTAAGCACGGAAAAGAAGGTCCCGGGGGTGATCTCTCCCCGGGCAATGAGATAACTTCCTGCGGCCACGATGAGTGCCCCGCCCACTCCGGTCATCACATCCACCAGGCTTTTGGATCCCTCCCGGTACTTGGTGATCTTGAGAAGAAGCTCAGCGTAGCGGTCGATTCCCCGGCGAAAAAGGCGCAGGACCCCCTCGGTGCGTCCGTAAAGCTTGATTTCCCTCAGGCCCTGGAAGGTCTCGGTAAGGTGGTGGGTAAGCTCCCCGATGGTCTGCTGGGCCCGGCGTCGGTGTCGACGCACCCTGCGGGCCAGATGTTGGCCCCCATAAGCGATCCCCGGAAGGACCACCAGGGAAAGAAGGGTGAGTCCAGGGCTGCGGGAAAGCGCCACCCCGGTGAGCACGAGCACATTGAAGCCTTCCAGGAGAAAGACCTGAAAGACCGTGCTCAGGACGGGCTCAATTACCAGGGTGTCGTTGAGCACCCGAGAAAGGTTGCGCCCGCTGCCCTCTTCTTCAAAACGCAGAAGAGGCAAATGGACCAGCTTGCGGAAAAGGAGGGCCCGGAGGTCGTTGACCATGGAAAGCGAGGCCTTGCGCATGAAATAGGCCTGAAGGAGGGAGGCCACCCCCCGCAGGCTAAAAAAGAGGAGGATGGCCGGGGGGAGAAGACGGAGATAAGCATAATTGCGGGAGAGAAAGACCCGGTCCATCACCGGTTTGACCATCCAGGCGATCCCTCCGGAGGTAAGGGAGGCCAGGAGGGAAAAGAAGATGGCCAGGACTACCAGAGGCCAGTAGGGACGCAGAAAACGCAGGAGGCGCCGGAGAAAAAGGACTTCCGCGGGAAGCACGCTCAATTCCCCCCGCGGAGTTCTTCAAAGGTCTTTCCGGACCGGATGGCGGCTACGATCTTGCGGATACGGGCCAGGCGCTCGGCGGTAGGGGGGTGGGTAGAAAGGAGAGAAGGCCCTCCGGGGGGAAGTACCGCCGCCAGATGGACCCACACCTGGGCCGCCTTTTCCAGATTGTAACCCGCACGATAGGTGTACCAGAGACCGTAAAAATCGGCCTCTCGTTCCTGGTCCCGAGAGAACTTAAGGAGGGCGAAGTTGGCTCCCAGGCGATAGAGATCTTGAGCCGTCTGCCCTCCGAGGGCATAGACCCCGATTCCCAGAAGGTCCCGCAGGGTGAGGAGGGTCATCTGTTTTTTAAGATGCCCCCGCTTGAGGTGGGCCAGTTCGTGGCCCACCACCGCGGCCAGCTCGTGGTCGTCAGGCAGCGTCCGGCAGAGGGCCAGAGTGACATACATGCGGTTTTCCGGGGTGACCCAGGCGTTGGGCTCCGGGCTATCCACGATCCGGAAATCCACAGGCTCGGTGTAGATCACCGGGGGTTTGAGAGAAAGGAGCCTTCCGTCCGCAAGGGTCAGCCTTACCGGAGCCCCCAGGCGAAGGCGCTGGGTCTCAAGGTGCTGGATAACCTCTCCCGGGGAAAGACCCTGCCTCTTTAGGGCCGGGTGAACGAAAGTCACCAGATAGCCCTTTTCCGGAAGGCTTTCGGCAAAGATCCGGGAAAGGGCCCGATCTACCTCCGGAGGGGTTCGGGAAAGGTCTATGATTTTAACCAGAAACCAGGGATGAGGTTCGTCATGCTCGGTGACCGGAAGGATACGTACCAGGACCCGGCCCACCCGGTCCTCGCAGTGCAGATATTCCCGGAGTTTGATCTCCCAGATTTCGGTCTGGGCCCGGGAGAGCTCTTCCGGGGACACCGGGGGCCCGGTCTCCACCGCGCAGGCGGAAAGGACCAGGAGGAGAAGAAGCAGGGAAAGTTTGCGCAAATCAAAACCTCCGGGCCATCTCTAGCAGCCGGGCGATGCGATCTTCGATGGGGGGGTGGGTGGAGAAGAGACGCATCAGGGTGTCCCCGGAGAGGGGATTAACGATGAACATCTGAGCCTGGGCCGGATTGACCTTCATGGGAAGTTGACGATTCCAGGCCTCCAGTTTCTCCAAGGCCTGGGCCAGGGCCAGCGGACAACGACAGATGCGGGCCCCGGTGGCATCGGCTAGGTATTCCCGGCTGCGGCTTATGGCCAGCTGGATAAGGGTGGCCGCAATGGGGGCCAGGATGACCGCCAGAAGGATCCCGAGGAGGGCTAGGGGATTTCCCCGATCATCGTCGTCTCCGAAGCCGCCCCAAAAAAGGGCCCACTGTCCCATGTAGGCCAGGTAGGAGATAGCCCCGGCGATCACCGCGGCCATGGAGGAGATCAGGATATCCCGATTTTTAATGTGGGCCAGCTCGTGGGCCAGCACCCCTTCCAGTTCTTCCCGGGTGAGAAGACGCCGAATCCCTGCGGTCACCGCCACGGCGGCGTTTTGGGGATTGCGCCCGGTGGCAAAGGCATTGGGGGTCTCGGTGGGAATCATATAGACCCGGGGCTTAGGAAGACCGGCCCGGCGAGCCAGGTCGGCTACCAGGGCGTGGAGTTCGGGGTCTTCATGTTCGGCCACCGGCCGGGCCCCGCTCATGGCCAGAGCCAGCTTGTCCGAGAACCAGTAGGCGAAAAGATTCATAAAGAGGGCCATAATGAGGGCCACCATAGCCCCGGAGCGCCCCCCGATAAGGTCCCCCACGATCAGGAAAAGGGCCGTAAGGGCCGCCAGGAGAAGGAAGGTCCTCAGGGTGTGGGACATATTCGCTCACCTCCCTCTAGTCCGATCTCGTGTTTAAAATTATAAGTGACTTTTAGACCCTGGCCAGCGCTTGACAGGGGCTAAAGAGGAGAAGATAGTGGAAGGGATGCGGGAGTTTTACGGACTCAGCGAAAGGCACGAAAGGGTCCTTTCGCTGGTCACTGAAGAATATATTGAGACCGCGGCCCCGGTGGGCTCGCGCACGGTAGCCAAACGTTTTCGTCCCCCGCTCTCTCCGGCCACCATCCGCAATGTGATGGCCGATCTCGAAGACCTGGGCCTTCTGGCCCAGCCCCATACCTCGGCCGGTCGGGTGCCCACGGAGGAGGGTTTCCGTTATTACGTGGAACATCTCATGGAACCGGAACCCCTTCCGGAAAAAACGCGACACCTCATCGAGACCTCCCTTCCAGAGGAGCCCTCCGGGGGCTGGGGGGAACTCCTCCGTTCGGTCACCCATATCCTTTCCGGGCTTTCGGGCTTCCCGGTCATCGTGACCGCTCCCAAACTGGAGTTTGAAAAGTTGGTCAAGCTGGATTTCGTGCCCCTCTCCCGGGGGGTCGTCCTGGCCGTGGCCGTGAGTGCCTCCGGCCTGGTCATCCATCGCCTCTTTCAAGCCCCGGAAGACCTTTCCGGGGAGGAACTGGAACGCCTAGCCCGGATCCTCAACGAGCGACTGCCGGGTCTCACTCTAGAGGAATTGCGCCGTCTCCTCTCTTTAGAGCTTGAAAACGAAAGGGAGCTTCTCGAGGAAATTTTTCGGACCCTCTCTCAGGGAGAGGGAGAACCGGTGGTGGAGGGTCTCAACCGCCTGCTTGATCTTCCTGAATTTCAAGACCTTTCTCGCCTGAGGGAGATTCTGCGGGCCTTTGAGGAGAAGCGTCTTCTCGTGCAACTCATCGACCGGTGTCTGGCTGCCCGCACCCCTCAGGTTCTCATCGGCCATCCCGAGGCCCGCTGTCCTTTCCGACAGTGTGGGGCGGTGGTGGCCTCCTACACCTGGCGGGAGGTCCCGGTGGGGGGACTGGCGGTCATCGGTCCCATGCGCATGGCCTACGCCCGCCTGGTTCCCCTAGTGGAATTCGCCGCCCGGGAGCTTTCCCGGAGACTGGACAAGCTCTCCTCCTGAACTTAACTTCTCTCTAGCCGCAAGGAAATCCTCAAAAACTCAAGGCGGGGAGTTTCTTTATGATCCCGGTGGAAAAAGACGAAAAGGAGACCCGAGAGGCCCGCGAGGCCGAGGCCCCGAAGGAGGAAGAAAAGGTGGAGGTTCCGCGGGCCGAATGGGAGCGGCTTCAGGAGGAGTGTCGGCTGTGGCAGGAGAGGGCCCTGCGCTTTGCCGCGGAGGTGGAAAACCTCAAAAAGGCGGTAAAGCGCGAGAAGGAAGAGTTTTATAAATACGCCCTGGAGCAGGTCTTCCGGGAGCTCCTTCCCTCCATTGACAATCTGGAACGGGCCCTCGAGGCCGCCGAGAAGTCTCAGGACGTGAAGGTCCTTATCGAGGGGGTGGCCCTTACCCTCAAGGGCCTCATCCAGTCTATGGAAAAATTTGGGCTCCAGCAGTTTGAGGCGGTCCTAGGGGAGAATTTTAATCCGCACCACCACGAGGCCCTGCACCTTGAAGAGACCGAGGAGCATCCCGAAGGCACGGTGGTGCGGGTCTATCAGAAGGGTTATCGGTTACACGATCGGGTGATTCGGCCGGCGCTGGTGGCGGTGGCCAAGCGTCCGGCCAAAGAGGAGAAAGAAACGCCCTCGGAGGGGCACTCCCACAAATCCGAAACCTAGGAGGTAAGGGAAGATGGCGGAAAAAGAAAAGGCTACCGGTCCCATTGTGGGTATCGACCTGGGGACGACCAACTCCTGTGCGGCCATTCTCAAAGGTGGGGAACCGGAGGTCATCCCCAACCGGGAAGGCACGCGCACCACGCCCTCGGTGGTGGCCTTTCAGGAAAGTGGGGAGATCCTGGTAGGTCTTCTAGCCAAGCGACAGGCCATCACCAACGCCGAAAACACCATCTTCGGGATCAAGCGCCTGATGGGGCGCAAGTTTGATGACCCGGTGGTCCAGGAATGGGCCAAGCGGGTGCCCTACAAGATCGTCAAGGCCCCCAACGGAGACGCGCATGTGGAGGTCCGGGGCAAACGTTACAGTCCCCCGGAAATCTCGGCCATGATCCTGCGCAAGATCAAGGAGGACTTGGAGGAGTATCTGGGGCAGCCGGTCAAGGACGTGGTCATTACGGTTCCGGCCTATTTCGACGATACCCAGCGCCAGGCCACGAAGGACGCCGGACGCATCGCCGGGCTCAATGTCCTACGGATTATCAATGAGCCCACCGCGGCCTGTCTGGCCTACGGGCTAGACAAGAAAAAAGAAGGTACGGTGGCGGTCTTCGACCTGGGAGGCGGGACCTTCGACATCTCTATCCTAGAGATTGGCGAGGGGGTCTTCGAGGTCAAGGCCACATCCGGAGATACCTTCCTCGGCGGTGAGGACTTTGACATGCGCATCGTGGACTATATCGCCGAGGAGTTTAAGAAGGAGCACGGGATTGATCTGCGGCAGGACCGGATGGCCCTCCAGCGGCTCAAGGAGGCCGCGGAAAAGGCCAAGATCGAGCTCTCTACGGTAACGGAAACGGAGATCAACCTGCCCTTTATTACTGCAGATGCCTCCGGCCCCAAACACCTGGTGATGAAGCTCACCCGAGCCAAGCTCGAGTCTCTGGTGGAGGATCTCATCCAGCGCCTGGAGGAGCCCTGCCGTATCGCTATGAAGGACGCCGGGATCACCCCCCAGGATATAGACGAGGTCATCCTGGTAGGGGGTATGACCCGCATGCCCCGGGTACAGCAGAAGGTCAAGGAGATCTTCGGGAAGGATCCGGTCAAGGGGGTGAACCCGGACGAGGTGGTGGCCATGGGGGCGGCCATCCAGGCCGGGGTCCTCAAGGGAGAGGTCAAAGACGTGCTCCTCCTGGATGTGACCCCCCTTTCCTTGGGTATCGAGACCTTGGGCGGAGTCTTTACGGTGATCATTCCCCGAGGCACCACCATCCCTACCCGCAAGAGCCAGATCTTTACCACCGCGGCCGACAACCAGACCTCGGTGACCATCCATGTCCTTCAGGGCGAACGCCCCATGGCTGCGGACAATAAGAGCATTGCCCGCTTCGAGCTGGTGGGCATTCCCCCGGCCCCGCGGGGAGTGCCCCAGATCGAAGTAACCTTTGACATTGACGCCGACGGAATCCTTCACGTAACGGCCAAAGATCTGGGCACCGGAAAGGAGCAATCCATCGTGGTCAAGCCCTCCTCCGGCCTTTCCGAGGAGGAGATCCAGCGCATGATTAAAGAGGCGGAGGCCCACGCCGAGGAGGACCGCAAGCGGCGGGAGCTGGCCGAGGCCCGCAACCAGGCCGACAGCCTCATCTACTCCACCGAGAAATCCCTGCGCGATCTCGGGGACAAGGTGCCCGAGGACCTGCGCAAGGAGGTGGAGGAGAAGATTGCCGAGTTGCGCAAGGCCATGGAGGGCACAGATGTAGAGGCCATTCGCCGGGCCACCGACGAACTCACCCGGGTCTCCTACCGGCTGGCGGAAATGGTTTACAAACAGGCCGGCGGGGCCCAGACCGGGGGAACCTCCGGGGCCGGCGAGGCTGGAGGGACCTCGGAGGAAAAGAAGGGCGGCGACGAGGTCATCGACGCCGATTTCGAGGAGATGAAGTAACCTTAGCCTCTCCGCGTGGTCAGCCGGTGGGCGAGGCGGGCGTAAGGATCGGAAAGATGCCCGCCTTCGCCCACCTCTCCTAATTTAGTCCGGATGGGAGGTTCTTCCTTCTCTCCCGGAATGGTCCACAGGGGGTAGACCACCCCGGAGAGGCGGTGAAGGAAGAGCCCTTCCAAGAGAAGAAGGATCAGGGCCAGGAGGAAACCCAGAATGTTTTCCGGGGAGGAGAAGTAGCCCGCGGCGGCCAGCATAGCCGTGGCCGCGGCCGGAGGGTGTTGAAGATTGAAAAGCACCAGGAGGAGTCCCGTTAGAGCCACAGCCCCACAGACCAAGAAGATCTCCGTGAGGGTAAAGCTTTCGGCCTTCAAGGCCTCCGGGAACAGCCAGACCAGGAGGAAGTAGGCCCCGAGGCCGCAGGCCAGGGCCAGGAGATGTCCCAGGAGGGAGTTCCGGGGCCAGGATATGGAGCGGGCCGGGGAATAGAAGATAAGAAAGGCCGTAGGCCCCAGGGCCGGAAAGATAAGGGGCCAGTTGAGAAAGTAGGCCGCAAAGCCCAGGGTGGAAAGACTCAAAAAACTTCCGGAAAGCACATAGAGGGCCGTAAGTTTGCGGACATCCCACCGGGTGGCCTGATAAAAAAAGCGCCACCGGAAAAGCTTGGCTATCTCCCAGGAAAGTCGGCTCACAGATGGACACCCCGGAGATTTTTGTGTATCATACCACAGCCTTAGAGGTCGGTGGGATGCTCAAGTTCCTGAAGAAAGTCTCCCAGTATGCCACCCTGGTGACCGGAGATTTCGCGAAAATCTTTAAGGACTTTTCCCCGCCGCCCCTGCCTCAGGTGGTCCTCCAGATCCTGGAGCGTATCGCCCAGCCCGAGACCACTCCGGCGGAGCTGGCCCCTCTTATCGAAAAGGACCCCGCCCTGGCCTCCCGGGTCCTCAAGCTGGTCAATTCGGCCTATTTCGGTCTCCCGCGCAAGGTAAGTCGCATTCGCGAGGCGGTGACCCTTCTCGGTCTCAAAGAGATCGAGACCCTGGTCCTTTCCTACGGGGTGGTCAAAACCCTGGAAGACCCCGAAGTGGAGGGTTTTGACCTCCGCGTCTTCTGGGAGGATTCCCTCTTTCGGGCCCTTTTTGCCCGGGAGACCGCCCGGCATCTTGATCTTGACCCGGAGGAGGCCTTTGCCGGGGCCCTCCTTGAAGATGTAGCCCTTCCGGTCCTTATGACTAGTTGGTACGAGGGCTACCGCAAGGTTTACGAGACCTGGCAGGACGACCGCCGGCGAACCTTGCATGAGGTGGAAAGGGAAATGCTCTCCTGGGATCATGCCCAGGCCGGGGCCTGGGTCCTCCGGCACTGGAAGCTCCCGGATGTCCTGGTCTGTTGTGTGGGGCTTCATACTCAGTCCCTGGCGGAGGTGGCGGAGATCGGTTTTCTGGAGACTCCCATCGGGGTGGTGGCCCTGGCGGCCAAGCTCCCTTCGGTAAGTGGAGACCTCAATCCCCGGAAGGTCCTCTCCGAGGCCCCGCTCCTTAAGCTTTCTCCGGATACGGTAAAGGCCCTGGCTGAAAAGAGCCTGGAAAACTTTGAGGAAATTGCCGCCTGTCTGGGCCTAGAGTTACATCCTCCCCTGCAGGTGGTGGAGGCCCTTTCCGCAGCCTAAAGGAGATAGACCATCTCTTCTTCCCGTACCCCACCGAGCCCGGGAAAATAGAGACCGGGCTCCAGAGTTACCACCTGACCCTTGCGGAACCGGCGCCGGCTCCGGTAGGAGACCGGTGGGGTTTCATGCACCTCGAGCCCCAGTCCGTGTCCCAGAGAATGGAGGTAGTTTTGGAGGACCCCGTGCTTGCGGAAAAGGGACCGCACGGCTCGATCGGCCTCCGCCACTTTTCGGCCCGGTTGCATAAGCGGCCGGGCCAGCCTTTGGGCCTCCTTTACTAAGTAAAAGGCCTCCCGGAGCCTTTCGGGGACCTTTCCCAGGAAAAAGGTCCGGGTGAGGTCCGAACAATAGCCCCGGTAACGCACCCCCAGATCCACAATCACCGCCTCTCCCTCCTGGAGAACGCGCTCGGTGGGTTCGGCATGCGGGCGGGCGGCCAGCGGACCGCTGGCTACAATGGGCGGGAAGGAGGGGCCTTCTCCCAGACGATAACTCAACTCCAGGATGCGCCAGGCCATCTCCCGTTCCGTGCGCCCCGGACGGATTTCTTGGTCCAGAATCTTCAAAATCTCCCGGGCCCGGGCCTCGGCCTCTTTAAGAAGACGGATTTCCTCGGGATCCTTGGTCTCCCGCAACCTTTCCACTACTCCGGAGACCCCTTCCATTTTTACTCGGGGAAGTTTGCGCCTGAGGGCCTTAAGGCGGGCACAGGAGAGGTAGATTTCCTCGTAAAAAAGCCGCCGAAGGCCCAGCTTACGAATGAGGGGGGCCAGGGCCTCGGCCAGGCCTCGGTGATAAATCACGGGCTCAAAGAAGGGATTTTCCGCGGCCTCTTCCCGATAGCGGGGGTCGGTAAGGAGGAAGGCCTCCTGAGGGGTGATCAGGAGAAACCCGGCCGATTCCTTGAGGCTTACATCTTCCGGAGAAAACCCGGCAAGGTAGCGCCGATTTTCCGGAGAGGATACCAAGAGGGCCCCACCCCCGCGCCGGCGAAGCCAACGCTGGACCTTTTTAAGTCTGGCCGCATAGGGCACGGGCCACCTCCCTTAAAAGGTCCAGGGCCACCCTTTCCTTTGAACCCTTGAAGACTTGCGGAGAAGGCCTCTGGGAGGAAAAGAAAAGCACTTCTGTATCTTCGGCTTCGAAACTTTCCAGGGGATTGGCCGCCAGAAAGTCGAAGCCCTTTTCGGAGAGTTTTTTTAAGGCCCGCTCCGGGAGCCTTTCCCTCTCTTCTAGGGCAAAACCTACCAGGATCTGTCCCGGACGCCTTATGGCCGCAAGCTCCCGGGCGATATCCGGGGTAGGCCGCAGCCGGAGCTCTCGCGGAAGGTCTTCTTTGGGGGTCTTCCCGGGAAGACCCCTTTCCGGAGCCAGATCGCAGACCGCGGCGGCCAGGATGGCTATTTCGCATTCTGGAAAGAGCCGGCGGGCCTGGGCCAGCATCTCTTCGGCCCTGCCGACCGGATAGGTCCGCACCCCTTTAGGGGGGGCCACCGAAAGGGGTCCGTGTACCAGATGGACCTCGGCCCCTAGGAGAAGGGCCGCCCGGGCCAGGGCTACGGCCATCCTTCCGGAGGAGGGGTTAGAGATAAAGCGCACGGCATCAATGGGTTCCCGAGTAGGCCCACCGGTGATGAGAACGCGCTTTCCGGAAAGGGGCTTTTCGGAAAGGAGGCTTTCGATCTCGAAAAGCAAGTCTTCGAGGGGGGGTAGTCTCCCCGGGCCGCTAAGGCCACAGGCCAGGGCCCCTTCTCCGGGCTCCACTACCCGATAGCCGAATTCCCGCAGCCGGGCCACGTTTTCCTGGGTGGCCGGATGCCGCCACATGTTCACGTTCATGGCCGGGGCCAGGAGCACCGGTCCGGAAAAGGCCATAATGATGGCCGTAAGAAGGTCCGAGGGTTCCCCCCGGGAGAGCTTGGCCAAAAAACTGGCCGTGGCCGGGGCCACCACCACCGCCTCGGCCCAGGCCGCAAGATCCGTATGAGGGATAAGACCTCCTTGAGGGGCCAGAAAGTCTCTCTGACGAAAGGCCCGGTCCCGGCTTAAGGTCTCAAAAAGGAGGGGGGAGACAAAGGCCTCGGCCCCGGTGGTGAGCACGGTCCGTACCCGGGCCCCCTGACGCACCAGGGCCCGGCACAGCTCCGCACTCTTGTAAGCGGCGATCCCCCCACAGATTCCCAGAAGGATCTGACGGCCTTCAAGCATCTAGTAGCCTGTAGGGGAAGGACCCTGCGGAGGGGCTCCCAGGGTTTCGCTGGCCCAGATCTTCACCTCCACGTTGCCAAAGGAGGTCTCGCTGATGTAAATGAAACAGCTTCCGTTGGGACGTTTGAAGGCCAGGAGCATGTTCTTGTACTGGATGCGGCCCATCTCCTCCCATCCCCGGGCCAGCATCTGGCGCTCAAAGAACTTTACCAGGGAATCTACGGTCACCCGCCCCCGGGCTACCAGGAGACCTCCCACGTAAGTGGGAGTCTTTACAATAAGGGTGCGGTCCCGGTCGATTTTCATCTCACTCGGCAGGACTAGATCTGGGAGCTCCGTAGGTTGGAGAACCGGCGTCGGCGGGGTCGCCGGGCTCACCGGGGCCTTTCCCCCGGTTCCTTGGCTTCTGGCCGTACAGGCTGCAAGAAAAAAGACCAGCATCAAGAGTCCCCATTTACGCATGCCTTACCCCCACAGGATTTTTCAATTATTCTAACCCAAGCCTCCCTCTCCAGGGAAGACCGGATTGAGGGAAAGGAGATCGGAGGAGGTGGTGCCGAGGGCGGGAGTCGAACCCGCACGGGCGCGAGGCCCAGTGGATTTTGAGTCCACCGCGTCTGCCAGTTCCGCCACCTCGGCTTAGGGTTTATTTTATAAGGAAGCCCCAACCCTGCAAGGTCTGAACTATGCACCTTAAAAAAATAGATCGTCCCCATCCCGAACTTCTGGAAAAGCTGGTGGAGCTTTACGAACGGGCCTACCAGGAGGATCTGCGCTACGCGGAAATTGGCCGTCGGAGGATCAAGCGCTATCTCAAGTGGCTTTTCAAACACGCCCGGGGAGCCTTCTGGGTGGCCTTCGAGGGAGAGGAACCGGTGGGGTTCGTGGCCCTAGAGGAAATGGGACCGGTGCCTGAGATCCACGAGATCGTGGTTTCCCCGGAGTGGCGGGGCAGAAGCCTTGCGGAAAAACTCATGCAGGAGGCCCTGGACTATCTTTCCCGTCGGGGTTTTTCCCGGGTGGCCCTCTGGGTGGGAGAACACAACCAGCGGGCCCGGCATTTCTACGAAAAAATGGGGTTTCAGATTACGGAGAAGGCCGGAGTCTGGTTGCGCATGGAAAAAGAGCTTCAGGAGAGGGAAAGGGCCAGTTCCTTAAGGACTCGCCAGGCGGTCTCCGCCTCGGAAAGCGAAAGGGTCTCCTCCGGGGTGTGACAGAGGGCGAGATCCCCCGGACCGAAGACCACGGCTTCCGTACCCGCCGCGGCCAGATGGGCGGCGTCGGTCCAGCTAGGCATTCCGGAAAGGACGGCCTCCCGTCCGGTGGCCCGCTCAAAGGCTTCGGAAAGAAGCTTCACCACCCGGGCCTCTCGGGAAAGACTGTAGGCCTCCGAGATATCCTTTACCCGAAAGCTCACCCAAGAGAATTGACGGAAGTAATTTTCGATCTCCTGCCGAATGGTTGCCAAATTCTGTCCCGGAAGGATCCGGAATTCGATCTCTAGCTCTACCCGGTCGGGGACCCGGAGCTGTCCATCGCCTCCCATGAATTTCTCCACGTTGAATCCCGAAGGCCCCAGCATGGGATGCTCCTCGTAAAGAAAGGGAAGGCGCTTGAGCCCGCTTACCACCTCCATAGCCCGCTCGATGGCGTTTTCTCCCCGGAAGGCGAGACTCCCGTGCACCGCCCGCCCCCTCACCTCCACTTCGTATTCTATGGACCCGCCCTCGGCAATGGCCACGGTGAGATGGGTGGGCTCCAGGACCACCGCGGAGGGAAAGCGATACTCCTCGGCCAGCCGGGCCGAACCTCGGCCCTCGTTTTCTTCGTCCACCAGAAAGGCCAGGGCCAAAGGGAGACTTCTTCCCGCGAATTCTTCCGCTAAAAGCATGAGAAGGGCTACCCCCGCCTTGGCATCACAGACTCCCAGGCCGTAGAGCTGATCTCCTTCGGCCCGAGGAGGATAAAGGCCCAGCTCCGGGGGCACGGTGTCCACATGGGTGGTGAGGAGGAGTTCGGGGTCTTGGGAAAAGAAGACCAGGAGGTTGGGCGCACAGCCGGGGACCTCCTGGCGCAGGGTAGGAAGCCCCCGGGCCGAAAGCCAGCCTTCGATAAAGGCCAGGATTTCCGCCTCCCTTCCGCTTTCGCTGCGGATGCTGGCCAGCTTCAGGATGAGATCGCGCAGCCTCTCTTTCATTTTTCCTTGAAGGCGATGAGGGGACAGTTGCGGCAAATATCCTCTCCCACGAGATGGGCCCCGCCCAAAAATGAAACCTTCCCCTGGGAGGCCTTCTCTTCCAGCACGGAGACCACTTGGAGGAAGGCCCGGGTGGAAAAGCCCAAAACCAGTTCTCCCCGGTCCATCTTCCCGGAGGAGAAGGCCCCGGGACAAGGGAGCGAAAGTACCGGCCGGTCTTCGAGATAGGCCTTGACCATGGTCCCGCAGACGGCCGCATTGGGATAGTGAGTAAGGGGGAGCTCCGGAAGCCCTTCGGCATAAAGATAAAAGTCTAAGAGATGGGCGGCCTGAAGGGCATCCACCACCAGGAGGACGGCCTGGGGCTGACCCTCTACCCGGGCCAAGGGTTCAAAGAGAAAACCCCGGAAGGCCCCTTCCGGAAGGCGAGGCCTTTTCCGGTAAAGGTTCTCGGCAGGCTCGGGTTTGAGGAACTTAGAAAGCGTCTTACGGACCTTTTCTTCTTTGAAGGGCCAGCCGCACACAAAGGCCGCGGTCTGGCAGTGCAGATCCTCCGGAAGGACCAACACAGGCTCTCCCACCTCCCGCACATGGGCCAACACCTGACACAGGGAGAGGCGATTTTTAGGGCGCGGAAGTCCGGAAGGAGAGTCCCCGGTAAGGAAGGTTACGGCCACCGGATCGTGATAAAGTCTCAAGGTGGAAAGAAGAAGGGAGGCTATTCTGCGGCCTTCCATCCTAACCCACCTCCGCTCCGGGCTCCACTTCCCCTTCGGGCACCAGGAGTTTAAGGCCCGAGGAGTCTTTGGCTGCAAGAATCATCCCCTGAGAGAGGACGCCCCGGATCTTGGCCGGTTTGAGGTTGGCCACCAGGACCACCTTCTTGCCCACCAATTCTTCCGGCCGGTAATGTTCGGCAATACCGGCCACCACCGTGCGTTCCTCCGGACAGCGCACGGTGAGTTTGAGGAGGCGATCCGTCCCCGGGACCCTTTCGGCAGCCACCACCTCTGCCACCCGCAGATCCCACTTCTTGAATTCTTCAAGGGGGTAGAGATTTTCGGCCATCTTTTCCTCCTCCGAAGGCTTTTCCTCCTCAAAGAGGGGCTTTTCCAGCCGTGGAAAAAGCACCGGACCTCGTTCCACTCGCCCCCCAGGCTTGAGGCGTCCCCAGCTGAGGGCCGCCTCTGCCGAAAGTTCTTCCGCCGGGGAAAGTCCCAAATTTTGCAAAAGGATTTCCGAGGATCGCGGCATGACCGGGGAAAGGGCCACCGCCAGGACCCGCAGGCCTTCGAGAAGCTGATAGAGCACCCGGGAAAGTCGGGCCTGCACCCCCTTCTTGTGGAGCTCCCAAGGGGCGACGCGATCCACATAGCGATTGGCCAGATTAACGGCCTCGTTGAGCAGAGCTAACCCTCGGTGGAACCGGAAGGCCTCCATCTCCTCTAGATAGGCCTGCACCCGAGAAAGGACCCCTTCGGCCAGCTCGCGATCTTCCGGGGCCTCCTCTCCGGGGGAGGGGACTTCCCCTCCGAAGTACTTTTTCACCATGGAGAGGGTGCGGAAGACCAGGTTCCCGAAGTCATTGGCCAGCTCGGCATTGGTGCGCACCACCAGGGCCTCCTCGCTGAATTCCGCGTCCTGGCCAAAGGCCATCTCCCGCAGGAGGAAATAACGAACTCGGTCCGCCCCGTAGCGAGCCACCAGATCCTCCGGCCGCACCACATTCCCCAGGCTCTTAGACATCTTGGCCTGATTGAGATTCCAGTAGCCGTGGACGTGGAGCCTGCGGTAGGGAGGAAGCCCCATGGCCCGGAGCATGATGGGCCAGTAAACCGCGTGTGGCTTGAGGATGTCCTTGGCGATCACGTGCTCCGCGGCGGCCCACCACTTGGGCCAGGAGGGATCTTCGGGATAGCCGATGCCCGAAAGATAATTAAGAAGGGCGTCAAACCAGACGTAGGTAACAAAACGGGGGTCGAAGGGAAATTCGATCCCCCAGGAAAGACGACTCTTGGGGCGGGAGATGCAAAGGGGCTCTAAAGGTTCCCGCAGAAGACCCAGGACCTCTTCCCGATAGCCCGGGGGTTGGATGAAATCCGGATGGCCTTTGAGGTGGTCGAGAAGCCATTCCTGATGGCGGGCCAGGTCAAAAAAATAGTTGGCTTCCTTAAGGGGGGTGGGAGGGGTGCGGTGGTCCGGACACACCCCATCCACCAATTCCTTCGGGGTGAGAAAACGCTCGCAACCGAAGCAATAAAGCCCCTCATATTCTCCGAAGGAGAGCTCTCCCTTTTGGTAAAGTTCGTCCAGCACCCGCTGGACCACCCGTTTGTGGGCCGGGTCCGTAGTGCGGATGAAACGGGAATATTCGATGTGGAGAAGAGGCCAGGTTCGGCGGAATTTTTCCGCGATACGATCCACATATTCTTGAGGGGAAAGCCCGGCAGCCTCCGCCGCCCGTACGATCTTGTCTCCGTGTTCGTCGGTCCCGGTAAGAAAAAAGACCTCCTCCCCTTTAAGACGCTTGAGACGGGCCACCACATCGGCCACCACCGTGGTGTAGGCGTGCCCCAGGTGGGGTTCGGCGTTTACGTAGTAGATGGGCGTGGTGATATAAAAGGCCATCTACGCCCCCTCCTGGTTTTCGGACAGGATCTGGCGCAATTCCTCAGCCGGGATTTCCACCTCCCGGCCCTCTTGGTTTTCCAGGACCACCGTCTGACGAAAGATATTGTAACGCACCACCCGGCAGGGCCCCACCGGGGTGCGGATCCTTTTACCCAGCTTGGGAAGGCTCCGGGAAAGTTCCTGATAGACATGGTGTTCGTAAAGAAGGCAACAGAGGAGCCGTCCGCAGACCCCGGAGATCTTTTCCGGGTCCAAGGGGAGGCTCTGTTCCTTGGCCATGCGGATGGACACCGGGGCAAACTCTTTGAGGAAGGCCGCACAGCACAGCTCCCGGCCACAACAGGCCAGCCCCCCGTGCAGGGCGGCCTCGTTGCGCACCCCGATCTGGCGCATCTCGATTCGGGTGCGCAGGGCCCGAACCAGCTGCCGCACGAGCTCCCGAAAATCGATGCGCCCCTCGGCGGTGTAGTAGAAGATGATCTTGCTCCGATCAAAAAGTCTTTCCACCCGGGTCAGTTTCATCTCTAGCCCCAGCTCCGCGGCGAACTTCCGGCAAAGCTCCTCGGCCTTTTCCTCAAACTTAATATTTTCCTGCCATCGTCGGATCTCACTCCGATTAGCCTTACGCAGAGCCCTGGGGAGACGGCCGGCGGGCAGCGGAAGGGGCACACTGCGGGAGACCGTTCGGGCCACCTCCCGGCGCCCTTCAGGAAATTCCACGAGAACTAAAGTGTGCAGGGGGAAAGCCCCCTCGGACTCCACATGGATCCCGGGCCAGCCTTCCCGCAAGACCACTTCGGTTACAAAGATCCTTTCTGAGGTTTTCTGACGCTCCTCCGACACGCCGCAAAGCTTACCCTCAAGGCCGACCTTTGTTAAGGCCCGGACCCCCGGCCCCAGTTTTGTGAAATATTTCTCAATGGCAAGCCCTCTTAAAAATTGGTGGTTAGAATGAGGGCATGAGGCGCTGGAAGAGGATTATTAAGACCCTCTTTGTCCTGGATCTCACGAACGGACGCTTGAATCTCTTTGAAGAATTTCCTGCGCTCAAAAGATTTTTTTATAATCGGCGCTATTTTGCCTATATTCGGGGCTTTGGGGATTTAGTTTTCTTGATTCTTATCCTTTTGGGGCTTTTTGGGCCTCAGGATCCCCGGCGCAACGCCATGCTTTTTGTGGCCTGGGGGATTTGGTGGACCAGTGTAGTGCTCTCTTGGTTTTTTGTAGGGCGTATGTGGTGTGCCTTCTGCCCCTTCCCGGGGCTGGCCCGGCTTTTACAGCATCTGGGTCTCTCCCGATTGAAAAATCCTCCAAAATGGCTGACCTGTAAAGGCCTGCACCTGGCCACCGCCGGTTTCTTTTTCATCATCTGGGCCGAAACGGTAACGGGCATGAAAGAATCCCCTTTTCTTACGGCCCTTCTTCTTCTGGCCATCGTGGGCGGGGCTACGGTCTGCGGGATCCTCTTTCGGGGCTACACCTGGTGCCGCTATCTCTGTCCCTTGGGCAAGATCATCGGTTCGGCCTCCACCATGGCCCTTACCGAATTCCGGGCCGACCTTAAGAAGTGTTCCCAGTGCAAGACCTTTGCCTGTCGGCGCGGGCGCAACGGACTTAAACCCTGTCCGGTCTTCCTCGGGGCCTATCACGCCAAGAACAATCTGGTCTGTCTGGTCTGCGGACACTGTCTCATCCTCTGCGAACACGACTCGCCGGCCCTCTACTTGCGCCATCCCTTTCGGGAGCAGATCATCAACAAGGGGCGTTATATCACCTGCAGCTACGTGATCCCCCTTCTTATGGGCTCTCAGGTGGCCCGCTTTATCTACGAAGGCCCTTACTTTTCACAGATAGTGAGTCCTCTAGGCTTAGGGAAAACCGCGGGCTTTACCCTCCTTTTCGCCCTGACCACCCTGGTCTTTATCCAGCTCATTCGCCTGGGTTCCATCCTTTTTGTCTATTACGAAGACGAGCTTTTCGGTCGTTTCTCTCCCATGATCCCCGTGGTTATGCCCCTGGCCTTTACCGGAGAGCTTATTTACCGCCTGCGTTACTTTCTTCAGAATGTGGGAGACTTTTTGCCCACCTTGGGCCGTCAGCTGGGGATCTCCGCCTTTGTCGGTTTTCATTTTGCGGTCCCGGAAACGGTTCTGGTGGCCCTCAATCTCTTTTTGTTGGCCCTGGGGTATGCTGGAGGAATTTACGTATCTTTTTATTTTTATCGCAAAGAATTCGAAGGATTGGTTCCACGAGCAAATTTTTTCCTGATTCAGCTTATTCTGGCTATTTTCGTTTTTATTTACGTTTTTCTGGTAAGTTGAGACGAATCTCTATGGTCTGCCTTTGGGGGGACACTCCTCGGAGGCTAGACAGAAACCCAAGGAGGGTTCCGGCAAGAGCCTCGCGGACGAACCGTTTTAGCCCCACCGGCCGGCCGTCTACCAGGAGCTCCACCTGGGGTTCCAGCCCGCGACCCAAACGCTCGGAAATGAAGTCCGCCAGGGCCTCCTTTTCCTCGAACTCGAAGACCGGAAGTCTGGTCTCCGGGCGGAAGTCCGCCACCACGGCTATAGTCCCGGGAAGTTCGAGAAGTTTTTCGGAAATCTCCTTGCGGGCCACCTCGATTTTGGGAAGAAAAGAAAGCCCCTTGAAGCCCTCGGCCAGCACCAGATCACAGTCGGAATAGTGCCGAAAGAGGACCTCGAAGAAGGCCTCCCGCTCCGGAGCCTCTTGATAGCTTACGAGGATTTCTCTTCCCCAGAGGGCCACTTTTTGGGCCCCGGCGGCCCGGTAGCGGGTGGTATCCGTCCCCGGTCGATCGGTCTCGCCGGAGGCCTCCTTGGTGGACTTGAGGACTCCTACAGAAAGCCCCCGGAAGGTGAGAATCCGCACCAGAGCTTCCCCCACGGTGGTCTTTCCCACCGCATGCGGTCCCACCAGGGTGATCACCGGGGGCACGGCCGAAGCCTCAGATCCGGAGAGTCTCTCCCGGGGAGAGCACTTTTACTTCCACCGAAAGGCCCCGGGCGGCTAGGGCTTCTTCCAGCTCCTCCGGGGTCCCGGAGAGCACGGGGAAGGTCCCGTAGTGCATGGGGACCACCATTTTCGGCTGGAGAAGTTCGCAGGCCTTAGCCGCCTCCCGGGGCCCCATCACGTAGTGACTCCCGATGGGAAGGAGGGCTACCTCCGGACGGTAGAGCTCCCCGATGAAGGCCATTTCGGCAAAAAGGCCGGTGTCTCCGGCGTGATAGATCCGTTGGCCGTCTTCCATTTCGATCACGAAGCCGCAGGGTTCCCCCCCATAAGTGCCGTCCGGAAAAGAGGAGCTGTGAAGGGCCGGCACCATGGTGATCTTAAGGCCCCGGGTGGCGTAGGTCCCGCCGATATTCATGCCGGTGGCCTTTTGAACCCCGCGGGCGGCCAGCCACTGCTGAATCTCATGAATGGCCACCACCTCGGCTCCTTCGGCCACCTCCAGGGCCTCTCCCAGGTGATCCCCATGGGCGTGGGTGATGAGGATGAGATCGTAGGGGCCACGGTCGATCTCCTTGGGGGCCTGGGGGTTGGTAAGCCAAGGGTCGATAAGGATCTTCACTCCCTTGGGGGTGACTATCTTGAAGGTCGCATGCCCGTAAAAAGTAATCTCCATACCCCCCTCCTATTTGGCTATACTTACCGGAACATTAGGACTTTCCGGATTTACCTCTAGCTTCCGTCTCCCGGGTAGGATTACCAAATCCATATCCTCAAGGGGAAAAGAGGACCTCATCGCCCATAACCAAGGCCCCACAGAAAGAACGCCTCTTTTTGAAGGAGACCTCTATCGGTCCTACATAAGAAACCAGGCGTCTTTCTCCCGTAGCCAGTATCACCTCGCTCTTTTCCAGCTCCTCCAGCCCCAATTGGAGGCAAACATGTTCGGGGATGCAAAGATGGAGGGCTCCGGTATCCACCAAGGCCTTTACTTTCAAAGGGGAAATATCAGACCTTCGAGGATTGGAAAGGATAACCTCTGCCCGGACAACTCCCATGAATTAAGTCCTAAAAAGAAAATTGGAGCGGGAAACGGGACTCGAACCCGCGACCTCCACCTTGGCAAGGTGGCGCTCTACCACCTGAGCTATTCCCGCTCCGTTATTTAAAACTTAAAGGGCTCTCTAAGATCCTGTCAAGGCCCTCTAGAGGCACTCGGCTAGCTTGAGAAGCCGCTCGTATTCCGCATCCACCCGCTCCTGGATTTCCCGAATCTGGGCTTCGGTGAGGTGACGGAACCGGCGCTGGCGCTTGAGATACTCCTCTACGGGCTTAGGCTTGGTCACCTTCCGGGTGAGGTAATATTTCCCGTCGATAACCTCGTAGAGGGGAAAGATCCGGGTCTCCACCGCAAGTTTGGCCAGGGTAATGGAATCTTCTCCCTTGGTTCCCCAACCGGTAGGACAGGGGGAATAGATGTGCACATAGGCCGGCCCGTCCACCAGAGCGGCCTTCTTGACCTTATTCATGAGGTCCAAGAAGTAGGCCGGGGTGGCCGTGGCCACATAAGGAATATTGTGGGCCGCCGCAATGGCCGGGACGTTCTTCTTCCAGGTCATCTGGCCGAAGGACCTGGCCCCCGGAGGGCTGGTGGTGGTCATGGCCCCGTAAGGAGTGCAGCTCGAACGCTGGACCCCGGTATTCATGTAAGCCTCGTTATCCAGGCAGATATAGACAAAGTCGTGCCCCCGCTCCAGGGCGCCGGAGAGGGCCTGAAGCCCGATGTCCGCCGTGCCTCCGTCTCCAGCAAAGGCCACCACATCTACCCGGCGATTTTTGGGGAAACGCCCTTTGCGCTTCAAGGCCTTAAGGGCGGCTTCCACCCCCGAGGCCACGGCAGCCGCGTTCTCAAAGGCTACATGGAGCCAGGGTACCCGCCAGGAGGTATAGGGAAAGGGACTAGAGATGATCTCCATGCAACCGGTGGCGCTCACGGCGATAACGTTCAGACCCAGGGCCTTTAGGGCCAGCCTCAGGGCCAGGACCTCTCCGCAACCTTGACAGGCCCGGTGTCCGGGAGCAAGAGGCTCCTCTTTCGGGAGATTCTTGGCGCTAAACCCCTTGAATTTGGCCCATTCTTTCCGCATGGCTCTACTCCTTTACCCCGAACATCTCATAGGGTTCTTTGGGTTTCTTTTTCATGTAAAAGTAGGCCTTGTCGGCCATCTCCTCGAAGTCCTCCACGGTCACATCGCGGCCGCCGAGCCCGGCAATGAAGTTCACCACCCGAGGACGGCCGGGTACCTGATAAAGGGCCGAACGCACCTCGGTAGCTACCGGACCTCCGGTGGCTCCAGGAGAAAGGGCCCGGTCGATTACCGCAAGCATCTTTACGCCCTTGACCGCCCGCACAAAATCCCTCAGGGGGAAGGGCCGCCAGAGTCGGATACGCACCAGTCCCACCCTTTTTCCGGCCTCCCGCATACGATCCACGGCGGTCATGGCCGTTTCCGCAAGA
Organism: Thermosulfurimonas marina; assembly: GCF_012317585.1. Lineage (NCBI taxonomy): Bacteria > Pseudomonadati > Thermodesulfobacteriota > Thermodesulfobacteria > Thermodesulfobacteriales > Thermodesulfobacteriaceae > Thermosulfurimonas > Thermosulfurimonas marina. Next base: position 421,593 of record NZ_CP042909.1, read on the forward strand.
GAACCCATAATGAGAAGGGCCACCTCCGCGTCTTCCATCCGGTAGGTCTCAATGGGATGGTACCGGCGACCAAAGACCTTTTCAAACTCATCCCAGGCCTTGACGATGACTTTATAGGCATTTTTGAAGGCCTCATCCTGGGCCTTCTTGGCCTCCATGTAGATCTCCGGAATCCCCACCGGACCCATGGAGATGGGCTTGCGGGGATCAAGCTTGTAGCGGGGTTTGAAGGGAGGGAGATACTGATCCACCTGTTCCTGGTCCGGAAGCTCGATGGGTTCGATCATGTGGCTCAGGGTGAAGCCATCGATATTTACGATGGCCGGGAACATTACCCGGCGATCCTCGGCCACCCGGAAGGCGTGATAGACCAGATCCACGGCCTCCTGGCCGTTTTCGGCAAAGGTCTGGATCCAGCCGATGTCCCGCTCCGCCATAATATCCCCGTGGTCGTTCCAGATGCTGATGGGGGCCGAAAGGGCCCGGTTGGCCACCACCATGACTACAGGAAGCCGCAGAGCCGGAGCAATAAAGAGGATTTCGTGCATCAGGGCTAGCCCTTGGGAGGAAGTGGAGGTAAAGGTGCGGGCTCCGGTGGCTACCGATCCCAGACAGGCACTCATGGCCGAGTGTTCGGACTCCACGGTGATGTATTCCGCATCCAGTTCTCCGTTAGCTACCAGCTCACTCAGGTGCTCCACAATATGGGTTTGCGGGGTGATGGGATAGGCCGCAATGACATCTACCTTGCACTGCTTTACGGCCTCGGCTACGGCGATGGAAACTTCTTTGGCGATGCGCTTGCCCATGATTAAACCTCCTCTATGACCATGGTGATGGCCCCCTTGGGACATACACTGGCGCAAATCCCACAGCCCTTGCAGTAGTCGAGATTTACGATGTAGTAGCCCTCTTCATCCGGGGAATAGGCCATGTCCGGACACATGATGTAGCACTGCCCACACTTGATGCACTTTTCCTTGTCCAGCACCGGGCGAAAGGAACGCCAGTCCCCGGTCTTAAATTTGACCGAATTTCCGGGCTCAAGGATGTAACACCCGAAGGGGACCTCCTTCCAGCTCATGAGCGCGGTGTCTTTTCCCTTGGGCATGGTTCCTCTCCTTTTTACTGATAGATCTTGGTCTCTTTGAGGGCGCGGGCCAGGGCCTTCTTGTTTTTTTCGGCCAGGCGCCCGAACCTTTCCTCCAGGGCCTCCTCTAAGTGTTGACGATCTACCAAGCCCGTGGCCGCGAGAAAGGCCCCCAGCATGGTGGTGTTGGTGATGGGAAGCCCCAGTTCTTCCAAAGCGATCTTGGTGGCATCCACCACGGCCAAGCGCCCCTTCCAGCCTCCAAGCATCTCCCGCAGCTCTTTTTCGCTCTTGTGGGAGTTGAGGATGACGATTCCGTCTTCTTTGAGCCCTGCTGTGACCTTCACGATGGAGGGAAGAGAGGGATCAAGGACCACCACTACATCCGGAAAGTAAATCTTTTCCCGGGTGCGGATGGGGGTCTCGCTGACCCTTACAAAGGCCTGCACCGGGGCCCCCCGTCTTTCCGGACCGAAGCTGGGGAAGGCCTGGGCATACTTGCCCCCGCGGATGGCCGCCACCGCAATAAGTTCCGCCGAAGTAACCGCTCCCTGTCCCCCTCGCCCATGAAGCCTCACTTCGATCATGGCCTTTCTCCTTTGCCTGGGAGTTACCCCCTTATTTACACACATCCCCCCCCTTGTCAACCGTCGTCATAGTGTTTCGTCAACTGTGTCCGCAGGATAAGAGGCCTTCCTCCATAAGATCCTCAAAACCTCTCAGTTTTCGCGAACGGTATTTCTCCTCTAGACCCCTAAGCACCAGATAGACTACCTTGTAAAGTGCCCCAGGCTCACAGAAAACCTCTATCACCTTGGTCCTGCGCTTGACCTCTTTAATCAGCCTTTCAAGCTGATTCGTGGTGTAAATATAATTCCGAATAGGCTCCGGATATTCCAGAAAAACCAAGAGATCCTCGAGGTTCTCCTCCCAGTGCTTCACTACTTCCGGATACTTCCCTTGCCACCGGGCCTTGAAAGCCCTGAAGGCCTCCAGGGCCTCGGACCTCCTCCCAGCCCGATAAATTTTCCTCAAATCCTGAGCCAGCGCCTCTCGGTGAGACCTCCGAACCTTCCTCAGGCTATACTTGAGACTGTGAAGAACGCATCTCTGAAACCTGGCCCCAGGATAAACCCTGAGAACCGCCTCCTTCAAGCCTGATAGCCCGTCCCCTATGACCACCTCAATCCTCTTGAGACCTCTTTCGCGCAGTTCGTTGAAAATTTCCTGATAAACCAGAGCGCTCTCACCTTCCCCTCCACTGGTCCAAAAGCCCACAATCTCTCTGGTCCCATCTCGCCTTATCCCCAAAGCCAGATACACCGGCTCCCTGGCCACAGTTCCTCTCCTCACCGGCAGAAAAGTAGCATCCAGATAAAGGGCAAAGTATTCCTCCGAAAGCCTTCGCTTTCTCCAGGACTCAATTTGGTCCTCGGCTACCTCCGTTAGTCTGCTTATACTGGCTGGCGAATAGTAAGCCCCGTAAATGGTCTCGATAAATCTTGAAACCGCCCTGGTACTGGCTCCCGAAGCGTACAAGGCCAATACAGCTTCTCCCAAGTCGAGACCGGCTCTTCTCCTTGGAGGAGGTAGAATCTGAGCTCTAAAGTTTCCATCTCGAGTTCTGGGAACCATAAGGCCTTCAATAGGCCCGTATTTGGTGAGAAGGGAGCGAGAGTAGAAACCATTGCCTTTGGTTTCAGGGTGTTCCTCAAGGTAAAGGCTTCTTTCCTCAATAGCCAGTCGCTCAATCACGCTTTTAATGGCCTCCTTGATGAGGTCCTCCAGCTTTTCTATAATTTCTCTGCCCTGCATGGCCTTCCTCCTTCCCTTTGGTTTGACTCCCACTTATTATCGCAAGGAGGAAGGCCTCTTTATTTACCCCCTCGGACACAATTTGTGAAACACTACCACCGTCGTATTTTCAACTTGTTACTGCAAGGCGATTTGGTCACCCTTAACTGCAAAGCCAAAAGGTCACCCCCTCCGGCAAAACCATAGGCTCGAATCCCCGTAAAGGAGGTCGAGCCTATGGGAAGGTCTTACAGCTCAAATCCGGGCTTACCCTGAGGCTTTCCGGGGTGAAGGTAAAGAACTTCGGATTAAAAACAGGTTCAGGAAAGGGTAACATTTTTGCTCTGCAGTAACAGACAGGGGGAATTTTTCTCTCCTCACGAGGGGAGTATATTTGAATTGATGGGTTTTCCGGACCTGCCCTGTCGAGGATTAGCCTGTCGCATCATTCTGGGAAGCCTCTTGGCCCTTTTGATCCCCTTTCTGGGATTCATGGTCTTTGTCCATTACGATGACCAGCGGTGGATGGAAAGGGAGCTCCGCTCCCAGGCCCGGGCCATCTACCACTTCGTGACCACCACCCGCCAATGGATCGCCTGGCACGGAGGTATCTATATCCAAGACGAAGAGGGAAGATACCGGCTGGTCACCCCCTCCCATTTCGTAAAGGATCTCCTGACTTTCTCTAAAGACAAGCTCCCCTACCACATCAAGGTAGCGGTAAAGAGCCCCAAAAACCCGGCTCACGCTCCGGATGCCTTCGAGAAGGAAGCCCTGCAAGCCCTGGCCCAGGGAAAAAGGGAATACGCCCGCCTGGAGGAGGGGCTATACCGCTATGCCGCTCCCCTGACCTTTAAGCCCGAGTGCCGCAGCTGCCACCGGGAGCTTGAGGTCCCTTCCATGGCCGGCTGCATCAGTCTTTCCCTCAAGACTACCTCTATCGAAGGGTATCTAAAAAAAAGAAAGCGGCTTCTGACCCTCTTCTTCGGCCTCATGTTTGGGGCCGTAGCCCTCAGTCTTTCCTTTCTTCTGCGAAAGACGGTCCTCGTCCCCTTGAGTAAATTTAAGGAGGCCACCCAGAGGATCTGGGAAGGACATTTCGCCCGGGTCCACCTCGGTAGCCGGGACGAATGGCAGGCCCTGGCCCAGGCCTTTAACGCCATGAGCGAAAGACTGGAAAACCATCAGAAAGAGCTTGAAGAACAGGTGGCCCAGGCCACCCGCGAACTCAAGGAGGCCTATGAGAAACTGAAGGAGACCGATCGCTTCAAAAGCGAATTCTTCTCTCACATCTCTCACGATCTCAAAACCCCGCTCAGCGCCATCAAGGGGACCTTAGACTTCCTCCTACGCCAAGACCCCGAAAACGCCCATCTTCGTATCGCGGAAAAGAACGTGCACAAGCTCCTGCGCATGATCGAAGGCATCCTGGACCTCACCCGGCTGGAGCATGGGCAGATAGAATTTCAGAAGACCCTGGTGGACCTCGGCAGCCTGGTGGAGGAAGTCTCCCTGGCTCACCAACCCCTGGCCTGGGAGAAATCTCTGGATTTTCAATGGGCCCTCCCGGAGCACCCCCTCTGGGTGGAAGCGGACCCCGATTTTCTCTACCGGGCCCTGGCCAACCTCCTGGACAACGCTCTTAAGTTCTCTCCCGAGGGCTCTCAGGTGCGGGTCCGGGTCCTTTCCGAAAACGGATGGGCCCAGGTGGAAATAGAGGATTCCGGGCCGGGCGTAGAAGAGGCCGAAAAAAATCAAATTTTCCACAAGTTCTACCACAAAAATTCCGGAGGCCTTGGTCTAGGCCTGGCCATAAGTTATAATGTTATTCAAGCTCACGGAGGAGAGATTGAAGTCCGGAAGGCTAGAGTCCTTCCGGGAAGTCTTTTCGTGGTAAGGCTCAAACTGGCCCATGGGAACTAAAGAAAGACTGCTGGTAGTAGAAGACGATCCGGATCTGCAGAAGGTCCTGCAGTCCCAATTTGAGCTCGACGGCTACCGGGTGGAGACCGCGGGAAGCGGGGCCGAGGCCCTGGAAAAGATCAAGAAGTTTCAACCGGAAGTCATTATCTTAGACCTCAACCTCCCGGATACCGATGGGTTGAAACTCTGCCGGGAGATTCGCAACCTTACGCGGACGCCTATCATTATCCTCACCGTGCGGGACAATCTTTCGGACAAGTTGAAAGGCTTTGAGATGGGGGCCGACGACTATCTCACCAAGCCCTTTGAGTATCTGGAGCTCGAGGCCCGGGTACGGGCCTGCCTGCGTAGGGCCCGCCTCATCTCTCCGGAAAAAGAGGAGCTGGACTTCGGTCATTTCCGGGTCATTCCCGCCAAAAGGGAGGTCTGGGTGAAGGGCCAAAAGATTCACCTCACCCGCAAGGAGTACGACCTCCTGGAACTTTTCATTACCCATCCCGGAGAGGTCCTCACCCGGGATTTCATCAAGCAGGAAATCTGGCCCAACAAGGAGATCTATCCTTGGAGTCGGACGCTGGACGTACACATCAAGCGTCTGCGGGAAAAGATCGAACCCGACCCGGAAAACCCCCGCTACATCATTACTCACCCCGGGGTGGGCTACCGCTTTGAGCCCTGAGCCCTTCGGCCGTGGGTTTCAAGTAGTAGGGCCGCTTCCAGTAAAATTTGAGGGCCCCGGTGGGACAGTGATCCACACATTCCCCGCAATTCCAGCAGTAGGGACTGTAAGAACCTCCCCGGGAGACCGGAAGCCCTAAGGGACAAACCCTTTCACAAAGCCCGCAGCCCGTGCAGTGCTTCTTGCGGAGCCGCACCTTAAGACGCCTCTTCTGCCCTAAAAAGGCCAAAAGTCCCCCCAGGGGACAGAAGTACCGACAATAAAAGCGCCGGGTAAAAAGGTGGAGGATAAGGATAAGCGGAAGGATCAGTCCCTCAAGGGCTAGGGTGTGAAAGAGGATACCCAGCATAATCTCCCGGCCTACCAGCCCCGGGGGGGAAACAAAGACGAAAATGGGAAAGCCCAGGATCATGGAAAGAAGGAATTCTCCGATCAGGGCCACCCAGAGGAGACGCAGACTGAAGACCAGGCGGTCCTTCCAGGTCACCGGATTGTAACCGAAAAGCCTCCGTCGGAGGCGGTCCACGGTCTCGTGGAGAAAGCTCACCGGACAGACCCAGGCGCAAAAGACCCTTCCCAGATAAAGGGCCACCAGCACCGGGACCAACATGCCTATGAGGGAGGGAAGATAGATATATTTGGAAATAAGAAGGCTTTCCAAACCCTCAAGAGGAGAAACGATCCAGAGACGACCTATACCCAAGGACTGATACCACCCCTGAACGAAGGTGAAATGAAAATAGAGATTGAGAATGGGAGGGAAAAGGATGAAAAGAAAGGCCAGGGTGAGGATTCTATAACGCCAGCCCGCATACCTTCTTTTCATCTTATCTCCCGAATTTCTCTCCCACCATCCTGAATTCTAGGAGGCCCTCTGGGAAGAAAGACTAAAGGCGTAGACCGGCTCCACCACAATGGCCTTAGGATTTACCGGACAGGCGTGCGTACAGATCCCGCAGCCCACACAGTGTTCCTCTATAACCACCGGGCGCAGGCGGTCGAGCTTGATGGCTTTTTCCCGGAAAGGACAGGCGTTGTAGCAGGAGCGACAGATACCGGTTCCGTTCCAGGTCACGCAGGCCCTGCGGTTTACCCGGGCCAGGCCCATGCGGACCTCTTTTTGGGAGATCTTCTGAAGGGTCCCGGTGGGACAGACCTTCACACAGCGCATACATAGATAACAGGGGATCTTTTCCACATAAATGACCGGGGTCCCGGCATAAAAACCGTGACGGATGTCCAAGATCCGAATACTCCGATAGGGACAACTTTCGGCACAGCGCCCACAACGAATGCAACGGGAGGCGAAAAAATCCTCGGGAATGGCCCCGGGGGGACGCAAGACATTGGTCTTAATGGGAGAGGAGGCCAGCTCTCCCGGGGCACATCCAGCGGCTAAGGTCAGGGCCAGGGCGGCGAGAAATTCCCGGCGCTTCATCTCTCCTTCCAGGGCCTTTCCGGTACGTATTCTCCCCGGGCCATCCTTTCCACCACATCTTCCAGGTTGAAATAGGCCACATTAACCGAAAGGATCCCCTCCTCCAGGCGAGGCCAATCCTCAAGCTCCTTTTCCATCCGCTCTACCGTATCTCCCTCGTAGACCACCACCATCTCTCCCTGCTCGTTCCAGCCGTAGATTTCCACCCCGGGGACCCCTTCCAGAAAGGTCCTTACCTCTTTTAATTTTTCCGGCAGAAAACAGACCACTAATCCGGCAATGGGCATTTCCGCCTCCCTCCCCAAAAAACCGGGCTCAAGGCCCGGTAAATATTAAGGGGGCGGAAGGCCCGCCCCCTAGAGTTTTAGATTTTGTGCCCCACCACGTAGGGCTTAAGCGGCCGCGGGCCGGAGACCTTGCGGATCCGGCAGGCACAGATCTTGAATTCCGGCTCCTTGGAGCCGGGGTCAAAGGCGTCTTTGGTTACCCGGTTGGCCATGCGTTCTTCGGCCATGTCGTGCCAGTAGATGAAGACCATGCCCTGAATGGGCCCCTCATAGACTTTGGCGGGAAGGACGATCTTCCCGCGCCGGGTCTCGATCTCCACCATATCGTTGGGCTTAATCCCCAGCCGGGCCGCGTCCTTGGGATTGATTTCCACATAGGCATAGGGGTTGGCCCGCAGAAGTTCGGGAATGCGGCCGGTCATACTGGAAGTATGCCAGTGGTCAATGACCCGACCGGTGGAAAGATAGAAGGGATATTCGGCATCCGGCTCTTCGGCTGCTCCCTTGTAGGGCCTGAGCCAGAGGTAGAGTTTGTGATCCTTGTGGGCCGGGCCGTAGAAGACATAGGGTCCGGAGATACCCAGCTTGCGGCCCTCCTCCTCGGCCAAGGGATCGATGCCGCGCACAAACTTCTTGTAAGTTCCTCCCTTGAGGGCGTGTTCCTTGGTGGGCGCCGGCCACTGTACCCCATCCGGACGTTGCTTGAGGACCTCATAGGTGGCCCCGGAAAGATCGTTGTCCCGCCCCTTGGTGAGCTTCTGGGTGTATTCCTCCCAGATGGCCTTGGGAAGCTCGTAGCCCTCTTCCTTGCCCAGGAAGGGTTTCACACAGATGCGCAGGTTCTCCGCCCGTCGCCGGTCCCCTAAGCGCTCAAACTCTTCGGCCATGCGCAGAGCCCATTCCCGCACGATCCAGACCTCGGGCTTGGCCTCTCTCGGAGGGTCCACCACCTTGACCGTAAGCTGGCTGCGCCGCTCGGTGCAGCCGTAAACCCCGGTCTTCTCGAAGTGGAAGGCCGTGGGCAGGACCAGATTGGCCAGCTCCGTGGTCTTGGTGGGGAAAATGTCGGTCACCACCAGGAAAAGATCCTCGCGGGCCAGGCCCTTGCGATAAAAATCGCAGTTGGGAAGACTCTGGGCCGGACTGGTACAATTGACCCAAAGGGCCTTGATCTTGCCCTGGTTGACCGCCCGGAACATGGCTATGGTGTGGTAGCCGGGTTTGGGCGGAATGGTCCCCCGGGGGATACCCCAGAGGTCCTCCACCTGGTGCCGGAGTTTGTCGATCTTCACCGGACGGTGGGCCGGAAGGATATGGCAGAGCCCTCCGCCCTCGCGCACCCCGCCGCAGGCGTTGGGTTGCCCGGTAAGGGAGAAACTGTCTGCCCCGGGCTTGCAGAGCTGGCCGGTGAGGAGGTGGAGATTGTGGATCAGATTGTTGGCCCATACGCCCCGGCTGCGCTGGTTGATCCCCATGGTCCAAAGGGACATGGTGGCCTTAGAGGTGGCAAACCAGCGGGCGGCGGTGCGGATCTTCTCCGGGGTAATGTTTCCGCCGCAGATCTCCGCGGCCCGCTCCGGGGTGTATTGCTTGAGGAATTCCTTGTATTCCTCAAAGGTCACATCTTTGGGGGGCTTTCCGATCTTGAACTTGCAGTACTTCTGGATGAACTCTTGGTCGTAAAGGCCTTCTTCTATAATCACATAGGCCATGGCGTTAAGGAGCGCCAGATCCGTTCCCGGACGGAATTGCAGGTGAAGGTCGGCAATACGGGAGGTGGGAGAGACCCGGGGGTCGGCATTGATAACCTTGACTTCGTTCGGTTTGGCAAACTTACGGTTCATCACCCGACGGAAGATCACCGGATGGCACTCGGCCATGTTACTTCCAATGATGAAAAAGCAGTAGGCCTTTTCGATGTCCGCGTAAGACCCGATGGGCTCATCGGCCCCGAAGGAGGTCAGATAGCCGCCCACCGCACTGGCCATGCAAAGCCGGGGGTTGCCCTCCACATTGTTGGTTCCCAGCCCCCCGCGCATGATCTTTTGAAAGAGGTAGGTTTCTTCGGTAAGGGCCTGACCGGATCCATAATAGGCTGTAGCATCCGGGCCGTATTTGACCACCGTCTCCGCAAATTTGCGGGCGGCGATCCGCAGGGCCTCCTCCCAGGAAATCTCCCGAAAGGGCTGATCCTTCCGCTCGCGGTAAAGGGGTTTGGTGAGCCGCTCCGGATGGTGGATAATCCGGTAAAAGAGCATCCCCTTCATGCACAGATAACCTTTGTTTGTGGCTGATTCCGGAATACCCTTAATGGCTACCGGCTTGCCCTTCTTGAGTCCCAAATACACCCTACAGCCCACCCCGCAGAACCGGCACACTCCCGGATGCCACTCCTCCACGTCTGCGGCCTGGGCCGCCTTTTCTATTTTGGGAAGCTCCACCCCTACCAAAGAGGCTGCGGTAAGGGCCGCCGTCCTTTTAATAAATTGCCTTCTGGTCATGCCCATGGTCTCTCACCTCCTTCTTATTGGTGCCTTTTAAAAGCGTGGGGAGTATGGCACTCCCAGCACACTTTGTCTTTGGGACAGTTGTCGTAAGCCTTGGCGTGACAGGTCCGGCAGGTCTCCCGCGTGGGCTGATGGAAGGTCTCAAAGGTCCCGTGACACTGGAAGCACTTGACCATGGCAATTCCGTGACGGGACTGGTACCATTCCCGGTAAATTTCCGGGGTTTCGGTCCGGTGACAGTCGCTGCAGGCAATGAGCTTTTCCTGAGGGGAAAGCTCGGGATGGGCTACTGCGGGCTTCTTTCCCACCTGGGGCCCCGGGGTCTTCTGCGGCGCACAGGAAAAGACCAGGGCCAAAAGACCTACGGCCAAGAGGCCTAATCTCATCTTCATCGCTCTCCCTCCTTTCCAAAAATTAAAGGGGAGGGTTTCCCCTCCCCCGGCTATCCCCTAGAAGGTGAAACGGAACTCTGCGTAGAAGAAGGTAAGGTCGTCGTCCTTCGGGAAGGCATCCTCCACCACATCTCCGCCCCAGATGTGGCTCAGGTAGAGATCGAGCCCCACCTTCACCCCGTTGTACTGATAGAGGTTTTTGATGAAGACCGAAAGGTCCCACATGGTGAGAAGATCGTCATCGTTTTTAGCGATATGAGCCCCCACCGGCTTGTAACTAAAAACATCCGGGCGCATCATGCCCGAGCCGAGGTACCAGTAATCCTCATCCTCGGTGAGGTCCACGAAGTGGACATCGGAACGCACCACCACGTTCTTGAGGGGCTTTAAGATGACCTGAGCCATCCAGTAATTGGTATTCATAAAAGTGTAGGAGGGGGTCAGGGAATAGATCCGCAGGGTGGGGATCATCATGAAGAAGGTCTCATGGTCCTTGTCGTTGGGATCATCATCACCGGTTCCGTAGAAATAGCCCACCCGGAACCAGGGCTGCCAGGGCAGATTCTTGAACTTGTAGCCGGCCTCCACGGCGAGGGCATAGGCCTTATGGTCCAAAGTGGGATTGCGCCCCCAGACCCCCCACTGGTAGCCGCCCCAGAGGAGAAAGTCCAGGGTGCCCGGGCCGATATCGTAGGCGTAGATGGCATGGCCGCCGATCATGTGCACTTCGCAGTCCCCCAGACCGTTTTTCTGGGGATCGGTAGGTGCCGCCCCGAGCTGCCGCTCGTCGTTGTAGTAGTAATAGAAGAGCTGGGCATCCAGGTTGGGCACCCAGGGGTTGGTATCTTTAAGGCTCAGGACCGCAGTGGCGATATCGATGTCGTGGGTCGACTCGCCGTTTAGCTCCGGATCGTCCCGACGGAGATAGAAACCGCCCGGAGTGGGGTGCATGTAGGAGAGGGTGAAATTCCAGGGGGCGAAGTCATAGGAGAGGAGACCGCCGTCAAAGGCCCGCCCCACCCGGGACCAGTCGAAGGGTCCGATCATGCGCTGGGAGATGCGCACCTTCTTTACCCACTTGAGGGTCCCGTTCTTAGGAAGCCCTCCCTCAAGGCCGGAAAGGTAAAAGAAACGCCCGAGCTTCAGGCTCAGCCCCGGCACCATGGGGGGCTTGACCCGCACCCAGGCCTGAGAGATGGCCCCGTAGCCGATGTCCGTGGCCTTACCCTTTTGCCCTCCAAAAGCCCCGTTGAAAGTATAGTACAGGGTCCCCAGCCCAAACTGTCCGTCATCCGGAAGGTTAAAAAACTGGGTCCAGTGAAGCTGGGCGTAGGCGTCCACCACCGAAGAGGTGAACCCGGCCCCGAAACGCATCTTGCTGGAGACAAAGGAATAGGAATCGTCTTTTCCGGAAGCTCCATTGTCAAAGGTGTTCCAGTACTCGTAGCGGACCTCCTCTTTGAAATTCAGCTTGGCCTTAATCTTGCCCTCTACGGTGTAGGCCAAGGCCCCCGAGGCCCACACCAAAAACCCCAGCAAAACTAACCACACCCATTTTCTCATCATCACACCTCCTCCTTTTATTGGTTTTTAACGATTCTTCTGAGAGGCTCCGGGGCATACAAGGTAAAATAGGCCCGGGCCTTCTCCTTCTTCTTTGCGCCCTTTCCAAACTCCATAATCCGGTGGTCGCAGTAAAATTTTCCGATGGCCAGGACCTCCGGGCTCCGGCCCTCCTCCCGCAATTTTCGGAATTCTTCCGCCGAGAGTTTCCCCTGAGGGGTGAAATACCAGAAAAGCATCCGCCCATGGGCCTCAAAGGTGGGCTCCCCGAAGAGACCGAAGAGATAGCCCACCCGCTTCCGCAGTTCCTCCGGGGAAAGCCGGGGAAACTCTTCGTAAAGGGCCAGCACCTGCCTTTCTTTCTCCTCCAGGACCACCACCAAATGGCCCTTACGATAGCGGAGGGTTCCGGGAAAGGCCTCCCGGTCCGGAAGGAAGCCTTCAAGGGAGGTCGGGCTTTTCCCCAGAATGAAGCCCTGATAGCCCAAGCGGAGCTTCTGGAGATCGGCACTAAAGGAGACCCCGACCCCCCAAAGCCCGGCTATCAAGAAAAGGACCACTTTTCTGATCATCTCGTCCTCGAAAAAGGGGAGGGGGCTCCCCTCCCCGGACCTTTATTGCTCCTTGCCGTAGCGTTCCTTGTATTCCTTCTCGATGGCCTTCATCATTTCGCCAAAGCCCTTAAGCTTCCACTGGTGTTCGGGGGTATTCAGGACCTCCGCGATGAGCTTCTGGTACTTCTCCAGCTTTCCGTGCTCCTTGGCCAGCTTGAGGACCTCGGGCAGGTACTTGTAGTAGAAGTGCCTGGCTATCTCGTAGAGACCGTGCCAGTGGGTGTAGTCCGGCCCCAGCATAGCCGCACCATGACGGGCGCGACGCCCCTCATGGTGCCAGATCTCGAACCAGATCCAGCCCGCTTTGGACATGAAGGGCGACTTGGGCACCAGCCCGTCCTTGACCAGCTCCTCGAAGAGGCGCTTGGCCGGCTTGGCGAACTTCTCATTGTAGGTCACCACCAGGGCATCGAACTGCTCGTAGAAGTTTTCTACCTGCTGCATCCCGTGGCAGCTCTTACAGACCTCCTTCATGGCCTCCCGGCGCTGTTTCCAGCTCATGACCTCCTTTACCTGCTTCTTGGTGCGTACCTTGACCATCTTGTCCCCTTTGCGCACATAGTCATAGACCTCCACAAACTGTCCGGGAAGCGGCGGAATGTCCCCGGGGACGTCATAGACCTTTCCGTCCGTAGTGATCACCCGATTGAGATGGACGGAAATAGGGGGACGTAGGTTCCAGGAGATGCGATCCCCCACGTTGTGGGTATTCCGGGCGATGGAGCCGTTGGGCTTCACGTAAGCCCCCATGTGACAGGTGGAACAGGTGGGGGCGAAATAGTAGTCCTTGCCCAGGACCCAGGCCCCGGTCTTCAGGATGTTCATCCCCATGAGCCCGTACTGCCGCACCGCAGAGAGATAGGCGATTCCGTGTTTGGACTCTTCGTACACCTCCTTCTGGGGGTGGTCCGGGCCCAGGTGGCACTTTCCACAGGCAAAGGGCTGCCGGGCTACGCTGGCCCGAAAGGCGTGCTTCGAATGACAGGCGTTACAGGCCCCCTTGGTCCCGTCGGGATTAATCCGCCCCATACCGCTGTTGGGCCAGGTGGAGGGATCAAACCGCGGGGCCCCCTCCTTGGTGCGGATGATATTCCCCTTGGAGTCCTTCAGGACCTTGACCACCGAGCCGTGACACTGCCAGCAGGCGTTCTGGGCGTCGGCCTTGGCCGCATAAGCCGGAAGCCCCCACTTCTTCACCGCCTCGGCCGGGGCACTGCAGACCACCTCCCCCAGGAGGTTGTCCAGCGAGGCCATGATCTGTCCGGCGGTAGCGTGGTGGGAATTTTCGAATTCGGTGTACTCACGCTGGTGACAGTAAGAACAGTCCTTAGGCGTGATGAGGGTCTTGATGAAGGCCCCCTCGTGGGTGTAGCCCAGAGGGTCCCCGGGGTCGGCCGCATGGCAGGTGTAACAGCCCACCGGCCCCTCTTTGGCCGCGGCATGCGGCGACTCCTGCCACTGAAAGACCAGGGACTTATTCTCTTTCAAATGGCACATCATACACTTCTTGTTCAGTTCCCGGACCTTCGGGTTGGTCACATCCTTAGAAAGCTGGGTGACTGACCACCCCGAGGTCCCTCCCAGGAAAAGGACCGCTAACCAAAACAACCAAAAACCTTTCCATTTCATCCTCTACACCTCCTAATTGAAATTTTTTATGGGTTGAGGATTTTGCCCCTCCTCGGTCATCCAGAGAGGAAAAACCTTGGCCAGGAAGAAAAGGATAATTACCGGGGCCAGGAGGATGAGAATGGTAGGGAGAATGCCCTCCTTTTCGAAAAAGCCCGGATGATAGAAGGTGTAGCCCCGGCCACTCTTGGAGACCATCTGCCCCCCGATAACCACGTTCCAGCGCATGCAGTAGACCTGGATAAGGAGCATTACCGCCGAGAGGGTGGCCAGAATTTGCAAGGCCTTCCCGCGCACATTGGCCAGGGTAAGCACCCCCAGGATCACCAGAGGAATGAAAGAAAAGATGAGGATCTGCATCACGATAAAGCTGGTAAAGAGGGGGCCGGAGATGAGGTGCTCCAGGACGTGCCAGCTTTCCACCCGCAGGTAAGCGTGCACCCCGAGGTCGAGCAATTCCAGAACCACATCCAGGATGAGAAATCCCCAGAGATACTTGACCAGAGTGGAGAGACATTCCTCATCCACCGGACGCCTTTTCCACCACTGGACCAGAAGATAACCCAGGATGATCCCCGCAATCCCCGAGACACAGGCCGAAAGGAGAAAGATCACCGGCATAAGGGGGGTGAGCCACCAGTGTACGGCCTTGACCCCCCCGAAAATAAACCCTACATAACCGTGAAGTACACAGGCCATAGGGATCCCGATGAGGGCCAGCCAGCTGGTGACCTTGTGGTCGAACCTGAGGGTGGCCGGAGAAAGATCCGTGTTTCCGAAGGTAAGGGCCCGATAAAGGGTGGCCTTAAAACCCGTGGTCTGGGGAAGAAGACGGGCAAAGACCGCCCGATAGATGAAAAGGATCTCGAGAAGGAGGATGATCATATAGGTGCTGTAAACGTAACCGAAGCCCGCCATGGCCGAGGTGGGATGCGGGGTAAGCATAATGTTGAAGCAGCGCTCGGGATGCCCCAGGTGGTTGAGGAGGGGCCAAGTACAGCAGATACCAAAGGAGAGGGCGAAGATCAGGGCAAAACGGGAAACCGGCTTTAAAGCCTTCACGTGAAAGACATGATAAAGAGAGGAAACGATAAAGGCTCCGGCAATAATTCCCGTAATATAGGGATAAGTGACGATCATCAAACTCCAGTGAATGTGATGCTCGTTGGGGAAGACATAACCCACTACATCAGCCATTAAATGACCTCCTGTCTCAGATGGAGGTATTTGAGCCGGGGGAAGGTCCCCATATCCGGCTTGAGGACGAAGAGGGGTTCGCTGGACCGGAGGATCTTAGAGACCTCCGAGTCCGGATCCCGGAGATCTCCAAACTTACGGGCCCCGGTGGGACAGGCATTCACGCAAGCCGGAAGGAGCCCTCGCCGCACCCGGTGATAGCACCAGGTACACTTGTCCGCAGTGCGTTTCTTTTTGTGGATATAACGCACCCCATAGGGACAGGCCTGCACACAGTAAGCACAACCGATACAGCGCTTGTAATCGATAAGGACGAACCCGTCGTCGGTCTTAAAGGTGGCTCCTACCGGGCAGACCTGGACACAGGCCGGCTCCTCGCACATATTGCAGAGCTTGGGCACAAAAAAGGCGTCCCGCACGGGCTTTTCCACCTTGCGAGGCTCGGGATAGCCCTCCAAGGCCCCCTTAGGGGAATCCACGAAGACCTCTCCGTCCACGGTGATAAGATATCTTTCCACCCAGGTGCGATACTGACCGTCGGGCACCTGATACTCGCGCTTGTCGGCTACGCAGCAAGAGCCACATCCAATACAACGGTTGATATCCACCATAAAAACAAACTCATGGGCCTCGGGATCATATTTTTCTTCCTCCCCCAGACCGGGAATCTGCAGAGGAACCTTGATGGGCAGAGGAAGCATCCAGTAGAGGGACCCTGCCGTACCCTTGAGGAGATATCCCAGAAACTTCCGACGCCCTTTATTCACCGGTGGCCCCCTTGAGGAGATTCTGCCAGATGGCCTTCATCTGATTGATGTAATAAAGCGGCGCGTGCACCAGATGGCACTGATCGCAGGCGTGGTCTTCTCTTACGTGCTTTTGGCGCAAATGGTCCGGCAGAAGTACGGTCTTGATGACCTTGGGGTCTCGAGGACGGGCCCGGATAGCCCTATTGTGACACCGCAGACAGAGGGCTTTAATGGCCTGCTTGTCCGTGGGATTGGGAAGGGCCCCGATCACCTGCCCCTGGGCGTTCACGTGATCGGCCCAGGGACCATGACAGAATTCACAGGAAAGGGTTCGGTGCTTGCTGTGGCTCTGCAACTGATATTCCCAGGGGTGACAACTCTCACAGGAGGCATTGGTCAGATGCCGGGGACTGCGGGAAAGCTCGTCCTGAATGGCCCCTTTGCGATAAAACTTGTAAAAGAGGCTCCCGTGATTTCCGAAATCGTCAGGGACCAGAAGGCTCCGGACTACCGCTCCCAACACGATCAAGAGGATCAACCCCAGGACTATACGCTTGGCGTGCGTGCGATTGGGTCTCTCTGACATAACCCGTCCCGCAAAAGCCCGTTTTCTTTCGGGATATCAAGAGGCAAGGGCAAAAACAAGACAAATCCGGCTTTAATTTGTTAATTTCTAGCAACAAAAGTTAAAAACGGGTTAAAATTTCGGTGGAGGGGAGATTCTGGCGAAAGATCTCCTTGAGGGAGAGCAATTCTTCCCGAGAGTAGGGTTGGGAAGGGAAGTCCGGATCTAGAAGCTCCACTTCCCCCACGAATTTCTGGAGGGCGAGACGGGGAAGCCCCTGAAGGTAGGGAAGCATCTCTTCTATCTCTTTGGGGCCCACCAGGGCAGGGGCCAGGGTAATCCGCACCTCGGCCCGCCCATTGAGACCCTTCAGGATCTCCAGGGTCTCGGCCACCGGGGCAAAATCCGCCGAAAGTTCGGGGTAGCGGGAGGGGGCGGTCTTGAAATCTAAGGCCACGTAGTCCACCAGGGCCCCGGAAAGGAGCTCGGCCAACAATCCCGGATGTGATCCGTTGGTGTCCAGCTTGATGGAAAGGGAAAAAGCCTCCCGAATCCGGGCACAAAGATCGATCAAACGGCGCCCCCAGAGGGTGGGCTCCCCTCCGGTAAGGACCACCCCCCGAATAAATCCCTCCCGCCGTCGAAGTTCGGAAAGGAGCTCTTTTTCGGAAAGGTCCGGAAGCCGGCGGAGGCGCTCCGGGAGCACCAGGTCCACGTTGTAACAGTAAGGACAGCGAAAATTACATCCTCCCAAGAAGACCACCGCGGCTATCTTCCCGGGATAGTCCACCAGACTGGTGCCCCGGAGCCCTTTAATCATCTAGCAACCGCAGCTGCGCCGAGCGAATTCCCGGAAGGATTCGATCCGCACCGTCTTGCGCTCGGAAAATTCCTGCTGCTTTCCGGCATTCCAGTTCTGCACCGGCCGGAAATAGCCCACCACCCGGCTATAAATCTCGCAGGGCACCGCCTTAACCTTACACCTTTTCATACTGCACCTCCTCGGTTCGATTTTCGGACTCCCCGGAGGGCTCTACCAGCCGGTAGGCCTCCGGAGGGAGCCCGCGTAGGGCCTCCAGAGCGAGTTCCAACTCCCGCCCGTAGCGGGCCAGTTCCTCCTCGCTGTGGGGATAGGGGCAAATCTCGTGTTTTCCCGGAAGGTAGCCGTGCACCGGGCAGACGGAAAAAGTGGGGGTAATGGAAAAGTAGGGGAGACGGAAGTGGGTGACCACCGCCCGCACCAACTCCTTGACCATGCGCGTGTCCGGGATCTCCTCCCCCACAAAAAGATGCACCACCGTGCCTCCGGTAAAGAGTACCTGGAGGTCGTCCTGGTGAGAGAGGATCTCAAAGATGTCGTCGGTGTATCCCACCGGAAGATGGACGGAATTGGTGTAATAAGGCACCTCGGGAGTGCCGGCGGTCTTGATCCGCGGAAATTTCTTCTTGTCCAGCCGGGCCAGCCGATAACTGGCCCCTTCGGCAGGCGTGGCCTCGAGATTGTAAAGATTGCCTGTTTCTTCCTGAAAATCGGCGAGCTTTTCCCGCATGAACTTCAAGACCTTGATGGCCCATTCCTTGCCCTCCGGATGATAGATGGGCACCCCCAGGAAGTTGAGACAGGCCTCGTTCATCCCCAGGATACCGATGGTGGAGAAGTGGTTGCGCCAGTACTGGCCGGTACATTCTTTGACCGGCTGGAGATAGACCCGGGAGTAAGGGTAAAGGCCCCGGGCGGTGAAGTCCTCGATGACCTTGCGTTTGATCTCCAGAGAGGTCTTGGCCAGTTCCATGAGCTCCGTGAGCCTTTCGAAAAACTCCTCCTCACAGGTGGAAAGATAGGCCAGTCGGGGCAGATTGATGGTGACCACCCCGATGGAGCCTGTAAGCGGTGAGGCCCCGAAAAGCCCTCCGCCCCGGCGTTCGAGCTCCCGGTTGTCTAGCCGCAGGCGGCAGCACATGGAGCGGGCGTCTTCAGGCCGCATGTCCGAATTCACGAAGTTGGCAAAGTAAGGAATGCCGTACTTGCGGGTCATCTCCCAAAGGGGCTCAAGCTCCGGATTTTCGTAATCGAAATCCCGGGTGATATTGTAAGTGGGTATAGGGAAGGTAAAGATCCGGCCCCGGGCGTCTCCGGCGAGCATCAGCTCACAAAAGGCCCGGTTGATGAGGTTCATCTCTTCCTGAAACTCGGCGTAAGTCTCTTCTCTCTCCTTCCCCCCGAGGAGCACCTTGTAGTTCCGCAGGGTCTCCGGACACTTGAGGTCAAAGGTGAGGTTGGTGAAGGGGGTGTTGTGGAAAAGGAGCCCTCCCAGTCCCCCCACAAAGTTTTCCGTCTCGCAGTCCACGGAAAGATCGTATTCCCATTCGTGGGGATAATCCTCTTCGGTAATTTCATAGACCGGTACCGCCACAAAGTCTCCCTTTTGAGGCCAGGGCTTCCGGGGCTCGGGATAGTAAAAGAGCCCGTAAACCCCGGTGCGGGGGTCTTTACGGGAAAGAACGAAGTGGTAGCCCAGACTGGCCAGCAGGAGCCCCACCCCGGCCAGGAGCCTCTTTGAGCGGGTGAAAAACCCGAATCGCCGATGTCCGGGATCGTAATATCCGTCTCCTTCTATCAAGGCCCCTAAAAACTTCTCCTTCAGCGAAGGGGCCAGATCGAAAACCCAGGAGGGCAGACGCTTGTCTTGGGAGGAAAAGCCCGCGGTATGCTTCATGAGAAAAGAAAGGAGGCCCCGAATACGCAGGACCTTGACGCGGGTCTCGGTCTTTTGTCCGGTCTTGGAGGACCAGCCCTGCTCCTCGGTCTCTCCGCTCAGTATTCCTAAAACCTCGGCCGCCTGCCTGAGGGGCTCCGCAAAGGCCTCCGCCTGAGACAGGCATACGTTGGATCCGGAGGCCTTGCCCTCGGTGATATAGAAGGCCAGAAGGGTCAGGAAGGCCTCCAGACGGGCCCCGGATAGCTTCCGGGGTTCGCGGGCTTCCGGATAGTTGCGAAGGCTGAAGGAGACCTCCGGGTCCTCCAGATCCCCGTGACGCCACCAGAAATTGAAGGGCACACACCGCTTCCTCCGCCATTCATAGTACCGGGTGCGATCCCGAAAGCCCAGCTCATAGACGGCCTGTTTCAAGGAAAGGCCCTTGGCCCGGAGACGTTCCTCCAGGCGCCGAAACCCCTCCTCGGTAAGATGGACATAGACGCGAGAGCGGGCCTCGCAGGGAAGATCGGCGATGATCTCGGCCAGATCCAGTTCGGTAAGGTTGCGAAAAACCTCCGAGGGGACTCTGGCCAGGGCCACCACGTGATTTCCCCTTCCGAGGCGGGCGTTGGGACCGGTGGGACGGAGCTCCGCAGGCTTTACCGGGCGAATCCCCCCTTGGTCACTAAAGGCAAAGAGGGAATGGGCCGGAGAAATGAGGGTCTCGCCGCGGCCGGTGCGCACCCGCACAAAGCGCCCGTGGGGCACCCGATGACGCACCAGACCTTTGACTTTAAGCCAGGTAGCCCGCCCCTCCTTCCAGCCCAAAACCTCCAGATCTCCGTCTCCCGGCACCAGAAAGGAATCCCGGGAGGGCCGCCCGTAGCCGTCCACATTGGGAACCACCTGATGGGGGCGCTCCCGAAAGGCCTCGTCCACCAGCTCCCCGATGGGCAGGACCTCTATCTTCCCCCGCCGACGCACGACCACCGGCTCCTCCCAGGCCAGAGACTGGAAGCCCACCCGGGTGGGCACATTGACATTGAAGATGAATTCCTGCAGGCACTGCTTGACCTCTTCGTAGGAGAGCCTATCGTAGCGCACAAAGGGGGCCAGCAGGGTGTCGAAGTTAGAGAAGGCCTGGGCCCCGGCGGCCTCCCCCTGCAGGGTGTAAAAGAAGTTTACGATCTGGCCCAAGGCGCTCCGAAAATGCTTGGGCGGGGCGCTTTCCACCTTTCCGGGCACCCCTCCGAAACCCCGCCGCAGGAGATCATAAAGATCCCACCCCACGCAGTTGTGGTTCCACATTCCGTTCACCACCAGGGTGCCGCTTTCCGTAGTAAGATCGTAGATAAACTCATCGGGAATCTCCACCGGATCGTTGTTTAGGACCTGGTGCCACTCATCCCTTCCCTCATCGTGCCAGGCCCGGGAGGAGGGCTGCGCCGCACGATATTTTTCCGAGGGAAGATCCAGGCCTTCCACCTTCCGGAAAGAGAGTCCATAGAGGGGGTACCTCTGGATTACCGTACGGCCCTCTATCTCCCGCCTCTGCCCCTGCCCTTCCAGGGCCCGATCCCGGGGAGTAAATCCCAGAAGGGAAAGCACCACCGCCACCTCCTCCAGCAAAGAACGGGAGGCCAGGCGCAGGGAAAGGGAGGTCCCGGAGGAGTCGACGCTTCCGTCTCCATCAAGGAGACCCCCCAGCACCCCTTTCACAAACTCCAGACTGTAGGTGAGGATCTCCCGGGGAAGCCCTTTGTGTCTGGCCCCGGGACGGATTCCGAAGACCCGCTCAAAGACGAACCGCAGGAAGGGATTGCGCACCCGAAGTTCGAAAAACTTCCCTTTAGGGACGATGCACCCCCAGAAGCCCCGCTCCCGAAGGATACCGTTCAGACGCTCGAGAATCTCCGGCTCGCTCTGGACTACGGAAAGACAGCGGGGATGATCTTCTTCATAGCTGAGATAGCCTTCCGCAAGGACCATGCCCACGAAATAGCCGAAATCTGCATCCAGGGGCAAAAACCGAGGGGCAGAGAAACTCAGGGTGTGGATCAGCCCGTCTTCTTCCACCGGGATTTCTAGATCCTCCAGAGGATAGCCATTGAAGTAAAGCCTTTCCCGATGGGGCCAGCCCAGCCGAAGGATCTCGGAAAGGAGATCCAACCTCTCCTTGGAAAAGAGCCTTTCCCCGGAGAGAAGACGGGAAAAATCCACCGTAAAAAGGGAATCCTCTTCGGAGACCTCGGAGGCTGGTTTTTCTCCCTTCTGGGTAATCATGGGATGGTCGTCGGTGACCACCACGCTGCGGCCGCCCCGGTTTTTGAGAAAGCGCATAGGGCGGTGCCTCTTCTTTTTCACCACCCGGGTGACCCGGGTCCATCCTTCCCGGTCGAGCACCCAGAGATCCTCGGGCCTCTTGGCCCAGGCCTCATCCCGGGCCGAAAGGAGATATTCCTCCTCCGGAAGGAGATCATAGAGATCCTCCAGGGAGACCAGAAGAAGCCTCCCCCGGTAACGGGCCACCACCACCTCTTTCCCGTAATAAGTGTAAGGCCCAAGGATGCCCAGATCGTGGATATGAAAGTCGCCCTCAAAGTGGGCCTCGCCCACCCGGGTCGGGTAAAGCTTGTTCAGCCAGTAGCGGGCCACCACCGAGGAAGAAATGTGGAAATTGAGCCCCTGGAGACTGTAATTCATGTTGGAGTTTTCCTGGACCCGCCAGTCCTGCCGGCCGAGATACTCCTCAATGAGATTCACTCCGTCGAGAAGGGCCTGGCCCAGCTCCCGTGCCTGACGGCGCTTTTCCCGGTAGAGGATGTAGGCCTTGGCCGCCTCGGAAAGCCCCTGTTCCATAAGGGTCTTTTCCACCAGGTCCTGGATCTGCTCCACATGGGGCACCCCTCCGTGCTTGAAAAACTGGCGGTAAAGCTGGACCGCTACCGCGTCCGCCACCCTTTCCGCCGCGGCCCGATCCTTCTGCCCCACGGCCCTCAGGGCCTTAAAGACCGCCCGCACAATCCGCCGGCGATCAAAGGGCTGAAACTTTCCATCCCTCTTACGAACCAGGGGCTCCATTCCTTCCTCCTCCCGGTTTTTCCCTCCATTATATGCCCAGGATAATGGGTGTCAAGCGTGAATAAGGCACAATATATAGGGGAGTTAAGATTTCCAAATAAAAAGGGCGGGGCTTGCGCCCCGCCCGAAAAATTCAGGCTGAAGGGAGAATCAACCCAGATGGGGCAGCTTGCGGAGGGCCATCTTGAGGACCCCGCGGCGGGTGCGGGCCCGGACCTCCACCTCCTCCCAGGTGCGCTTGCGCGGGGCGAAGTGTTTGAAAAGGAGCTCGAGATTCTTCTCCTTCCCCATGAAATAGACGTTGGGGCCGATTTTGACCATTTCGGACTCCAGGCGCCGGGCCTTACCGCTGCGCACCAGCTTGGAGACCTCGGAGTTGGGGTCGGCCAGATCGCCAAAGATCCGGGCGTCGGCGATACAAGTCTTCACACAGGCCGGGATCTCGCCGTGGACAATGCGCTCGTAGCAGAAGGTACACTTGTCGGCCTTGGGCTCGTCCAGGGTGTCGTTGAGGTAGCGGGCCCGGTAGGGACAGGCGGCCACACAGTTTCCGCAGCCGATACAGCGCTCCTTGTCGATAAGGACCGCCCCGTAGAAGGGCTCTTTATAGGTGGCCTTAATCTGCATGGTGGTCTTTTTCCCGGTCTTAAAGTCCACGAATTCGCGCTCTTCCGGATCCACAGGGCAGACATCCACACAGACCGGCTGATCGCAGTGATTGCAGAGCCCGGGGAAGAAGGTGAAGGCGATCTCCCCCTTGCTGGTGCGCTCCGGGCCCAGGCGCAGGACCCAGTTGCGCCGATAGTCTCCCCCTCCCTCCGGGGAGACCACTTCCAGCCACTGATCATAATCCTTGATGAAGGAATACCCATCATAGTCGTGATTTACCGGGACCTGCCACTCCGCCCGGCAGGCCACCGCACAGGCGTGGCAGCCCACGCACCGGTCAAGATCTATGACCATGGCCCATTGGTGTCTCATTTTTAAACCTCCTTAAGCAATCTTTTTAACAACCCTCGATGGCGTGAGTTTTCTTGTGCCGGCGCTTCTTGTGCTTGAGGTGTTTTTCAATCCGGCACCCGGCCGCCGAGCCCGCCGCAAGCTCAAAGCGGGGAATCTCCGGAGGCACCGGACGCAACTCGGGAATATCCAGCACCTTTCCATCCTTGACAATGCGCACAAAGCTGGTCCGGTGGCTCGAGGACCCCATGAAGGGATCCTGCACATAGTGGGTGATGAGGAATTGGTCGCTGGCCCCCTTCTTGTAGGCCCGGGAAAGCTTGGGCGAACGGCTTCCGAAACCGTGGGGGAGATAAATGCAGTCCGGACGGATTCCAGGAGTGACCTTGGCCTTCACCGGGAAAGAGCGCTTTCCGTCCTGATTCTCCAGGACGATCTCGTCTCCGTCCCGAATCCCCAGCTTGGTGGCCACCTCGTCGTTGATCCAGGCGTGGTTTTCGGGCCACTCGTGATGGAGCCATTCGTTGTTCATGGTCCGGCTGAAGGTGTGGACCGGCACCCGTCCATAGATGAGGCGGGCAAAACCCTTGGGAGGAGCCGGAGTGGGTTCAAAGACCGGGACCGGAGAGAAATCTTCGTCTTCGAAATCCTCAATGGCTAGCTTCACCTTGAGCCCCTTCTCACCAAAGAGGTTCTTGAAGTTTTCGCGATCATAGGCTCCCTTGGCCGGAAGGACCACCAGTCCTCCTTCCTTTTGAAGTTCCTCGAAGGTAAGGTTGAGCCCCCGAAGCTTGTCATTAATAATGTCTAGCTCGCTTTCGGTGAAAAAGATCTCGAATCCCAGGCGACGGGCCAACTCTTTGGCCACCCAGAGGGGAGACTTGGCTTCGCCCAAGGGTTCCACCGCGGGCTGACGCGCGGTCACATAGCACTGAGGCAGGCCATCGTAGACATAGACGTCATCGTAGCGTTCCAGATAGACCGTATCGGGAAGGACAATGTCAGACCAGATAGCGGTCTCCGTGGGCAAGATTTCGAAGGAAAAGATAAAATCGAGCTTCTTGATGGCCTCCATGGTCTGATAAGGATTAGGAATGGTCTGCAGGATGTTCACCCCGCAGACCCCCCAGGCCTTAATAGGATACGGCTTTCCGGTAAGAGTAGCCTGGATAATTTCGTTAGTCGGACTACCAGGGAAGGGTCCGCTGAAGGGGTACTTTTCCTTAAGCGGAGTGGCCGAGGGCTGGGGATTGATTTCCTTGACACGGCCCAGATGGCCTAAGGGGATATGGGTGGGAAAGTAAAGGCCTCCCGGGGTGCCGATCCCGCCGAAAAGGGCGGCCAGAACGGCCAGGGCCTGATGCCGATAGACATCCCCTTTGCCGTACCAGGTAGAATGCCGCCCTGGGTGGATGCATACATGCGGCCGCGCCGAGGCCAGGATCTTGATGGCCTCTTCCATCTTGTCCTTGGGAAGATCGCAGATCCGGGCCGCCCGCTCCAGGGTCCAGTCTTTTACCGCCTTTTTCACGGCCTCAAAGCCCTCACAGTACTTGGAGACGAACTCGCGGTCGTAAAGGCCGTGTTCGATCACGTAGTTAATCCAGGCCAAAAGAAGGGCCGTATCTGTCCCGGGGCGGATGGGGAGCCAGATGTCGGCCTTAGCCGCAGCCACGGAAAACCGGGGATCCACTACCACCAACTTAGCCCCTTTAGAAAGGCCCTCCACAAAATCCATCACGTGAGAGACGTGGACGTTTTCTCCCACGTGGGAGCCCACCAAGAGGATGGCCTTAGCGTTGGCCATGTCCGTATACTGCATGGTCCCGGAAGCGAGGTAGCCCATGGCGTTAATATAGGCCACGGCCACCGGCCCTACACACTGGAAAAAGGCCGGCTCGTTAGAATAGTTCTCCGTACCCAGCCCCTTAAAGACCTCGCGCAGGGCTTCGGCCGAGGCCCCATGATCAAAATAGGCGATGGCGTGCGGTCCGTATTTATCTCGCACCCTTTTGAGATTTTCGGCCACTTCGTCTAAGGCTTCGTCCCAGGAAATCTTCACAAACTTACCCTCACCGCGTTCCCCCACTCTCTTCAAAGGATGCAACACCCGGTCCGGGTCGTAGAGAAGCTTTATCCCGGAGTTGCCCCGGGCACAGACCCGGGCCTTGTCCCCGCGGCCGTTGGTCGGGCTCTTGGGATTGCCTTCGATCTTGACCACCTTGCCGCCCTTGACCTTGGCCACGATGGGACAGCGCCAGAAGCACATCTCGCAGACCGAGGGAACTTCTTTGGCCCCCAGGCTCCCGGGGAGATCCTGGGCGCTTTGACACTGGGCGTGGGCCTTCCGAAAAAGCCCCTCGGAGCGGAGCTTAAGCCCCGCCAGAGCCAAAGAGGCGCCGGCCGAAAGTTTAAGAAAATCGCGTCTTCTCATGAGATACCTCCTCCCGCAATCTATTGGTGATAGCCAGTACCAGATCCCCTAAAGCCCGGTAAAAGGGCTGGGGATCGGCTTGCTTCAGGGCCACCAGGAATCGGGGATACCAAAGAAGAAAATGTTCGGAAAGAAAGCGCTCCAGGAGATCGAGCCTTCCTTCCTCCAGGAGAAGGGCCATAAAAGAAAGCTCATAGGCCACGTGGTCGGCCAGTTCCCCCTCCTCCACCGGTTCCAGACCGGCCTCCCGATAGAAGGCTAAGGCCTGATCATAACCTTCCCCTTTGAGGCGCCGATCGGAGGAAAGATAGACCGAGGCATAGGGCGGGGCCGGAGTACGATAGGGGGAAGTAACAAAAAGCCGGGTGTATTCCACCTTGAGTTCTTCGAGATCCTTGACCTGAAAATCCCCGTTGAGATTGAGCCCCAGGGAGCGGGCCAGATGGGTCAGATAGGAAACAATTCCTAGAAAAGAGGGATCCTCAGGGTAAAGAAAGGCCTCCGCCACTGCCCGTAGATCCTTACTTTGCACCATGGTGAATCACTTTTTACAATGGAAGCCTTTCTTTGGCAAATCTAATGTCTTCCGATAAAAGTGGATTATAAAATTTTGGAGGATTCCTTGAAGGGTTTGGGGCCGAAATTAGAGAATTTATGATTTATAAGATAAGAGCTATGGTGGAAATAATTTTTTCTATTTTTTTTGGAAATGCTATTACCTAAAGAGTAACCCCCGAAGGTTGTAAAGGTGTAATTTTTCTGGTTTGTATAGCGAAATGGGGCGCATCCTGGAAGTTCGAAATCTCTCCAAACGCTTCGGGGCCCTGTGGGCGGTGCGGGATCTTTCCTTCTCCGTGGAACGCGGCTCCCTCACCGCCCTCATCGGACCCAACGGCTCCGGAAAAAGCACCACTTTCAACCTCATCTGCGGATTTCTGTCTCCGGACCAAGGCGAGGTCCTCTTTGAGGGACATCCCCTCTCGGCTCTGCCCCCGGAAAACATTGCCCGCCTAGGTATAGCCCGCACCTTTCAGACCCCGCAAATCTTTGGACACCTCAGCGTGCTCGAAAACGTACTTCTGGCCATCTACCAGCGCCGCCGACCGGGGCTCTGGGCCTCGCTGGCTCGAACTCCGGGCTTTTTCCGGGAAGAAAAAAGGGCCCGGGAGGAGGCCTTCGGTTATCTTGAAAAATGTTCCCTGGCCGAGGAAGCCCGGAAATCGGCCCGGGATCTTCCCTTAGGAAAACTCCGTTATCTGGAATTGGCCCGGGCCCTGGCCCTGAGGCCCAAACTCCTGCTTCTAGACGAGGTGGCTTCCGGACTCTCCCCCCGGGAAAAGGAAGATCTGGCCGCGACCTTAAAGGGCCTTCCCGCGGAAGGCATAACCCTTTTCTGGGTGGAACACGATCTTCATCTCCTCATGGGCCTTGCCGAAAGGGTCATTGTGCTCCACCAGGGCACCAAAATCGCCGAAGGGGACCCGCACGCCATTCAACGGCATCCGGAGGTCATTCGGGTATACTTGGGGGAGGAGCTATGCTAGAGATCCGCAACCTCCACCTCTCCTACGGCAAGCTGGTGGTCCTGCGGGGGATCTCGCTCCATGTGGCCCCGGGAGAAATCGTCTGTCTTCTGGGAAGCAACGGAGCCGGAAAGACCAGCCTCCTCCTTACCATCATGGGGCTTAACCGGCCCTTAAAGGGGCAGATCCTCTTTGAGGGAGAGGATATCACCGGGGCCTCGCCCCAGTACCTGGTCCGAAAGGGGGTGGCCCTGGTCCCTGAGGGGCGCCAGATCTTCTATCCCCTCACCGTGGAAGAAAACCTAGAGCTCGGGGCCTATCATCGCTGGCGCCAGGAGGGGCGCAGGGCCGTTCAGGCCGATCTCGAAAGGGTCTATGCGCTCTTTCCCCGCCTCAAGGAGCGGCGCCGACAGAAGGCCGGAACCCTTTCCGGAGGGGAACAGCAGATGCTGGCCCTGGCCCGGGCCTTCATGGCCCGCCCCCGTCTTCTCCTCCTCGATGAACCCTCCCTGGGACTGGCCCCCAAGATTGTGGACCTCATCATGCGCACCATCGTGAGGCTCAACCAGGAGGGGCTTACGGTCCTTCTGGTAGAACAGAACGCCCGCAAGGCCCTGGAGATCGCCCACCGGGCCTATGTGCTTGAGACCGGACGCATCGTGCTTGAGGGTCCGGCCCGGGAGCTTCTTCACGACGAAGAGGTCAAACGGGCCTATTTGGGCAAGGACTACCGCGAATTCACCGCCTGAGGTGAGGCCATGGAACAGAAGGATCTGGAATATCTCTCCTTGGAAGACTGGAGACAGTGGCATATCGAGCTCCTTCAGGCCACACTAACCCGTCTTTACCAGCGAGTGCCCTTTTACCGGGAGAGCCTGGAGGCCGCCGGACTTCTTCCAGAAGACCTCGCCGTACCCGAGGATCTCTCGCGCTTTCCCCCCACCACCCGAAAAGACCTTGCCGAACATTACCCCTATGAACTCTTTGCCGTGCCCCTGAGAGAGATCGTGCGCCTACATGTTTTTCCCTGGCATCCTAATCCCATCGTCAAGGGCTATACCCGTCAGGATCTGGAGGCCCTGAGGGGGCTTACCGTGCGCTTTCTTTCGGCGGCGGGTCTCCGAAGCGACGATATCCTTTATATCGCCCTGGAGCCGGGGATGGCGGTCTGGATCGAGGACCTCAAGGAGGGGGCCGAGGTCCTGGGGGCCACGGTCATCCCCCCTTCGCCCCGCCGACCGGAGACCGACCTCCGGATCATGAAAGATTTTCGGGCCTCGGTCCTGGCCACCACCCCCTCTCTGGCCCGGAGATTTCTCCGGGTTTCGGAAAGGTTAGGACTGCCCCTTCCCCGGAGTCTGCGTCTTCTCCTTCTCCTGGGAGAGCCCGTCTCCCCTCGGGACCGCGCCCTTCTGGAGGAGGTCTTCGGGGTCCAAACCCTTGTGGCCTACGGAATTGCCGAAATTCTAGGGCCGGGGATGGCCTATGAATGTGAGAGGCGTCAGGGGTTGCATCTGGCCGCAGACCACCTCTATCCCGAAGTGGTGGACCCGGAGACCGGAAGGACCGCCCCGGAAGGGGAGCTCCTCCTCACCACCCTCCGGGTAAGGGCCAATCCCCTGCTGCGTTTCCGCACCGGGGACCGCGTGCGCCTCTTGCGGGAAAAATGCCCCTGCGGGCGCACCACCCCGCGGCTGGAGATCCTTGAGCCGGGCTATGAAGAACGCTGGTCCTTCCGCGGAGTCAAGATCTACCGCCAGGCCCTGGAGGGTCTCCTCCGGGAGACCTACGGACATTTACCGGAGTACCGCTTTCGGACGGCCGAAGATCCGGAGGAAGAGCCCCTGCTGGAAATCCGGATGAACGAAGACCTTTTCCGGCCGAGCATCGTGGCCCTTCATGAGGAGGCCCATCGCTTTGAACGGGCCTTTCGGGAATTCTTTGGGCTGCCCTGCCGGGTGAAGTGGGTAGAAGCCTAAGGCAGGGCCGAAAGGGGGCCCAGGATCCGGACCCTCACCCAGTGAGGGTCTAGCCACTCCAGCGGCTGAACAAAGACCCCCTGGACCAGGACCGAAAAATGTAAGTGATCTCCACCGGCCAGTCCCGTGGTGTCCGTATGGCCGATGGTCTGCCCGGCCTCCACCTCCTGGCCCACGGAGACCTCAATTCCTGCAAGATGGGCGTAAACGGTGTAGAGCCCCAGACCGTGGTCCAGGATTACCGTGTTGCCGTAAATGCCCAGATAGCCCGCAAAGACCACCTTTCCGGCGG
Source organism: Thermosulfurimonas marina (assembly GCF_012317585.1). Lineage (NCBI taxonomy): Bacteria > Pseudomonadati > Thermodesulfobacteriota > Thermodesulfobacteria > Thermodesulfobacteriales > Thermodesulfobacteriaceae > Thermosulfurimonas > Thermosulfurimonas marina. The sequence goes on from NZ_CP042909.1 coordinate 450,988, forward strand.
CCGCCGCCGGCACCTCCGCCCCGGCCACCGAGGCCAGGTCCAGCCCCAGATGCCAGGACTCGGAGACCTTGCGCCCCTTGTAGTAGTAGAGGCGATATTCCCCGAAATCCGAGCGCTTGGCTGCCCGCGGAAGGGCCCTAAGGGCCCCCTTAATGCGGAAGGGCTCCTGCGAGACCTGAGAAGTGATCTCGGCAATCTTTTGGTTGTTCCGCTGCCGCAGGGTCTCGTTCACCCAGACAAAGGTCTCAAGAAGGCTTCCCTTCTGGGCCTCGGGATAACGGCTCAAAAATTCGGGCATCTTGCGGGAAAGAAAGGCCTCACTTATCCGCAGGCGATAGACCGGATACTTCCGGCGCTGGTAGAAATAATTTACCGGGATCTCCAGACGGTTTCCGGCCTCGTCCTGGGCCAGGACCACAAAGCGGGAAATACCCTTTTCGGTCACCGGAAGTCCCACCAGGGCCGCGTAGAGGTGATCCTTGACCGGATAGCCCCGGAAAAAGTGCTCGTTCAGGTAGACCCCGGTCCGGGCCACGGGTTCTCCCACCCGATAAAGCACCAGGGCCGAGCCCCCTCGGGCCAGATAGACCCGGGCCGAAAGGAGGGCCACCGCCGGCGGGGTAAGATCGAGCCGGGCCTTAAGGACCTTCTGCCGAAGATTTCCCCTAAAGGCCTGCTGCCAGGACCCATCCCGGGCCTGGACCACCAGCTCCACCGGCCCTTCGGAAAGACCGACCTCAAGGGGCCTTACCGCAAACTCATAGACCTTTTCTTTTACCGGCGAGCCCTTCAAAAAAGAAACCGGGAAGGTCTCCTCCCTGAGGACCGCCGCGCGGTCCTTTTGTCTTAAAGCGATCCTTACCGAGCGCAGACCGGAACGGGGATCCCGCACCTCCACCCGGACTTTGAATTCCCGGCCGAGGAGTTCGGAAATACCGGAGATTTTCACCTCCGGAGGGCTGCTTTCGTAGCGATAAAAGAAGAGCCCTCCTCCGGCCAGCAACCCTCCCAGAAGCAGTAGCCAAAGCAAGGTCTTGAAGAATTTGCCCATCTTTGAGGACCCCTACCACAGGTTTGAATTTTTTACTATAACAGGACTCATGAAGATTCCCAAAGGGCCCCGGAGACCTCTCCTTCTGGCTCTAGCGGCCGTTTTGGTCCTGGGTTTTAGCTGGCCTAAGCTTGAACTTTCTCCCTATGCGCGCTATCAACTCTCCAAACTTCCCCTTCTCGGACGTTTCATCACTCCCCCCACCCCTCCGGAAAAGGCCTATTTGGAAACCGAAAAGCTGGTCAAGGAGCTTTACGAGGCCCGGGCCGATCTCTACGCCCCTGATCTCTACGCGGAGATCCAGAAAAAGTGGGAAAGGGCTCGTTCTTTTTACCAGAGCGGCCATTACGACTGGGCCGAAGAATATTTCCGGAAGATTCAGGAGCTGGCCCAGGAGGCCCTGAAGCAGGCCCAAAAGGTCCGCCAGGAAAGAAAGGCCAGGGCTTACCAGAAACTGCGCAAACTGCGTCGGCGTCTCCAGGCCCGCAAGAAGGACCTTCCTCTGGAGAAACGGGTTCGCCTCTCTTTGGCTCTATGGCGCCTGGAACTTCTAATCGAACTCGAACGTTTTGAAGAATTTGAAAGAGAGATCAAGGCCTTCGAGAAGAACTATCCCCTCTGAGGACGCAGTCCCTTCCGGAGGACCCGCTTGTCCCCCACTCGGAGGGTGATCTTTTCCCGATCCAGATACTCCAATAGGGGAATGAGGTATTTCCGGGAGGCCCCTCCGGTCATCTCCCGAAAATCGGCCACCGAAAGTTCGGGATGAGTCTCGAAATGTTTCCGGACCAATTCCTTGGCCCGCTCCAGGATCTTCCGGTGGAAGTAAAGTTTTTCTGAAAGCCGCACCAGGGTCCCCTCCTGGACCAGAACCTGAAACATATCGAGCGCCAGACGGGGCTTTTCCCGAAAGCGGGAAAGGGCCTCGTCCGGCTCCGGCGGGGTGAACCCTCCTTTCAGGAATATCTTTTCGATCTCTCTTTTTAAGGCCTCGGCCTCTTCCGGAAGGACCGGACGGTGTTCGGCAAGCCGCAGATACTCTTTTTCGGCCACCACTCGGCCCTCGGAAAGGAGATCGGAGAGGGCCAATTCAAAGGTCCGGGGATGGGCGGAGGAAGAGACCCGGGCCCGGAGCTCCTCCCGGCCAAGTCCGGGCTTAAGGGGGAAGCGCTCGTGGAATTTTCTCAGCGCGGTCAAAATTTCTTCCTTGAAGGCCTCGAATCTCTCACGCAGGAGCCAGAGGTCTTCTCCCTCTCCGGGGACCCGGACTAGCGCGGAAGAAAATTTCCGCACCAAGGCCTCCCATTGCGGACCATAGGCCGGGAGGCGGGGGCGCAGGGTAGAGGTCTTGAGGCCGGAAATTCCGGCCCTCTGAAGGTGGTAACGCAGAGTTTCTTCCGGCCCGGCCGCCGCCAGGCCTTCCAGTTCCTCCCGCTCCCAGGGCTTGGTCCGCTTGCGGCGGTGGGCCAGGGGGTTGAGCACTCGCCCGCCTCCCACGGTGACCAGAGGGGAGCCCGCCCGGATGACAAAACGATCTCCCCGCAGGCAGACCACCGGCTCCGCGAGGCGCAGCTGGGCCACATCCCTTCTTCCCGGCTCCAGCTTATCCTTACCAAAGAGGACCACCTCGGCCATGAGTTCGGCGGTGCCCAGATGGAAATGGACTTTTTCTAAGTTTTTGAGAGGGCGCGGAGCGCTCGAGAGATACTGCAGTTCCACGTCCAGGATCCGGGAGGGTTTGAGGGTCCCGGGTTCAAAGACCACCGCTCCCCGGGAAAGGGCCTCCTTTTCCACCCCCTGGAGATTTAGGGCCGTGCGCATCCCGGCCAGGGCCTCCTCTCGATCCTCTCCGTGACTCTGGATGCGCCGCACCCGGGCCGTGAGCCCTCCGGGATGGATCTCCACCTCTTCCCCCACCCGGAGGCGCCCCGAAAGGGCGGTCCCGGTTACCACGGTGCCAAAACCCTTGACGGTAAAGACCCGGTCTACCGGAAGCCGGAAGGGGCCCTCCACCGAGCGGTCGGGGACCTTCTGCACCAACTCATCCAGCACCCGCACCAGCTCGGCCAGGCCCTCCCCGGTGACCGCAGAGACGGCTACCAGGGGCGCCCCCTCCAAAAAGCTTCCCCGCAGGGCCTCCCGCACCTCCTCGGCCACCAGCTCCAGCCATTCTTCATCCACCAGATCCTTCTTGGTGAGGACCACCAGACCGGATTTCACTCCCAGAAGTTCACAGATCTCAAGGTGTTCCCGGGTCTGGGGGCGCACCCCCTCGTCGGCAGCCACCACCAGGGCCACCAGATCGATCCCCGCGGCCCCGGCCACCATGGTGCGCACAAAACGCTCGTGCCCCGGGACATCCACGATCCCCACCCGGGCCCCGGAGGGAAGATCCAGCCGGGCAAAGCCTAACTCGATGGTGATTCCCCGCTCCTTTTCTTCTTTGAGACGGTCCGTATCCACCCCGGTCAGGGCCTTGACCAGGGTGGTCTTCCCGTGATCTACATGCCCCGCGGTCCCCAGGATGACCCGTTTCATACCGGAGCGTCCTCGGCCTTGAGGAGTTTTACCCGGCGTCCCAGGAAAAGACGGGCCACCTCCTCAAAGGCCGGAGTGAAGTCGGAAACGAAAATAAGGGGTTCCCCGTCCTTTTCAAGAGGGGGCGGGGCATTCTCCTCCACGTAGGCCCGCACCCTTTCGGCCACCTCTTCTGCAGGGTCCACCATGGTGACCCGGCGTCCGGCCTTGGCGGCGATGACCTTTCTCAGGACCGGATAATGGGTGCAGCCCAAAATAAGGGTATCTATTCCGCGCATCTTGAGGGGAAGAAGGCACTTTTTCACGATCATGCGGGTCTCGGGTTTGTTAAGCCAGCCCTCCTCCACCAGGGGGACCAGGAGGGGACAGGCCCGGCCATAGACCTTCACCCCCGGGTCTCTTTCGGTAAGGAGTCTTTCGTAAACACGGCTTTCGATGGTGGCTCGGGTCCCGATAACCCCGATCACCTTGCGTCGGGTAACGGCCAGGGCCCTTTCCACCGAGGGAGTAACCACCTCAAAGATGGGAATCTCCGGAAAATGGGCCTTCAGGGCCTCGGTGGCCACGGAGGAGGCCGAATGGCAGGCCACCACGATCACCCGGGCCCCGTGGCGCAGGAGAAACTCCGTATCCTCTAAGGCATAACGGATAATGGTCTCGGGGCTCTTGGTCCCGTAAGGAGTGCGGGCCGTGTCCCCAAAATAGATAAAACGGTAGCCGGGCAAACGCCGCAACAACTCCTTAAGGACCGTCAGCCCCCCAATTCCGGAATCGAAAACCCCGATCAAGCGAGCCCTCGAAGCTCTCCACGCAGGACCTGAAGGAGCCTGAGCCGCATACGACACTCTGGACAGAACTCCGGACCCTTAAGGTCCAATTCCATAAGGGAGGAGGGAGGATGCATTACGCAACGGGGATTGGGGCAGGGACCGAGGCCCAAAAGATGCCCCAGGGCCCGGACGGCCTCCTTATGCAAACGCTCCACAAAGACCCTCTCCGGTTCAGGGCCGAAGAGAAACTCCTGGAGCTGGCGGGCGGAAATCAGGGCCGACCGGGAGGAAAAACTCACCTCGGTGAAGACCACCGGAGCCCGAGGGGAGTAAAGCTCCTCCCCACAGACCCCGAGGACAAAATCCACCTCTCGCGAAAGGGTCCGCAGATATTCCACCAGGTAAGGGGCAAAAAATTTGCGCAGACGGGGATGAAAGGCCGCCGGCGGAGGAGTGACCGGATGGGCCAGTTCCAGCTGAGCCTGCCAGAAATTGGAAAGGTCTTGTAGGAACCTTTCCAACCAGGGCCCAAAGACCCTCCCTATGGGCACCACCAGAACCCGTCGCATCTTCCACCCTAAGAAGGTTTGCTTTCGGGACGATGAGAGAGCCAAAGCCAAGCGATAATTAAAAGCAGCACCAAACTAGAAAGAGCTATAAAGTAAGCCTCAACGGCATCCATCTTTCCCCTCCCCTCTTTTAAAACAATAAAGCGAAAGACAAAAGGCCACAACCATACCACGCCACCCAGGATCAATTCTGGCCGCGGACGATCCATCAAAAGCGGCTGAAGGACCAAAGACCCAAAAAATTACCAAGGTTGCGTGTAAGAAAAATTTGCCTACTTCATACCAGATCATTACCAAACAATCTATCGCAGGAGGCTTAACAGGAAAAGGGCCTCCCCCAGTTCACAGAGGGCCCCGAGGTGATCCCCGGTAAGCCCTCCGAAGACCCGCTCCAGGAATTTGGTTATTCCGTAGGCCAAAAACCAGAGGACTACGGTCTCCCAGGGGTAGAACCAGAAGAGGAAAAGGCTCAAAGGAACCAGGGCCAGGCCGGCCCGAAAGAGGGCCCTTTTGCCGAAAAAGAGGGCCCCCAGGCCCTCCTCTTTGGCGGGTCTTCCGAAAATCAGACCCCAGAGGATAAACCATCGGCCCAAGAGGGGCTTAAAAAAGACCGGTCCCAGGCCGCGGACCAGGAGGGCCTTCAGGGCCAGAAATTGCCCCAGGAGGTGAAAAAAACCGAAAAGGAAGCCTAGGGCCCCGATCTCCGGCCCTTTGAGGATCTCCAGGCGCCGCCTCCGGTCCCCTTGGGCGGCCAGGGCGTCCAGGGTGTCCAGCAAACCGTCGAAGTGAAAATAGTTGGCCAGGAAGTACTGAACCAAGAGGAGACCGAAGGCCAGGGCCTCCGGTCCGTAAGGGGAAAGGAGGGTCTTTCCTAAAAGGAAATTGACCCCGCCGAGAAAGGCTCCCACCAGAGGGAGATAGAGCACGAAGCGGTCCGGAGAAAAAGCCAGGGGGCGCAGGGGAAGGCGCGTAAAAAAGGAAAAGGCCCCCCAGAGGGCGGACCATTCCTCTTTAAGAGGCAAATTCCCTCCCTTTGGAGACCCCGGCAGACTCGAAGGTGGCCATCTCCCGGTAGATACGCAGGGCGGTCTCAATGATCTGGCTGGCCAGCGCCGCCCCGGTCCCTTCTCCAAGACGCATATCCAGGTCCAGGATGGGCCTTAGGCCCAGCTTTTGAAAGGCCGGCCGGGCCCCGTTTTCCGCAGAGACGTGTCCACAGAAGATATAATTCTCCAGGCCTGGAGCCAGGGCCCGGGCCACCAAAAAGCCAGCCAGGGAAATGAAGCCGTCCATGACCACCGGGATACGATTCCGGGCCCCACCTAGAAAGAGCCCGGCAATGGCCCCGATCTCCGCCCCGCCGAAGGCCGCCAGAGCCGAAAGCGGATCCGTAGGCTGGTGAAGCTCTAGGGCCCGCCGCACCACCTCGATCTTTCGCTTCAGGCCTTCTTCGTCCACCCCGGTGCCCCGGCCTACGATGCGCTCCGGAGGCTCTCCCAGAAAATGACAGATGAGACAGGCAGAAGGGGTGGTGTTCCCGATCCCCATATCTCCGGGAATGAGGAGTTGCGCGCCTTCCCGGGCGGCCTCCTCAGCCAGTTCCATTCCCACCTTCAAGGCGGCCTCGGCCTCCTCCCGGGTCATAGCCGGCTCCCGGGCCAGATTTCGGGTCCCGGAGACCACCTTGCGCCGGACAAGACCCGGGGCCTCCACCTCTCCGGCCACCCCCACATCCACCACAAAGACCTCCGCCCCCGCGGCCCGGGCGATAACATTGATCCCCGCCCCACCGGAAAGAAAGTTATAGATCATCTGCCGGGTGACCTCCTGGGGATAGGTGCTCACCCCTTCCTCCACCACCCCGTGGTCTCCGGCAAAGACGTAAACCCTCTTTTTGAGAGGGAGTTCCGGCTCCAGATTCCCGGTGATGGTCACGAAGCGCCGGGCGATCTCCTCAAGATAACCCAGGCTCCCCCGGGGTTTGGTCTTGTTGTCGAGCCTTCGGGTAGCCTCCTCGTAGAGCCCGCTATCCAGTTCGGGAAGTTTATATTCCATCTCCACCTCCGAGACCGGTTTTAGATATTTTTATGCCCCGTCTTTAAATCCTTCACAAGGGGTGGGCTCTATTAAGGCCTCCTCCAGGAGGAGCTTCAGGGTTTCGGCCAGGGGAAGCCCCACCACCCCGGTGACCGAGCCCTGCACCTCGACCACAAAGGCCGCCGCCAATCCTTGAATGGCGTAGGCTCCGGCCTTGCCCAGAGGCTCTCCGGTGGCCAGATAGGCTTCGATCTCCTCCGGAAGCAGGTCCCGGAAGCGCACCCGGGTGCAGGTGAAAAAGACCTTCTCCTTTTGCCGAAAGGCCAGGGCCACCCCGGTAAAGACCTCGTGCCAGGCGCCGGAAAGGGACTTGAGCATCCTGCGGGCCTCGGCCAGATCCCGGGGCTTTCCCAGGAAACGTCCCGCCTGGACCACCAGGGTGTCTGCGGCCAGGACCGCGGCCTCCGACCCCGCCCTTTGGGCCACCGCTTGCGCCTTACGCCGGGCAAGCCCCTTTACTGCCTCCTCCGGAGAAACCCCCGGGGGAAGACTTTCGTCCACTTCCGCCGGGAAGACTTCAAAGGAAAGCCCCACCGAGGAAAGAAGCTCCCTTCTCCGAGGGCTTTTAGAGGCCAGGACTAGCGGGACCCGATTCCGAAAAAGCGCCGGGCGTTTTCCGTGGTCTGCCATGCGCACTCCTCCACCGGAATTCCCTTCACCTCCGCCACCTTTTCACAGACATAACGGACATAGGCCGGCTCGTTGCGCTTTCCCCGATAAGGGACCGGGGCAAGAAAGGGACAGTCGGTCTCGAGAAGCAGGCGTTCCAGGGGCACGAAGCGCACCACCTCCCGAATATTTTCCGCCTTAGGAAAGGTCACTATCCCGGTCACGGAGATATAGGCCCCGAGGTCGAGGGCCTTGCAAGCCTCGGGGATCCCTCCGGCAAAGCAGTGAAAGACCGCCGGGAGGGGAAGGTATTTCCGGAGGATCTCCAGGGCCTCCGCATAGGCCTCACGCACATGGAGGACTACCGGAAGTCCCAGGCTCTTGGCCAGGGCCAGCTGTCTTTCGAAGTGTTCTTGTTGAAGCTTGCGGGGCGAATACTCCTTGGCGTAGTCTAGCCCGATCTCCCCCAGGGCCACGGCCCGGGAGGCCAGGGCCTCCAGTTCCCGATAAGCCTCCTCGGTGAGTTTGCGCACCTCGTGGGGATGTACCCCGGCGGTGGGATAGATAAACCCCGGATAGGTCTCGGCCAGGGAAAGGGCCTCCCGGGAGGTCTTGAGGTCGATTCCCACCACCACGATGGCCGAAAGGCCGGTCTTTCGGGCCCTCTGCACCACCTCGGGAAGGTCCCGATAACTTTCCCGGAGGTTTAGGTGGGCGTGGGTGTCCACCAGTTCCATGGCGGACTATTTTAATCTTCGGGCGCCGAAACTCAAAAGGAAAAGTCCTCCGGAAAAGAGGACGATGGCCCCGGAAGGAGGGAGGTTGAAAAGCACGGCCGCCGCCAGCCCTCCCAACACCGAAAGGGCCCCGAAAAGGGCCGAAAGGAGGTAGCACTGGCGCAGACCCCGGGCGACCTCCAGGGCGGCGGCCCCGGGAATAACCATGAGGGCCGAGACCAGAAGGAGCCCCACCATGCGCATGCCCAGAACTACCAGGGCCGCCACCAGGGCCGCAAGCCAGAATTTGAGGGCCCTTACCGGAAGACCACAGGTGGCTGCAGACTCCTCGTCGAAGGCCACGAAAAAAAAGGCCTCCCCCCGGAAGGCCACCACCCCCACCACCAGAAGGGCCAGACCCCCGGCCAGCAGGGCCTCGGAGGTCGAAAGGGCCAGAATATTCCCGAAAAGGTAGCTCAGGAGGCGCACATCGTAACTTCCGGCCAAGGAGGCCAGCACCAGGGCCAGGGCCATCCCCAGACCGGCCAGGATCCCCACCGCGGTATCCTCGTAGATGCCGGCCCGCTCCCGGATCTCGAGCACCACAAAGGCCGCCAGGACCGTAACCCCCAGGGCCCAGAGGAGGGGCCAGCGGGCTGTAAGAAAACCCAGGGCCACCCCCACAAAGGCCACGTGGGTTAAGGCGTGAGGAAGAAGGCTGTCGCGCCGGATAATGAGGAAAAGCCCCACCAGGGCCCCGGCCACGGCCAGGGCCAGCCCCCCTAAGAGGGCGGGCCACAAAAAGGCGTACTCGGCCAACCAGGTCAATGGCGATGCCCCACCAGGTGGTGTCCGGCCCCGGTGAAACCGCAGACCTCCGGATGCCGGCAAAACTCCAGGTGATCCCCGTGGAAGACCAGGCGCCGGTTGAGACAGGCCACCTGCTTGACGTGCCGGTCCACCACTCCGATGTCGTGGGTTACGATGAGGATGGTTATTCCCTCACGGTTGAGATTTCCCAAAAGCTCGTAAAACCTCTCCTGAGAGGCGAAATCCACCCCGGTGGTGGGCTCGTCCAGGAGGAGAAGCTCCGGCTCTCCCACCAGGGCCCGAGCCAGAAAGACCCGCTGCTGCTGTCCCCCGGAAAGTTCCCGAAGAAGACGGCCCTCCATCCCCGAAAGCCCTACCCTTTCCAGGGCCCGGGCGACCCGCAACCGGCGTTCCTTCGCGGAAAGTCCCCTGCGGGCTACCAGCCCCAGGGCCACGGCCTCCGCCACCGTAAGGGGAAGCACCCGGTCCACCAGGGCGGTGACCTTCTGGGGCACATAGCCCACCCGGTGCCATTCCCGGAATTCTTCCAGATCCTTTCCGAAAAGGCGCACCCGCCCCTCCTGAGGCCGAAGGAGCCCCACCAGGATCTTGAGAAGGGTGGACTTTCCCGAACCGTTGGGCCCGATCAGGGCACAGAAGTCCCCAAGAAAGAGCTTAAGGGTGACCTCCTCGAGCACCGGCTCTCCGTCATAGGCGAAGCTGACCTTCTCCGCTTCCACCACCGGGGTCATCTTTTTTTCAATTCCTCCCAGAGGGCGTCCATTTCCGAAAGAGGGACCTCGGCCAATTCCCGGCCTTGCTCCCGGAAGCTCCTTTCCATGGTCCGAAAGCGACTCTCGAACTTGATAAGGGTCTTTTTAAGGGCTTCTTCCGGATTCACTCCCAGCTTGCGAGCCAGGTTGGCCACGGTAAAGAGGAGGTCCCCGATCTCTTCGGCTATCCGCTCCCGGTGGCCCTCCCGCAGGGCCTCCTCCAACTCCCGCCGCTCCTCCTCCAGTTTGGGGAGGACCTCCTCGGCCGAAGCCCAGTCGAAACCCACCCGGGAAGCCCGCTCTCCCAGGCGATAGGCCCTCTGGAGGGCCGGAAGGCTTCGGGGAAGGTTGCCGAGCACGCTGTGCTCCTCGGCCTTCTCCCGGGCCTCCCGGGCCTTTACCGCCTGCCAGCGCGCCAGCACCTCCTCCGCATCCCGGGCCCGCTCTTCCCCAAAGACATGAGGGTGCCGGCGAATCATCTTTTCCGCACAGAGCTCCAACATCTCCGCCACCCGAAAGAGACCCTTTTCCTGATAGATGTAGGCCACCATCAAGATAAGGAAGAGAAGATCTCCCAGCTCCTCGCGCACCTCCTCCGGTCGCCCTTCCCCTACGGCCTCGTAAGCCTCATAGGCCTCTTCCACCAGATATTTCCGCAGGCTCTCCGGGGTCTGCTGGCGATCCCAGGGACAGCCCTCGGGACCCCGCAGGCGGGCCACAATCTGAAGCAGGCTTTCAAAAAGTTCCCCCTCCTTTCCCATCTCAGGTCTCCCGGGAAGGGGCCCCGAAATAGCGCCGCCACTGGTAGTTGAAGCGGTGCTTGATCTCCGGAGGGACGAATTCGATGAGCATCCGGGTGGTGCGAAAGATCAGGGGAGCCACGCGGGAGCGGTTGACCCAGTCCCGAGAGCCCGGGAAAAAGGTTACCAGGAAGAACAAAAAGACCGAAAGAAAGACGCAGGCCTTGACAAAGCCCAGAAGGGCCCCCAGGAGGCGATTCAGGGCCGAAAGCTGAGCGGCCTCAAAGATACGGGTAAAGACCTCCGCCAGGATGAAAACCGCAAGGAAGATCAAAATGAAGGAAATCAACCAGGATACCGGCTCAAACCAGGCATAACCCCGGAACCAGGGGGCCAGGATGTTTCTCACATGAGGCTCCAGGTCCCCGGCGGTAAAAAAGGCCAAAAGAAGGCCTACCAGGGAGGAAAGACCCCGAAAGAAGCCGATCCAGGCCGTGCGCACCACAAACCAGGCCATCACCGCCAGAGCCACCAGATCAAACCAGGGAAGCTTCATAGGACCATCCAAAAGGGCCCCCAGGGGGTATCCCGCACCTCTACCCCTAGGGCCAAAAGTTCCTCCCGCAGGGCATCTGCCCGGGCAAAATCCTTGGCTCGCCGGGCCTCCTCTCGGGCCGAAAGACGCTCCTCCACCTCCCGGGGATCCAGGCCTTTGAGTTCTAGTTTACGTCTTCTTTCCTTCTCCACAAAGTCTTCCGGCTCACTTCCGCCCAGGCCCAGGATTTCTCCGGAAAGATCCCTGACCGTGGCCAGCACCTCCTCGGCCAGCCGGACCTCTTCCCCGGTGGCCCTGCGGGCCCCGGGCAGAAAGCGGTTGACCTCGGAAAGAAGTCTAAAAAGCGCCCCGATGGCCTCGGCAGTGTTGAGGTCGTCGGCCAGGGCCGCTACAAATTCTTCCCGAAAGCGGGAAAGGGCCTCGGCGAGCCTCCGAGCCGCCTTACGCAGCCCCCCCTCTTCCACCGGCTCGGCCTTCTTCAGGAAGTAAAGGCTTCCGTAAAGCCCGTAAAGGGCCTTTTCGGCCTCGCTCAGGGCCTGTTCGGTGTAGTCCAAAGGGCTCCGATAGTGTTTGGTAAGGAGAAAGAGGCGGATGACCTCCGGATGATAGCGGGAAAGCAGGCTTTTCAGACTCACATAGTTGCCCAGGCTCTTGGCCATCTTTTCCCCGTTTACGGTGATGAGGCCGTTGTGCACGAAGTAGCGCACGAAGGGTTTTCCGGTAGCGGCCTCGCTCTGGGCGATCTCATTTTCGTGATGGGGAAAGATGAGGTCCAGCCCTCCTCCGTGAAGGTCCAGGGTCTCTCCGCAGTACTTGAGGCTCATGGCCGAACATTCCAGGTGCCAGCCCGGCCGCCCCGGCCCCCAGGGACTCTCCCAGAAGGGTTCCCCGGGCTTGGCCGCCTTCCAGAGGGCAAAGTCCAGGGGGTTGCGTTTCTTCTCCGAGACCTCCACCCGGGCCCCGGCCAGCATGTCTTCTAACCTGCGTCCGGAAAGCTTTCCGTAGCCCGGAAATTTCTCCACCGCAAAGTAGACCTCTCCGTCGACCACATAGGCCACCCCTCGCGCAAGGAGCTTTTTTACCAGGGCAATCATTTCCGGGATGTGCTCCGTGGCCCGGGGCTCGTAAGTGGGAGGCCGCACCCCTAGGGCCGCGGTCTCCTCCTGATACTCCCGGATATATTGTTCGGCGATCTCATACCAGGGACGCCCCTCCCTGAAGGCCCGGTTGATGATTTTGTCGTCGATATCCGTGTAGTTACGCACGTAGGTCACCTGATAGCCCAGGTACTGCAGGAAGCGATAGAGCACGTCAAAGATCACCGCTGCCCGAGCGTGTCCCAGATGGGCCTCATCGTAGGCCGTAATTCCACACACATACATGGTCACCCGGGGAGGATTGAGGGGCTCGAAGTCCTCCTTCCTCCGGGTAAGGGTGTTATAGATCCGGAAAACCCTGGGCAAGGACGCCTCCTTTCCCCAAGACCACACCGGGGCCCAGGCCTTAAAGGCCCGGGCCCGAACAATCGGTCATTATTCGTGGATCTCGCCCTCTCCGGAGCCCGGGGCCTTGGCCTTGGGTTCTCCGATATCCCTAAAGCGGTCCTTGAGTTTTTCGAGCACCTTGGGCAGGGTGGTGTACTCCATCTCCTCCGGGGGCAGTCGGTGCGGCTCAAAGATCCCCTGACGGCGCAGGAAGTTGGCCAGATGCGCCGCCCGTTCCCGGGCCACATCAAAGGCCGGATCATCAAAAAGATCGTTAGGTCCGATAAGGCGCCCTTCACAGATCTGATACCCGGCGGCGATAACCCGTGGTGGCCCGTCAAAGCGGGTGGGCTTGGCCTGGGCAAAGGAGACCGGCATAAGAGGTCCGGTGTGGGAGCCCCGCATCCAGCCCTCCACCAACCAGGGCCGACCGAAGGGCTCGAGGATTTCTCCCACCGCAGGGAATCCGCTCTGGGCCCGGACGATAAGGACCGGATCGTCTTTGCCCACATAACGGCCGGCCATAAGGGAAAGTTTCTGGGTGGAGGCCGTCGCAGCGATCTCTCCGTCAGAATTCCGGTAAACCGCCCTTACCACGTAACGGCTGGTGGCCCCGATGAAGACCAGAAGATCGTAAAGTTCGGCCGGAGTCTTAAGGCGGATGGCCTTTCCGGAATAGACATCCATGACCTCGAAGGTAAAACCATCGTGCATGGAGGGATCGATAACCAGACCCGCGGTATTCATGGGGTCGGCGAACATCTCGTAAAGGGGTAGATTCCAAGCACTGGGGGCGGTCTTGTCGGCAAAGAAGACGATTACCGGCTCGCTCTTGCGCTCCTCAAATTCCATCTCCGCCACCCCGGGGCCCATACCCTTAACGTTCCCGGAAAAGGCGTCCGAGAGGAGATCCTGCCCGGCGCCATAAAGCTTGAGCTTGCGGGCTACCTCTGTCCCGGCCAGGAAGGCCTCCCAGGCCAGCTTGTGCACCGGCTCGGCGTCCACCCCGTGGGTGTGGGTCATAACCATAGCGATATCGTCCCCACAGGTAATGACGGAGACGTCCAGAATGGTCCCCTTTTCCTTTCCCGCCTCCGCCACCTCTCTTACCTTGGCCACTACTTCGGGATGCGTGGAGGAATGTCCCACATAACCCCCGATGTCGGCCTTGATTACCGAAAGCGTAATTTTCATCCTGCACCTCCCTCCTTTTGGTTATTTTACTAGATAGCCCAGATTGCCGAAAAAGTCTAACATAAAAGATAAAAAGACTCGACCGAGATGCCAGAGGAAGAAAAGCGGGCGGTGGCCCTGAAATACGAGCCGGAGGAGGACCGGGCCCCCCGGGTGGTGGCCAAGGGACGGGGCTATCTGGCCGAGCTTATCCTGGAGGTGGCCCGGGAGCACGGGATTCCCATCCGGAGGGATACCGAACTCTTGGAAAAACTCTATCACCTGGAGATCGAGGCCGAAATTCCTCCGGAGCTTTACGAGGCCGTGGCGGTCATTCTGGCCTGGGCCTATCGCCTAAACCGCAAGGCCTCCTCTCCGAGCGGCCCGCGGGCCGGAGGAAGAAAAGACTAACCCCGTCTTGTCAGTTAAAAAAAGGACTTTATAATTCAGGGCTAGGAGGGGTGCCCGAGTGGTCGAAGGGGGCCGACTCGAAATCGGCTGTGCGGGTAAAAGCCCGCACCGGGGGTTCGAATCCCTCCCCCTCCGCCAGTAAGAACCCACCTTTAAACAAAAAAGGCAATCCTTAAGAGGATTTTTCTTCGGGTGGACTCTCCGAAGGGGGCTCTTTTTCCTCCGCGGCTTCAGGGCCCCCTGCAGAAGAGACCTCCTGAGCCTCAACCTCCCCTGAAGCCTCCTGGGCCGGAGGGCTCTCCGGACCTTCCGCAACCCCGGAGGCCTCTCCTTCTCCGGAGGTCGAAACCTCCTCGGCCTCCTTCCCACGGCCCAGGGCCCTTTCTATCTCTTTTTCGGCCTTTCTTTCCGCCTCGATCTTCCTGCGGGAGCGCTTGTGCTGGAGCTTTTCTTCCACCAGCTCCACGATGGCCATCATGGCCGCATCCCCCCGCCGAGGACCGATCTTCACGATCCGGGTGTAGCCCCCGGGCCGATCCATATACTTCTCCCGCAATTCGGTAAAGAGTTTGCGCACCACAGCCTTGTCCCGGATAAAGGCCAGGGCCCGGCGCCGAGAGGCCAAGTCCCCCCGCTTGGCCAGGGTGATCATCCGGTCCGCCACCCGACGCAGCTCCTTGGCCTTGGCCAGGGTGGTGGTGATGCGCCCGTGGCGCAGAAGATCTGTAACTTGATTGCGCATGAGAGAAACCCTATGCTCCCACTTGGTGACCAGCCGACGGCTCCTTTTCCGGTGTCTCATGGCTCTACTCCTTTGACCTCTAAGATTGCGGAGGCTGCCACTCTACGCTCATGCCGAAATCGAGGCCCAACTCCCGAAGCCGGGCCCGTACCTCCTCCAAGGACTTCTTGCCGAAGTTCTTGAGTCGGAGCATCTCCGGCTCGCTCCGCACCACCAGATCTCCCACATACTTAAGACCGGCGCTGAGAAGGCAATTGAGGGTCCGGGAGGATATGTCCAACTCCTCAAGACTCTTGTTGAGGACCCCGGCGAGATCCCCCCCTTTCTTTTCCTCCTCCGAGGCCTCAAGCGCTAGAGGTTCGCTTCCAAAGACTACCAGCTGGTCCCGGAGGATCCCCGCGGCATAGAGCATAGCCTCTTCGGGATCGATGGTCCCATCGGTCCAGATCTCGAGCACCAGACGATCGAATTCGCTGCTTTTGCCCACCCGGGTCTGGGTCACGGAGAAATTGACCCGGGTAATGGGAGAGAAGACCGCGTCTACAGGAATGACCCCGATCTGGTGTGCTTCCTTAGAAAACTCTGCCGGCACATACCCTCGACCTCTTTCCACCTGAAGTTCCATCACCAGCTGCCCGTCTTTGGTGAGGGTGGCGATATGATGTTCGGGATTGGCCACCTTCGCCTGCCCCTGGGTGTCGATATCCCCGGCCTTGACCTCGCCTTCGCCCCGTCTTTCCAGACGAAAAATATAGGGACCGTCTCCCTGAAGGCGAAACCGCACCCCTTTGAGATTGAGGATAATGTCCGTCACGTCCTCCAGGACCCCGGGAAGACTGGTAAATTCATGCGGGGCCCCCTCAATCCTCACCGCGGTAATGGCCGCCCCTGGGATGGAGGAGAGTAAAATTCGCCGCAGGGCATTGCCAATGGTCACCCCGAAGCCTCGCTCGAAAGGTTCGATCACAAACTTGCCGTAGTAGGGCGGTCGGGAATCCTTGTGGGTCCGGATGCCTTCCGGCCGAATGAGATTTACATTACCAACCCGCGGTCTAAGCATTTCCATTTTCTCCACCCCGCTTTTGGAAATAGGTTTAACGGGAGTAGAACTCCACGATGAGGCTCTCCTGGATAGGCATGGTAATATCCTCCCGCGTGGGCAGGGCCTTGACCGTCCCGCGGAAGTTTTCCGCATCCAGTTCCAGCCACTGCGGAACTCCCCGCCGCACCACGGCCTCAAGGTTTTCCTGAATCTGAGGATTGTTCCGGTACTTCTCCTTAAGTTCAATGACCTCCCCCGGATCCACGAGATAGGAGGGAATGTCCACCGTGCGCCCGTTGACCTTGAACCATCCGTGGGCCACCATCTGCCGGGCCTGCGAACGGGAGGCCGCAAAACCTAACCGATAGACCACATTGTCCAGACGACGCTCGAGGAGCTGGAGGAGGTTGTGTCCGGCCTGTCCCTTCATGCGGGTGGCCCTTTCAAAATAGCGCCGGAACTGCTTCTCGGAGACCCCATAGATCCGTTTGACCTTCTGCTTCTCGCGCAGACGGATACCGTAGTCCGAAAGCTTCACCCGAAGCTGGGCCTGACCGTGCTGGCCCGGAGGATAGCTCCGACGCTCAAAGGCACACTTGTCCGTATAACAGCGCTCCCCCTTGAGGAAGAGCTTCATCCCTTCCCGGCGACACAAACGACATCTGGGTCCGGTATATCTGGCCAAGGCTTATCCCTCCCGAAAGGTTTTTATACCCGGCGCCGCTTGGGTGGGCGGCAACCGTCGTGGGGAATGGGGGTCACATCCCGAATAAAGGTGATCTTGAGGCCCGAGGCCTGAAGGGCCCGCAGGGCGGCCTCCCGCCCCGGACCAGGTCCCTTGATATAGACCCAGACCTTCTTCATCCCCTGGTCCATGGCCTTCTTGGCCGCGTCCTGAGCCGCAAGCTGGGCGGCATAGGGAGTGCCCTTACGGGTACCCTTAAAACCCACCGTCCCCCCGCTGGCCCAGGCAATGGTATTGCCCTGCCGATCGGTAATGGTCACGATGGTGTTATTAAAAGTAGCGTGAATGTGGGCAATGCCCTCAGGAACGTTCTTTTTAACCTTTTTCTTTCTACGAGCCTTGCGCGCCATCTTGCCTCACCCCTTACTTTTTCTTGCGCCCCCGCAACGAGGACGGACGAGGACCCTTACGGGTGCGGGCATTGGAACGGGTGCGCTGCCCCCGTACGGGAAGCCCCATCTTGTGGCGCAGCCCCCGGTAACATCCGATATCCATGAGCCGCCGAATGTTCTGGGCCACCTCGCGCCGCAGATCACCCTCTACCTTGTACTCCTTCTCGATGATCTGTCGGATGCGGGTAAGCTCCTCCTCCGTAAGATCCCGCGTCTTCTTGAACCAGTCCACCCCGGCCTTGACCAGGATCTTTTGGGCCGAGGTCCGCCCGATCCCGTAAATATAAGTCAGGGCGATCTCGATGGGTTTGTGATCCGGAATCTCTACACCGGCTACGCGCGCCACCTTCTCACCTCCTAACCCTGACGCTGTTTGTGGCGGGGATTTTCACAGATCACCCGCACTACACCCTTGCGCCGAATAATGCGACACTTCCGACAACGACGCTTCACCGAAGCCGAAACCTTCATGACCGGCCTCCTCGATCTTTTTTAGATCCCCGATAGACAATTCTGCCCCGGGTGAGATCGTAAGGCGAAAGCTCCACCACCACCTTATCCCCGGGAAGAATGCGGATATAGTGCATGCGCATCTTACCCGAAACATGGGCCAACACCTTGTGCCCGGTCTCCAGTTCCACCCGAAACATGGCGTTGGGCAGGGCCTCTACCACCGTGCCCTCGACCTCGATATGATCCTCCTTGGGCATAAGACCTCCTCGCTACAGCCTCGAAAGAATCTCTGGCCCCCGCGCCGTAATGGCTACCGAGTGTTCAAAGTGGGCCGCCAGTCCTCCATCTTCCGCTACCGCCGTCCAGCCGTCCTCTAGGACCTTCACCCGGGGACTCCCGGAAACCACCATGGGCTCTATGGCCAACACCATCCCTGCCTGAAGGCGCGGCCCCTTGCCCGGACGCCCGAAATTGGGCACCTCCGGGGGCTCGTGTAAACTCCGCCCCACCCCGTGCCCCACAAAGTCCCGCACCACAGAAAAGCCGTGGGCCTCTACGTGTTGCTGAATGGCCGCGGAGATGTCCCCCACCCGGTTTCCCACCCGGGCCTTTTCAATCCCCCGATAAAGGGCTTCCTCCGTGACCTTCATCAGTCTTTCGGCAAGCTCCGAGACCTGCCCCACCCCTACGGTCAACGCCGCATCTCCGATGTAACCTTCGTATTCCACCCCGAAATCAAAACTCACCAGGTCCCCTTCCTGGAGGACCTTGTCCTCCCGAGGCATCCCGTGAATGATCTCCTCATTCACCGAGATACAGAGGGCGTAGGGGTACCCCCTATAGCCCTTGAAGGCCGGCCGGCCCCCGCGTCGCCGGCAGAGGCTTTCGGCCAGCACCTCCAGGTCCCAGGTGGAGACCCCGGGCTTAGCCTCCTCGGCCAAACGCAAAAGTACCTCCATAACAATAGCATTGGCCCGCCTGAGAAGCTCTATCTCCCAGGGGGCCTTGATTTTTATTTTCGGCGAAGTCGAACGGCCTACTCTACGCACTAAAATCAACTACCCCAGGATCTTTACGATCCGCTCAAAAATCTCGTCTATGCTCCCCAGGCCGTCCACCCGATGAAGGACGCCCTTCTTCTCATAGTAGTCCAGCAGGGGAGCTGTAGACTCATGATATACCTTGAGGCGGTTGCGTACCGTCTCCTCGTTGTCGTCCGGGCGCTGATAAAGCTCGCCTCCACAGGCGTCGCACTTGCCCTCCACCTTGGGGGGCTTGAAAATCACATGATACATCATGCCGCAGTTTTTGCAAGTGCGCCGTCCGGTAAGCCGCTTGACCAACTCCTCGTCCGGGACCTCGATGGCGATGGCATAATCGATCTTCTTTCCCCAACGGGCAAGCATCTCGTCTAGGGCCTCGGCCTGGGGCACCGTCCGCGGAAAACCGTCGAGAATAAAACCCTTCTCACAATCGGGCTGCTTGAGGCGCTCCTCCACCATGGAGAGCACAATCTCGTCTGGCACCAGTTGCCCCTTTTCCATATACTCTTTGGCCTTCTTGCC
This sequence comes from Thermosulfurimonas marina, assembly GCF_012317585.1. NCBI lineage: Bacteria > Pseudomonadati > Thermodesulfobacteriota > Thermodesulfobacteria > Thermodesulfobacteriales > Thermodesulfobacteriaceae > Thermosulfurimonas > Thermosulfurimonas marina. The sequence continues at coordinate 470,224 of NZ_CP042909.1, forward strand.
CAGCTCCGTGCCCTTGGAAAGGTGCTCCCGAAACATGTCCCCCGTAGAAATCTGGGGAATGCCGTACCTTTCGGTAATGCGCTTGGCCTGCGTCCCCTTGCCTGCCCCTGGCGGTCCTAAAAAGACGATGTTCATGACACCCCCTCCTTTTGGAAATTAACGCCGACGCCTAAGACGCCCCTCCCGCACCAGACTGTCGTAACGCCTGGTAAGGAGATGGGCCTCCAGTTGGGCCATGGTGTCCATGGCCACCCCAACTACGATCAAAAGGGCTGTACCCCCGAAATAAAAGGGCACGTTGAATTTTACAATGAGCAGCGTGGGCAGCACACAAATGGCCGCCACATAAAGGGCTCCGATCAGGGTCACTCGGTTGAGGACCCGGTCCAGAAACTCCTCCGTGGCCCGGCCCGGCCGAATCCCCGGGATAAAACCCCCCCATTTTTTGAGGTTCTCCGCCACATCCTTGGGATCGAAGATAATGGCCGTATAGAAGTAGCAGAAAAAAATGATCAAAATCACATAAAGGATCTCGTAAAGCCAGTGCCCCGGACGCAGATAGGTGGAAAGGGTCTGGAAGAAGGCCAAGGGCACAAAGGTGGAAATGGTGGCCGGGAACATGAGGACCGAAGAGGCGAAGATGGGTGGAATCACCCCGGCGGTGTTCACCTTGATGGGCAGATAGGTGCTCTGGCCGCCCACCATCTGGCGGCCCACCATACGCCGGGCGTAATGCACCGGGATGCGCCGCTGGGCCATCTCCATGAAACAGGTAAAGGCGAAGACCGCCACCACCAGAACCAGAATAAAAAGAAGCACCGCCCCGGAAAGCTCCCCGGTCTTTACAAAGCGGAAGGTGTTGATGAGGGCCGAGGGGAGTCGGGCCACGATTCCCGCAAAGATGAGAATAGAAATCCCGTTTCCGATCCCGTGCTCCGTAATTTGCTCTCCCAGCCATACCAGAAACATGGACCCGGTGGTCAGGGTGAGCATGGTAAGGAAGCGAAAGCCCCACCCCGGAAACATGACCACGGGATCGCCGTTGGGCGCGGTCATCCTCTCCAGGCCCACCGCAATCCCGAAACCCTGGATAAGGCAGATGGCCACCGTGAGATAACGGGTGTAGTAAGCCATCTTGCGCCGCCCTTCCGGGCCCTCCTTCCGTAACTCCTTGAGCGAGGGATAGACCACGGTAAGGAGCTCCAGGATAATGGAGGCACTAATGTAGGGCATCACCCCCAGGGCACAGACCGAAAGGCGCCGCAGGGCCCCTCCGGAGAACATGTCAATAAAACCGAAAATGGTCCCCCCGGCCCGGTTGAAAAGGGCCACCAGGGCCTCGGCATTGATCCCCGGGGTGGGAATGTGGACCGCGATCCGGTAGATGGCCAGCGCCGCTAGCAAAAAGAAAATCCGGCGCCTAAGCTCCGGAATATTGGCCAGGCTCTCTACCCCTGAGGCGCGCAGCATCCCTTAGGCCTCGACGATCTCCACCGAGCCCCCGGCCCGTTCGATCTTCTCCCGAGCACTTTTCGAGGCGGCGTGCACCCGCACGGTCACCGCAAAGTCGATCTCCCCGTCACCGAGAAGTTTCACCCGCACCGCACGGCCCTTGACCAGACCGGCCTGGCGCAGGGCCTCCACATCTATGACCGCCCCCGCGGAAAACCGCCGGGCGAGATCCCGCACATTGACCACCGCGTACTCTACACGGAAGGGGTTCTTAAATCCCCGCTTGGGAAGCCGCCGAATGAGGGGCATCTGCCCGCCCTCGAACCAGGGCGGCACCCCGCCTCCGCTGCGGGACCGCTGCCCCTTCTGTCCCCGACAGGAGGTCTTACCGTGGCCGGAGCCCGGCCCTCGACCTACACGCTTTTCCCTGTGCTTGGAGCCCGCAAAAGGCTTGAGATTGGAAAGGGTAATCAGCCCCTCACTCATCGATTTCCTCCACCCTTACCAGGTGTTTGACCTTCTCCACCATCCCTCGGATGCAAGGATTGTCCGGGCGCACCACTGTGTGCCCGATCTTGCGCAGGCCCAGTCCCGCGATGGTAGCCCGCTGCTTCTTGGACCAGCCGTATTTGCTTCTTACCAGAGTGATCTTAAGCTTTCTGCCCATGGCCCATCCTCTCCATCAGTTCTTCCAGACTAAATCCCCGCTTTTTAGCCACATATTCCGGGCTCTGGAGGCTCTCCAGGGCCTTGAAGGTGGCCTTGACTACGTTGTGGGGATTGGTGCTTCCGATACACTTGGTCACCACGTCCCGGATGCCCGCGGCATCCATAATGGCCCGGATGGTGGAGCCGGCGATCACTCCGGTTCCCGGACGACCCGGCTTAAGGAGCACCTTGGCCGCCCCGAAATCCACCGTGATCTCGTGGGGGATGGTCCCGTTGATCACCGGAACCTGGATCATGTTGCGGCGGGCCTTGTCCAGGGCCTTGCGGATGGCCTCCGGCACCTCCGGGGCCTTGCCCAGGCCGTAGCCCACCCGGCCCTGGCCGTCGCCCACCACCACAATGGCCGAGAACCGGAAACGCCGCCCCCCCTTGTGGACCTTGGCCACCCGATTGATGAAAATAATCTTTTCGATAAGTTCCTCGCCTGGCTTCGCCGTGGCCACCTATGCGCCTCCTAATTAAAATTCTAGGCCCGCGGCCCGGGCCCCTTCGGCCAGGGCCTTCACCCGACCGTGATATTTGAAACCGCCGCGGTCAAAAACCACCTTCTTGATCCCGGCCTCCACCGCCCGCTTACCCAGAAGCTCTCCTACCGCCCGCGCCACCGCCGTCTTGCCCCCTTCCTTTTTGAGCTCCTCCCAGCGCGCCCGAATCTCCGGAGAAAGGGAAGAGGCCGCCACCAGGGTATGTCCCCGAGTATCGTCAATAATCTGGGCGTAGATGTGCTTCACACTCCGGTAAACGGAAAGCCGCGGACGCTCCGGGGTGCCGAAGACCTTTTTGCGCACCCGCCTCTTGCGCCGCAGGCGCCTTTCCAACTTCTTGAGCCTTTCCCTCCGCAACATGTCCTTTCCTCCTTCGGGGAGGTCCTATTCCCCCCGACGCGTTTTATTTCTTGCCGGCCTTTCCGGCCTTGCCCGCCTTGCGAATGATCTGCTCACCCGTATAGCGAATACCCTTGCCCTTGTAAGGCTCGGGCGGACGCAAACGGCGAATGCGGGCCGCGGTCTCCCCCAGGAGCTCCTTGTCGATCCCTTCCAGGATTACCCGGGCCTGAACGTCTCCAGAGCCCTTTTCCACCTTGGCCTTTATGCCCTCGGGGAGTCTAAAAAGAATGGGATGAGAGTAGCCCAGGTGAAACTCGATGGCCTCCCCTTTAAGCTCCGCCCGATAACCCAGCCCCACAATGTCCAGCGACCGGGTAAATCCCTGGCTCACCCCCAGGACCATGTTGTTGATCAGGGACCGCGCCAGCCCCTGAAAGGCCTTGGCCTTGCGCTGGAGCTTCTTGCGCACCTCCTGGGGCTTGACCCTCACGGCCTCGCCCTCAATAACTACGTCCACCATGGGCGGAAGGGGCTTTTCCAGGCGCCCCTTGGGACCCTCCACCACGATCCGTCCATCCTTTATCTCCACCTTTACCCCCTTGGGCAGGGGCACCGGTCTTCTGCCGATGCGGGACTCCGTTGCCATGGCCTCTCACCCCTTACCAGACTTCACAGAGGATCTCTCCGCCCACGCCCCGACGCCGGGCCTCGTGGTCGGTCATGATCCCCTGTGAAGTAGAAATGATAGCAATCCCGAGCCCACCCAGGACCCGGGGAAGCTTCTTCGCTCCGGCATAGACCCTCCGGCCGGGCTTGCTTACCCGCTTGAGCCCGGAAATCACCGGCCGGCGGCCCTCGTCATACTTTAAGGTGATGACGATCTTGCCCTGGGGCCCTTCGGCCACCCACTCATAGTCCTCGATATAGCCCTCTTCCTTGAGGATGCGCGCAATCTCCCGCTTCATACGGGAGGCCGGAATCTCCACCGTCTTGTGTCTGGCCATGAGCGCGTTGCGAATACGGGCCAGCATATCCGCAATGGGATCGGTCATCATCTCCTCTCGCCTCCTACCAGCTGGCTTTCCTGACCCCGGGGATCTTTCCCTCCGAGGCCAGCTTCCGGAAACACATCCGGCAGAGTCCGAAACGCCGGATATAGCCCCGCGGCCTTCCACAGACGGAACAACGGTTCCGATGGCGCACCCTGAACTTGGGCTTTTTGAAAAGTTGCGCTTTCCGCGGCATCCCTACCTCCTAAAAGGCACTCCCAAGAGTTTCAAAAGCTCGTAGGCCTCTTCGTCGGTCTCCGCCGAGGTCACAATGGTAATATTCATCCCCTTGACCCGTCCCACCTCGTTGGGATCGAGCTCGGGAAAGATGGTGTGATCCTCAAGTCCTATGGTGTAATTACCCCGGCCGTCAAAACCCCGAGGGGGAAGACCCCGGAAGTCCCGTACTCGGGGGAGAGCCACATGAATCAGTCGGGCCAGAAAATCGTACATGCGGTCCTTGCGCAGGGTAACCATCACCCCGATGGGCATCCCGGCCCGCAATTTAAAGGCCGCAATGGATTTGCGGGCCCGGCAGACCTTGGGCTTCTGTCCGGTGATGATGGCCAGCTCCTTCAAAGCCTCGTCAATCAACTTAGGCTCCTGGGTGGCCGCCCCCAGACCCATGTTCACACAGATCTTCTCCAGGCGCGGCACTTCAAAGGGATTCCGATAACCGAATTTCTCTTTGAGTTTGGGCACCACCGTCTCCTGATAGTATTCCTTGAGCCAGGCCATAGCCCTACTCCTCAGCCTCTATGATCTCACCGCACTTTTTGCAAACGCGGACCTTGGTCCCATCTTCCAAAAACTTGCGTCCGATACGCACACCCCGGTTACACTTGGGACAGAAGAGCATGAGATTGGACACGTGGATGGGGGCGGGCTTTTCCACAATACCCCCTTCGCTATAAGGGGTGGGACGCAGGTGCCTCTTGACAATATTCACCCCCTCCACGATGGCCCGCTGCCGGCGGGGAAAGACCTGCAGGACCTTGCCGATCTTGCCCCGGTCTCTGCCGGCAATCACCACCACCTTGTCCCCTTTGCGGATATGGCACTTGGCCTCGTGGGGCTTGGGGAGTTTTCTCTTGGCCCTCTTAAAGAACATGGCTCCTCTCCCTTAAAGGACTTCCGGCGCCAGTGAAATGATCTTCATGAAATTCCTGGCCCGTAGCTCCCGGCCCACCGGGCCGAAGATTCGCGTCCCAATGGGCTCTCCGTACTGGTTGATGAGCACCGCCGCATTCTCTTCAAAACGGATGGTGGTGCCGTCCGGGCGGGGCTGCTCCTTCCGGGTACGCACCACCACCGCCCGCACCACGTCTCCTTCCTTGACCTTGGAGTTGGGAAGGGCCTCCTTCACCGAGGCCACGATCACGTCCCCGATCCGGGCATAGCGCCTTCCCGAACCTCCCAGCACCCGGATGCACATGATCCGCTTGGCCCCGGAATTGTCAGCCACATTGAGCATGGTCTCCTGCTGAATCATGGCTAGCTAACCTCCCCCGAGGAGGTTTCCTCGGCCACCACCTCAAGCTTGGGAGCCCTCTCCAGGATCTTTTTCACCCGCCAGCGCTTGTGCCGGGAAAGGGGACGGGTCTCCTCAATCAGGACCCGGTCCCCGATCTCGCATTCGTTGCGCTCGTCATGGGCCATGAACTTCTTGCGCCGCCGGATGTATTTCTTATAAAGCGGATGCTGCACCAGGCGCTCCACCACCACGACCACCGTTTTGTCCATCTTGTTGCTCACCACCGTGCCGATGTATTCCTTTCTCCTGCCCATGGCTCCCAACCCTTTAACCAATATGGAGTTCTTTCTCCCGGATGACCGTAAGCACCCGCGCGATGTCCCGCTTCACCTGCCGGATGCGCATGGGATTCTCCAGCTGGTGAATGGTCTTCTGAAAGCGGAGGTTAAAAAGCTCCTCCCGCAACTCCCGCAGCTTCTCCTTGAGCTCCGGGAGGGAGAGCTCGCGCAGTTCACGGGCCTTCATAGCCGGTCCTCCCGGGAGACGATTTTGCACTTAAAGGGCAACTTGTCCGCCGCAAGCCTCAGGGCCTCGCGCGCCACCTCCTCCGGCACCCCCTCGATCTCGTAAATGATCCGTCCCGGTTTTATCACCGCCACCCAGCCTTCCACCGAACCCTTTCCCTTACCCATACGGGTCTCGGCCGGCTTCTTGGTTATGGGCTTGTCCGGGAAGACCCGGATCCAGATCTTGGCCCCTTTGCGGGCGCACCGGACGATGGCCACTCGCCCGGCCTCAATCTGCTGGGAAGTAAGCCACCCGCCCTCCAGGGCCTTGAGCCCAAACTCCCCGAACTCCACCGCACAACCCCGGGTGGCCTTACCCCGCACCCGGCCCTTCTGCATCTTCCGGTGTTTGACCTTTCGCGGCTGCAAAAGCATGGCTCAAACCCCTTTTTAAATAGTTAAGGCCTCGGCCCCGCCCTTTTCCGGCAGGACCTCACCCTTGAAGATCCACACCTTGACCCCGATAACCCCATATTTGGTCAGGGCCTCGGCAAAGCCATAGTCGATGTCCGCCCGCAGGGTGTGGAGAGGCACCCGCCCCTCCCGGTACCACTCCTTGCGGGCGATCTCCGCTCCTCCCAGACGGCCTTTACATTGTACCCGAATTCCCTGGGCCCCGAAACGCAGGGCCAGGGCCACGGCGCGTTTCATGGCCCGCCGGAAACTCACCCGACGCTCAAGCTGTACGGCAATATTTTCCGCCACCAGCTGGGCCTCAAGCTCCGGCCGCCGCACCTCCTGAATGTCGATGGCAATCTCTTTCTGCCCCACGATCCGGGAAAGTTCCTGTTTCAAGCGCTCGATCTCCGCCCCTTTCTTCCCGATGACGATCCCCGGCCGGGCGGCGTGAATGATGATCCGCACCCGCCCCGGGGCCCTTTCGATCTCTATGCGGGGGATCCCCGCGTGCTTCAGCCGCTCTTTGATGTGGCGGCGGATCTCATAGTCTTCCTTAACCGCCTCCGCAAACTCTTTACCCTTGCCAAACCAGCGGGAATCCCAGGTACGGGTGATCCCGATCCTAAGCCCTATGGGATTTACCTTCTGACCCAAGGCCTCCCCTCCTTTAAGACTTTTCCTCCACCACCACCGTGATGTGGCTGGTACGCTTGAGGATCCGGCTGGCTCTTCCCCAGGCCCGCGGCCAGATCCTCTTCCAACGGGGCCCCTCATCCACATAGGCCCGCTTCACATAAAGTCGATCCGGATCCATGTTGTAGTTGTGCTCCGCGTTGGCAATGGCGCTCTCGAGCACCTTTTTGATGATGCGCGCCGCCTTTTTGGGAGTAAATTCCAGGATCTGTAAGGCCTCCTGCACCGGCTTTCCCCGAATGAGATCGATCACCGGCCGCGCCTTGTAGGGCGAAATCCGCACGTATCTGGCCGTGGCCCTCGCCTCCATAGCTCAAACCCCTCTACTTTTTCTTGCCCTTAACCTTGCCCTTGTCTCCGGCGTGCCCCCGATAGGTCCGGGTGGGGGCAAACTCTCCCAACTTGTGGCCCACCATGTTCTCGGTCACATAGACCGGAATGAACTTATGTCCATTGTGCACGGCAAAGGTAAGCCCCACCATCTCCGGCACAATTGTAGAGCGCCGGCTCCAAGTCTTGATGGGTTTTTTATCTCCGGTCTCCTTGGCCTTGAGCACCTTTTTCAGGAGGTGCTCATCTACAAAGGGTCCTTTCTTCTTGGATCTGGGCATCTCCGCCTCACCCCCTAGCCTTTACGCCGCCGAATGATGAATTTGTCCGAGGGTTTCTTGCCTCGGGTCTTAAGCCCCTTGGCCAACTGTCCCCAGGGCGAGCAGGGGTGCCGCCCACCGTGGGTGCGCCCCTCTCCACCGCCCATGGGATGATCCACGGGGTTCATGGCCACCCCACGCACCCGGGGCCGGCGCCCCAGCCAGCGCTTCCGTCCGGCCTTGCCCCAGGTGATGTTCTCCCAGTCCAGGTTGCCCACCTGACCGATGGTGGCCCGGCAACGCTCGTGCACCATACGGATCTCCCCCGAAGGCAGCCGCAGATGCACATAATGTCCATCCTTTCCCAGGACCTGGGCAAAGGCCCCGGCGGCCCGGGCCAACTGCCCTCCCTTGCCCGGACGCAACTCCACGTTATGGACCACCGTGCCCACGGGAATATTCTTGAGGGGCATGCAGTTGCCCACCTTAACCTCTACACTTTCCCCGCTCATGACCACATCGCCCACCTTGAGGCCTTCCGGGGCCAGGATGTAACGTTTCTCTCCGTCAGCATACTGAAGGAGGGCAATGTTGGCCGAACGATTGGGGTCATATTCCAGGGCCACCACCTTGGCCGGGACCCCGTCTTTGTCCCGCTTGAAATCGATGATCCGGTAAAGGCGCTTGTGACCGCCTCCCCGGTGCCGCACGGTAATCCGTCCGTAACAGTTGCGGCCCCCGGTCTTTTTAAGGGGCTCCACCAGCGACTTTTCCGGCTCCTTGTCCGAAAGCTCCGGGTTGACCAGATAGGTCTGAAACCGCCTTCCCGGAGAAGTAGGTTTACAGGTCTTAATCGGCATGGCTCACCCCTTATACCGTCTCGAAAAATTCTATGCTGTGCCCCGGGGCCAGCCGCACAATGGCCTTTTTGCGGAGCGATCTCCGCCCCTCGCGCGGCCAACGCCCCTTGGGCTTACCCTTCACCCTTACGGTCTGCACCTTCTCCACCTTCACCTTAAAAAGATCTTCCACCGCCTTGCGGATCTCGATCTTGTTGGCCTCCGGATGTACCCAGAAGGTCACCTGATTGTACTTTTCTTTAAGCCACATAGACTTTTCCGTAATCACCGGGGCCAGAATGATTTCCCGAGGATCCTTGCTCATCGCGTTCTCCTCAGTCTTTCTTCAATTTTGGGAAGGGCGTCCTGTCGAAGGATCAAGTATTCGTGATCCAGAATATCGTAAACGTTGAGCCCCTCCACCGCCAGCACCTTCACCTTGGGAAGATTGCGGGCACTGGCCTCGGCCACCAGATCCCTCTCCGGGACCACCAGAAGGGCGTTCTGCGTCCCGAAGCGTTCCAGAAAGGCCAGCATGTCCTTGGTGCGCGGCCTTTCCTGAAGTCCGAAGTCGGTAACCACAAAACAGTGTCCCACAGAGACCCGGTTAGAAAGGGCCATCTTCAGGGCCAGACGACGCACCTTCTTGTTGAGCTTGAATTCATAGCTCCGGGGTTTGGGACCAAAGACCGTCCCGCCCCCCACCCAGTGCGGGGCCCGAATGGATCCCTGCCGGGCCCGACCGGTGTGCTTCTGGGGCCAGGGTTTGCGCCCTCCGCCCCGAACCTCTCCCCGGGTCTTGGTGCAGGCCGTACCCGCCCGCCAGCGTGCCCTCTGCCAGCGTACCACCTCGTGCAACAGGCCCACCTTCACCGGCACAGCATAGAGGTCGTCCGGAAGCTCCACCTCGCCCACCTTTTCTCTCTGACTGTTATAAAGGTCCACCACCGGCATGGCTCCTTACCTCTTACTTGAAATACACCATCACCCAGCCGTTGGGCCAGCCCGGAACGGCCCCCTTGACCAGGAGGAGATTCTTTTCCGGGACCACTTCGGCCACCAAGAGATTCTTCACGGTCACCGTCTCATTCCCGTAGTGGCCAGGCATCTTTTTGCCCTTAATGACCCGCCCCGGAAAGGTGCTGGCCCCGGAGGATCCGGGCTTGCGGTGTACTTGTTTGGCTCCGTGGCTCATGGGCTGGCGGCTGAAACCCCAGCGCTTGATGGCTCCCGTAAAGCCGCGCCCCTTGCTCTTTCCCGTAACATCTACCCGAAGGCCCTTCTCCACCCCCAGGCTCTCCAGGGTCAGGACCTGCCCGGGATGAAACTGCGAAGGATCCTCCACCCGAAACTCCCGCAGGATATAAAAGCCGTGATCAAGGCCCGCCCTGAGGAAGTGGCCCCGCATGGGCTTGTTAAACTTGGTGAGTTTTTTCGGGGCAAAGCCCAGCTGCACCGCGTTGTAGCCGTCGGTCTCCACCGTCTTTACCTGAACCACGGTACACGGCCCCACCTCCAGCACCGTCACCGGCACCACCTCGCCGGCCTCGTTAAAGATCCGGGTCATGCCCAACTTTCTTCCGATGAGACCTTCCACCATCATGGCTCGAACTCCTTAAAGCTTGATCTCCACTTCCACCCCGGCCGGAAGCTCGAGCTGCATCAGGGCGTCGATGGTCTGTTGGGTGGGCTCGAGGATGTCGAGCAACCGCTTGTGCGTGCGGATCTCGAACTGTTCCCGGGAATTCTTGTCAATGTGGGGCGAACGCAACACGGTCCACCGGCTGATCTTGGTGGGAAGGGGAATGGGCCCCACCACCCGGGCCCCGGTATCCCGAGCCGTCCGCACGATCTCCGCCACCGAGCGATCCAGAACCTTATGATCATAAGCCTTAAGCTTTATGCGTATCTTTTGCGCTGGTACCATGGTTTGCCTCGCCCACCCTCAATAACTTTATTTATTCCAGGATCTTGGTCACCACACCGGCTCCTACCGTCCGGCCTCCCTCCCGTATCGCAAACCTCAATCCCTCCTCCATGGCCACCGGCTTGATCAACTCCACCTCCAACTCCACATTGTCCCCAGGCATCACCATCTCCACCCCCTCCGGTAACTTCACCACCCCCGTCACATCCGTCGTCCGAAAATAAAACTGCGGCCTATACCCATTGAAAAACGGCGTGTGCCTCCCCCCCTCCTCCTTCTTCAATACATATACCTCCGCCTTGAACTTCCTGTGCGGCGTTATGCTCCCAGGCTTCGCCAACACCTGCCCCCTCTCTACCTCATCCTTGCCTATACCCCTCAACAACACCCCAATGTTGTCCCCAGGTAACGCCTCATCCAAGATCTTCCGAAACATCTCCACGCTGGTGGCCACCGTCTTTACCGTCGGCCTCAAACCCACAATCTCTACCTCATCCCCAGGCCTCAACACCCCCCTCTCTACCTTCCCCGTCACCACCGTCCCTCGCCCACTTATCGAAAAAACATCCTCTATCGGCATCAAAAACGGCTTGTCTACCTCCCTCACCGGCTCCGGTATGTACTCATCCACCGCCCTCATCAACTCCCATATCGGACCACACCACTGACAATCCTCCTTCCCACACCCACACTCCAACGCCTTCAACGCACTCCCCCTAATCACCGGCGTGTTGTCCCCATCATACCCATACTTCGAAAGCAACTCCCTCACCTCTAACTCCACCAAGTCCAATAACTCCTCATCGTCCACCATGTCCACCTTGTTCATAAACACCACAATCGCCGGCACGTTCACCTGCCGCGCCAACAATATGTGCTCCCGGGTCTGCGGCATCGGCCCATCCGTGGCCGCCACCACCAATATCGCCCCGTCCATCTGCGCCGCCCCCGTAATCATGTTCTTGATGTAGTCCGCATGACCCGGACAGTCTACATGCGCATAATGCCTCTTCTCCGTCTCATACTCCACATGCGCCAGCTGAATCGTGATCCCCCTCTGCCTCTCCTCCGGCGCCTTGTCTATGTTCTCAAACGGAATATACTCCGCCAAACCCTTCGTGGATAACACCTTGGTAATCGCACTCGTCAACGTCGACTTCCCATGGTCAATATGCCCTATCGTCCCTACATTCAAATGCGGCTTCTTCCGCTCAAACTTCGGCTTCGACATCTCCTACCTCCTTACATTCCCTTGGCTTTCTTTATGATCTCTTCGGCCAAATGGGCCGGCACCTTCTCGTAATGCGAAAACTGCATAGTGAAATTGGCCCGTCCCTGCGTGAGGGACCGCAACTGTGTAGCATATCCAAACATTTCCGCAAGGGGGACGAAGGCCCGAATGACCTTCACACTCCCTCGGGTATCCATGCCCTCCACCTTGCCCCGCCGGGAGGAAATATCTCCCAGGACATCCCCCAGGTATTCTTCAGGGGTGACTACCTCGAGCCGCATGATGGGCTCGAGAAGCACCGGATTGGCCTTTTTGGCCGCCTCCTTAAAGCCCAGAGAGCCGGCAATGGCAAAGGCCAGCTCCGAGGAGTCCACCTCGTGATAACTTCCATCCACCAGCCGCACCTTTACGTCGATCATCGGATAGCCCGCCAGCACCCCCTGCTCCATGGCCTCCCGGACCCCTTTTTCCACCGCCGGGATAAACTCCTTGGGAATGGCTCCCCCTACAATCTCGGAGACGAACTCAAAGCCCTTGCCCGGGGCAGGCTCCAGCACCAGTTTCACGTGTCCGTACTGCCCGCGACCGCCGGTCTGCTTGATGTATTTCCCCTCGGCCTCGGCCACCGTGGTAATGGTCTCCTTGTAAGCCACCTCCGGACGGCCTACATTCACCCCTACCTTAAATTCCCGCACCAGCCGGTCCACGATGATCTCCAGATGAAGTTCCCCCATACCCCAGATAAGGGTCTGGCCGGTCTCCGGATCGGTCTGCACCCGGAAGGAGGGGTCTTCCAGGGCGATCTTCTGCAGAGCATTGGCCAGCTTTTCCTGATCAGCCTTGGTCTTGGGCTCTACAGCCACGGAGATCACCGGCTCGGGGATCTCCAGCTTTTCGAGCTCGATGGGCTTGGTCTCGTCACAGAGGGTATCTCCGGTAGTGGTCACCCGCAGACCCAGGGCGGCCACGATGTCTCCGGCCTCGGCACTGGTGATCTCCTCCCGGTGCTTGGCGTGCATGCGCACCAGGCGCCCGATCCGCTCCCGCTTGCGCTTGGTGGAATTATATACGGTCATTCCGGACTCAATCCTTCCGGAATAGATACGCAGAAAGGTGAGGGTACCCACGTAGGGATCGGTCATGATCTTGAAGGCCAGGGCCGCCAGCGGACCTTCGGGATCGGTAGTCCGCTCCTCCACCTCCCCGGTCTCGGGATTGTAGCCCTTGACCGGAGGAATATCCAGAGGAGAGGGAAGATAATCCACGATGGCGTCGAGAAGGGGTTGCACCCCTTTGTTCTTGAAGGCCGAACCACAGAGCACCGGCACAATTTTAAAGGCCAGGGTGCCTTCCCGGACGGCCCTTTTGATCTCCTCCGGGGAGATCTCCTCTCCCTCGAGGTACTTTTCCATAATTTCATCGTTGATGTCCGCCAGGGTCTCCAGGAGGTTGGTCCGGTATTCCTCGGCCTTGTCCCGGAGGTCAGCCGGGATCTCCTCGAAATGGTACTTGGCCCCCAGGGTTTCCTCTTCCCAGACGATGGCCTTCATGTCGATAAGGTCCACCACCCCCACAAAACTGTCCTCGGCCCCAATGGGGATCTGGAGAGGAAGCGGGGTGGCCCCCAGGCGGGTCTTGATCTCCTCCACCACCCGCTCGAAGTTGGCCCCCAGACGATCCATCTTGTTCACAAAGGCTATCCGGGGAACCTTATACTTGTTGGCCTGACGCCAGACGGTCTCCGACTGGGGCTCCACTCCCCCCACCGCGCAGAAGATGACCACCGCCCCATCAAGCACCCTCAGGGCCCGCTCCACTTCGATGGTGAAGTCCACGTGCCCCGGGGTATCGATGATGTTGATCTTATGTCCCTTCCAGAAGCAGGTGGTGGCCGCCGAAGTGATGGTAATGCCTCGTTCCTGCTCCTGGGGCAGGAAGTCCATGGTGGCCGTCCCCTCGTGCACCTCACCGATCTTATGGGTCCGGCCGGTGTAGTAAAGGACGCGCTCGGTGGTGGTGGTCTTTCCGGCGTCGATGTGGGCGACGAACCCTATATTTCGCGTGAGCTTCAAAGTTTTCAGAGATTCCGCATCCATAACGCCTTCCCGCCTCCTTTTTCAAACATCAAAATAAAGGCCCCCTTCCATCTTATGAGGGGGCTGATTATCCGAATCCGCCGGGTCTTACCAGCGGTAATGGGCGAAGGCCCGGTTGGACTCCGCCATCCGGTGCGTATCTTCTTTCTTTTTTATGGCTGCCCCGCGCTCATTATAGGCATCCCAGAGCTCATTGGCCAACCGCTCCACCATGGTCTTTTCCGAACGGGCCCGGGCGGCCTGAATGATCCACCGGATAGCCAGCGACTGCTGCCGCTCCGGCCGCACCTCCATAGGAACCTGATAGGTAGCCCCCCCCACCCGCCGAGAACGGGTCTCCATCAAGGGCTTTACGTTTTCCACCGCCTTCTCGAAGATCTGGAGAGGGTCCTCCCCTCCGGACTTCTTCGCCAAAAGATCCATGGCCCCGTAAAAGATCTTGCGGGCCACGCTCTTTTTCCCGTCCCGCATGAGACAGTTGATGAATTTCGCCACCAGCACAGTGCCGTACTTAGGGTCCGGCAGAACTTCACGTTTAGGAACCGGTCCTCGCCGCGGCATGACTCACCCGCTCCTTTATTCCTTTATTTAGGTCTGGGAGCCCCGTATTTGGAACGAGACTTCCGCCGATCCTGCACCCCGGCCGCATCCAGGGCCCCACGGATGATCTTGTAACGCACTCCCGGAAGATCCTTTACTCGTCCTCCCCGCACCAGGACCACGGAGTGTTCCTGAAGATTATGCCCAATCCCGGGAATATAAGCCGTGACCTCAATCCCGTTAGTAAGCCGCACGCGAGCCACCTTTCGCAGGGCGGAATTGGGCTTCTTGGGAGTCGTGGTGTAAACCCGCACACACACCCCCCGCTTTTGGGGACACCCCTCCAGCGCCGGGGACTTGGATTTGCTTTTTCGCTTTTTACGCCCGTACCTTACTAACTGATTAAAAGTCGGCATCTCCGCCTCGCTCACTCAAAGTCTAAAAGACCCCCTTCGGGAAAGCTTCCCGCAGGGACGGGCTTTTATATAACGGCCCTTCCGGGCCTTGTCAAGCGCTAAAGGCTGGCGGCGCGCACCAGGTCCGTGGCCGAAAGGACCCCTACGGGAATGAACTTCCCTCCGTGGGAGGTGACCACCAGAAGGCGGTGCACTCTATGGGCGATCATCTTGGCCGCCGCCTCCTTGAGGGTGGCTTCGGCCTCGATGGTATAGGGCTTGGGACACATAAGATCCTCGGCCTTCATCTCAAAGATGCGGGGGCCGTGCTTGGCCAGGGCTTCAATAATATCCGAATGGCTCACCACCCCCATGAACTCTCCGCCAGGCCCGCTTACCAAAACGGCGTGGATGCGATGCTCCAGGAGCTCCCGCAGAATCTCCTCCAGGCTAGCCTCTAGAGGAACCCGAAAGACCTCCCGGCTCATGACCTCTCTTACTTTGGTCTGGGTAAAATCCATAAGAGGCCTCCTTTCGTGCTTGCGAAGATTATAGCTCTTTAATATAAAAATGGAAACACCTTCCGGAGGGGTTTATGGCTCAGCGAGAGCACTGGGGCACCCGCATCGGGCTCATCCTGGCCATGGCCGGAAACGCGGTAGGACTGGGGAACTTTTTGCGCTTCCCTACCCAGGCCGCCCAAAACGGAGGCGGGGTCTTCATGATCCCTTACATGATCTCCCTTCTTCTTATCGCCATTCCCCTCATGTGGGTGGAATGGGGGATCGGCCGCTACGGAGGAGTGCGCGGACACGGGACCACCCCGGCCATCTTTGGCCTCCTTTGGCGCCATCCCCTCTCCCGCTATGTGGGAGTGCTGGGACTTTTCGTGCCCTTCGTGGTGGCCTGCTACTATGTCTATATCGAGAGCTGGACCCTGGGCTACGCCCTCTTTGCCCTTTTCGGAAAACTCCCTCAGGTAAAGGCCACCGCCGGAACCTCTCCCGAGGAATACCTGCGTCCTTTTCGGGATTTTCTCACCCACTATACGGGTATGGGTGGGGGGGCCCTCTACCGGCCCTCCCTTGCGGCCTATCTCTTTTTCCTCCTTACCATGGTCCTCAATTATCTCATCCTGGTGCGGGGCATTTCCGGAGGAATCGAGCGCTTCGCCAAGGTGGCCATGCCCATCCTTTTCGGGCTGGCCATCCTCCTTATGATGCGGGTCATGACCCTGGAGACTCCCTACGGGTCGGCGGTGGCCGGGCTCAACTTCCTCTGGGAGCCCAAGTGGCATGAACTGGGCAATCCCAGGGTGTGGCTGGCGGCAGCGGGGCAGGTCTTTTTTACCCTGAGTCTGGGCTTTGGGGCCATCATCACCTACGCCTCCTATCTCCGGCGCAACGACGATATTACCCTTTCGGCCCTTACCGCTTCTTCCCTCAATGAATTTGCCGAGGTGGTCCTGGGAGGCTCCATCGCCATTCCCGCGGCCGCAGCCTTTTTCGGGGTAGCGGCCGCCCAAGTAATCGCCGCCAGCGGGGCCTTCAATCTGGCCTTCGTGAGTCTCCCGGCCATCTTCGCCAACCTTCCTTTCGGGCACCTTTTGGGCTTTGCCTGGTTCATCCTCCTCTTTTTTGCCGGGATCACCTCCTCGGTGGCCATCACCCAGCCGGTGATCGCCTTCCTGGAGGACGAATTCGGCCTTTCCCGGCCCCGGGCGGTCACGGCCACCATGCTGGCCCTCTTTATGGCGGCCCATCTGCCCATCTTTCTTCCCAAGGCCCTGGACGAGATGGACTTCTGGGCCGGGACCTTTCTGGTAGTGGTCTTTGCCCTCGGGGAGGTCCTCATCTTTTTCTGGGGGTTTAATCCTTCGGCGGCCTGGAGGGAGATCAACCGCGGGGGGCTGATCAAACTTCCCCGGGTCTTTTTCTTCATTATGCGCTATGTGACCCCCTTTTTCCTGGCCCTTATCATGGGCTGGTGGTTCTTCCAGGAACTTCCGAGTTATCTCCGACAGACGGCCTTTAATGTCTGGATCACCCGGGGAGTCCTGATCTTGATCTTTCTGGCCCTTTGCCTTTTGGTCTATCTCAGTGGAAGGAGGAACCGATGAAAGGCAGCGCCCTCCTTTTTATGCTCATCTCCTGGAATATCATCACCGGGCTCTGCACCTTCTGTTTCACCCGCATGTTTGCCGCCGGTCCAAAGAACGCACCCAAATCCCGCCGCCGGAGGTAGCCCCGACTCGAACCAATCCTTAGCGAAGGGGGCCCAGGGTTATGGTAAAATAGCTTTAAGGAAACGTCCGGAGGTGGTCATGAAAAAACTCCTGCTCTTTTTGCTCCTTTTAGGGACCCTGGTGGGAAGGGGCTGGGGAATGACCCCGGCAGAGGAAAAAAGGCTCTTCGAGATCCTGGGAGAAATCAAAGGAAAGCTCCAACAGATGGACAAACGCTTTGAACAGCTTTATACCTTCCTCTGGATCATCACCGGAATTCACCTCCCTTGTCGCGGTGGTGATCGGGTTCGCCCTGTGGGACCGGCGGACCATCATCCGGCGGGCCCGGGTCCTGCGCTCCTTCGGATTGCTTTAAAATCTCCCTGCCGGAGGTAGCCCTGCCCGGACTCTTTGCTCCCCGTCCACCGCTGGCCGAAAGACTGAGGCCCCGCAACTTCTCCGAATTCTTGGGCCAGGAGCACCTCCTAGGAGAGGGAAGGCTCCTGCGGCGCATGCTGGAAAGCCGCAAGCTCTCCTCCCTCATCCTCTGGGGACCTCCGGGCTGCGGCAAGACCACCCTGGCCCGGCTTCTAGCCCAGGAGACCGGGGCCCGGCTGGTAACCCTTTCGGCAGTGGACTCCGGGGTCAAAGATCTGCGGCAAGTGGTGGAGGAGGCCCGCCGGGCCCGAAAGCAGGGTCAAAGGACCGTCCTTTTTATTGACGAGATCCATCGCTTTAACAAGGCCCAGCAGGACTTCCTCCTTCCCTATGTGGAAGACGGTACGGTCACCCTCATCGGGGCCACTACGGAAAACCCCTCCTTTTCGGTCATCGCCCCCCTTCTTTCCCGCTGTAAGACCCTAGTCCTGAAACCCCTTTCGGCCGAAGATCTTCGGCGTCTTCTGGAGCGGGCCCTTACGGACCCCGAAAGGGGCTATGGCCGGGAGGCCCTGGAAGTGGAGCCCGAAGTGCTTGCGGCCCTTGCCGAGGCCGCCGAAGGGGACGCCCGGGTGGCCTTAAATCTCCTGGAGACGCTGGTAGAAAGTGCTTCCCCAGGGGCCCACGGAAAAAGGCATCTGGGCCTTAAAGATCTGGAGCGGGTCCTTCTCGAAAGACCCCTGCGACACGACCGGGACGGGGAGGAGCACTACAACCTCCTTTCGGCCTTTCATAAGAGCCTGCGGGGAAGCGATCCGGACGCGGCCCTTTACTGGCTGGCCCGGCTCCTTGAGGCCGGGGAGGACCCGCGGGTCATCCTTCGTCGCCTTATAGCCGCAGCCTCGGAAGATGTGGGAAACGCCGATCCTCTGGCCCTCCTCGTGGCGGTGGCCGCCAAAGAGGCCTATGAATTTCTGGGACTTCCGGAGGGAGAACTGGCCCTGGCGCAGGCCACGGTCTACATAGCCTGCGCCCCTAAGAGTAACGCTGCTTATCGGGGACTTTCGGCGGCCAAAGAGGATGTACGGCGCCACGGATCCCTCCCCGTGCCCCTTCATCTGCGCAATCCGGTGACCACCCTGATGCGGGCCCTGGGCTACGGCCAGGGCTACAAATACGCCCATGATTATCCCGGGGGCTTTGTAGAGCAGCAATATCTTCCCGACCAGCTCCGGGACCGCCGCTACTATCGCCCTACGGACCGCGGCCTCGAGTCCACCCTCCGGGAAAGGCTCCTTAAGTGGTGGCGGGGGAAGAAGGGGTGATTCTCCTCGCCCCTATGGACGGGCTCACGCATGTGGCCTTCCGAAGGGTGGTGGCCCGTTATGGGCCGCCGGATCTCTTTTACACGGAGATGGTCAGTGTGCGGGCGGTAGTCTTTCAGCCCCCGGAGCGTGACCCCTACCTCTGGCACACCGATCTCGACCGACCTTTGGTGGTCCAGCTGGCCGGCCGCGAACCGGATCTCTTCGAGGAGGCCCTAAGGCGCCTGGAGGAGCGCTTCAATTTTTACGGCTACGATCTCAATCTCGGCTGCACCCGGGGAAGGGCCCGGCGCCAGGGCTGGGGAGCGGCCCTCCTTTTGGAGCCCGATCTGGTGCGGGCCATTGCCCGGGCCGCCCGCAGGGCCACGGCCAAACCCCTCTCGGCCAAGCTGCGCTCACCCCCGGGACATGACCGGCGAAAACTTTTTCGCTTGGCGGAAATCCTTCTGGAAGAAGGGGTGGACACCCTAATCCTTCACCCTCGGGCCCCGGAGGAGGGCTTCCGGAGGCCACCCCGCTGGGAAGAGGTCCGGGAACTCAAAGAGAAAACCGGGGCGCGGGTCATCGGAAACGGAGATATCTTCTCGCCGGAGGAGGCCCGCCGCAGGCTGGAAGAGACCGGCTGCGACGGGATCATGCTCGGCCGGGTCGCCCTCTTGCGTCCCTTTATCTTCCGGGATCTCCGGGCCTTCCTGGAAGGCCGGGGAATACCAGAGCCTCCCCCACCACTTGAACCGCCCCGGCTCTTCGCGGAGGAGTTAAAGCTTCTTCCCGAAGGTTTACAGGAAAAGCGCCTCGAACTCTGGCTTTTCTGGTATCTCCAGAACTTCCCTTACGGCCTTTACTATTTCGGAAAGGTAAAGAAGATCTCCGGTCTCTCAGCCAAGCTCAAGACCCTCTCTGCACTCCTTTCCTCGGAGGCCTTCCCCCCTTATCCGGCTCACCCCCGCCTTCACCGTTAGTCTTTCGTCGTATGACACACGAAACAGCCGCACTTGGGGTTCTCGCCCCCTCCGGCCACACAAGTCCTATAGTCCCAGCGCAACATGTCCGGATAGGGACCCGCATGGGCATAGTGACAGGAAAGACACATCACCGCGTCGCTTCCCGGGGTCACCGAACCATACCCTTGATCCCTTCATAACCCTTCACTTCCTCTAAAAACTGATTTTAAATCCGGCCCTCCTTCTTCCCTTCCGGGAGACCCCTTTTAACTAAAAATCAAACCTTTGACAAATTTCTGTCAAGGGCTCTGTTTCCGGAAAAGGGCAGAGCCCGGGCCAAAATCCGAAAATAGACCTTTTAATTACCATCTTGGCCTGCCGAGGTATAAAGGAGCCTCTCCAGTTCTTCGCCTTCGAGGACCTCCCTTTCGAGGAGGAGTTCGGCGATCTCCGAGACCCTTTCCCGGTTCCTTTCCAAGATCTCCTGAGCCCGGCGGTAGGCCTCCCGCAGGAGCCGGGAGACCTCCTCGTCGATGGCCCGGGCCGTCTCTTCAGAAAGAAGTTCCCTCTCCCGGAAAGGGACCTCCAGGAAAAGATGCTCCCGGCGGCGGAAGGTCTGAGGCCCCAGGCGCTCGCTCATCCCGTAGTCCATGACCATGGCCCGGGCGATCTCCGTGGCCTTCTCCAGGTCGTTCTGGGCCCCGGTGGAGATCTCTCCGAAGATGAGCTCCTCTGCGGCCCGCCCTCCCAGAAGGACCGCCAGACGATCCAGGAGCTCGCTCCGGGTGAGAAGGTAGCGATCCTCGGTGGGAAGTTGTAGGGTGTAGCCCAGGGCTCCGATGCCCCGGGGAATGATGGAAATGCGATGGACCTTGTCCGCCCCGGGGACCGAGGCCGCCACCAGGGCGTGACCGGTCTCATGGTAGGCCACCCGCCGCTTTTCCTCCGCCGAAAGATAGCGGTTCTTGCGCTCTAGCCCGGCGATCACCCGGTCCACCGCCTCCTCAAAGTCCTCCATCTCCACCTGATTCTTCCCCTTGCGGGCCGCCAAGAGACAGGCCTCATTCACAATGTTGGCCAGATCCGCCCCCACCATCCCCGGAGTGCGGGCGGCAATGACTTTAAGGTCTACATCCGGGGCCAGTTTCACGTTCCGGGTATGGACCCGGAGGATGGCCTCCCGGCCTTTGAGATCCGGGCGATCCACCACAATGTGCCGGTCGAAACGGCCGGGACGCAGGAGGGCCGGATCCAGGATCTCCGGCCGGTTGGTGGCCGCAATGATGATGATCCCCTTTTTGGGATCAAAACCGTCCATCTCCGTAAGGAGCTGGGTCAGGGTCTGCTCGCGCTCGTCCACCCCGGCCATGGGGGAGACTCCGCGGACCTTGCCCAGGGCATCTATTTCGTCGATGAAGATAATACAGGGGGCCTTGCTTTCGGCCGTGGCAAAGAGATCCCGCACCCGGGCCGCCCCCACCCCCACGAACATCTCCACAAATGAGGAGCCGGAAATGGAGATGAAAGGCACTCCAGCCTCCCCGGCCACCGCCCGGGCCAGCAGGGTCTTACCGGTGCCCGGAGGGCCCACCAGGAGGACCCCCTTGGGGATCTTTCCGCCCAGGGCGGTAAAACGCTGGGGATTTTTAAGAAATTCAATGATCTCCTTGAGCTCCTCCACGGCCTCCTCTACCCCGGCCACATCCTTGAAGGTAACCCCCACTTCCTCCTGGACGTAAATGCGGGCCTTGCTCTTGGCAATGCCCATAATGCCCCCTTCCGGAGGACCGAAGCGCCGGAAAAAGAGCATCCAGAGTCCTAGAAGGAGGAAAAAGGGAAGCATCCAGGAAAGGAGGGAGGAGAACCAGCCGGCCTCGGGACGGGCCTTAAAACGGATTCCCTGCTCTTCCAGGATCTTTACCAGTTCAGGATCCTCCACCTTTCCGGTGCGGAAGTATTTTTCCGGCTTCTGAGGGGCACCCCGCAGACGGGAAAGGACCTCCGCCGCCCCGGGCTTGAACTCCCCCTCGATATAGTCGCGGCCGATAAGGAGATTGTCCACCAGTCCCTGACGGGCTAGGGCCTTGAATTCGCTATAGGCCAACTCGAAACGGGGATAGGAAAAAAGGAAGGGCCAGAGGAAGAAGATTAAAAGAAGGCCCCCCAGGAGAAGCCAGGGAAGATACCGGTTATTCTTTTCTTCGAAAAGGGGTTTCGGTTTTCTGGGCTGCGCCATCTTCTAGAAATTAGTCTCTTTTCAAAACCCGGTCAACAATCCCTCCCCCAACCATACCATCCCCCATAAAATAGGATCTGATCCTTATAATTTTGAAAATTTTTACGATAATATCAATAGTTATGCTACAAAACCTCTTTAAAAGCTAGACCATAGAAAGGTTTAAAATGTCTATTCCTTTTGATTTTCAAGGGATCAAAGGAATAAAAATAGGATCGGATCCTATTTTGGGAGAAGGGGGATTTTGTGGTTTAATAGTTTGAAGGATGAGGGAGATCCGGCGGGAAGATTTAGTGGAGGCCGTGGCCCGGGGGCTGGCCCAAGCGGTGCGGGAGCTGGCCCCGGGGGTGGAGGAGGCCCTGGCTCGGGCCCGGGAAGAGGAGACCGAACCCCTGGCCCGGACGGCCCTTTCTGTCCTCCTAGAAAACGCCCGCCTAGCCCGGGAAACCGGACTGCCTCTGTGTCAGGATACCGGAATCCCGGTGGTCTTTGTGCGCTTGGGAGAGGAGGTCCGGGTGTGCGACCTTTACGGGGCCCTTGAGGAGGGCTTACGCCGGGGAGCCCGGGAGGGCTACCTCCGGGCCTCGGTCTGCGAAGTCCTTTCCCGGCGCAACACCGGCACTAACACCCCTGGGGTGATACACCTGGAGATGATCCCTGGAGACCGGCTGGAGATCTTCCTCCTCCCCAAGGGGTGTGGGAGTGAAAACATGAGCCGTCTTTCCATGCTTCCCCCTGCAGCGGGGCTTTCCGGACTCAAACGTTTCGTGGTGGAGACCGTGGAGAGAGCCGGGGCCAATCCCTGCCCCCCGGTGGTGGTGGGCGTAGGCATCGGGGGAGATTTCGAGGCCGCGGCCTATCTGGCCAAAAAGGCCCTGCTGCGCCCTCTGGGAAACCGGCATCCCCAGCCAGAAGTGGCCTCCCTGGAGGAGGAGTGGCTCGCAGAAATCAACGCCTTGGGACTCGGGCCCCTGGGCCTCGGGGGTCGGACTACGGCTCTGGCGGTCCATATCGAGACCCAGCCCTCCCACATCGCCAGTCTCCCGGTGGCCGTCAATCTCCAGTGTCACGCCCACCGCCTGGTGCACCTACGCCTTTAGTCGGCCTTGCGCCGCAGGAAAGTGGGAATCTCAAGCTCCTCCTCGGTAGGCAGACTCTCCAGAATGCGGCTTACCCGCCGGCGCGGAGGCTCCTCGGCCTTCTCTTCCTTGGGTTTTTCAAAGGGAAGGACCTTCTGTTCCTTCTTTTCGGGCTTTTTCTCCCGTTCTTGGCCAATTCCCGTGGCAATGACCGTGACCCGCAATTCGTCTCCCAGATCCTCGTCGAAGACCACCCCCCAGAAGATGCGGGCGTCCTCGTGGGCCTCCCGGGCCACCCGGTCAGAGATGAGCTGAATCTCTTCCATGGTAAGGGTGTCCTGGTGAGCGGTAATATTGAGGAGCACCCCCCGGGCTCCGGCGATGGAGATGTCCTCGAGGAGGGGGCTCGAGACCGCGCTCTGGACCGCGGCCTCGGCCCGGTTGTCCCCGCTGGCGATCCCGGTGCCCATGAGGGCCAACCCCCCCATGTCGGTCATCACCGCCCGCACGTCGGCAAAGTCCAGGTTGATATAGCCCGGAAAGAGGATGAGATCCGAGATACCCCGCACGGCGTAGTAGAGCACATCGTCGGCCTTCTGAAACATCTCGTAGAGTTTGGTCTGGGGAGAGGCCAGGGCCAGAAGACGATCGTTGGGGATGGTGATGATGGTGTCCACATATTTGCGGAGTTCCTCGAGCCCTTTCATGGCCACAGCCATGCGCTGCCGGCCTTCGAAACGAAAGGGCTTGGTGACCACAGCCACGGTAAGGGCCCCCAGTTCCTTGGAAATGCGGGCGAAGACCGGGGCCGCCCCGGTACCCGTACCCCCTCCCAGACCGGCGGTGATAAAGACCATGTCCGCCCCGGATAAGGCCCGACGGATCTCCTCCTCGGCCTCCAGAGCCGCCTCCCGGCCGATATCCGGATTGCCCCCGGCCCCCAGTCCCTTGGTAAGGTCCTTTCCCAGCTGGATCTTTTCCGGAGCAGGATTAAGGTCCAGCACCCGGTAGTCGGTATTGGCGGCGATAAATTCCACCCCGCGCAGTCCTTTAAGGATCATGTTGCGCACGGCGTTGCCTCCACCACCGCCCACCCCCACCACCTTGATACGGGCCTGATGCTCGTTTTCCACCAGCTCAAAGGTCATGGCTACCCCCCTAATCCCAGGAATTTTTTGAGTCTCCGGAGAAGCCCCGCCTCCTCCGAGGGCTCCTCCGGGGGAAGGTCTAGATAGCGAGCGGCATAAAGAAAAAGCCCCACGGCAGTGGCCAGCCGGGGATGATTGACCTCCTCGGAAAGGCCGGAAAGCCTCGCGGGATAGCCTACCCGCACCGGAAGCTCCAGGATCTGCTCCGCCAGCTCCGGAAGGCCGGAAAGGAGCGAAGAGCCCCCGGTAAACACTACGCCCGAAGATAGCCGACGCTTGTAGCCCGAATGTTCCAGGTTGGTATTGATGATTTCCAGGAGTTCCTGGACCCGGGGCTCCAAAATCTCGGCCAGCACCCTGCGGGAAAGCCGCCGCGGGGCCCGATCCCCAAGAGAGGGGACCTCTATCTCCTCGTCCGGAGAGACCAGCTCCGGAAGACAGACCCCATATTTTTCTTTAAGGATTTCGGCCTCCCGACGAGGGGTCCGCAGACCCACGGTGAGATCCGTAGTGAGAAGGTCTCCGCCCACCGGGATGGAGGAGGTGTAGCGCAGGGACCCTTCCAGAAAGACTGCTAGATCCGTAGTCCCGCCCCCGAAGTCGATAAGGGCCACCCCCAATTCCTTTTCCTCCTCGGTGAGCACCGCCTCCGCGGAGGCCAACACCTGAAGCACCACCCCGAAAACGGAAAGCCCTGCGGTCTCGATGGTCTTGACCAGGTTCTGCACCGCCGACCCCGAGGCCTTGACCAGAAGGGCCTTGACCTCAAGCCGTACCCCGGTCATCCCCAAGGGCTGAAGGATCCCGGTCTGATGATCCACACTGTATTCCTGGGGAAGGACGTGGAGGATGATCCGGTCCGGGGGGAGGGTCACCGCCCGAGCGGCCTCCAGCACCCGCTCCACCTCTTCTTCCCGCACCTCGCCCTCCTTAAGGGCAATCACCCCGGTGCTGAGCTGGCTTTCGATGTGGGAGCCCGCCACCCCGGTGATCACCCCGGAGACCTCCTCGTAGGCCTGGGCCTCGGCCTCGCGCCGGGCCTCGCGAATCCCCCGGGCGGCCTCTTCGATGTTCACGATAAGCCCCTTGCGCAAACCTTGGGCGGGAACCATCCCCAACCCCAGGGCCGCAAGCGTGGAATCCTTCTTCTCTCCCAGGAGAAAACAGATCTTGCTGGTTCCCACATCCAGGGCTCCGATAAGGCGCCGGGTGCTCATTTTCCCTCCCGATAGGCCACCAGGGCCCGCCCCTCGGGATAATCCAGGCGCACCAGACGGGCCCGGTGCAGAAGTCTTTCGTCGTAGAGATAGCTCATCACCCGATCGAGCCTGCGGTAGGCCTCCTTGAGCGAGGAAAAATCCCCGGGCTCAAAACGAATCTTGAGCCCCTCACGGGTGTAGACCAGGATGCGGTCCGGGGCGAGATAGATTTGAGAGAGACTCTCGTAACAGGGAAGGTAGCGGTCGGTGCGGTCCAACCAGGAAAGGAGCCGGAAAAAGGAGGCCTCTTTCTGGAGAAGCTCCGAAGAGGCGTAACTTACCACCGGATAGTGAAAGAGGGCCTCGTTGGGGGCCTCGGCAAAGGCCTCCCCCTTTTCGTTGAGGTAATAAAGCTTTTCCTTGATCTTCGTAAGGGCCACGGGCCTTTCCTCTCGGATCCTCACCACCAGGGTGTGCGGAAGATCCCGAGAGACCTGGGCCCGGGCCACCCAGGGGTGGGCCTCGAGGGTCCGCCGCAGGGCCTCAAGATCGAGGACAAAGAGATTCTCCCCCGGGGCAGCCGGAAGGAGGGCTCGCACTTCGGCCTCGGAAAGACGCTTGAGGCCTTCTATACGCACCGTCTCCAGCCGGAAGACGGAAAGATGGGGAAGAAGCCGCCAGAGCCCTACCCCGGAAAGCCCCACCGAAATAAGGGCCAGGATCAACATAAAAGCCTTAAGTCTCGGCAACGATCCTCACCTCCGGCTCGAGTTCCACCCCGAAGCGGGCCTGCACCCGCTCCCGGGCCTCCTCCATGAGGGCCCGGATGTCCTCGGCCCGGGCCCGACCCAGATTCAGGATGAAGTTGGCGTGTTTGGAGCTGATCATGGCCTCTCCCCGACGGAATCCCTTGAGACCGGCCGCCTCCAGAAGTTCTCCCGCCGCAGGGCCCTCCGGGGGGTTCTTGAAGGCGCAACCGAAAGAGGGTCTCCCCAAGGGCTGGGTAGCCCGGCGGCGGGCTAGAAAATCCCTCACCCGGGCCCGCACCTCCTCCGGGTCCCGGGGCCGAAGCCTCAGTCGGGCCGAAAGGACCACCCCCGAAGGCCCCCGAAAGGTCCGGTAGCCGAAAAGGTCCTTCCCGGAATATTCCCGCAGGCCCTCCGGGGTGAGCATGGTCACGGATTCCACCAGGTCCCCGAACTCCTCTCCGAAGGCCCCGGCGTTCATCATTATGGCCCCGCCTACCGTGGCCGGGACCCCGGCCAGAAACTCTGTGCCGGAAAAACCCCGTTTAAGCCCGTAGGCCGTAAGCACCGCCACCGGGGTCCCGCACATGACCCCCAAGTGCCCGGAAGAAAGCTCCACCACCCCCTTGAGGCCCCGGAGATTGACCACCACCCCTCGAAAACCCGCATCCGCAAAGAGGACCTTGCTCCCTCCGGAAAGCCAGAAGATCCTTAAGCCTTGGCGCCGGGAAAACTCCCAGAGTTCGAGTACTTCCTCTAGGGTCTCGGGATAGGCCATAAGGTCCGCCGGGCCTCCCACCCGCACCGTGGTATACCGCCAAAGCGGCTCTTCCAGCCGGACCTTAAGCCCTTTCTTTTTCAGGTCGCGCGAGAGGGCCTTCATCCCACCACTTTTTCCTTTCGGGAAGGACTAATTTGGCGGACCAAGGCTTCCCCCAACTGATAGACATCCCCAGCCCCCAGGGTAAGGAGCAGATCCCCGGGAGAGAGAAAGAATTCCACCTGGGCCCGAAGGGTCTCGAGATCCGGGGCAAAAAGGGTGGGTTTTCCTCCCCGCACCCTCCGGACCGCCTGAAAGAATTTCTCTCCCGAGACCCCGGGGAGGGGGCTTTCGGCCGCGGGATAGATTTCCGTAAGAAAGAGCACCTCCGGCTCGGCCAGAACCCGGACAAATTCCTGCCAGAGGGCCCGGGTGCGGCTGTAACGATGGGGCTGGAATACGGCCAGCAGTCGCCTTTCCGGGTGAAGGGCCCTTATCGCCGCCAAAGTGGCCGCAATTTCCCGGGGATGGTGGGCATAGTCGTCGTAAATAAAGGCCCCGAGGACCTCTCCCTTAAACTCTAACCTCCGGCCCACCCCGGAAAAGCCCGAAAGGGCGGAAAGAATGACCGCACTCGGGAGCCCCAGCGTAAGCCCTACGGCCACCGCGGCCAGGGCGTTTTCCGCATTGTGTCGGCCCGGAACCCGGAGGGAGAACTCCCCCAGGGCCTGGCCCCTCCACCAGACCCGCACCCGCGGAAGCGGGGCCTCCGCCAGGATCTCCCCCCGCACCTCGGCCCCCTCGGAAAAGCCGTAGGTCACCAAGCGCCCGGAAAGCTCGGGCAGAATGGTCCTTACCCCGGGATCGTCCCCACAGACCACCAGGGCCCCCTCCGGAGAGACCCGGCGGGCGAACTTCACAAAGGCCCGCTTCACCGCCCGGAAGTCGGCGTAAAAATCCAGGTGCTCCCGATCCACATTGGTGATAACCGCAAGATAGGGTTGAAGATAGAGAAAGGAGCCGTCGCTTTCGTCGGTCTCGGCCACCAGATATTCCCCTCGGCCGAGCCGGGCGTTGGAACCAAAGCAATTGACCCGCCCGCCAATAATTACCGTGGGCTCCAGCCCGGCCACGGCCAGCATCTCCGCAATCATCGAAGAGGTGGTGGTTTTGCCGTGGGCCCCGGCCACGGCAATACTCCGGGGGTACCAGCCCATGATCTCCGCCAGCATCTCCGCCCGCGGCCAGACCTTGAGCCCCTGCCTGCGGGCCGCCTGAATCTCCGGATGATCCGGCCTTATGGCCGAGGAATAGACCAGGATCTCCGTCCCTTCCAGATGGGCCGGATCGTGCCCCTGCCACACCGGAATCCCCTCCCGCTCGAGGGAGCGGGTGGTCTCCGAGACCCGCAGATCACAGCCTGTGACCCGGGCCCCGAGGGCCGCAAGGAGCCGGGCCAGCCCGCTCATGCCTACCCCACCGATACCCATGAAATGAAAGACACGTCCCTCAAGCATGGACCAAGGCCTCCATCTCTTCGATGATGGTCTCCGTGGCCCCGGGGCGGAAAAGTTCCCGGGCCCGGCGGCCCATCTCCGAAAGCTTTGCGGGCCGCAGGAGAAGATCCCCCACCGTCTCCACAAAGATCTCCGGAGAAAGTTCAGCCTCCTGAAAGAGGAGCCCTCCCCCACGTTCCACCACCGTCCGGGCATTGGCCTCCTGGTGGCGGTGAGTGGCGTAGGGATAGGGGATATAAAGGGCCGGTTTCCCCAAGGCACAGAGTTCGGCCACCGTAGAGGCCCCGGCCCGGGTGACCACCAGATCGGCCTGAGCGTAAGCCCAGGCCATGTCCCGAATAAAAGCCCGCACCTCCACGGGAAGGCCCTTTTTCCGGTAGGCCTCCTTGACCCAACCAAAGTCCCTCTCTCCGGTCTGATGCAGGAGATAGAGGTCCGGAAGCCGACGATAGAGTTCGGGGGCGGTCTCCACCAGAAGGCGGTTCAGGGTCCGGGCCCCCTGGCTGCCCCCGAGGACCAGAAGTCCCGGTCCTGAATGTTCCCGGGGTCTTTCTTCAAGGAGGGAGGCCCGCACCGGGGTGCCGGAGACCCGCACCTTGGCGGAGGGAAAATGTTCTCGGGTGTCGGGATAAGTGACAAAGATCCGCTGGACCAGGTGTCCCAGGAGGCGATTGGCCAGCCCGGGCACGGCGTTGGGTTCGTGAAGCCCCAAGGGGAGTCTCAGGAGAAACCCGGCCCCCAGCGCGGGAACAGAAGCGTAGCCCCCGGTGCCGAAGACCACCTCCGCCGACCACCTCCGCAGGATCCGTAAGGCCTGGAGGACCCCCCAGAGGAGCCTGGCCAGGGCCCGGGTTTTTCCCCAGAGCCCCCGTCCCAGAAAGCCCTCCCCGGAGATGGTGGCCACGGGATAGGGCACCCCGGAAAGGGCCAGGGCCTCCACCCGACGACCGCAGCCCAAGATCATCACCTCCCGCCCCCGGGCCACCAGGGCCTCGGCCAGGGCCAGGGCCGGAAAGAGATGCCCCCCGGTGCCTCCTCCTGCAATCACCCAGCGCATCAGTGATAGACCTCCGGTGAGGGTTCCTCCCGGGCCAGGACCTTGGGGGCGTAGGCCAGGACCAGGTCCCGAAAGACCTCGCCCCGCTCTTCATAACTTTCAAACTGGTCAAAGCTGGCCGCCGCCGGAGAGAGAAGGACCGTGTCTCCGGGACGGGCCTCCTGCAGGGCCAGGGCCAGGGCCTCGGCCAGCCCCTCGGCCAGCCGCATCTCCGTAGCCCCGGAAAGTTCCTCGGCCATCACCCCCCGAGAGGCCCCCATGAGAATGAGAAGCCGCACCTTGCGTCGTATAAGCTCGTAAAGGGGCCGGTAGGAGGCCCCCTTGTGGAGCCCTCCCAGGATAAGGACGATGGGCTCCGAGAGGCTCTCCAGGGCCACCCGGGTAGCGTCCACATTGGTGGCCTTGGAATCGTTCACGAAATAGACCCCCCCGAAAGAGCCCACAAACTCCAGCCGGTGCGGGAAACCCACAAAAGAGCGCACGGCCTTTTGCACGGCCTCCGGGGAGGCCCCCACGGTCCGCGCCAGGGCTGCGGCCACGGCAAAATTCAGACGATTATGGCGCCCTAGCAGACGAAAACCCGCAAAGCTGTAAACTTCTTCCTCCCCGAAGATCCGTAGCCGAAAGTCCCGCTCGCCCACCTCCACGGGCAGCCCCGGAAAATCTCCGAAAAAAAGGAGGCTCCCCCGGAAGTCCGGACACTCCCGGAGGAGCAGCTCTCCCCCGGCCCCGGAAAGGCCGGGATGGGGCAGAAGACCCACACCCTCCCCGGGAAGATTCTGGAAAACCCGAGCCTTGGCTCGGGCGTAGGCCCCAAGATCTCCATAGCGTTCCAGGTGATCCGGGGTAAGATTCAGGATGGCCGCGGCCTGAGGGGCAAAGGCCTCCACGGTCTCCAACTGAAAGCTCGAGACCTCAAGCACCAGGCGTTCCGCAGGCTCTCCGGACAGGACATATTCCGCCAGGGGGATACCGTAATTGCCCCCGGCAAAGACCTTAAAGCCCGAAAGACGCAGGATATCGGCCACCATGGCCGTAGTGGTGGTCTTCCCGTTGGTTCCGGTGACGGCCACAAGGGGGGGCCTCCGGCGCAGGGCCCGAAAGGCAAACTCCAGCTCCCCCCAAACGGGAAGGCCTTTCTTTTGCGCGGATTCATAAACCGCAGGGGGGACCCCCGGACTGACCACCACCAGGTCTGCAGAAAGCAGAGTCTCGGCCCGATGTCCTCCGGTCTCAAAGCGCACCCCTCGCTCCAGGAGGGCGTAATAGTCTCCCGGAGGGAGATCTTCGGCCCGGCGATTTTCGGAGACCACCACTTCGGCCCCCAGGACCGCGGCCAGGCGGGCGGCCGCCCGCCCGGAGCGCCCAAAACCGACAATGACCACTCTGGCTCCCCTCAGATCCACGGTCTCCTCACCTCAATTTCAGGGTGGAAAGGGCCAGGATCCCGCAGATCACGGAAAAGATCCAGAACCTTACCACCACCTTATTTTCCGGCCAGCCGCTAAGCTCAAAGTGATGGTGAAGGGGGGCCATGCGGAAGATCCGGCGCCCCCCGGTAAGCCGGAAATAGCCCACCTGCAGGATGACCGAGAGGGCCTCGGCCACAAAGACCCCCCCGGCAATCACCAGAAGGATCTCCTGCTTGACCATCACCGCCACCGCCCCTACCGCGGCCCCGAGCCCCAGAGAACCCACATCCCCCATAAAGACCTCGGCCGGATGGGCGTTGTACCAGAGAAAGCCCATCCCGCCCCCTACCAGAGCCCCGCAAAAGACCGCCAGTTCCCCCACCCCCGGCACATAGGGAATCTGTAAATAGTGGGCGAACTTTACGTGTCCGGCCAGATAGGCCAGAAGCCCGTAGACCCCGACCACCACCATGAAGGGTACAATGGCCAGCCCATCAAGCCCATCGGTAAGATTCATAGCATTGGAGGTCCCCACCACCACCAGATAGAGGAAGGGCAGATAGAGAAACCCCAGTTGCGGACGCAACTCCTTGAAAAAGGGAAAAGTAAGGCGGTCGTCAAAATGGAGCCCGTGAAAGAGCACCCCCCAGAAGGCCAGGGTAAAGAGGGCCTGAAAGAAAAGCTTTTCCCGGGCCCGAAGGCCCAGATTCTTTCCTCGAGAAAGTTTGAGCCAATCGTCCACCAGGCCCAGGGCCCCGAAGGAGACCAGGACCCCGAGGGCCAGCCACACATAAGGGTTGGCCAGATTAGCCCACAGGAGGGTGGAGAGCACCACCGCCCCGATGACCACCGCCCCGCCCATGGTGGGGGTGCCGGCCTTCACCTGGTGTCTTTCCGGCCCCTCCTCCCGGATGACCTGTCCCAGGCGCCGGCCCTTCATATAGGCAATAAAAGAAGGCATGAAAAAGTAGACCAGAAGTCCCGCGGTAAGGGTAGCGTAAAAGGTGCGGAAGGTGATGTAGCGGAAGACATTAAAGACCGAAAACCAGTCGTGTAAAGGATAGAGCAGGTGATAAAACACCTCTAAGGCTCCTCCTTGAGTTTCTGCACTACCCGTTCCAGGCCCACCGCCCGGGAGCCTTTGACGAGCACGGCCGCCCCTTCGGGAATCTCCAGATCGGAAAGGAGCTCCTCCACCGAGGGATAGGCTCGCCCCCGGGCCCCCATCCTCTCCGCCTCCCGGGCCACCACCGGGGCCATCTCTCCTACGGCCAGCACCCGGTGACAGAGTCTTCCGGCCAGACGCCCCACACTCTCATGGAAGGCCTCGGCCTCCGGCCCGAGCTCCCGCATGTCTCCCAGGATGGCCACCCGTTCCCGAAACCTCTGTCCGATCTCCCAGAAGACCCGCAGGGCCTCGTAGACCGAGCCCGGGTTGGCGTTGTAAGAGTCGTCAAGGAGAAAATAGCGCCCGGTGGAGAGGGGAAAGAGGCGACCCGGAAGGGGAGAAAGCTCGGAAAGCGCCGAAAGGGCCTCTTCCGGGGGCACCCCATAGAGAAGCCCTGCGGCCACCGCGGCCAGGGCATTGCGCACAAAATGCTCCCCTAGGAAACGAAGACGCCCCTCCCCCAGCCGGCGCCCCTCTACTAAGAGGGCAAATTCCGTTCCCTCCGGGCTGATCCGCACATCCTCGGCCCGCACCTCGGCCTCCATATGAAGTCCATAAGTAATCCTTTCATGGGGAAGGTCCTGGGCCCGACGAAAGATCTCCTCCTCGTCGCGGTTTACGATCAGCCGGGCTCCGGCCGGAAGCCTTTGATAAAGCTGGAATTTTTCGGAAAGTACGCCCTCCATAGAGCCCAGACCCTCCAGATGGGCCGGACGCACGTTGGTGAGAAGGGCGGCCTCCGGCTCCAGGATCTCCACCAGCCGGGCCATCTCCCCCGGAAGGCTTATGCCCAGCTCAAAGACTCCGAAGCGCACCTCCTCCGGCACGGAAAGCACGGAAAGGGGTAGGCCCACCAGGTTGTTATAGTTTCCGGGATTGCGGAAAACCGGGTAGCGCCGGGAGAGCACCGCGGCGCACATCTCCTTGGTGGTGGTCTTCCCGCAGGAACCACTTATGGCCAAGGCCCAGAACCCCCGACGGCGCTTAAAGGCCCGGGCCAGATCTCCCAGGGCCTGCAGGGTGTCCCGCACCAGGATCACCGAGACCGTCTTGGGGACCTCCTCAAGGCGCATCTCCCGGGGAAGCCTTGAAAGAAGAAGCCCTTTGGCCCCCCGTTTAAGGGCCTCCCGCCAAAAGTCGTGTCCGTCATAACGCGGCCCCTTGAGGGCCACAAAAAGCTCTCCGGGGCGCAGGGTGCGGGTGTCGGTGGAGACCCCGGAAAAGACGATCCCCATGTCCCCCCCTACCAGGGTCCCCTGGGTGGCCCGGATCACCTCTTCGGTATCAAGAAAGTTCCCCGACAATCCTTTTCACCTCCTCGGCATCAGAAAAGGGAAGACGCCTTCCGGCGATCTCCTGATAGTCTTCGTGCCCCTTTCCGGCCACCAAAAGAATGTCGCCAGCGGTAAGCTCCGCGATGGCCTCCCGCAGGGCCTGGCGGCGGTCGAGAATCACCCGCACCCGGGTGCCATTCACCCCCCGCAGGATTTCCCGCACGATGGTCTGCGGATCCTCGAAACGGGGATTGTCCGAAGTAAGATAGAGGGCATCAGCCAGGGCCGAGGCCACCTGCCCCATAAGGGGGCGCTTTCCCCGATCCCGGTTGCCTCCACAGCCAAAAAGACAGAGGAGTCTGCGGGGGGCCAGGGCCCGCAGACTCTTAAGGGCCGCAGCCAGGGCCTCCGGGGTATGGGCATAGTCCACAAAAATGCGGGCCCCCCGGGCTTCAGCTACCGGCTCCAGCCTTCCGGGAGGGGCCTTAGCCTCGGTGAGGGCCTCCGCCGCTTCCCGGGCGGAAAAACCCAGCCCCCGCAACACCGCCCAGGCACAGAGAAGGTTCTCCTGCTGAAAATCCCCGAAAAGCCGGGTCTGGAGCTCAAATTCGCCCTCAGGCTCCCTCACCCGAAGGACCAACCCTTGATCCCGGCTCAGGATCTCCGCCTGAAAGGCCTCTCCCACCCTGAAAATCCGGAGCCCGGAAAGCTCCTCGGCCAGCCTGCGCCCCCAGGGATCGGCCACATTGACCACGGCAAACCCTTCCGGGGAAAGATGTTCCCCAAAGAGCCGGCGCTTGGCCTGAAAATAGGCCTCAAGATGGGGATGATAATCCAGATGGTCCCGGGAGAGATTGGTAAAAACACCTCCCTCAAAGGAGAGTCCGGTCACCCTTCGCTGATCCAGGGCGTGAGAGGAGACCTCCAGAACGGCCACCGAAACCCCCGAACGGACCATCTCCGCCAGGAGAGCATAAAGGCGGGGAAGACCCGGGGTGGTCTCCTGGGCCCTTTCCACCCGGCCCCCGGTGTCGTAAAGCAGGGTCCCTATCAGGCCCGCCGGCCGACCCAGGCGAAGCAGCGCTTCCCGCAGCATCCAGGTTACGGAACTCTTGCCATTGGTCCCGGTAACCCCTATCAAACGCAGCCTCTTCTCCGGGGCCCCATAAAAATTGGAAAGGATGCGGGCCAAACTGGAAACGGAGTCCTTTACCAGAACCTGAGGCACGGGAAGGTCCGGGTCCAATCGATCCATACGCACCACCGCCGCCGCCCCGGAGGTCACGGCCTGGCGGAGGTAACGGTGCCCATCTTCCCGGGTGCCCGGGCGGGCCACAAAAAGGGCTCCCGGGCGCACCCGCCGGGAATTATCCACCACGGCGGTGATCTCCACCGCCGGATCCCCCAAAAGCCCCGCCACCTCCACTCCGGAAAGAAGTTCCTCAAGTCTCATCGCGCAACACCAACCGACACCGTTTGACCCGGGACCAGGGGGTGCCGGGAGCAGGCCACTGCTGGATCACCCGACCGAATCCTCGAAACTCCACCTCTACTCCGTGGGGTTGAAGGACCTCTAGGGCCGCCCGCAGGCTGACCCCCCGCAGATCCGGAAACCCCTCTTCCTCCGGCATAAGCCTCTTTTCTCCCCAAAAGTCCTCCAGTTGGGCCACAAGGCCCCGGGGAACCTGGGCCGTGGGCGCTCCTTCCCCCAGGAGGAGAAGCGCCCCCCTGGGGGCCTTTTCAGGGATAAGCTTTACCCGGAGCCAGCGCCCCTTTTCCTGATAAGTATACTCCTTTTCGTGAATTTTTCCCGGAGCCGGACAGACCAGGACCCCGGGGTTGGTTCTTCTCAGGAGATGCCACTGCGGGGGACGACCACAGAGATGGGCCGCTAAGGCTCGGGCCAGCTGAAGAGGGGTGGCCAGGGCTTCCCCGCCCGGCCAATAGCTCCCCAGGGCCTCCGGGAGCTCAAGGCCCGTGGCCCTTCCAAAGACCCCGGCCCCCGAGGAGGGCCTTACCCGAAAAAGACTGTGCAAAAAGACTCCCTTCCTTCCGGGCACCAAGGCCAAGACCTCTCCCCGGGCCAAATCCAGCACTGCCCCACCCAAAAGTCCCTCGGCCCGAACCGCCCGGTAAAGACTTTCTTGGAGATCCCAGGAAAGGGTAAGGCGGGTGCGCCGGCCTTCAAGGTCGGCCCGATGGAAAAGCTCCGGAAGAATCCCCTCAAAGGCCGCCCCTCCCAGAAGTCTGGGCCGGGAATATTCTTCGACCAGAACTCCCGAGATCCCCTGAAGACTTCGGGCCTCCTTCGGAGAAAGGTCCACGGCTACCAGAAGGGGCGGGGGTCCGGAGAGAGGTCGGTGCACATAGGGCTTGAGCCTAGAGGGAAGGGGACCCGAGCGCAGATAATAGACCCGAGCCCTTTTTTCCATCCGGAAAAGGACCCGGCCCTCCCGATCCAGAACCTCCGTGCGCTCCAGGAAGGGGGCCTCGGCCTTTCCGGCCCCGGTGAGGGGGCGCATCAAGGCCCCGGCCAAAATCAAAAAAAAGATCGGGCCCAAGAGAAGCCAGACCTTCTTCACGGGAGCCTCACCATTTCCTTTTCCGTGGGTTTATGGAGCCCCAGGGGGGCCACCTTTTGCCGCACCACCTCTTCGGCGGTCAAGGCCTCCCAGGTCTTAAGAAGCCGGGCCCGATGCGCCTCTTCGGCCTTGCGGCTCCGGTGCACCCCCTGCCACTGATAAAGCCGAACCCCGGCCAGAAGCCAGGGGAGGGCCAGAAGGAGCCCCAGGGCTAGGAGGAGGACCCCACGCAGGGAAAGCCCCCGGGAGCGCGTCCGGGCTCGCGGCTGATAAGGATACCCCGCGCTCAGAGCTCGCATCGCTCGGCCACCCTCAGGCGGGCACTTCGGGCCCGCGGATTACGACGGATCTCCTCGGCCGAAGGCCGAATAACCCTTTTGGTCAAGATCCGGAGGCGCGGATCCCCCCGGAAGGCTTGTTTAACCAGGCGGTCTTCCAGGGAATGAAAAGAAATGATCGCCAGCCGCCCCCCGGGCTTCAGGATCTCCGGGGCTCGGGAAAGGAACCTCTGGAGATTCTCCAACTCTCGGTTGACGGCGATTCTCAGGGCCTGAAAGGTAAGCGTAGCCGGGTGTTCCCCCCGTTTGCGGGGTCTCACCGCCTCGGCCACGATCCGGGCCAACTCCCCGCTGGTCTCAATGGGCTTGCGCCTTCGGGCCTGGACAATGGCCCGGGCGATGCGCTCGGCCCGGGGCTCCTCTCCGTAGGTCCGCAGGATCTCCACCAGTTCCCGGTAAGAAAGACGGTTCACCAGGTCCCGGGCGGTCTCTTCGGTGCGGGTATCCATGCGCATATCCAGGGGCTCGTCCCTGAGGAAGCTGAAGCCCCGCCCGGAGCCCTCAAGGAGAAAGGAGGATATTCCCAGGTCCAGAAGGGCGCCGTCCACTTTTACCCCCTCAGAAAGAAGGATCTCCGGGGCCTCGGCGAAATTGGCCCGCCACAGGCGAAAACGGCCCGGAAA
Organism: Thermosulfurimonas marina; assembly: GCF_012317585.1. Lineage (NCBI taxonomy): Bacteria > Pseudomonadati > Thermodesulfobacteriota > Thermodesulfobacteria > Thermodesulfobacteriales > Thermodesulfobacteriaceae > Thermosulfurimonas > Thermosulfurimonas marina. The sequence goes on from NZ_CP042909.1 coordinate 507,041, forward strand.
TTCCCGGGAGAGCCGTTCTTCAGCCAGCCGAAAGGAGGTCTCCTCCCACTCAAACCCGTAAAGAAAGCCCTCCGGGGAAGAGGCCCGCAGAAGGGCCCGACTGTGTCCGCCGAGCCCCACGGTCCCGTCCAGATAGACCCCTCCGGGGCGCACCGCAAGCCATTCCAGGACCTCTTCCAGAAGGACCGGCTCATGTTTGGGTTCCAAGGCTCAATTCCGCCACCTTTCGAGAAAGTTCGTCAAAGGAGGCCTCGGCCTCCTCCATCCGCGCCTCCAGTCTCTCCGGGGCCCAGATCTCAAAGCGGTCGAGAAGGCCCAGGATTTCCGCCTCCCGGTTCAACCCTGCAGCCTCCCGGAGATGGGCCGGAAGAAGGATACGTCCCTGGCGATCCAGGGCGCATTCCTCGGCCGAACCCAGAAAGTAACGCAGGTAAAGCCTCACCTCGGGAAGGTCCTGCGGGAGCCTTAAAAGTCTTTCCTCCACCTTTCGCCACTCCTCCCAGGGATAGGCCACCAGACATTCGGGATGGCGGGTGACCACCAGGACCGCTCCCCCATAGCGCTGGCGCAAGATCTCCCGGAAGCGGCTGGGGATACTCAACCGCCCCTTCTCGTCCAACGCATGACGGAAACGGCCCCGAAACATTTACCACTTTCTCCCACTATTTCCCACCACTAGGCTACTTAAAAAGAACTCCTGCTGTCAAGCCCTCTTTTTTTTCTAAAAATAGAGGAGTTATAAAAAGAAGAAAAATAGGGCCTTTTAAGGAGCTTTCTTCTAATTTCTTTATCTTATGAAGAAATTTTGTTGTGGGTTATTGGTAAGAACGTTGGCGTTTGCGGCGCAACTCGCGCACCGCTCTTAGATGTTCGCGATAGGTGGTGGAAAATTTATGGGAGCCGTCGCCCCGAGAGACGAAATAGAGATAAGGCACCTTGGCCGGATAAAGAACGGCCCTCAGGGACTTCTCCCCGGGATTGGCGATGGGGGTGGGAGGCAGTCCCGGATAGCGATAGGTGTTATAGGGGCTGTCCACCCGGAGGTGTTTGTAATAAAGCCGGCCCCGAAAGCGCCTCAAGGCGTAGCGCACCGTGGGGTCGGCCTGAAGGGGCATGCCCCGCCGGAGGCGATTCCAGTAAACCGCCGCAATGAGGGGTTTTTCCCGGGAAAGCACGGCCTCCTTCTCCACGATGGAGGCCAGGGTGACCACCTCATAGACCGAAACCCCCAGCTCCCGGGCCCGGGGCTCGTACTTGCGCCAGACCTCCCAAAAGCGCTCCACCATGATGCGGATGATCTCCTCGGCCGAAAGCCCCTTGACAAAATAATAGGTATCCGGAAAGAGGAACCCCTCCACCGTGGGCCCAGGGATCCCCAAGGAATGGGCCAGGTCCGAATCCAGGGCCCGGGCCAGGAACTCCTTGCGGGAGATCAATCCGGCCCGTTCCAAGAGATCGGCCACCTCCCACACGTTGGCCCCCTCGGGAATGGTCACGATGTGGGTGATCACCCGCCCTTCGGCCAGTTGGCGCAGGATCTCCGCCGGACTCTGATGGGGAGAAAGCTCGTATTCCCCGGCCTTGAGCCGGGAAAGGAGCCCCAGCCGCAGGCCTTCCAGATAAAACCCCCACTCGCTCCGGAGAAGACCCCGGGCCCGAAGGAGATGAGCCACCTCCTTGACCGGGGTCCCCGGGGGGATATAGATCACCTGCGGGGCAGGCCTTTCGGCCGCCGGCTCCGTAACCTCGAGATACCAGCCCGCAAACCAGAGGGCCACGATAAGGAGAGGCAGACAGATCCTCATCTGGACAAACCCACAGGTCCTTTTAGAATAACCTAAATCCTCGCGGTGGAGAAAACCACATGGAAATGGAAGAAGTCCTGAAGGTCCTGGAAAAGGAAGCGGCGGAAAATCCCCGCTCCATCTTTGCTCGTCATCGGCTGGCCCTGGCTTACTGGCGGGCGGGAAAACTCGATCAGGCCAAAGAGACCCTGAAGGAGATCCTGCGTCTCGACCCCCACAACTTCGAGGCCCTCACCAATTTGGGGACCCTCCTGGCCCAGGAGGGGCAACTGGAGGAGGCCCGCAAGGCCTTCTCCCTGGCCCTCAAGATCTACCCGGCCTCCCCGGAGGCCCTGACCAACATGGGGCTCATCTCCTTCCAGCTGGGGGAACTCGAAGAGGCCGAAAGGTATTACCGCCAGGCCCTCGAGGTCAAAGCGGATCTTCCGGCGGTCTGGGTGAATCTCTCCACGGTCCTCATTGCCCGGGAGTCTTATCCGGAAGCCGAAGAGGCCTGTCGCCAGGCCCTTTCCTACGATCCCCAATTTGCCCTGGCCTGGAACAATCTGGCCGTGGCCCTCTATTACCAGGATCGGCGGGAAGAGGCCCGCGAGGCCCTCTCCCGGGCCAAATCTCTGGGCTATCCGGTAAATCCGGAATTTGAAAAGTTGCTTGCGTCATGAAGCCCCCCAGCTGTCCCTTCTGCGGCAGAGAGATCCCTCCCCCCCGAAACCTGGGCTTCCAGTTTGCCGACCATGACGCCGGAGTGTGCGAATGCGGAGCGGTCTATGTGAGCGATGTCACGGGCTTCAACCGGGGGTCGGCCTTCGCTGAGGCCCTCTTTCTGGCCTCCGGGGGGCGCTGGGAGCTGGCCTGGGACCTTGCGCCGGGGGAGGATTATCAGGAAATCTGGCTTGAACCCTACGATCAGGCCCGCCATCTCCTGGTCCCCGAAGGGACCCTTGAGGGGCGCAAGGTCTCCGGGGCCCTCTGTTTTGTACGTCTAGCCGAAGACCTCCTGGAATTGAGCCGGGAGGATCTGGAGGCCCTCAGGAGGCCTTCTTCCAGGTCCTCCCCCGAGGTCCGGCCCCGGAAGCTTCGCCGCCCGGAGGCGGAGCGCCTGGTGGCTGAAAATCGGCGGGAGGAGTTGCTGCTCCTCTGTCGGGCCCAGCCCCTGAATCTCCGGGTGCTCCAAAAGATCCTCTACCACCCGGAGGCCCTCCTTCGCTTGCGCACCGCCACCCTTCTTGGGGAATTCGCCCGGCGTTTCGGGGACGAATGCCCGGAGGAGGTGGCCGATCTGGTAAAGCGCCTCCTTTATGCCAGCGCAGACACGGCGGCCTCGGCCTGGGGGGCCCTGGAGGCCGTAGGGGAGATCATCCGGGCCCTTCCCCGGCGTTTTGGGCTCTATGTAAGAAACCTCCTGGCCTTTCTTCCCTATCCCGAATTCCGCCCCGGGGCCCTTTACGCCCTCTGGCGGGTGGCCGAGGCCCATCCCGAACTCCTCCTTCGGGAAAAGCCCTTCCGGGTAGTTTCCCTCCTAGAGGACGAAAATCCCCTGGTCCGGGGACTGGCCCTTCTTATCCTCCGGGCCCTCCGGCTCTCGGAAGCGGCCCCCGGTGTACGCCCCCTCCTTGAGGACTCCCGAACCTTTGAGATCTACCTTCCGGAAGAGGACCGCTTTGTTTCCCGCCGCCTAAAGGAGGTGGCCGAAGAAATCCTCAAAGACCAAAGGGAGGTTTTATGAACGAGCCGGAAAAAATTTCTCCAGAGGTGGCCGAGGCCCTCAAATGGTACAAAGAGGCCCAGGTGATGTATGCCCAGGGGCGAAGCCTTGACGCCCTGGCCCGCTATGAAGAGGCCTACCGGGTCTTCGTGGAACACGGCTGCCACCGGGAGGCGGCCAACGCCGCCGAAAAGATGGGAGATCTCTACTTTAACCGCGGCAACTTCGAGAAGGCCTTGAAGCCCTACAAGATCGCTCTGGACATCTGCGAGGAATACGAGGACGAGTTAGGGACCGCCATCCTCTCCGAAAAGATCGTTTATGTTTACAAGGAACTGCGCCAGCCGGAAAAGGCCCTCCCTTATCTCTATCGGGCCCTAGAGATTGCCGAAAAGTACAAAGACGCCCATCGGGCGGCCCGCATGCTCGCCGGGATCGGAGACGTCTACCGGAATCTCGGAAAACTGGAAGCCGCCCGGGAGGCCTATGCCCTGGCGGCCCGGATCTACCGGGAGATCGGCTCCCGAGAGCAGGCCCAGCTGGCCGAAGAGGCCCTAAAAAGGCTCCTCCAGGAGATGGGCCCCGGGGAAGCCTCCGCGGATCACCCCGATAAGTGACACCCGCACGTTTCCCCCCTTGGGGACCAGGCCCTCCGAGATCTCGGCCAGACGCCGCAGGACCTCCCCGAAAAGGACCGTAGGATAGGTCTTCCCGGCTTCAAAGCCCGACCGGGGGCAAACCACGGTCTCTTCCCCCACGGAAAGAGGAAGACCGTAAACCCGACAGGTAAGGGGGCGGAATTCATAGACCACACAGAGGCCCCGATCGTCCAAAAAGGGGCAGCGGAGCCTCACCCGGGAAAGGGCCAGGGGATCTACCGGCTTGGGAACTTCGGTCTCCCAGGTCTTTTCATACTTTTCCAGCCGGCGTTCCACCTCCCGGCGCACTCTCCGGGGCAGTTTCCGAAAGGCCTGGGCCAGATAGAGGGCTTCGGCCAGGGAAAGGTCAAAGGGGGCATAGCAACAATCCGTGCAGCCCTTGCGGCAGCGAACCTCCCGGGGATAACCTCGACGGGTCTCCTCGAACCGCCGATCCACCTCGGCCATAAGCTCTTCCAGGGCCCCAAAACCTTTCAGGCGCACCATAGGCCCTCCTCCCTGAGGATCTCGCGCAGATCCTCCCCCCGATAAAGCCGGGCCCGAAGGCCGGCCGAAAGGGCCCCCTGGTAGTCGTCCTCCGGGTCATTTCCGATCATGAGGACCTCGGGAGGGGCCACGCCCAGGGCCTCACAGGCCAGGTGAAAGGCCTCGGGGGCCGGCTTTCCCACCCCCAGCTCGCAGGCCAAAAAGACGGCCTCAAAATGGTCCTTAAGGCCCAGGGCCTTGAGGAGGCGGGGTAGCCGTTCGTCCCAGTTGGAAAGGATGGCCACCTTGAGGCCCTGTCTCTTCAGGCCTTCCAGGGCCTCGCGGGTCCCGGAAGCCAGACGGAAACTTTCCGGCCGGGAAAAGGCCTCGTAGACCGCCTGAAAAAGCCTCTCCACCGGGTGACCGTCAAGCCAAGGGGCCAAGGCCTGGCTAAAAATCTCCTTCCAGAGCTGCCGGCACCCCTCCGGGGAAAACTTTCCGAAAAAGGCCCTGCGGAAGACCGGCCAGAGGGCCCGGATACGCCGGTCGAGTTCCTCTCCCGGAAGGAAAAGCCCCTCCCGGGAGAGCACCCGGGCATAGACCTCCCCCACCGAAGGATGGATGTGGAGAAGGGTGCCCTCGGCATCGAAGAGAACGGCCCGCAGAGGAGTGCTCATCAGCGGCTGTGCCCCGGAAGTTCAAGATGGGTACAGGTCCCGGTCTCGCACCGGTGACTCTCGGCCACCCGGGGCCGGTCCGCAGGCCCGCCCCCGGAATCCACTATGGGAGTGATGGTACTCATGAGGCGCTTCACCCTTTCGCTTCCGCACTTTTTACACCGCACCTCCTCGGCCTCCGCCCGGTTGCGACACAGGACTTCAAATTCCTCCCCACAGGCTTCGCAACGAAATTCGTAGATAGGCATGATTCCTCCCCTAGCGAAGCTTTTCTGATAAGATAAAGGGCAGAGGAGCAGAGGGCAATGCCTATCCTTTTCGTTTATGGAACCTTAAGGCGGGGGCAGCCCCTGCACGGACTTCTCCGAGGGGCTTCCCTGATGGGGGAGGGGTGGGTGGAGGGTTTTGCCCTTTATGATCTAGGGGATTATCCCGCGGCCCGTCCCTGGGAGAAAGGCCGCATCTGGGGCGAACTCTATGCCGTTCCCGAAGAACTCCTCCCCCTGCTTGACCAAGTGGAAGACGAATATCGGCGAGAGACGGTCCTGGTAGAGTGCTCTTCCGGGGCCAAAATTCCGGCCCAAATGTATGTCTACCGCGACCCCCTCCCGGAAAGCCAGCGCCTTCTTTCGGAAAGATGGGAGAGATCCTCCTCGTCCTGAGCCCCCATCGTCTGGAATTCCTTCCCCGGGCCTTTGAGCTCATGGAGGAGTGTGAGACGGTGATCCTGGAAGAGCCACGCCATCCGGAATTCGAGGCCCTGCTTTCCGGAAAGACCGCTCTGACAAAGTTTCTGGAGATCTCCGAGCCCGGATTTCCGGAATATTCCCGGGCGGTCTACCAAAAAATGCGGGAACTCTTCTCCCGGGGACGCCAGGTGCTGCAGGTAGAACCCTATCTCGAAGGAGTCCAGAAGATTCAGGCCCGGCTGGCTGCCGGAGAAGAACCGGAGGCCCTCCAGCGCGACCCGGAGCTTTCCCCCATCTACCAGCATGAACACCAAACCTTCGGACGCCTTCTTGACTTTTATGCCGCCCTCTCCGAGCCCTTCGAGTCCTTGGTAGAAAAGATCAAGGCCTTCGCCCAGGCCGATGCCGCCCGCCTTATCTTCCGGGATACCCTAAGGGCTCAGGCCCTACGCCAGATCCTCAAAGGCCTTTCGGGCCAAAGGGTCTATCTGGAGACCGGCTACATCCATCTCTATCTGGTGCGGGAACTAGCCCGGAAGCCCCCGGCGGGTTTCCGCCTCAGGGTGCGCAATCTGGTCCGTCTGGCCACCGGGGGGCACCTTCCTCGAGGCCTCTGGCCGGCCCCAGGCGACGTCCTTACGGCCTTTTATCTTTTCGAAAAAAGGCGGGCGGTGGAGGAAGACCTCCTTGCGGCCCGCAGCCTGGTCTACATCCGCCTGATCGAAAAAAACGAACTCCAACCCTCTCCGGAAAACCCCTTTCCCCACCTACGGGACGAGGTCTTCTTTCGGGCCTTTGTGCGCGGTCTTTCCTTTGAGGATTGCCGCAGGCTGGATGCCCGCATCCGGCTCCTTCCCACCGCCGAGGCCCGCCAGGTGGCCCAAAAGAGCTTTCCCGAGATTTGGAAGCAGGCCTCTCAGCTGGTGGACCAGGTATTCCGGGAGGTAAAGACCTCCGGGGGCCTTCGCGCCGGCCTTTCGAGGAGCTTAACCCCCGGGCGCGGATAACCTACGGCCACCAGCATGGGGACCAGCTTATCCTCCGGGATCCCGAAGACCCTCTTCACGCAGGGCTCCTCGAAACCGTCCATGGGATGGGTTTCCAGGCCCAGACCCCGGGCGGCCAGCATGAGGTTCATGGCAAAAAGGGCGGTGTTTTTCACGGCAAAAAGCTTGCGCCGGAGGCTCTCTCGGTCCCCATATAGCTGATAAAAGACGGCCTTTACGCCCTCGATCTGGCTTTCGTCTTTGAGATAGCCTTTGGCCAGGCGGTCCCGCAGGACCTCCTCCCCGTATTCTTCTACCACCCCTGGATCCGCTACCAGAATAAGGACCACCGGGGCCTCCTCCACCTTGGGCTGCCCCATGGCGCACTCCCGAAGGAGGGCCTTTTTCTCCGGATCATCCACCACGATGACCCGCCAGGGCTGGAGATTGAAGGAAGAGGGGGCGAGAGCCGCCAGTTCCAGAAGATTCCGGAGCAACTCCTCCGGCACCGGCCTTTGAGGATCGAAATAATTGATGGCCCGTCGGCCGCGAATGGCGGTGATAACCTCCATACCCACCTCCAGGTTGGGGTTATAATCAGTTTATTAGGGGCCGGGGCCCCGAGCAAGTCTTTCGGAGGCCCACTATGAAGCGCCTCTTTGTCGGGACCTGCGGAAACAAGGTGGGACTTGCCCGCTATGTAAACCTCTTTAACGCCTTAGAGGTCAACGCCACCTTTTATCGCTTTCCCTCGGAAAAGAGTCTCCGAAACTGGGAAAAGACCCTTTCCGGCCGCCAGGACTTCTGCCTTTCCCTCAAGGCCTTCCAGGGCCTGACCCATCCCCTCTCTTCCCCTACCTGGCGAAGAAGTGGGCTTTCTCCTGAGGAACTCGAGGGCCTCAAGGGAAAGGTGGGCTGCCTCCGACTCACCGAGGCCACCCAGAGATACTTCCTTGAGACCCTGGAGCTGGCCGCCAGGGTCTCCGCCCGCTATCTCCTCCTCCAGCTTCCCCGAAACTGTGAGGCCGAGGCCGCAGAGCTCCGAAAATTCCTTTCCTGGGCCCGGGAAGTTCCGGGACCCGAAAGACTCCACCTGGCCCTGGAGATCCGCTGGGAGGACCCGGATCTTCTCCTGGAACTCTGGGAGGAATTTCAGACCGTCCCCGCCTTCGACCCCCTTCTCTTTCCGGAATTTCTGGAAAGGCTCCGTGCCCTTCCCCGACTCTACTTCCGCCTCCACGGCGAACGCCAGGGTTCTCGCCTGAACTATCACAAGAAATACCGCGAGGAGGAGTTACAGAAGCTCGCGGAGCTGGTGAAGGAACTTCCGGCCGAGGAAATCCTGGTTTTTTTCAACAACGTCTACATGCACGAGGATGCCCTCCGTTTCCGAAAGCTCTGGGGTTGAATCTTCAAGGCCGCCTCCCGAAACAGGACCACCAGGGACGCTCCACCGGGCCCAGGAGGCGGACACGGCCGTAAGGGTCGATCACCCCGGAAAGGCCGGTATTGGCCACCTGGATCACCCAGCGCCGGGTCTCCACGGCCCGGAGAATGGATTGATCGAAGTGCTGTCTTAAGGCCGCCGAGCGGCCGAACCAGGCGTCATTGGTGATGACCAAGAGTAGATCCGCCCCGGCCCGCACCCGGGCCCGGGCCAGAGGGGCAAAGGCGTTTTCAAAACAAATGAGGGCCCCCACCCTCACCCCGGCCACCTCTAGGACCCCCGAACCCCTTCCGGGGGTGTAGTCCCCGGAGGCCACCGCCAGATTCCTCAGCCAGGGAAACTTATCCTCAAAGGGGACATACTCTCCAAAGGGCACCAGGTGCTCTTTATCGTAGACCCCGAGGGGCTTCCCCTCCGGGGAAAGGGCCACCAGACTGTTGCGAAGGTCCCAGCCCTTTTCGGTATGGACCGCCCGCGGGGCCCCGAAAAGGACCGGCCGCCCCAGGGACCTTATCCCTTTTAAAAGCTCCCCTGTAAGCCCTCCGTAGGGAAAGGGGAAGGGAAGAGCGGTCTCTGGCCAAACCAAAAAGTCCGGCCCGCAGGCCAGGGCCTTCCGGGAGAGCTCGAGATAGCGCTCCAGGCTCCGGCGCTCTTCGCCGGGCCGCCACTTGATCTCCTGGGGGATATTCCCCTGGATGAGGGCCACCCGGACGGGGAAGACCGGAACCTCCAGGGAAAGGGCCCGCCAGCCGTAAAGGACCGTGGCCCCGAGGAGGAAAAAGGCCGCCAGAAGCGGGGCCCTCCTCCGGCGAGGAGGGAGAGCGGCAAACAGGGCGTAGTTGACCCAGAGGGGAAGAAGCGAAAGCCCCAGGGCCCCTACCAGGGCCGCGGGCTGCAGAAGGAGAGGCACCGGGGCCAGGGCCCCGGAAAGGGGCTCCCAGGGAAAGCCTGTAAGGAGCCGGCCCCGCAAATACTCTCCGGCCAGCCAGAAGGCCCCCAAAAGAAGCCCCGGAAGAAGGCCCGGGCGTTCAAAGGCCTTAAGAGCCGCGGCCCCGGCCACGGCCAGGGCCGAATAAAGGGCCAGATAGAGACAGAGCAGCAAATGGACGGAAAGGGCCAGGGGCCGAGAAAGGCCCCCGAAGCGGATCATCACCCCGGGAATCCAGTAAAGAAGCCCGAAAAAGAAGACCGTAAAGGCCAGAAGACCCAGGCCCAAGGCCTCCCGGAGGCTGCGGCCTGGAAGGGCGGTAAAAAGGGGCACCAGGGCCCCAAAGACCAACGGCCAGAGACCCGGGGCGGGGAAGGCCAGGATCAAGAGACCTCCCGAAAGGAGGGCCTTAAGCATCCTTGGGGAGGGGACGAACCCGTAGGGCGCGCACCGCTCTTTCATCGGCAGAGATCACCCGTACCAGGAGGCCCGGAAGCTCCACCTCCTCCCCGGGCCGGGGAAGTCTTCCCAACCTCTCCTGAAGGAGCCCGGCCAGGGTCTCATAATCTCCCCGGGGAAGCTCCAGGTCGAAAAGCCTTTCCACCTCCTCCAGCGGGGTCTCCGGATGGAGAGGATACCAGCCCTCGGCATCCGGACGGAGCTCTGGGGACTCAAAGGAAAAGACACAGCCCAGAAGGTCCTCCAGACGGACCATGCCGGAGAGGGCCCCGAATTCGTCGATAACCAAGGCCACCCGGACTCGGCGGTCGCGAAAGCCCTTGAGGGCCTCCCGGATACGCAGGCTCTCCGGGATCACATAAGCCGGGCGGGTGAGGTCCGCCAGCCGAAAATCCTCCGGAAAGCGGCGCACCAGATCCCGGAGGGAGACTATCCCCACAAAGTCGTCGAGATCGCGACGATAGACCGGATAGTAGCGGTGAGGGGCCTCCTGCACCCGACGGCGGACCTCCTCCGCCGAAGCCGACTCCGGAAGGGCCACCAGGTCCTTGCGGGGGATCATGACCTCCCGGACGGCCACCTTCCTCAGGCGCAGGACCGAAAGGAGGATCTCCCGCTCTTCCGGACTGAGGAGCCCCTCCCCCTCGGCCTCCTCCACCAGCTCTTCGAGTTCTTCCGCGAATTCCTGGAGATGCTCCTCCGGGGCCTTCTGAAAGAAGGCTTTCAGGACCTCCAGAAGCGACGGACCCTCGGCCATAGCTCCTTAATACCCGCCCGGGACTGCCTTAGCAAGAGGTTTAGGCTTGTATTCTGAAAGAATAGGTGTAAGTTTTCTTTTACAAGATTGTAAGGATGGACCTTTTTGATGGGTATGTCCCAGCAGAGCCTGGAGGAGATCACCACCCTTTACGAGATCGCCAGCACCCTGGCCAGCACCCTGGAGCTGCGCGAGGCCCTGGAGCGCACGCTTTCCGTATTGGCCGAACGCTTTAAGCTCAAACGGGGGACCATCACCATTTTCAACCCCCGCACCGGAGAGATTCAGATCGAAGTGGCTCACGGGCTTTCGGAGGAGGCCCGGCGGCGGGGACGCTACCGGCCCGGGGAGGGGATCACCGGGGAGGTAGTGGCCACCGGACAGCCCATCATCGTGCCCCAGATCAGCGAGGACCCCCGTTTTCTGAACCGGACCCGCAGCCGGGACGAGAGGGAAAAACGCGAGCTTTCCTTCCTCTGTGTGCCTATCAAGAGCGGGGGGCGGGTCCTGGGGACCCTTTCCGTGGACCGGCCGGCGGCCGACGTGGCCGAACTCTCCGAGGACCTGCGGCTGCTCACCATCGTGGCCGGGCTCCTGGCCCAGACCGTGGCCAAGCTCCAGGCCCTGGAAGAGGAACGGGCCCGGTTGCTCGAGGAAAATCTGCGTCTCAAAAACGAGCTCCGGGAAAAATTCCATCTGGAAAACTTTGTGGCCACCTCCTCCCGGATGCAGGAAGTGTTGGAGATGATCGACCGGGTGGCGGCCAGCCCGGCCACGGTGCTTTTGCGCGGGGAGTCCGGAACCGGAAAGACCCTCATCGCCCGGCTCCTCCATTACAATAGCCCCCGGGCCGAGGGGCCTTTTGTGGTGGTCCCCTGCACGGCTATCCCCGAGGGGCTTCTGGAGAGCGAACTTTTCGGCTACGAGAAAGGGGCCTTCACCGGGGCGGCCTCCCGCAAGATTGGCCTCATGGAAAAGGCCCACGGGGGAACCCTTTTTCTGGACGAAATCGGGGACCTTCCCCTTCCCATCCAGGCCAAGCTTCTTCATGCTATTCAAGAAAAGGAGTTCTACCGGCTGGGGGGCACGGAGCCCCTCCGAGTGGACGTGCGCCTGATTGCCGCCACCAACCGCAATCTGGAGGACCTGGTGGCCAAGGGCCTTTTCCGCGAGGACCTCTACTACCGACTTTCGGTCTTTCCCATCTACCTTCCTCCTCTCCGGGAAAGACCTACGGACATCATCCCTCTGGCGGAGCATTTTTTGGAAAAGTACTGCACCCTTTACCAAAAAAAGATCAAGAGGCTCTCCTCCCCGGCCATCGACCTTCTCATGCAATATCACTGGCCGGGAAATGTGCGGGAGCTGGAAAACGCCATCGAGCGGGCGGTCCTCATCTGTGATGAAGAAGTTATCCGGAGCTATCATTTGCCCCCGAGTCTGCAAACCGCTCAGAGTTCCGGCACTCGGGCCCGCATGAGTCTGTCCGAGGCCGTAGAGAAGGTGGAAAGGGAATTGATCGTGGAGGCCCTCAAGGAGACCCGAGGCAATCAGACCCAAGCGGCCAAGCTCCTGGGCACCACCCTGCGGGTCCTCAATTACAAGATCAAAAAATACGGACTCGATCCCCGGAGCTTTCGACCCCCGAGAACAAAGCACGCCTGAAGATGCCCGAACAACTGGAACTCTTTCCGGAATACGCTCCGCCCAAGCCCCGGATTGTTCCGCGGTCGGAGCACCCCATCTCCCGCAAGATGATCTCCCGCGAGGCCCTCAAGGTCCTCTACCGCCTGCATGATGCCGGCTATCTGGCCTATCTGGTGGGAGGGAGCGTGCGCGATCTCCTCCTGGGCCTCACTCCCAAGGACTTCGATGTGGGGACCGACGCCCGCCCGGAGGAGATCCGACGCCTTTTCCGGGCCAGCCGCATCATCGGCCGACGTTTTCGCCTGGTACACGTCTACTTTCGCGGAGGAAAGTTCGTGGAAGTGGTCACCTTCCGCGGTCCGGAGGCCGCGGAAGAGGAAGGCCAGGAAGAGATTTACGGCACCCCGGCCGAGGATGCCTTCCGGCGCGACCTCACCATCAACGCCCTCTTTTACAACATTGCCGACTTCACCCTCATCGATTATGTGGGAGGTCTGGAGGACCTGCGTCAAGGGATCATCCGGGTTATCGGGGACCCCAACCTGCGCTTCACCCGAGACCCGGTGCGCATGCTGCGGGCCATAAGACACGCGGCCCGGGCCGGTTTTGAGATTGAACCCCGCACCTGGGAGGGCATCCTGCGGCACCGGGAGAAGATCCGCCTGGCCTCCCCCTACCGTCTGAGGGATGAGTGGCTCAAGGATGTGACCGGGGGCTGGGCCGAGCCCTGGTTGAACCTCATGCTCAAGAGCGGGCTCTTCCGAGAGATCTTCCCCTCCTACCAGAGGGTCCTCCTGGATTTCCCTCCCTTAAAAGGATTCCTCTCTCGGCTCCTGCGCCGGGCCGACCGCCTCTTAGAAGAGGGCCGTCTCTCCCCGGCCGGGGCCCTCACCCTTTTCCTTTACCCTTATCTTCTTTCCGGAGACGGCCTGGAGGCCCCTCGCCAGCCGCGCCGGCCTACCCGACAGGTGGAAAGGCGGCTGCTCGAGATCCTGGGCTCCTACAAGTTTTGCAAGGAACTCTTTGCCGACACCCTCACTCTGCTTTCCGCCCTCCTTTACTATCGCTATTTCGCCCTCAAGGAGAAGGCCCCGCCCAAAAAACTCACGCGCAAGAGTTACTTTCCAGAACTTCAGGTCCTGGCCGAAGTCATCTTTTCCGAGGAACGGGAATTCTTTAAACTGGAAGTAAGATCTCGGCGCCGCAAGCGGCGTCGGAGGGCCTAAAATGCCGGACTATCGCCGCTCCTTGGGTTTTACCTTTCTAGAAGGGACCAAGCTCCGCTGGGAGGACCTTTTTCGGGAACGGGAGGAGATTGCCCCGGCCCCCTATTTCAAGAGTTATCCCCAGGCCCCGCAGGTGCCTCTCCCCCGGGTCCGCCCTCCGGCCGCGGATCTTTTTGAAGTGCTGGCCCGCCGACGCAGCGAGCGCATCTACGCCCGCAGGACCCTGACCCTAGAAGAACTTTCCCTCCTCCTCTGGGCGGCCCAGGGGGTTACCGCCCGGGCCGGCCGTTACCTCCTGCGCACCGCCCCCTCGGCCGGGGCCCTCTACCCCATCGAAACCTATCTTTCCGCACACCGGGTGGAGGGCCTGGAGCCCGGACTCTATCATCTGGAGATCGAGACTTGGTCGCTGGCTCAACTCTCCCGCGGGAACTTCGGCCCGGAGATCAAAGAGGCCGCCCTGGGACAGGGCTTCTGCGAGACCGCCGCGGCGGTCTTCGTCTGGTCCGCCGTGCCCCGTCGAACTATGGCCAAATACGGGAGCCGCGGCCTGCGCTACATCTTTCTGGATGCCGGCCACCTCTGCCAGAATATGCTTCTGGCCGCCGAAGCCCTGAAGCTTGCCGCCTGTCCGGTAGGGGCCTTCCTGGATGAGGCCCTGAACGAGATCTTCGGTCTGGACGGAGAAGAGGAAACGGTCATTTATCTGGCCACCGTGGGCCATCCGGGGCGATGATCGCCCTCTGGCACGAAGGAGCCCTGGGAGATCTCCTCCTTTCCCGACTGGCCATAGCCTTTCTGGCCCGGAAAGAGCCGGCGATCCTTTTCGCCCGGAGCGAGGCTCGCGTGCTCTACCAGAAGGCCGGACTGGTGACCCAAAGCTTCTCTACCGAGACCCCTTTCCGAAAGATTCAACCCCAAAGGGTCTATTTTTTTAGCCGGACCGAGGCCCCACGGGCCTATTTGGAAAGGCTTTTTTTCGGGACGGATCTCCTCCGGGTCCCTACCCTCCCCCAGACCCGGCACCACCTGGCCCTTTTTCAGCTGGCCGCCGCAGGGGGCTCCCTTGAGGAGGTCCGCGGGGCCCTCCTCCTCCGCCCCTCGGACTTTCGGCCTCGCCCCGCCTATCTCCTGGTGCACCCAGGCTCCGGGGGACGGAGCAAGTGTTATCCCCCGCAGGACCTGCGCCAGGCCCTGGCTGAACTTTCCGGCCTTCCCGTAAAGGTCATCCTGGGGCCGGCCGAGGAGGACCTGGCCCCGCTCTTTCAGGAGTTCAATCCGGTGTTAAGTCGCTCCATGGAGGAAGCCCTTTCGGCCCTCTCTCGGGCCCGGGCCTTCGTGGGAAACGATTCCGGACTCACCCACTTGGCTGCAGCCCTGGGAGTGCCCACCCTAGCCCTCTTTGGGCCCACCGATCCCGCCCTCTGGGCCCCTTTCGGAGGACGGGTCCGGGTGCTTTGCCCCTTTGAGGCCCTGACCCCCCAAAGATTGGCCCGGGAAATGGCGGACTTTTTCAGTACCACTCCCAGGTGGGTTGCCCGGAAGGAGGCGTCCCTCCCCCCGAAGGAGGAGCCACCGGGGGTTGATACCCCCCGCTTGGCGGAGCCGTGGGGGGCTGGGGGACCGGAGTCCGGGCCACCGAGGGACTTTGGGGAGCTGACCCTCCTGGGGGTGGAGGTGGTGGCGGTGGAGGAGGCACCTCACTGAGCTTGACCTCTTTTTCCTTCTTGCCGAAGGGCCAGAGCTTGGAAAGGACTCGGCGGAAAAGGCCTTTCTTTTTCGGAGGGGCCGCGGCCGGACTCTGGACCACCGCCTGAGGGGGAGCGGCCGGAGGCTGAGAGGTGGCCTGAGGTTGAACCGTAGAAGGGGGCTTCACCGGAGGGAGACTTTCTTCCTCCGGAGGATAATCCGGCCACTGATCCACGTCGGCATAGGTGGTGGGAGGGACTCCGGAACGGCGGGTGCTCTGGGGGGCCGAAGCCGGAGGAACAACCGAGGGGGAAGCCCCCGCTGGAGGGGAAGGAGTCGGAGGGAGGCTCACCAGTTTTTCGGGATGCATCCGGGCCGGGGAAGGAGGCGACGGGGGCGCCGGGGGAGAAGGGGACAAGGCCTTGGCCGAAGGAGCCACGGCCACCGCCTCCTGAGGGGTGGCCTTTCCTAATAAGATGTAATCCCGGGAGCGCCGGGCAAACTCCGCCAGAGTGGGAATGACCTGCCCTAGACCCTGAACCTGCGTGTAAAGGGTGATCGGGGGCCGCTTTTCCCTTACCGGAAGGAGTTCGGCATCCACACTCACTTCCTGCCCGAACACACTCACGCTTCCGAAAAGGACGTAGTCCGCCCCCAGTTTCTCCCCCAGGGCCCGGGCCTTCTCCCGGGTAAGGGGTTCCCCCAGTTCCGCGAGGGCCTTCTGCACCAGGGCCGGATCCACGGTCTCTACCTGGCTCGGGGCAAAGAGCCGGGTGGTAAGCATATCCTGGATCCCCTCCCGCACGTAGGAGAGATCCCCTGGGGCGTTCACCTTGAAGGGGACCACGGCCACCTTCTTGGGAGAGGCCGCCCAGAGAGGGGCCACCGAGAAACAAAGACCGAGCAAGATCCCGATTAAATAGCGCATTTCCCTTCTCCCTTCCCCTGATTAAACTTGAGTTAAGCATTCCTGAAAGCCTACGTCAAGGAGGAAACCCATGCGCATCGTGGGTATCATCCCCGCCCGCTACGGTTCCACCCGTTTTCCCGGAAAACCCCTGGCCGAACTCTGGGGAAAACCCCTCATCCAGCATGTGTGGGAAAGGGCCCGGGCCGGTCGCCTCCTGGATGAGGTGGTGGTGGCCACCGACGACGAACGCATCCTGCGCACGGTAGAGGGCTTTGGGGGAAAGGCCCTCCTCACCTCCCCCGAACACACCTGCGGCACGGAGCGCCTGGCGGAGGCGGCCCGACTCCTGAAACTGGCCGACGAGGACCTGGTGGTGAATATTCAGGGAGACCAACCCCTGGTAGCCCCCGAGGCCCTGGAAGAACTGGTGCGGCCCCTTCTCCTTTCCTCGGAAATCCCCATGGCTACCCTGGCCGTGCCCTTCGAAAATCCGGAAGACCTAAAAGATCCCAACCGGGTAAAAGTGGTGGTGGACCGAGAAGGACGGGCCCTCTATTTTTCCCGGGCCCCCATTCCCTACTTCCGTCCTCCGGGTCCGGCCCCCCGCTACCTGAGGCACATCGGCCTTTACGCCTATCGCCGGGAATTTCTGGACCTTTTCGTGAAGCTTCCGCCCGGGGAGCTGGAAAGGGCCGAAAAGCTGGAACAGCTGCGGGCCTTAGAGAACGGCTACCCCATCGCCGTGAGCATCACCCCTTACGAATGCCCGGAGGTGGACACCCCGGAGGACCTGGAAAGGCTAAAGGCCTTAAGCTGAGGGGGCCCTTCCCTCGCGCGGGGGAAGGGCCCCGCGGACCCGATCTTAACCCGCCACCTTGATCTCGATCTTCCTGGGCTTTTCGGTCTCCAGTTTAGGGATAAAAAGCCTGAGCACCCCGTGCTTGACCGTGGCCTCGATCTTTTCCTGGTCAAACTCCGGCCCCAGGGTGAAGGCCCGGAAATACTCCCGTCCTCGGACCTCTACATAGTCCGGCCGCACCTCCTCTCCCGGAACTTCGGCAATCTCTCCCCGCAGATAGAGCACGTTGTCTTCCACGCGCACATCTAGGGTCTCCGGGCCCACCCCGGGCATATCCGCCACCAGGATTACCCCTTCATCGGTCTCATAGACATCCACCGGAGGGACCATCGCCCGGGCCCGCCGACGGGCCTCGGGACGGGTCTCCTCCCGCCGGGCAATTTCCTTCCTCTCCGCCATGGCCCCTCACCTCCTTTCCTGAATTTTAAGCGGCCTTAACCTCGATCTTGCGTCCGCGCCGTTCGGCTTTTTTGGCAATGCGCACCACAATGATCCCGTTCTTATACTCCGCGCTCACCTCCGAGGGATCCACCGACTCCGGAAGAGAAATCACCCGAGAGAACCGACCGGAAAAACGCTCCCGCCGTACATACCTTTCGGGCCGCACCTCCTCCACTCCCAAGGCCTCCTCCGCCTGACGCTCCCCGGAAATGGAAAGGAGATTCCCTTCGAGTGAAAGGTCTATCTTTGCGGGATCCATTCCCGGGGCGAAGACATAGACCAGGACCTCGTTTTCCGTCTCCCCCACATTGATCCTCGGATAAACCTCCTCGCCCCGCAGGGTCCGGAAGGGGCTCACCCACTCGAAAAGCCGATCCAACTCCTCCTGCAGGCGCTCAAACTCCCGAAAAGGATCCCATTCCCAGGTCCAATTAATGGCCATAATATCACCTCCTTTACCAAAATTTCGGATTACCCTCCGCTTTTAACTTCTTTCTTTTTAAATCTTCCAAAAGGAAAGATAAGTCTTGCAAAGGGCAAGGCAAGGGGTAAAATGGAGGCGAACTCCATGAAGGGCCCTTTGGTCTCGGTCATTCTGCCCACCTTCAACCGGGCGCGCTTTCTGGGAGAGGCGCTTGAGTCCGTATTTTCTCAGACCTATCGGCCGCTGGAAGTCATTGTGGTGGATGAGGCTTCGGCGGATGAGACCCCCTGGGTGGTCTCTCGCTTTCCGGTGATCTATGTCCGCCGGCCGGTGAGGAAAGGACCGGCGGCAGCCCGCAACCGGGGGCTGCGTCTCTGCCGGGGAGAGCTGGTCTCCTTCTTGGATAGCGACGACCTCTGGCTGCCGGAAAAGGTGGCCCGCCAGGTGGCCTTCCTCAGGGAGCACCCGGAGGCCGTGGCTGTGCAACCGGAGGAGATCTGGATCAAAAACGGGCGCCGGGTGGCCCCCCAGCGGAAGCACCGCAAACCCCACGGCTACTTTTTCCACCGTGCGGTAAAGCTTTGTCTGGTCTCCCCCTCCGGGGTGATGCTCCGGCGCAGGGTGCTGGAGGAAATTGGTTTTTTTGACGAAGAATTTCCGGTTTGTGAGGACTACGAACTCTGGTTGAGGCTTGCGGCCCGTTATCCGGTTTATCTCCTTCCCGAGCCCCTGGTCCTCAAGCGGGGAGGCCACGGGGATCAGCTTTCCCGCACCCCGGGGCTGGACCTCTGGAGGGCCAAGGCCTTGGCCAAAGTTCTTCGGGATCCCGCCCTCTCTCCGGAGATGCGCCTTATGGCCCTGGCCGAGGCCCGGCGAAAGCTCGAAATCTTCCGGCGCGGGGCCCTGAAACACGGAAATCTCGGGGGTCTCTTTGAGGCCGCGCGCCTGGAAAGGAAACTACTTCTTCCCCTGGGCCTTCCGGCCCCTTGAACGGCGCCGGGGACGCCAGTCGGGGAAAACCAGAGGGAAGATCTCCTCCATGCGGGAGACGAAGTGGAATTGAAGGCTCTGGCGGACCTCTTCCGGGATCTCGGCAAGATCCTTACGGTTCTCTTTGGGGAGGATGACCTCCTTTAGGCCGTAGCGCCGGGCGGCCAAGACCTTTTCCTTGATCCCTCCCACGGGAAGGACCAGGCCCCGGAGGGTGATCTCTCCGGTCATAGCCACCTCCGGGCGTACGGTGCGTCCGGTAAGAAGGCTTACCAGGGCGGTAACGATGGTCACCCCGGCACTGGGTCCGTCCTTGGGAACGGCCCCGGCCGGAACATGGATATGAAAATCGGCGTTCTCAAAGACTGTGGGATCGATCCCGAAATCTTCGGCCCGCGAACGCACATAGGAGAAGGCGGCCTCGGCGCTCTCCCGCATGACCTCTCCCAGTTGTCCGGTGAGAATGAGCCGCCGGTTTCCGGGCATACGGGCCACCTCCACGAAAAGGATCTCCCCTCCCACCGGGGTCCAGGCCAGGCCCACGGCCACCCCGGGGACCCGCACCCGCTCGGCCACCTCCGGAAGATACTTCGGTGGGCCGAGATAATCTTCGAGATTCTTGAGGGAGACCCGTTCGGAGGAGAGTTCTCCTTCGGCGATCTTTAAGGCTACGGCCCGACAAACGGCCCCGATCTCCCGTTCCAATTGCCGCACTCCGGCCTCCCGGGTGTAATGAGTGATGATCCGGCGCAAGGCGGCCTCGCTGATCTTAAGCTGCGAGGCCCGCAGGCCGTGTTCTCTAAGCTGGCGGGGCAGGAGATAGCGCCGGGCAATGTGGATCTTTTCCTCCTCGGTGTAGCCGGGGATCTCGATGATCTCCAGGCGGTCCCGCAGAGGAGCGGGAATGGTGTCGATCACGTTGGCGGTGGCGATGAAGATTACTCGGGAAAGATCGAAGGGGATTTCCAGGTAGTGATCGGAAAACTCCCGGTTTTGTTCGGGGTCCAGGACCTCCAGGAGGGCCGCGGCCGGGTCCCCGCGGAAGTCCATCCCGATCTTGTCGATCTCGTCGAGCATGAGGACGGGGTTGTTCACCCCCACCCGGCGCAGGGCCTGGAGGATACGTCCGGGCATGGCCCCCACATAGGTGCGCCGGTGTCCCCGGATCTCGGCCTCGTCCCGCACCCCGCCCAGGGAGATGCGCCAGAACTTGCGCCCCAAGGCCCGGGCGATGGAGCGCCCCAGACTGGTCTTTCCCACCCCTGGAGGCCCCAGAAAACAAAGGATAGGACCCTTGGCCTCCGGGTTGAGCTTGCGCACCGCTAGATATTCCAGGATGCGCTTCTTGACCTTTTCCAGATCGTAATGGTCCTCATCCAGGATGCGTTCGGCCTCCTTGAGGTCCAGGTGATCCTCCGTGGACTCCAGCCAGGGAAGCTCCAAGAGCCAATCCAGATAGTTGCGGATGACCGTATACTCAGCCGAAGCCGGATGCGTCCGGGAGAGTTTCTGAAGTTCGCGCTCGGCCTCCCGGCGCACGGCCTCGGGAAGGGCTTTCTTTTCCAGACGTTCCCGGAGTTCCTCTACCTCGGCCTCCAGGCCCTCGGTCTCCCCTAACTCCTTGCGGATGACTTTGAGCTGCTCCCGCAGATAGTACTCCTTCTGGGCCTTTTCCATCCGGTCGCGCACCTCGGCCTGGATGCGCTGCCCCAGTTCCAAGACCTCGAGTTGTTCGGCCAGAAGACGTGCCGCCCGGTGAAGCCTTTCTTTCACCTCCAGGGTCTCCAGCAGGGCCTGCTTTTCGGCATGGGGGACATTGAGATGGGCCACGGAAAGATCGGCGAGCATCCCCGGGTCCTCCAGGTTCTCCACCAGGCCCCGCAGCTCACTCGGAAGATAGGGGGATAGCTCCACGATGCGGGAGAACATCTGACGGATGTTGATGGCCAGGGCCTCCACCTCCCGGTCCGGGACCAGGGTCTCGGAAAGGAGGCGCACCCGGGCCAGGAGGTAGGGGTCCCGCTTGAGAAAGTCCAGGATTTCGGCCCGGTTGAGTCCCTGGACCACGATGCGCACCCGGTCGAGCTCCACCCGGCTGGCCCGCAGAATAAGGCAGAGGGTCCCCACCCGGAAAAGCTCCTTTTCTTCCGCGCGAGGATCCTTAACCCCCACCACCAGGACCAGCCGGTCCCGGGAAAGGGCCTCCTCCACCGCCCGAAGAAGACCGGGCTCGGTAAGGACAAAGGGGACGATCATATGGGGAAAGACCACAGCATCGCTGGGAATGACCGGCACCTCCCGGATCTCATCTGGGGGAACCGGAAGCCCCTCCTTCTTTTCCTCGGTCATGGACCACCTCCTTTACCGAGCCTTCTACCGGGGAAGATAAGCTCGAAAATCGTCCTTACAATCGTTAAAATTTGGAAAGCATGTCCGAGGAGCTTAAGGTCTGGCGGGAGAGATTTCGCCGGCCGCTTCTTTTTGCGGCCCGCAAGGACTTTGCCCTTCTTCCCAAGGTAAAAGACCTGGAAGCCACCCTGAGGAAACTCCTTTCCGAGGCTCCAGAGACCCTTGAGGAGGGTCTTCGCTCCCTTCTGGAAGAAAAGCTGGGCGGACTTGAGGGCCTCCCTCTGGAGGAAAAGAAGGCCCGCATTTCTGAACTGCTGGCGCTCACCGAGGACTTAAGGGAAGCCCCTTCCGAAGACTTTCCGCCCTATCCCGACCCCGAGGACTACGAGAGGCTTCGGGAGGAACTGCGCACCCCGGTCCAATATGTAAAGGGTGTAGGGCCCAAGCTTGCGGCCCGACTGGCCACCCGGGGCATCCATACCGTGGAAGACCTCCTTTACTTCCTCCCCCGGGCCTATGAGGACCGGCGACGCATAATCCCTATTCGAGAGCTCCGGGCCGGGCAGCGGGCGGTGGTCCAGGGGGAAGTGGTGCTTTCCGGTCCGGTACAATTCAAGCGCCGCCGGGTTTACGAGGCCCTGATCTCTGACGGCACCGGGGTCCTGGCCCTCAAGTGGTTTCATTTCCGGGAGGGGCTGCTCAAGGAGATCTTCCGGCCCGGAACAAGGGTCATCGTCTCGGGGGAGGTCTCCCGTTTTGGGGGGCGCTTCGAAATAGTGCATCCGGAGATCGAAAATCCCGAAGACCCGGCCCTGGATCTCCATGTGGGGCGCATCCTTCCGGTCTATCCCGCCATTGAGGGGGTCTCCCCCAAGGTCCTGCGGCGTATCGTGCGCGAGGCGGTGGAAGGCTATGCCCCTTATCTGGCAAGCTTCATTCCCCCGGAGATCCTCCGCCGCCGAGGTCTTCTTCCCCTTTCCGAGGCCCTAAAACGGCTCCATTTTCCCCCGGAAGACGCGGATCTTGAGGCCTTAAATCGCGAACGCAGTGTATATCACCGGAGCCTGGCCTTTGACGAATTCTTTTTTCTGGAGCTGGCCCTGGGCCTTAGACGCTCGCGCCTGGCCCGGGCCCCGGGAATCGCCTTCCGGACCGAAGGCCGTCTCCTGAGGGATTTCTTGGCCAAGCTCCCCTTCCGGCTCACCCGGGCCCAGGAGCGGGCCCTCAAGGAGATCCTGCGGGACATGGCCAAGCCCTATCCCATGAATCGGCTCCTTCAGGGGGATGTAGGCTGCGGGAAGACGGTGGTGGCCTTTCTGGCGGCCCTTACGGCCATCGAAAACGGCTATCAGGTGGCCCTGATGGCCCCTACGGAGATCCTGGCCGAACAGCACTACACCGGCTTCCGGGAACTCTGCGGCCTGGCCGGGGTGGAGGCGGCCCTCCTTACCGGAGGGCTTCCCCCCTCCCGGAAACGGGAGGTCAAGCAGGCCCTGGCCCGGGGACACCTCCAGATGATCATCGGCACCCACGCCCTTTTCCAGGAGGACGTGGAGTTCAAGCGCTTGGGGTTGGTGATCATCGACGAGCAGCACCGCTTTGGGGTCCTCCAGCGGGCGGCCCTGCGGGAGAAGGCCCGGGGGGTCTCCCCGGACACCCTGGTCATGACCGCCACCCCCATCCCTCGCACCCTGGCCCTCACCCTTTACGGGGATCTCGAGGTCTCCCTCATTGACGAAATGCCCGCGGGACGCAAGCCGGTAAAAACCCTCCTTTTCCAGGCCCGGGAGCGGGCCAAGGCCTATGCCTTGGTACGGGAGGAGATCCGGAAGGGACACCGGGCCTATGTAGTGCTTCCCCTTATCGAGGAATCGGAAAAACTGGACCTCCTTTCGGCCACGGAATGGGCGGAAAAGCTCCAGAAGGAGGTCTTTCCGGATCTCCGGGTGGGGCTTCTTCACGGGCGCTTAAGCCCCCTGGAAAAGGAAAGGGTGATGCGGGCTTTCAAGCGGGGAGATCTGGATATCCTGGTCTCCACCACGGTGATCGAGGTGGGGGTGGATGTCCCCGAGGCCACGGTCATGGTCATCGAGCACGCCGAGCGCTTTGGCCTCTCCCAGCTTCACCAGTTGCGGGGTCGGGTAGGACGCAGCGAACGCCAGTCCTATTGCCTTCTTATCGCCCATGAGGTATCACCGGGAAGTGAGGCCTGGCGGAGGCTCAGAGTGCTCACGGAGACCACGGACGGTTTCCGGATCGCCGAAGAGGATCTACGTATCCGCGGACCGGGGGAATTTCTGGGGACTCGGCAACACGGGTACCTGGAGTTCCGGAGGGCGGACATGATCCGGGACTATGACGTGCTTCTGGCCGCCCGGGAGGAGGCCTTCCAGCTGCTCGAGGAAGACCCGGATCTTTCTCGGCCGGAGCACCGGATCCTCCGGAAGATCCTCGCCGAGCGCTGGGCCGAGCGTTTGCACCTTTCGGAGGTGGCCTGATGCAGGAGATAGGAATCGGTCTTCTGGGGTTGGGGACCGTGGGAAGCGGCCTGGTGCGGCTTCTGGAGAAAAACGGCGAATTTTTGGCCCGAAAGACCGGAATTCGTCTGCGCCTTCGGCGCATCCTGGTGCGGGACCCGGAAAAACCCCGGGGGGTCTCTGTGTCCCGAAAGCTCCTCACCACGGACTTTGAAGAAATCCTTTCCGACCCCGGGATCCAGATCGTGTGCGAACTTATGGGAGGCCTGGAGCCAGCCCGCACTTATATCCTGCGCGCGCTTAAGGCCGGAAAATATGTGGTCACCGCCAACAAGGCCGTGCTTTCCACTTACGGACCGGAGGTCTTCGCCGCGGCCGAGGCCCGGGGGGTGGGGCTCTTTTTTGAGGCCGCGGTGGGCGGCGGGGTGCCCATCGTGAAGGCCCTGCGGGAGAGCCTTTCGGCCAACCGCATCCGGCGCCTTACGGCCATCGTAAACGGCACCTGTAACTACATCCTGACCCGGATGACCGAAGAGGGTCTGCCCTTTTCCGAGGCCCTGCGCGAGGCCCAGGCCCGGGGCTTTGCCGAGGCCGACCCCCAGCTGGACGTCTCCGGGGCGGACTCCGCCCACAAGCTGGCCATCCTGGCCACCCTGGCCTATGGAGGTTTCCTCCCTGCGGAAAAGGTCTACACCGAGGGCATTGAAACCCTGGAGCCTCTTGACATTCAGTTTGCCCGAGAGTTGGGCTTGGTGCCCAAACTCTTGGCCATCGGAAGAGAAGAGGACGGTCGGGTAGAGGTACGGGTGCATCCCACCCTGGTGCCGGAGACCCATGTGCTGGCCTCGGTTCGGGAGGCTTACAATGGTTTTCTTCTGGAAGGAGATTTTGTGGGGTCGGTCCTCCTTTACGGCCTGGGGGCCGGGGGGGAGCCTACGGCCAGTGCGGTGGCGGCCGATCTGCTGGATGCGGCCCGATTTCTCCAGGCGGGGGCCCGGCCGGGGCCCATCCTCTTCCGGGACCGACCGCTCGAGATCAAACCCCTGGCCGAAGTAGAAAGCCGCTACTATTTTCGCTTTTCGGCTGTGGATCGCCCGGGAGTGCTTTCCAAGATCTCCGGGATCCTGGGGGCCTACGAAATCAGCATCGCCTCGGTGATCCAGAAGGGTCGGGAAGAGGGGGGGCCGGTGCCCATCGTCATGCTCACCCACGAGGCCCGGGAAGCCTCCGTAAGGCAGGCCCTTTCGGAGATCGACCGGCTGGAGGTGGTCACCGCCCCCACCCGGGTATTGCGTATCCTCGAAGACTAGGGCATGATAAGTTTATGAAGGTCTTGCAGGGACGCTGGGCGGTAGTGCGGGGAGAGGAGCCCTTGGAGACAGACCCTCTGGGGGCCTGTGTGGCCCTGGTGCTCCTTGATCAAGAGAGGGGGGTGGCCGGACTTCTCCATTATATGCTTCCCGAAAAAGGAGACCTGGAAACCCCCTCCGGGGCCCCGGGTTTTTTCGCCAGCGAAGGGATCCCGGCCCTGATCAAGGAATTTCAGGCCCAGGGAGGGGACCCCTTTCGGGCCCGGGTGGTCGTGGTGGGGGCAGGCCGTTTCAAGAAGGCCCCCAAGGCCTTGGATCTGGGCTCCCGGAACGCCGCCGCGGCCCGCTTTTACCTCAAACGTCTGGGCTTAGAGCCCCAAATAGAAAGAGTGGGAGGGATTGAGCCCCGAAGGGTCCGGGTCTCGCTTAAGGAAGGCCTCGTAGTCTACACCTTTGATCAGCCGGAGGTCCTGTGAACCAAGGTTCAGGTCTCGCCGCGGTCCTAGACCAGATATTCGAAAAATTAGACCGGATCCCCAATTTTCCGGAAACGGCCCAGAGGGCCCTCCGGCTCCTCCAGAACGAGGAGATAGACTTCCGGGAGCTCGAACGCATCGTGCGACACGATGCGGCCATCACGGCCAACTTTCTCAAGCTGGTCAACTCCGCGGCCTTCGGCCTTCCGCGCAAGGTAAACACCCTGCTTCAGGCCTTCTCCCTCCTGGGGATCAACCAGATCAAGTTCGTCCTCATTGCCTCCTGTCTAGGCCAATACCTCAAGGAACCCATCAAGGGCTATAACCTTACCCCGGAAGAGATCTGGACCCATTCCCTGGCCTGCGGGCTTATGTCCGAGGCCCTGGCTCGGAGGGCCGGGCTCCATCGGCCGGAAAACCTCTTTACCGCGGCCTTGCTCCACGACATCGGAAAAATCGTGATCCATCTCTATGTGGAAGGCGAGCTGGAAAATTTACAGCAGGTCCTGCGGGAAAACCCGGAGCTCACTTTTATGCAGGCGGAATGGATGGTCCTGGGGGCGGACCATGGGATCGTAGGGGCGGAACTTCTACGCCGCTGGGAATTCCCCAAGGAGGTCTATTTCGCCGTAAGGGCCCATCACGACGAAAGTCTCATGCTAGAGAGTCGCCTCGCCGCCCTTACCGCCCTCTCTAATGCCCTGGTCAACCTCATGGGCCTGGGCACCGGAGTGGACGTCTTTGCCTATCATCTGCCGGAAGAGTTGCTCAAGGCCGCGGGGGTCTCGGAAAAGGACCTCTATCCCGCCATTGTGGAGACCTTCGAGAAAACGGAAGCCCTCAAGGCCAGTCTCTTTTCATGAACCGGGTGTCCCTCCCCGAGGAGCTGGTCCTTTTAGGAAAGGTCCTTCTCCTTCTGGGCCTTTCCTGGTTTTCCTTTTGGATCACCCGCAGGCTTCTGGTGCGTTTTATTCACCGGATCGCCGAACGTTCCCGGACGGATCTGGACGACCTTCTGGTGAAACACGGGGTCTTTTCGGCCCTGGCCTATCTGGTGCCCCTGGCCATAGTTTATTATGGGGCGGCCCTCCTTCCCCCGGCCCGGAGTTTCCTCTCCCGGGCGGTGGAGGTGGCCCTGGCCCCGGTGGCGGCCCTGATTATAACCCGAGGCCTTTCCGTACTCCTTGAACTTTATAATCGTCTCCCCTTCGCCCGCCGACACCCCATCCGAGGCTATATTCAGATCGTAAAATTTCTGATCTGGCTTTCGGCGGGGATCGTGGCCGTCTGCACCCTCCTGGATCGCTCCCCCTGGGGACTCCTTTCCGGACTCGGGGCCCTAAGCGCCATCCTCATCCTGGTCTTCCGCAACACCATCCTCTCCTTCGTGGCCAGTATCCAGATCATCGGCCAGGACCTTATCCGCATCGGAGACTGGATCGAGGCCCCCCAGTTCGGGGCCGACGGCGAGGTCATAGAGATGACCCTCTACAACGTCCTGGTCCAGAACTGGGACAAGACTATTGTCTCCATCCCCACCTACCGCTTAATGGAGGAATCCTTCAAGAACTGGCGCGGCATGGAAAGGGCCGGGGGCCGCCGTATCAAGCGCCACCTCCTGGTGGATCAGTCCTCGGTGAAATTTCTGGAGGGCGAGCTCCTGGAACGCCTGAGGCGGGTCCACCTTCTGAAAGATTATCTGGAAAATAAACTCCGGGAGATCGAGGAGTGGAACCGCAGGATGGGGATCGACACCGCGGCCTCACCACTCAACGGCCGCAGGCTCACCAACCTGGGGACCTTCCGGGTCTATATCGAAGAATACCTCAAGGCCCATCCCCTGATCCGCAAGGATATGACCCTGATGGTGCGACACCTCCAGCCCACCTCTGAGGGACTCCCGCTCGAGATCTACTGTTTTGTGGCGGACACCCGCTGGGTGCCCTATGAAAGGGTCCAGGCGGATATCTTTGACCACATCCTGGCCGCGGCCCCGGAGTTCGAACTCCGAGTCTTCCAGAAACCCACGGGCTTCGACCTCAAGGAGGCCCTCTCCGGAAAGTGTTCTACGAAAAGGTCTTCCGCGAACTGAACGCCCGCGGCGTCCGCTACGTGGTGGTGGGCGGCGTAGCCCTGGTCCTCCACGGGATAATCCGTTTAACTGCGGACCTAGACCTCATCGTAGATCTCTCCCCAGAAAATCTCCGCCTTTTCTTGGAAACTTTAAAAAGTTTAGGTTTTCGTCCGCGCCTCCCTATAACCTTGGAGGAGATCCTTGATCCCGAAAAGCGAAGCCTCTGGCGAAGAGAAAAAAATCTGGTCATGATAAGTTTTTACCATCCACAAAATCTGCTCTATCAGGTAGACTTCTTTGCGGAGGAGCCTCTACCCTTTACCGAAATCGCCCAAAAAATAATATGGAAAGAGGCTCGCGATATAAAAATCCCCGTGGCCTCTAAAGAATTGCTTAAGAAGCTGAAAACCCTCTCCGGAAGACCTCAGGACCTGAAAGACTTGGAGGCCTTGGAGGATCTCGATGAGTAAAGAGCCCTTCACCTTCAAGCCCGATCCGGAGACCCTCCGGCGGTTTCGGGAGGCTTCCCCGGCCGAAAGGCTGGAATGGCTAGAGGAGGCCTGGCGCTTCATCCTCAAGACCGTTCCCCGGGAAAAACTGGAGCGCTGGCTGTCGCTCAGAAGAGGCTCTGCTGGCGCAGGTTCTCTGCCGGCTCCTCACCGGAGTCCTCGCCAAAGATAGAGACCACCCCGTAGACCCCGTCATAGCCCGGACGCACATAGAGCCGCCCCTCTCGCACCCGGCGAATCCCCTCAAGGATCCTCTCCGGCACAAATTCCTCCAGTTCGGCCAGCGGTCTTTCCAGAAGAAGGGCAAACTCGCTTCCCCCAAGGCCTACCAGCTGGCGATAGGTCTTTTTCACCCGCTTACTCTGCACCCCCACTCCCAGGGCCTCGGCAATGATCTCCTCCAGAGGCACCAGATGCACGGAAAGGGGTTTTCCCGGCGGGCGGAAACCCTCCGGGCGGTCGGCCAGCTCCTCCACCCGGTGCATGACCCCTACGGTGAGCTCCCCTCCGCAGACCGGACACTTCCCTCCATGGGCCCGGGTCTCCGCCGGAGAGAAGAGGACCCCGCAGGCCCGGTGACCGTCGAAGTGGTATTTCCCCTCCTCCGGATAAAACTCCACGGTAAAGGCCAAATTCCCGCTCTTGAGGGCCCGGAGAATCTCCGGATAGCTCATGGGATACCAGAAGGCGTTGGCCTCCCGACCCAATTTGGCCGGAGAATGAGCGTCGGAATTGGAAACCAGGGTGAAACGATCCAGGGCCGAGATCCGCCAGTTCATCTCCGGGTCCGAGGAAAGGCCGGTCTCTAAGGCCCAGATGTGCTCACTTTCCTCCTCGAAACACTCCTCCACAGAATCAAAGCCTGAAAAGGACCCAAAAAGGGAATACCAGGGGGTCCAGGCGTGGGCCGGGATCACGGCAATCTCCGGGGAGATCCCCCGCAGGAGGCGGACCACCTCCCGGGCCGGGGTCCCCAGGGTGGGCCGACCGTCGGCGGAAAGATCCCCCAGCCGGGAAAGGGCCAGGTTAATCTCCCGCACCACCTCCAAAGAGGGGGCCAGAAGCAGAAGATGCAGGCGCCGATTCCCCTTTCCCCTCCAGGAAAAGATCAGGGAAATTTCGGCCGAAAGGATAAAACGGGGACCCTCCGGGTCTTCCCGAAAGACATAGAGCCCCTCTTCGGGGGCGGCCTCAAGATATTCCCCAAGCTCGCGAAAGTATTCCGGGTGGGTAAAATCCCCGGTGCCCACCAGGCCCAGGCCCTTTTCTCGGGCCACGCGGGAGAGCACCGGCACGGTCATCTCTCGGCTGGTGGCCCGGCTGAAGCGGCTGTGGACATGGAGATCCGCGAGATAGAACTTTCCGAACCACTCCTCCGGCGGCCATTCATTCGCCTTCACGTTGACGCCCCCTTTGGCCCGAGGTTAAATGCTATCTAACCGGAGGTCTTTCCTCCGTGCAAGGGATTTCCCATGGATCAGGTGGTGGAAAAAATTTTAGCCGGTGAGCGCCTGGGCCGGGAGGAGGCCCTGGGCCTCTTTGAGAGAGATCTCTTTGAACTCGGGGAACTGGCCCGGGAGGTGCGCCGGAGGCTACACCCCGAACCCCTGGTGACCTACATTGTGGACCGCAACATCAACTACACCAACATCTGTGTCTCGGGATGCAAGTTCTGCGCCTACTATCGCCCTCCGGGAGACCCTCAGGGCTACGTCCTTTCCTTTGAGGAATTGGCCCGCAAGGTGGAAGAGACCCTGGCCCTGGGGGGCTACCAGATCCTCCTTCAGGGTGGCCTCCATCCGGACCTTCCCCTTTCCTTTTACGAGGAAATGCTTTCTTTCCTTAAGGAGCGTTTCCCGGAGGTGCACGTGCACGCCTTCTCTCCTCCGGAGATCATCTTCTTTTCCCGGCGGGAGGGGCTTTCGGTGGAGGAGGTCCTCCGGAGGCTGATAGCCGCTGGGCTCGATTCCATCCCCGGAGGGGGGGCGGAAATCCTGGTGGACCGGGTCAGACAGCGGATCTCCCCCCATAAATGCTCGGCGGAGGAATGGCTTTCGGTAATGCGCACCGCCCACCATCTGGGCCTTAAAACCACCGCCACCATGATGTTCGGACATATCGAAACCTTGGAGGATCGGGTGGAACACCTCCTGCGCCTCCGGGAGCTTCAGGATGAAACCGGAGGCTTTACGGCCTTTATCCCCTGGCCTTTTCAGCCCGGAAATACCGCCCTTTCCGTTCCTAAGGCCACCCCGGTGGAATATCTGAAAACCCTGGCTATTTCCCGGATCGTGCTGGACAATATCTCCAATCTCCAGGCCTCCTGGGTGACCCAGGGGCCCAAGGTGGCCCAGGTGGCCCTGGAATTCGGGGCCAACGATTTCGGAAGCACCATGATTGAGGAGAATGTGGTGGCCGCGGCCGGGGTCTCCCATCGTCTTTCCGAGGAGGAAATTCGGCGCCTTATCCGGGAGGCGGGCTATGAACCCCGCCGGCGGCGCATGGATTACACCCTTTTGGAATAATGCAGGAATACCCTCTGGGTTCGAAACCGGTCTTGGTGCGGGCCCCTGTGGTCCTCCCCATGATCTCCCCACCCCTTACCGACGGGGCGGTGCTGGTCAGCGGGGGACGGGTGCGGGAAGTGGGACCCTTCCGGGATCTTCGGCGCACCTTTCGGGGAAAGGTCTTGGACCTGGAAGGAGTGGCCCTTCTTCCGGCCCTGGTGAACGCCCACACTCATCTTGAGCTTTCGGTCTTCCGCTTCCGGCTTACCCCTTCGGGTTCCTTCGTAACCTGGGTGCGCAATCTCATCCGTCAGCGCACCGAGGTGGCCCTTTCCGAGGCCCGTCAGGCCGTAGAGGAGGCCCTGCGCGAACTCTGGAGGGAGGGCGTAGGCCTGGTGGCCGACGTAGGCAATACCGGGCTCACCCTGGGCCTTCTCCGGGAGTCCCCCTTCTATAGCGTCTATTTTCGCGAAATCATCGACTTTAAGGGCGGAACCAATCTCCGGGATTTCGTGAAAGGCCCGGAGGGAGAGCGCATCACCTATTCCCTCTCCCCCCACGCCCCTTACACCGTCTCCCCGGTCCTCATCCAGGCCATAAAGAGTTGGACCCGGAGGGCGGGACGGCCCCTGAGCATCCATGTGGCTGAAAGCCCGGAGGAGTGTGCCTTTCTCAAGGAGGGGGAGGGGCCTTTGCGGGTGCTCCTTGAGGAGCGGGGGCAGATGCCCCCGGGCTTTCGGGCCCCAGGGCTCTCTCCGGTGGCCTATCTCGACCGGTTGGGGGTGCTTGACGAAAGGACCATCTGTGTGCACCTGGTCCAGGCCACCGCTAGCGACCTGGAGATCCTGGCCCAGAGAAGGTCCCGGCCCTGTCTCTGTCCCCGGAGCAACATCTTTTTGGGGGTGGGTCTTCCCCCGCTTCCGGCCATGCTTTCGGTGGGGCTTAAGCCCTGCCTGGGCACGGACAGCCTGGCCAGCAACGACCGACTCTCCATCCTGGCGGAGATGGAGGCCCTGAGGGCGGCCTATCCCGAGGTGGCGCCGGAAAAACTCTTCCTCATGGCCACCCTCTGGGGGGCCGAGGCCCTGGGACGCCCAGATCTGGGCTTTATCGGCCCCGGGGCCCGGGCCGAAATGATCGGCCTTTCCCTTACTCCAGGACGGGGCTCCCCTTGGGAGCGTCTGCTTGAGGGGCCCAAAAAGGTGGAGGTGCGTCTCTATGGCCCGCTTTAGACTGGGGCTCGTGCGTTATCTCAACACCGCGGCCCTGCGCCAGGATCTGGCCTCAAACCTTCCCCCGGAGGTGGAGCTCCTTTACGCCTCTCCGGCAGAGCTGGCCCGAGGGCTCCTTTCCGGAGAACTGGAGGCCGGACTGGTGCCTTCGGTACTTTACGCCCGCCATCCCCAAAAATTCCTTCTCCTTCCTGACCTTTCCATCAGTGCCAGCGGCCGGGTAGGAAGCGTGCTCTTCTTTTACCGCGGAGATCTCCGAGAGCTTTCCGGAAAGACCGTGGCCCTCACCCCGGAGAGCGAGACCTCCGTGGCCCTCCTGCGGATTCTCCTGGAGGATTTTCAGGGCGTTCGTCCCCGATATGTCCGGGGAGGCCCCGGAGGAGGAGCCTGGGGCTATCTGGCCATCGGGGACGAGGCCCTGCGCTTGCGTAAAAGCCCTCCCTTCCCCGGAGTCCTGGATCTGGCCGGGATCTGGATGGAGCGCACCGGACTTCCCTTCGTCTTTGCGGTCCTGGCCCTGCGCCGGGAGGTGCTGGCCGCGGAAAGGGGCACCCTCCGGGAGGTGGCCGGGGCCCTCTATCTTTCCCGGGCCCGGGGAGTTGCGCAGCTTTCCGAGGTGGCCCGCGAGAGACCCCGGGAACTTTCCTTGGAGGAGGCTCAAGCCTATCTCCTGGGCCTGGAGTACGATCTTTCCGGGGTCAAACAGGAGGCCCTGCGGGTCTTTTACCAGCACCTGGCCCGTCGGGGAGAAATCCCTTCGGTGCCGGAATTCCGCTTTGTGGATCTCTGAGGGGTGGAAGAAAAGAAGCGCTTCGTCAAGGACAAGTTCTCCCGGGTGACCCGGCGCTACGACCTGGTCAACCGCCTGGGGAGTTTCGGCCGCGACGCCTTCTGGCGCCGGAAGGCCGCCGAAGAGTTGGCCGGGGTTCCGGGCCCCCTTCTCGACCTCTGCGCCGGGACCCTCCCGTTAGCCCTGGAGCTTGTCCGGCAGAGCCCTCGGAAGGTGGTGGCCCTGGATCTCACCCTGGAAATGCTCCTTTACGGAAGGTGGCGCCTGCGCGAGGATCCCCTCTCCCCTTACCTGGCCTGTGTGGGAGGAGACGCCGAGGCCCTCCCTTTTAAGGACCGGGTCTTCTACGGGGCCACCATGGCCTTCGGGTTGCGCAACCTGGCCCGGCCCCGGAAGGGTCTGGCCGAGATCTTCCGAGTGTTGCGGCCGGGAGGCAAGGTGGTCATTCTGGAATTCAGCCGCCCCCAAAACCCCTTCTTTGCCCCGCTTTATGCCCTCTATCTTCGGTATTTCATGCCCCTTCTCGGAGGAACCCTTACCGGAGATCGGGAGGCCTACCTCTACCTAGCCCGCTCTATTTACGCCTTCGCCTCTCCGGAAGAAGTCCTCTCCTGGATGGCGGAGGTGGGCTTTAAGGAACTTCGGGCCTATCCTTTGACCCTGGGGGTGGTGACCATCTACACCGGCATTAAAGACCGTAGCGCTTGAAGAAGCGGCCCGCAAAATCCGCCAGGCGCTCAAAGGCCCGGGCCAGGACCTCTTCCGGGGGCAAGAAGACCACCCGGAAGTGAGCCGTGCCGGGGAGCTGACCAAAGCCGCTTCCATGGACCACCACCACCCCGGTCTCCAGGATCAGCTCCCGCACAAACTCCCGATCCGAGACCCCGGGGACCTCAATGCGGGGAAAGGCGTAGAAGGCCCCTCGGGGCTTCACACAGGAGATTCCGGGGATCTCGTTGAGCATCTTATAGGTTAGATCCCGGCGTCGGCGGAGTTTTTCCACCACCGGGGGAAGATGGGCCTGGTCTCCCTCCAGGGCCACCGGGATGGCGTACTGCTTGGGATGGCTAGTGGAAAGCCGGGCCCGGGCCAGTTTGTGGATGGCCTCCACATAATCCCGCAAGGCCTCCGCCGGACCGGAGACAATCCCCCAGCCAATCCGGAAACCCGGGGCCAGATAACACTTGGAAAGCCCGTTAAAGGTCACCACCGGGACATCCGGGGCCAGAGCGGCAATGGAGACATGTTCGTCTTCGTCGAAGACCAGTTTGTCGTAGATCTCGTCGGAAAAGATAACTAGGCGGTGGCGCCGGGCCACCTCGGCGATGGCCGCGAGGACCTCCCGGCTGAAGACCGCCCCGGTGGGATTGTTGGGATTGATGAGGACGATCCCCCGGGTGCGTTCGTTCACCCGGGAGGCGATCTCCTCCGGATCGGGCTGCCAGCCCTCCTCCTCGCGCAGGTAATAGGGACGGGCCTCGGCCTCCAACTTGGCCAGGATAGCGGTATAGAGGGGATAGCCCGGAAAGGGCACCAGGACGTTGTCGCCGCTATTTACCAGAGCGGTAAGGGCGAAGTCGATGGCCTCGCTGGCTCCGGTGGTGATGAAGATGTCCACCGGCTCGATCCCCCGACGCCGGGCCTCCCGCCGGATGGCCTCCAGGGCCTCGTCCACCCCGGCCGAGGCTGAATAGCCCGTAAGGTTTTCAAACATGGCCTTACAGGCCGCCTCCACCAGCGGCCGGGGCGTGTAAAAATCATATTGGATGGGATCTCCAATATTCAGGAAGAGGAGTTCTCGGCCCCGACGGGCCGCCTCCTCCGCGGTGAGCACGATGTCCCTTACCGCGTACTCGATCCTTTCCGTGCGCCGGGCCGGTTTTACCGGAGGAAATTCCGCCATGGGACTCACCCTCATCCGAGGTTGAAAGGTGATATTGCCTCCGGAGGGGCGCTTTGTCAATTCCCTACCCTCCGATGGCCCTCATGGGGCGCCGGCGCTTTCCGGAAAGCTCCTTGCCGAAGGGCTTGCGGCGCACGGCCTCAAGCAGGGCCTCTCGCAGGACCTCCGGGCCCCGGCCCAGGTAAGGACGCAGATCGAACTCCTCCTCCGAAAAGAGACAGAGCCGCAGGCGACCCTCGGCCGTAAGCCTCAAGCGGTTGCAGCGGTCGCAGAAGTGCCGACTGATGGCGGCAATGAAGCCCACCCGTCCCCGGGCCCCGGGAAGACGGAAGACCCGGGCCGGCCCTCCACCCTGAGAGGGGACCTCCTCCAGGGGGCCGAGCTCCCGTACCCGTTCCATGATCTCCGCCAGCGGCAGGAAACGCTCCTCCTCCCAGGACACCCCCGGGCCCACGGGCATGAACTCGATAAAGCGGACCTCCAAGGGCTCGGAAAGACTGAGACGGGCCATCTCCAGGATTTCGTCCTCATTCACCCCGCGCATGACCACCATGTTGACCTTTACCGGATGAAGCCCCACGGAAAGGGCGGCCTCAAGCCCGGAAAGGACCCGGGAAAGACCGTCCACCCCGGTAAGCTCCCGAAAGCGCTCCGCCTTCAGGGTGTCCAGGCTGAGATTGACCCGGTGGAGTCCAGCCTGTTTGAGCTCCCGGGCCAGTTCCGCCAGACGGTAGCCGTTGGTGGTGAGGGAGAGATCCCGGAGTCCGGGAATTTCGGAAAGCATACGCACCAGATGGGGAAAATCCCGACGTACCAGGGGCTCCCCCCCGGTAAGCCGGACCCGTTCCACCCCCAGAGAGACCGCCGCGGCCACCACCTCCCGGATCTCCTCTAAACTTAGAATATCCTCCCGGGGGAGCCACTCGGAAAAGTCTCGACTACAGTAAAGACAGCGGAAATTACACCGGTCGGTGACCGAGACCCTCAGGTAACGGAGCCTTCTTCCGTAGCGATCTTTAAGCATTTCAAGTGCTTTTTATACTCCTCTCGCAGGCGGTTGAAAAGGTTAAGGGTCTCGGCAGCGGCATAATCGGGATAGGTCCAGGGAAGGGTGCGAAAGGAGCCCTGCCGGAAAATAAGGGTAACCTCAGCGAAGACCCCCCGGCCGAGATAGATCCGGTGGGCAAAATCCTTGAAGGTGGAAAGGACCACCCGGGAAAGAAGGAGATAGCCCGGATCCAGATTCACCGTGCGGCGCCCTTTTTGGGAGAAGGCCTTTTCCACCCGATAGGCCTGATGCTTGATCTCTACCAGATCCTCCTGCGGACGCAGATCGAAAAAAAAGAAGGCCCGGACCAGGGGGGAACCGAACTCCGCAAAGTAATAGTCGGTGTAACTGAAGGGTCGCCAGGGGGAGCGAAAGAGCACCGGGCCCAGGGTTTCGGAGAGGGCCTCCACGGCCTCCAGCACCCGGGCCTCTTCCCTCCCGAAGGCGCTCACGAAATAAAGGGCTTCAGGGGGCTTGCGGGGATGGCTCATCCGGAAGGACCTCTGCCAGGGGCCGGGCCTCTTCCACCAGGAGCACCGGAATACCCTCCCGGATCTCGTAAAAGAGCCCACAGGGGTGACAGATCAGCCCCGGAGGGTCTTCCCTTTCCTCAAGTCCTCCCTTACACCGGGGACAGGCCAAAAGTTCCCGCAATTCCGGCGGAAGTCCCATCTCTTACCTCCCACTTGCCTTGGGTTTCCGAATACTTATATACTACCACCATGGCCCAGAGAATCCTCCTTATCGAAGACGATTCCGATATCCGGGAACAACTGAAAGAGTACCTGGGCCTCCTGGCCCCCGGAAGCGAGATTCTTACGGCCTCCAACGTGGCCGAGGCCGAAAAACTCCTCCAAGAGAAATCCTTTTCCCTGGTGATCTCCGACTGTCTCTTGCCCGATGGTCTGGCCTGCGAGCTCTTAGAAGGAATCTCTCCCGGGACCCCGGTCATTATCCTTACCGGCTATGCGGAAGAGGAAGCTCTCCAGAAGGTCTCCTCTGTTTTCCCCGGGCCCCTTTACCTTTTTAAAAAACCTATTTCTCTTTCGGAGATCGGGAAAATTGTCCAAAGACACCTTAAAGGGGTTTGAGTCCCTGGCGGAGGCCCTTTCGGAAAGGCTGGGGGTCTCCCGCAGAAAGGCCCGGCTCTTTCTGCGGGCCCTGGCGGAGGAGCTGCAAAGGGCCCTTGAGGAGGAGGGAGTGGTCCATCTGGGAAGCTGGGGAAGGTTTCGGGTCTTTCGCGGAAAGAAAGGGGTCCGGGTAGTTTTCCGGCCGGGGAAACCCTTGCGGGAGGCTTTTCAGCAGGTGAGATGAAAGGCCCCGGCCACCCGGCGGCCCTCGGAAAAAAGCTGGTTGAATCTCTCGGCGGCCTTGGCCGTGGGATATATTTCCAGGGTGATCCCTAAGGCCTGGGCCCTCTCCTTCACCCGGGGATCCACCCGCATGACCCCCGAGGCCCCGGTGCCCACCACCAGGACCTCCGGACGCGCCGCCCAGACATCCTCGAGATCCTCAGGGGCCAGGAGGTGGCCCTCCCTTCTCCACCAGTCCGGCACCACCCGCCCCTCGATGATCTTGAGGTCCCGGCGATAGGTCTTTCCCGAGACTACCATCTCTCCGAAACGATAGGCCTCGATCATGCGGCCTCCCGCAGGAGGGCTTCTTCCTCGCGCTTCAGGGCTTCGGTGCGGAAGTGGGTGATCAGGGCATCGATAAATTCGTCGAGATCCCCGTCGAGGATCTCTTCCAGCCGGTAGAGGGTGAGCCCGATACGGTGATCCGTGACCCGGTTCTGAGGAAAGTTATAGGTGCGGATGCGTTCGCTGCGCTCTCCGGTGCCCACCTGGCTGCGGCGCGCGGCCTGGATCTTTTCCTGCTGCTCCCGCAGTGCTTTCTCGTAAAGACGGGCCCGCAGGATCTTTAGGGCCGTGGCCCGATTCTGATGCTGGCTGCGTTCGTTGGCACAATAGACGGTAATTCCCGTGGGCAAATGGGTAATACGCACCGCACTTTCCGTGCGGTTTACATGCTGGCCTCCGTGGCCCGAGGCCCGCATGGTCTCGATGCGCAGCTCCTCCGGCCGAATCTCCACCTCCACCTCGTCAGCCTCTGGAAGGACGGCCACCGTCACCGTGGAGGTATGGATACGGCCCCCGGACTCCGTAACCGGGATGCGTTGCACCCGGTGCACCCCGCTTTCGTATTTTAGGCGGCTATAAGCCCCCTTACCTTCCACACGGGCGATGACCTCCTTGAAGCCCCCCAGCCCGGTCTCATGGGCCGAAAGGATTTCCAGGCGCCAGCCCCGGCGTTCGGCATAACGGGCATACATACGCAGGAGATCCGCGGCAAAAAGGGCCGCCTCTTCTCCTCCGGCCCCGGCCCGAATCTCCAAAATGACATCCTTTTCGTCGTTGGGGTCTCGGGGAAGGAGAAGAAGGGGGATCTCCTTTTCCAGGGCCTCCGCTCGGCTCTCCAGAGTCTTCAGTTCCTCCCGGGCCAGCTCTCGCAACTCCTCGTCCCCTTCCTCAAGCAGTTCCTTGTTTTCTTCGATCTCCTTCAGGACCCGGCGGTATTCCCGATAGGCCTCCACGATCCCCTCAAGTTCGGCATGTTCCCGGGCCAGCTCCGCATAGCGCTTGCGGTCCTCCAGGGTCTCCGGATCGGAAAGGAGCCGGGAAAGCTCCTCGTAACGCCGCTCTACTTCGGCCAGTCTGGAAAGGTAAAGGTCCGAAAGGGCCATCTTAAGAGGACTGCTTCTCGTAGTATTCGGCGTATTTTTTCATGAACTTTTCTACCCTTCCTTCGGTGTCCACAAAACGCTGCTCCCCGGTGAAAAAGGGATGGCACTTGGAGCAGACCTCCACCCGGATCTCCGGCCGGGTGGCCCCCACGGTAAATTCGTTTCCGCAGGCACAGCGTATCACCGCCTCCGGATAATATTCGGGATGTATGCCCTTTTTCATCTCCCTCTACCTCCTTTCTTTTGTCCCATTTAAAACTCTCTTGAGCCCCTTTTCAAGCATCTTACTGGTTCATGGAGGCCAGGAATTCGGCGTTGCTCTTGGTGTCTTTCATCTTGTCCAGCAAAAATTCCATACAGTCCACCGGATTGAGGGGGGAAAGCACCTTGCGCAGGAGCCAGACCCGGTGGAGGATCTCCGGGGGCAGGAGGAGTTCTTCTTTCCGGGTCCCGCTGAGGTGAATGTTGATGGCCGGCCAGATCCGACGGTCGGCCAGGCGCCGGTCCAGATGAATCTCCAGATTTCCGGTGCCCTTGAATTCCTCAAAGATCACCTCGTCCATCCGGCTGCCGGTATCGATAAGGCAGGTGGCAATGATGGTCAGACTCCCCCCTTCCTCGATGTTTCGGGCCGCTCCGAAAAAGCGCTTGGGCTTGTGGAGGGCCTGGGCATCGATCCCTCCGGAAAGGAGTTTTCCGCTGGAAGGAACTACGGTGTTATAGGCCCGGGCCAGCCGGGTAAGACTGTCCAGGAGAATCACCACGTCGTAACCGTATTCCACCAAACGCTTGGCCCGCTCGATCACGATTTCGGCCACCTGGGTGTGCCGCTGGGGAGGCTCGTCAAAGGTGGAGCTGATGACCTCGGCCGCGGGCACATTCCTTTCCATGTCCGTGACCTCTTCCGGACGCTCGTCGATGAGAAGGATGATGAGATAGACCTCGGGATAGTTGCGGGCGATGCCGTTGGCGATGTTCTGCAGAAGCATAGTCTTTCCGGTCCGCGGCGGAGCCACAATGAGCCCTCGCTGACCTTTCCCTATAGGACAGAAGAGATCTACGATCCGGGTGGAGAAGTTGTCCGGATCGGTCTCCAGGCGCAGCCATTCGTTGGGGTAGATGGGCGTGAGCTGATCAAAAGGAATCCGCAGGCGGGCCTTCTCCGGGCTCTGAAAGTTGATCTTTTCGATCTTAAGGAGGGCGAAATACTTTTCGCCTTCCTTGGGCGGACGGATGAAACCCGAGACCGTATCTCCGGTACGCAGTCCGAAGCGCCGGATCTGGGAGGGAGAGACATAGATGTCCTCCGGGCCGGGAAGGTAGCTATAGTCCGGAAAGCGCAGGAAACCAAAGCCTTCCGGAAGGACCTCCAGCACCCCTTCGGCCCGGACTTCCCCTCCCTTTTCCAGATGGGCCCGCACGATGGCCGAGACCAGCTCCTGCTTGCGCAGATCCCCGGCGTTCTCCACCCCGTAGGCCAGGGCCAGCTCCGCCAGCTCGCTGAGGGGCCGCCGGCGCAACTCCGAAAGCTCTAGGACCTCGATCTCCTCAGAAGGAAGCTCTTCTTCCTTGGGCAAAACCTCTTGAGACATGTGCTTACCTCGTATTTCGGAAATTTTTTGGAAACCCCGGAGGGGACAATAAGGACCGACTGGTCTTTATCAATATAAAAGGGGCGCCCCAAATGTCAAGGGCGCCCCGAAGATTTTAATAACCCTCGCCGTAGGCCAGCTCCTCACGGGTGATGCGGTAGGAGAAAGTCCGGTAGGTCCAGAGGGTGTAAAGGAGGACGATGGGCACGAAGACTACGGCCACCACGGTCATGATCTTGAGGGTGAGGGGGCTAGAGGAGCTATTGTAGATGGTAAGGGACCATTCCGGGTTGAGGCGAGAGGGGAAGAGGTTGGGAAAGAGCCCGGCCACCCCCCAGGCGGTCACCCCCAGGATGGCCGCCCCGGAGGAAAGGAAGGCCGCAAGCGTCCGGCCGGCATTAAGAAAATAAGGGACCAGGATAAGCCCCACCACGGCCAGCAGGGGAAAGACGAAAAGCACCGGGGCCTTGAGGTAATTGCCCCAGAGGGGGGTGAGCTTCAAGGAGAAAAGGAGCACGGCCACGGCCAGCACGGCCTCAAAGACCCAGAGGATCTTGGCGTCCCGCAGGAGGCGCTCCCGAAACTCGCCGTTTACCCTGAAGGCCAGCCAGCAGGCCCCGTGCACAGAAATGGCCACCACGAAAAGGGCCCCTACCAGCAGGGCGTAGGGGTGAAGGAGGGTAAGGAAGCTTCCCCGAAAGATCCCCTGGGCATCGATGGGCAACCCCAGGAAAAGATTTCCGAAGGCCACCCCCAGGATGAGGGTGGCCACCAGGGAAGAGATCCAGAAGAGAAAGTCCCAGAAGCGGCGCCAGCCCTCACCGGCCACCTTTTCCCGGAATTCGATGGCCACCCCGCGGACGATCAGGGCGAAAAGGAGCACAAAAAGGGCGGTATAAAGGCCGCTAAACATCACGGCGTAGGTCTTGGGAAAGGCGGCAAAAGTGGCCCCACCGGCGGTGATCAACCAGACCTCGTTGCCGTCCCAGAAGGGCCCGATGGCCTGATAGACCGCCCGGCGCTCGGCCTCGTTTTTGGTCACGCAGGGCAGAAGGATCCCCGCCCCGAGATCAAAGCCGTCCAGGACGAAATAGACCGCCCATAAAACTCCCCAGAGCACAAACCATATGACCTGAAAGACGTTGTGTTCCATGGCTCATCCCTCCTTTCTAAATTTTAAGCCGTCACGGGTTCGGGCCCTTTACGGGCGTAGTGGGCCAGCAGCCAGAAGTCGATCACCCCGAGGATGGTGTAGAAGATCAGGAAGGCCGCCAGAGTCACCCCTACCTGGACCGGAGAAATGGGGGAGACGGCCTCGGCGGTCTTCATCACCCCGTAAACGATCCACGGCTGGCGCCCCACCTCGGCCACCATCCAGCCGGCCTCAAGGGCGATGTAAGGGAGGGGGATAGACCAGATGAGGGCCCGCAAAAGCCCGGGCGAGGCCTCGGGATTTTCCCGATTCTTAAAGGCCCAGAAGGAAAGGAGCACGAACCAGATTCCCAGAAGGACCATGATCCGGAAACTCCAGAAGGTGAAAGAGACCGGGGGCCGTTCCTCCGGGGGAAAGTCTTTGAGGCCCTTCACCTCGGCCTCTGGAGAATGAAAGGCCAGGAGACTCAGGAGCTTGGGAATCTTGATCTCCACCAGGTTGCGCTCCTTAGCCGGATCGGGAATGGCAAAGAGGGTCCAGGGGGCCCCTTTCTGGGTCTCCCAGAGGGCCTCCATAGCCGCAAGCTTGGTGGGCTGGGTGTGGGCCACCTCCGTGCCGTGGAGATGGCCTTCCACAAAAACGAAGAGACTAAAGATGAGGGTCCAGACCGCGGCCACCCGGAAACTCTTTTTGAAAAAGGCCACCTCCCGGCCCCGCCGCAGATGCCAGGCCGAGACCCCGAGGACAAAGAGGCCCGAAAGAATGTAGGCCGCAGGTACGGTATGGAGAAATTCCAGCCAGGCAAATTTGTTGAAGACCACCTCGGCAAAGCTCTTAAGCTCCGCCCGGCCGTTCCGCAGCACATAGCCCACGGGGTGCTGCATCCAGCCGTTGGCAATCAAAATCCAGAGGGCGGAAATGTTGGAGGCCAAGGCCGTAAGCCAGATGGCCAGACAGTGCATCTTGGGAGAAAGGCGGTTCCAGCCGAAGGCCCAGACGGCGATGAAGGTGGACTCCAGGAAAAAGGCCAGGGTGGCCTCAATGGCCAGAAGGGACCCGAAAACATCTCCCACGTATTCGGAATAGTAGCGCCAGTTGGTCCCGAACTGAAACTCTAGGGTGATCCCGGTGACCACTCCCAGGGCAAAATTGATGAGAAAGAGCCTCCCCCAGAACTTGGCCGCCCGCCGGTAGTCCTCGTCCCCGGTCTTCACATAAAGGGTTTCGTAGATGGCGGTTAAAATGGAAAGCCCCAGGGTTAAAGGCACAAAAAGGAAGTGAAAAAAAGCCGCGGCTCCAAACTGCAACCTAGAAGCCCAGACCACATCCATTTTTAACACCTCCTCTCCTTATTTTGTGTAAAAGTAAACCCAAAAGATTAACCTTTTCTGTAAAATCCAACCCTATTCACCCTTTCATGGTTTTCACCCCCCCCTTCTTGAGTTTTAACTAATTTTATTTTCGGCGCCGGCTGCGCCGGTTGTCAAGGAGGCAGGACTCGCGTTGGACCAGGTCCGCAAAGGTGATCTGGTCGAGCTTTTTGCGCAGAAGTTCCCGGATCTCGGCCCAGACCTCATGGGTGGGACAGAGGGAGGAGCGTTTACAGTTTTCCGGATCCAGGACGCAGTGACTCAAGAAGATCTCTCCGCTCATGGCCTCCACCACCCGGAGAAGGGTTAGCTCCTCCGGGGGCACCGCCAAGCGATATCCCCCTTTACGTCCCCGGGTAATGGTAATAATACCCGCCCGGGCCAGATCCTGGGCGATCTTGGCCAAAAAGGGCTCCGGGATATCCATGGCGCGGGCAATATTCCAGCGGGGAATGGTCTTTTCCGGATAGCGGGAAAGATAGAGCACACAACGTATCCCGTAGTCCTCGGCCTGGGTAATCTTCATCTCCGGGTCTCCTTTAATTTTTGAGACCAGGTTAATCTATAAATTGAACTTTGTCAAGAAATCTGGAGGGCGTTTTCTTCAATAAAACGGCGCACGGCGGCCGGATCGGCGGGAAGAATGACCACCCTTCGGGGTCTTTCGGAAAGGCCCTTGAGGGCCTCGGGAATCGGGGGTTCAAAGCCCAGGGCCCGGGATACGGCCTCGGGAAATTTGGCCGGATGCGCGGTGGCCAGACAGATCATGGGGCGGGCCTCCAGGAATTCAAGGGCCGCCCGTACCCCTACAGCGGTGTGGGGATCCAGGATATAGCCCGTTTCCTGATAAAAGTCCCGAATGGTCTCCAGGGTTTCCTTCTGGGTCACGGAGGCCGAAAGGAAATCCCTCTGGACCCGGCGGATCTCTTCTTCGGAAAACCGGAGACGGCCCTCTTCGGCAAAGCGGACCATGGCCTCCCGCACTCGTTCCGGATCCTCCCCGAAAAGATAGTAGAGATAGCGCTCGAAATTGGAGGCCACCTGGATGTCCATGGAAGGACTGAGGGTGGGGATCACCTCCCGCACCGAATAGTCCCCCCGATTTACGAAGCGGGTAAGGATGTCGTTTTCATTGGTGGCCAGAATCAGGCGCTCGATACGGCCTCCGAGCATCCGGCGGGCCAGATATCCGGCAAAGATGTCCCCGAAGTTGCCGGTGGGCACGGAAAAGCGCACCTCCTCCGCCCCCTCCGCCTCGGAAACCCGAAAGTAGGCCCAGAGATAATAAACGATCTGGGCCATCACCCGGGCCCAGTTGATGGAGTTCACCGCCCCGAGCCGATAGCGCCTTTTGAATTCCAGATCCCCAAAAAGTTGCTTAACGATGGCCTGACAGTCGTCGAAGGTCCCCTCAAGGGCCAGATTGAAGACATTGGGGTCGGTCACCGTGGTCATCTGCAGGGCCTGTACCGGGGAGACCCGCCCGTGGGGATGAAGGATGAAGATGGCCAGATTCCGCTTCCCCCGCACCCCGTAGATGGCCGCCGAGCCGGTATCCCCCGAGGTGGCTCCCAAAATATTCATATATTCTCCGCGCGTAAGAAGCAGATATTCGAAAAGGTTTCCCAGAAACTGGAGGGCCACGTCCTTAAAGGCCAGGGTGGGCCCGTGAAAGAGCTCCAGGATCCAGACCCGCCCCTTTTTCACCACCGGAGTAATATCCGGATGGGTAAAAGTGGCATAGGAGCGGTCCACCAGAAGGCGCAGTTCGCTTTCCGGGAGGTCGTCGGCGAAGAGCCGGAAGACCTCGTAGGCCAGATCCTGGTAAGAAAGCCCTCGAAGGCGGCGCAGGTCCGCCTCCGAAAGCTCCGGGATCTTTTCAGGCACAATAAGGCCCCCGTCCGGGGCCAGCCCCTCCAGAACCGTGGCGGTAAAAGGGAGGGGGGAAATCCCTCCCCGGGTACTGAGATATCTCATGTCCTAAACTTTAAACCGGGAAACCGACCGGGCAAGCTCCTTGACCACCTCCACCAGCTGGTGCATGGCCTGGAGATTCTCTTTTACCCCGGAAAGGGTCTTCTGGGCCGCGGTATAGGCCTCCTCGGCCTCCCGGGCAAACTGCCCGGCGCCGGCCTTCTGCTTTTCCACCTTCTGAGCGATATCCGCGATCACCGCGGTCTGCTCCTCCGCCGCCGCGGCAATGGCGGAGGCAATCTGGTCGATCTCCTGAATGACCCCGGCGATTTCGTCTGCGGCCCGAAGGGCCTCTTCACTTTCGGCCTGCATGGTCCGGATCTTTTCGGTGATCTCCCCGGTGGCCTCGGCGGTCTGTCGGGCCAGCTCCTTGACCTCGCCCGCCACCACGGCAAAACCCTTTCCGGCCTCTCCGGCCCGGGCAGCCTCGATGGTGGCGTTCAGGGCCAGAAACTTGGTCTGCTCGGCGATACCCGTAATAAGCTGGATCACCCCCTCGATCTCCTGCGAGGCCGCCCCCACCCGGTGCATAATCTCCTGAGCCCTCTGGGCCTTTTCCACCGCCTCCTTGGTGATCATGCTAGCCCGGGTGGTGTTCTGACTGATCTCCTGGATGGCGGTGGAGATCTCGTTAATGGACCGGGATTCCTCCTCCACA
Source organism: Thermosulfurimonas marina (assembly GCF_012317585.1). Taxonomy (NCBI): domain Bacteria; kingdom Pseudomonadati; phylum Thermodesulfobacteriota; class Thermodesulfobacteria; order Thermodesulfobacteriales; family Thermodesulfobacteriaceae; genus Thermosulfurimonas; species Thermosulfurimonas marina. The sequence continues at coordinate 551,969 of NZ_CP042909.1, forward strand.
CTCTGCAGGATGGCCCCGGCCTCCTCCTTCATGCGCGTGGCCCGCTCGCCCGCGGCCTCGGCCTCCCGGGCGGCCGCCTCCAACCTCTCCCTTACCTCCTCGGAAAGGGTCTCCCCCTTGCGGGAGACCTCCGCGGTATCCCTAATGAGGGGCTGGAGATGGTCGGCCATGCGATCCAGGTGGGCAAGGATCTGGGCCATTTCGTCCCGCCCGGAAGCCCGGGTCCTAAAGGAAAAGTCTCCTCCGGCCATGCGGTCCACCGCGGAAAGGACTTGGCGCACCTTACGCCCGAGCCGATAGGCCATAAAGGCAAAGACCAGAAGGGTACCCACCACTAACCAGAGGTTGAGAAAAAGCGAGACCTTTTTCACCAGATCGAGACTCCGACGGGCCTCCCCTTGAAGTTGATCCATCCTCTTTCCCAATAGATCCTCTAAACGGGGAAGGAGCTTAAAGAGAAGTTCCTTGGAGAGGGGGTTAGCCCTTTCGTTGTAGACCGCAACCACCTCCTCGAAGTCGGCCTCTTCCGAAAGGAGTTTAGAGATCTCCCCTCCGGCCAGATGGAGCTTGCGGTCCACCTCCCGGATCCGGGCCACAAGCTCCTTTTCCTCCGGGGCTTCGGCCCGCCAGCTGGCCAGAAACTTCTGAAGGGGACAGCGGTCGGGGTCCACCAGGATCTCGGGTGGGCTCTCATTGAGAAGCCCGGTAAGGAGATTGACCTTCCAGCGGAGGTGTTCCGCAAGCAGGGCATCCAGAGTATCCATGGCCTGGGTGGCCCTATGGGCCTCCCTCTGGAGTCTTTCGGTCCTCTTTTGCATCACCAGAAGCACCGCCGTATTTACCACCACCAGAACCACCACACAAAAGGCCACCACCGCAAGCTTCTGCCACATCTTAAGGGATCGATCCACTCTTTCCACAAAACCCATCGCTCTCCTCCCCATAATTTTTTCAGATAGAATTATAGCAAAGCTTTTCAAAATTGTGGGAAGATCCGGAGTTGAGGATTTCCGAAAGCCGAAGGAGTTAGGGATGGATAAGCGAAAATTGGTCTTTCCCCTTCAGGATCGCCATCTCTTGCGAGATCTTCGGCCCGGGGAATTGCTTTCCCTTTCTGGAAGGTTGCTCGCCGCCCGAGACGCCACCCATCGGAGGATCATCGAACTTCTGGAAAGAGGAGAGCCCCTCCCGGTGGACCTTGAGGGCCAGGCCTTCTATTATGTGGGGCCCAGCCCGGCTCCTCCGGGAAGGGTCATCGGCTCCGCCGGGCCCACCACGGCTTACCGCATGGACGCCTACACCCCGAGGCTTCTGGCCCTGGGGCTTGCGGCCACCATCGGCAAGGGCCCTCGAGGGGCGGAGGTGCGGGAGGCCATAGTGCGCTACGGGGCCGTGTATCTGGCCACCTTTGGCGGAGCCGGAGCCTATCTTTCCCAAAAGATCCGGGCCGCCCGGGTGCTGGCCTTTCCGGAACTGGGCCCGGAGGCCCTTTTTGAACTGGAGGTGGAGGACTTTCCGGCCATCGTCATCAACCCCCCCACCGGAGGCGATTACTACGAGGAGGTAAGGCGGCGTGCCCGTAGCCTGCGGTGAGATCCGGCACTACCGCACCTGGTTCCGCCCGGAAGGAGATCTCTGCGCCTTCCGGGTGGTTTATCGGGAGACGGATCTGGCGGTCCTGGCCGAAAGGGATCTTTCGCTGGAAGTCCTGCAACTGGTCCAGGAGATCCGAGCCCCTCTTGAAGAGTACCTCAAGGAACACCCGGAATTCCTTTCCTCCCTCAAACCCCTCCCGGAGGACCCCGGAGCTCCGGAGATCGTAAAGAGGATGCTTGCCGCCGGTAGGGCTGTGGGGGTGGGGCCCATGGCCGCGGTGGCCGGGGCCATTGCCGAGGCGGTGGGCCGAAGGCTTCTGGCGGAAGGCTTGACCCGAAAGGTGGTGGTGGAAAACGGAGGCGACATCTTTCTGGCCCTGGGGCGAGCGGCTACCGTAGCCCTTTATGCCGGAGATTCCCCCCTTTCCGGAAAAGTGGGGCTCCGGATCGCCCCGGATTTTCAGCCCTGCGGGGTCTGCACCTCTTCCGGGAAGATCGGCCACAGCCTCTCCCTGGGACAGGCCGAGGCCGTAACCGTAATCGCCCCGGAGGCCGCGCTAGCCGATGCCGCAGCCACGGCCCTGGGGAATCTGGCCAAGGGAAAAAAGAGCCTTCGCCGAATCCTTTCCGCAGCCCGGGACCTCCCGGGCCTCCTGGGAGTGGTCTGTATTCTGGGGAAGGACCTGGGGGCGGTGGGACCGGCGGTGGAACTGGTACCTTTATGATCAGCCTTTACCGCATCACCATCCTGGGAGCGGGGGTCAACCTGGCTCTGGCCCTCCTCAAGATTCTGGCCGGCTGGTGGGGACACAGCCAGGCGGTTCTGGCCGACGGAGTGCACAGCCTTTCGGATCTGGCCACCGACCTTCTTACCCTTTTGGGGCTCAAATACGGAGCGGCCCCGCCGGACGAGGACCACCCATACGGGCACCGAAGGATCGAGACCCTGCTGGCGGTCACCGTAGGGGTCTTGCTGGGGGCCACCGGGCTGGGCCTGGCCTTCCGGGCCCTGACCTCCCTGCACTCCCGGCCCCCGGAGACCCTACCCCTCTGGGTGCTCCTGCCCCCGGCCCTCTCCCTCCTCCTCAAAGAGGGTCTCTTCCGCCTCACTTTGAGGATCGGAAAGGAGCTCGGCTCTCCGGTGGTGATCGCCAACGCCCATCACCACCGTTCCGACGCCTTAAGTTCCCTTCCGGCCCTGGTGGGGGCCGGAGGGGCGGCTCTGCACCCGGGCCTCCATTTCCTGGATCCCCTGGGCTCGCTTCTGGTCTCCGGCTTTATCCTGCGTTGCGCCTGGCGCATCGTCCAGCCCGGGGTCACCGAACTCTGTGACGGCATAGATGTGGAAGAGGCCCAACGCATCCGGGAAGAGGTCCTCAAGGTCAAAGGAGTAAAGGACGCCCATCGGGTGCGGGCCCGCAAACACGCCGGCCGTACCCTGGTGGATCTTCACATTCAGGTGGATCCGCACCTTTCCGTTCGGGAGGGCCACCGCATCTCCGAACGGGTCAAACGCTTCCTCATGGCCCGCCACCGACGGATAATGGACGTGGTGGTCCACCTGGAGCCCTACGAAAAGGGCCCTAACCCGGAGGCCAGCCCATCTCCCGGCCCCCGAGAAGATGAAGATGGAGATGAAAGACCGTCTGCCCGGCCATAGGTCCGGCATTGATCACCAGGCGATAACCCCGGGTAGGATCCCCCAGAGGAGAGAGCCCCAGATCCTCGGCGATCTTGCGCGCTACCCAGAAGAGATGCCCCACCAGCTCCCGATCCTCCTCGGTCATCTCCTGGATTCCGGAAAGGTGCTTCCGGGGAATGATCAAAATATGGGTGGGGGCTACGGGATTGATGTCGTGAAAGGCATAGGCCAGATCATCTTCATAGACCTTCTTAGAGGGGATCTCCCCGGCAAGGATCTTACAGAAGATGCACTCGGCCATCTCCTCCCTCCTCTCCGGCCTTTCTTCTTGAATAGCTCAAATCCTTTCCCGAAGCAATCCCCGGAATTGCACCTTCGGCCTTTCGGTCTTATGGTTGAAAGGAGGAGGAGCGTATGCGGGAGGCTCTCCTTTACGACCGACTTGAAGGTGGCGAGGTCCGCTGCCGGCTTTGCCATCACCGCTGCCGCATTCCTCCGGGAAAGACCGGACTTTGCGGGGTGCGTAAAAACGAAGAAGGGGTCCTTTATAGCCTGGTCTACGGAAAGGTTATCGCCCATCACCTGGATCCCATCGAGAAAAAGCCCCTCTTCCATTTTTTACCCGGAAGCCTGAGTTATTCCATCGCTACCGTAGGCTGTAATTTCCGCTGCGATTTCTGTCAGAATTTTGAAATCTCCCAGTTTCCGCATCACTACGGCTATGTGACCGGAGAAGAGATGCGCCCGGAGGAGGTGGTGGAGGAGGCCCGGCGCACAGGTTGCCTCTCCATCTCCTACACCTACACCGAGCCCACGGTCTATTTTGAGTTCGCTCTGGATTGCGCCCGCCTGGCCTCGGAAGCCGGACTCAAAAACGTCTTTGTCTCCAACGGTTACATGACCCCGGAGGCCCTGGACACCATCTATCCCCACCTCCACGGGGCCAATATTGACCTCAAGGCCTTTCGGGAAGACTTCTATAAACGGCACTGTAAAGCCCGCCTGAAACCGGTGCTGGAGACCCTGAAATATCTCAAGCGCCAGGGAGTGTGGCTGGAAGTCACCACCCTGATCATTCCCGGCGAAAACGACGACCCCGAGGAATTGCGGGAGATCGCCCGGTTTCTTCGGGATGAATTGGGCCCGGAGACCCCCTGGCATGTGACCCGGTTTTATCCCACCTACCGCCTCCTTACCCGTCCGCCCACCCCGGTAGAGACCCTGAAGCGGGCCTACGAGATCGGAAAAGAAGAAGGTCTGCGCTATGTTTACACCGGAAACGTCCCCGGAGAGGCCGGAGAAAATACCTACTGCTGGGCTTGCGGAAGGCTCCTTATCGAACGCTTCGGCTTCCGCATCCTCAAGAAGGAAATCCCTCCCGAGGGCACCTGTCCTCACTGCGGAGCGAAGATAGATGGCCTCTGGAGCTGAGGGGATAGTCCTTCTCGACCACGGAAGCGGCGGTCGGGCCACCCACCAGCTTCTCCGGGAGGTCTTTTTTGAGGCCTTTGAGAGATCTCCAGAGCTTCTGGATGCGGCCCTCCTTGAGGATCTGCAGGGCCCTCTGGCCTTTACCACCGACAGCTTTGTGGTCTCCCCCCTCTTTTTCCCCGGAGGAGACATCGGATCCCTTGCGGTTCACGGCACGGCCAACGATCTAGCCATGGTGGGGGCGGAGCCCCTTTTTCTCTCCTGCGGTTTCATCCTGGAAGAAGGGTTCTCTCTGAGGGACCTGCGCAAGGTGGTCCGCTCCATGGCCGAGGCCGCCCGGGCCCTGGGGATACATATCGTCTGCGGCGACACCAAGGTCGTCCCCCGGGGCAAGGGGGACGGCCTTTACCTCAATACCGCCGGGCTCGGCCGTCTCCTGAGGTCTCCGGCCCCTCATCCCTCCCGCATTCGTCCCGGGGACCGGGTCCTGGTCTCCGGCCCGGTGGGAGATCACGGTCTGGCGGTGCTGGCCGCTCGGGAGGGGCTCCCCCTCAAGGGGCTTCGGAGTGATTCCGCCCCGGTCTGGCCCCTGGTAAAACCCCTGCTTGAGGTCCTGGGAGAGGACCTCCACGCCCTGCGGGACCCCACCCGCGGAGGACTGGCCACCACCATAAACGAGCTGGCCGAGGAGTCGGGTACCCTGATCTATCTGGACGAGGCGGCCATTCCCGTGCGTCCGGAGGTCCGGGGCGGAGCCGAGATTTTGGGGCTCGACCCCCTTTATCTGGCCTGTGAAGGACGCTTTGTGGCGGTGGTGTCCGCCTCTCGGGCGGCCGAGGCCCTAGATCTTCTCCGGGGCCTGGCGGGAGGAGAAGGGGCCGCCCTCATCGGAGAGGTTCGGGAGGCCGCAAGCCGCCCCCTGGTGGTGCTCCGCACCCGGGTAGGCGGAGAAAGGATCCTCCCCGTCCTTACCGGAGAGCCCCTCCCCCGCATCTGCTAACCCTTGAAGGGATCTCCAAGTAGGATTAAAAACCCCGGAAAAAGATAGGGAGAGGGCTTATGAAGAACCTCGAGCCGGAAGAGGCCCTGGAGTATCTCAAAAGGGGAACGGTGGATATCATCGAAGAGGAGGAATTGCTGGCCAAACTTCGGCGTTCGGCGGAGACCGGCCGGCCCCTGCGCGTAAAAGCCGGTTTTGACCCCACGGCCCCGGATCTTCACCTGGGCCACACCGTGCTCCTGCGCAAGATGCGTCATTTCCAGGATCTAGGGCACATGGTCTACTTCCTCATCGGGGACTTCACGGCCATGATCGGAGATCCCTCGGGCCGCTCCGAGACCCGCCCCCCTCTCACCAGGGAAGAGATCCAGGAGAACGCCCGGACCTATGCCGACCAAGTCTTTAAGATCCTGGATCCGGAAAGGACCCAGGTGGTCTTCAATAGCCAGTGGATGAGCCGGATGACCGCCGAGGATTTCATCCGGCTCTGCGCCAAATACACCGTGGCCCGGATGCTTGAACGGGATGATTTCAAAAAACGCTTCGAGACTGGCCGGGCCATCTACATCCACGAGATCATCTATCCCCTGATCCAGGCCTACGACTCTGTGGCCCTAGAGACCGATGTGGAACTGGGAGGAACGGATCAACTCTTCAATCTTTTGGTGGGCCGGGAGATCCAGCGGGAATACGGCCAGGAGCCCCAGGTGATCCTCACCGTGCCTATTCTGGAGGGCCTGGACGGCGTCCAGAAGATGTCCAAGAGCCTGGGAAACTATGTGGGCATCACCGAACCCCCCCAGGAGATGTTCGGAAAGCTCATGTCCATCTCCGACGACCTCATGTGGCGCTATTACGAGCTTCTTACCGATCTTCCCCTCCCGGAGATCGAGGCCCTCAAGCAGGCGGTGGCCGCAGGGCGGGAACATCCGAAGGAGGTCAAGAAACGCCTGGCCATGATGATTGTGACCCAGTTTCACTCCGAGGCTGCGGCCCGGGAGGCCGCCGAAGAGTTCGAACGGGTCTTTACCCGAAAGGAGATCCCTAAGGAGGCCCCGGAGATCCGGGTGGCCCCGGGCCGGATCTGGCTCCCGGGGCTCCTCAAGGAGGCCGGTCTGGTCAAAAGCACCTCCGAGGGCAAACGTTTGGTGGCCCAGGGAGCGATTAAGACCCTGGAAGGGGTGGCCCTTCCCGAAGAATATGCCTTTTCTCCGGGGGAGACCTACCTCCGGGTAGGCAAGAAACGTTTTCTCAAAGTGGTTGTCGGCTGAGGTGGCCTTTCAGACCGGAGAGGTCATTCTGGCCCCGCTTGCGGGCTACACCCACTCCCCCTTTCGGCGGCTCCTCCGCAGGCTCGGAGCCGACCGCACTTGGACCGAACTGGTCAGCGCGGAGATGATCCTCCAGAAGGGCCTCGAGGATCCCCTCTGTTACTTTACGGAGGCCGAGCGCCCCCTGGTCTTTCAGCTCTTTGGGGCCGATCCGGAAAAGATCTTCCGGGCCGCAGAGCGGGTAGCCCGAGAACTTCGACCGGACGCCCTGGACCTCAACGCCGGCTGTCCGGTGCGCAAGGTGGTCTCCCGGGGGGCCGGGGCCGCCCTTCTCAAGGACCCCGAGCGCCTAGCGGCCTGTGCCCAGGCCCTGGCCGAAGCCGCCCGCCGCGCGGGTCTTCCCGCCTCGGTCAAAATGCGTCTCGGTTGGGATAAAGACCGCCTGGAGGAACTCGTAGAAAGGCTCCTTCACACCGGAATTTCGGCCCTGGTGCTCCATGCGCGCTTGGCGGTGGAGGGCTTCTCCGGCCAGGCCCGCTGGCCTCGCCTCCGGGACCTGGTACAACTGGCGGCCCCGGAGGGCCTTTTTGTGATCGGAAACGGCGACATAAAGGCCCCGGAGGACATTAAGCGTATGTTCAAGGAAACCGGCTGTCAGGCGGTGATGGTGGGGCGCGCCGCCCTACGCAATCCCTGGATCTTCAAAGAATATAAGGAAAACCGCCTTCTGGAAAAACCGCCCTCCCTCCGGGCCCGCTTGGCCCTGGAACTTCTGGAAGAAATGTTCCAGGTCTTTCGCCCGGAGACGGCCTGCAAGAAGATCAAAGGCCTCCTGGCGCAGCTTTTCAAAGGCCTTCCGGGGAAAAAGGCCCTCCTCGCCCCCTTGCTCACCGCCGAAAATTGCTCTAGCCTTATAAAAGGTCTTCAAAATATCGCTGGAGGGCAATGATGAAGGCTATTCGGGCCCAAAGGATCCTGATGGGAGTAATTCTTCTGGTGGGAATTTTCTTGCTCTACAAGGGAAAACCCTGCGCCAAATATATCTTCTGGTTCGTGGCCCTGATGAGCATTCTTTCCGGAATCGTAAACTTCTGCCCCTCGGAATGGTTCTTCCGCAAGATCTTCCGCGAAGGATAAGCTTAAAGACTAAAGCTTTTTGATCTCTAGAAACCCAACACAGCTATACTCAAAAACATTATACAATAAAGCTTCTTATTTAACATTCTATTTCATTGCTCTATTTTCATTTCAAATTTTGCCGCTACTCTTTTCTAATTTAAAAAGAAAAATTCAAAAAGATTCCATAGCTTTCTGTTTTTCCTTCTACTAAATTTATTTTAAAAGAAATTCTAAAATTTTTAGACAAAAAAATGCTTTGAGAAAAACTTATTAAAGAATAATTTAACGGCCTTCCCCAATAAGAATAATTTATCCACGTTTTCATATGAAAAACTTCATAAATAATTAACCCAATTTGGGGATTGTAAGTCAAATATATTTTATTTCCATATCCATTTTCTAGGTTTCCTAAAATGTATACGAATATATCTGAAAAAAACCTAAAAGTTAGACCGATACCCCCACTAATATTAAACGAATAAAAATATTTTGAATTATCTAAGTATCTAGGCGACATCTCTATTCCAAATTGACTTGAAATGCCTTTAGTAAGAAGATCAAAAGGAATCAAAGATCTCATATAATATAACTTAAAATTTTCCAATTTAAAAGAACATTTATTAACTAAAAAACTAAATCTTCCCACCTCTAATGCACTTTCTGAAAAATATTCACGATTATCATCTTCGAGAGTGTGAGAAGCAGCCAAAAAATCTACTTTTAAGAATTTCTCTTTTCCAAAATATGTAATACCAGTTTCAAAATGCGTCTCTTGAGGAATCTTAAATGGAGATTTATACTTGGAAATATCAAATCCATAAGGACTATTTGAAAGCTGTTTTCTAAAAATTTTCTCTAAATTTTTCCACACTTTTTTTGAAATTATTCCATGTTTCCAAGAATAATATCCATAAACTTCTCCCAACTTTAATCGATAAAAATCTTTGACATTCTGGGGATCTAAAGAAGAAAAATATTTTTCATTTCCTTTTTCTACGGAAAATTTTAAAAGAAGGATATCCCAAAAATTTAATCTTTCTTCTAACATTCTGATCAACCATTGATCAGAAGGCAACAATCGCACATCATTTATCAAACCATACTGTTTAGCTAACTTAACAACATCTAATGGTGAAATCCAATGAGCTTTCTTATTGAATATTTCAGGATTTGCTAACGACAAAAGATAATATATTACTGTAGCACAATTATACCCCTGAAAATAATATTCCATTTTAACATCTTTTAACTCCCATATATGAAAATAAAGTAACTTTTTTTGGTAAGAAGATAAATTCAATTTGTATTCCCATATATTTCTCTCTTCTTTCTCTAAATATTTTGCAACCTGATAATAATAAGGCATTAAAGAAAAAATACCTCTCATACCAGTAAACAAACTTTCTAAACCAAGTTTCAAAGGATTATAAGTATTTATCACAGCAAAAAACGAAACAGCATGAGCAACTTGCCTTCCTTCATCATTAATGCCTTCTAATTTAAGAAATAGATGGCCCATCATACTCGCAGGATTTTTAATATTTTCTGAAGCAAACACCAAATAAATATTATCTGCTGGAGCCTTTTTAAGATAATAATTAAAATCTTTACATTCTACCTGAGGAAATATATTTTCAGAAAGATTTAACTCATGTTCAATAAACAATTTCCGCGCAGGAAAACGACATATAGGATGAGCATTAGAATCAGAAAAAATACCTGGAGGCAAAAAAAAGGATTCTATAGTTTTTTTCATTTCCTCAGCTAAAGAAAAATGAGAATAACTAAGAATAAAGGAAGGATCTTTAATATAAGGTCTTTTACTATAAGGATCAATATGAAGAAGAACTTTCCATGTAGGAGAAAGATAAAGCTTTTTATGTAAAGCTAAATAAATGATCTCTTTAGGAAGCCTTTGCGCACAACATGACAGAGAATATCCAATACATATAATTATTAAACTTATGGAAACAGAAAATTTATACAATCCTAATGAAAACAAAGTTGGCTCGGGGTTTCCCGGGCCAACAGCAAAAATTATTTACATTGGATATTTACATTAGAATCGTATTGCCACATAGCATTAGAAACATAATCCGTAGTAGAACCAAAAACTCCTCCACTTAAAAGGTTAACAAAGAAAACAGGATTAATCTTCTTATTCAATAAATACTGCTTTTGAGTACATTCAGGATCCAAAATTTTTATAATTTTATCTTTATTCTCTCTTTCTAATGTAACAATAGCAGGAGTAGAGTAAGTTTGTCCATCAATTTCAAATTTGACACCTGTTTTTCCGGTAGAAGTAACATTGATTTTTTGAGTTTTCCCACTAAGGATCGTAGCACATCCAGAAAGAACAAAAGCCAAAACGATCCACAAACATAAATACAAATAGCTCCCTCTTCGGTAGTGTTTCACAAATTGTGTCCGAGGGGGTAAATAAAGAGGCCTTCCTCCTTGCGATAATAAGTGGGAGTCAAACCAAAGGGAAGGAGGAAGGCCATGCAGGACAGAGAAATTATAGAAAAGCTGGAGGACCTCATCAAGGAGGCCATTAAAAGCGTGATTGAGCGACTGGCTATTGAGGAAAGAAGCCTTTACCTTGAGGAACACCCTGAAACCAAAGGCAATGGTTTCTACTCTCGCTCCCTTCTCACCAAATACGGGCCTATTGAAGGCCTTATGGTTCCCAGAACTCGAGATGGAAACTTTAGAGCTCAGATTCTACCTCCTCCAAGGAGAAGAGCCGGTCTCGACTTGGGAGAAGCTGTATTGGCCTTGTACGCTTCGGGAGCCAGTACCAGGGCGGTTTCAAGATTTATCGAGACCATTTACGGGGCTTACTATTCGCCAGCCAGTATAAGCAGACTAACGGAGGTAGCCGAGGACCAAATTGAGTCCTGGAGAAAGCGAAGGCTTTCGGAGGAATACTTTGCCCTTTATCTGGATGCTACTTTTCTGCCGGTGAGGAGAGGAACTGTGGCCAGGGAGCCGGTGTATCTGGCTTTGGGGATAAGGCGAGATGGGACCAGAGAGATTGTGGGCTTTTGGACCAGTGGAGGGGAAGGTGAGAGCGCTCTGGTTTATCAGGAAATTTTCAACGAACTGCGCGAAAGAGGTCTCAAGAGGATTGAGGTGGTCATAGGGGACGGGCTATCAGGCTTGAAGGAGGCGGTTCTCAGGGTTTATCCTGGGGCCAGGTTTCAGAGATGCGTTCTTCACAGTCTCAAGTATAGCCTGAGGAAGGTTCGGAGGTCTCACCGAGAGGCGCTGGCTCAGGATTTGAGGAAAATTTATCGGGCTGGGAGGAGGTCCGAGGCCCTGGAGGCCTTCAGGGCTTTCAAGGCCCGGTGGCAAGGGAAGTATCCGGAAGTAGTGAAGCACTGGGAGGAGAACCTCGAGGATCTCTTGGTTTTTCTGGAATATCCGGAGCCTATTCGGAATTATATTTACACCACGAATCAGCTTGAAAGGCTGATTAAAGAGGTCAAGCGCAGGACCAAGGTGATAGAGGTTTTCTGTGAGCCTGGGGCACTTTACAAGGTAGTCTATCTGGTGCTTAGGGGTCTAGAGGAGAAATACCGTTCGCGAAAACTGAGAGGTTTTGAGGATCTTATGGAGGAAGGCCTTTTATCCTGCGGACACAGTTGACGAAACACTATGCCCTCTTCTCATCGCTCCCCTCCTTTTGTTTTTTTGGATTTGTTTTTTGGAATTCCGTATAACAAATCTCATAGCGAGTTGTCAAGATGTTTTTATTCTTAATTAAAATTCATTTATGGTGATAATTAAAAAACAAAAAAGCTTTTAAAAAGAAAAGGCCGCCCTCTCGGGCGGCCTTCTTCTCGGCCAGGGAAAAATCTTCTTAGAAGGGTAGCTCCAGTTCGGCCTTCTTTTCCTTTTCCAGGGCCTTTTGTTCGGCCCGCATGTCGTAATAGACCCGGCCGGTGCCTGCGGGAATGAGACGCCCGATGATCATGTTCTCCTTGAGGCCCCGCAGGTAGTCCACCTTACCCGCCAGCGCAGCGTCCGTAAGCACTCGGGTGGTCTCCTGGAAGGAGGCCGCAGACAGCCAGCTCTCGGTGTAGAGGGCGGCCTTGGTAATTCCCAGGACCACCGGTTCGGCCACCGCCGGACGCCCTCCCTGCCGCAGGACGCGCTCGTTTTCCTCCTCAAAAACGTGGCGGTCCACCAGCTCCCCGATCATAAAACGCGTGTCCCCCACCTCTTTGATCTTCACCTTCTTGAGCATCTGGCGCACGATGACCTCAAAGTGTTTGTCGTTGATCCGCACCCCCTGGAGCCGATAGACCTCCTGGATCTCCTCCACCAGGAATTTGGCCAGCTCCTTGACCCCCTTGACCCGCAGAATGTCGTGAGGATTGGGGGAGCCCTCGATCAGGGGGTCTCCGGCCCGAATGTAATCCCCCTCCTGCACCGCCAGATATTTCCCCTTGGGAATGAGATACTCCTTGGGTTCCCCCACCTCCGGCTTGACCACGATCTTGCGCTTGCCCTTGAGCTCCTTGTCAAAGAGGACCTCGCCGTCGATCTCGCTGATCACCGCGTAGTCCTTGGGCTTTCGGGCCTCAAAGAGCTCGGCCACCCGGGGAAGACCACCGGTGATGTCCTTGGTCTTCACCGTCTCCCGCGGGATCTTGGCGATCACGTCTCCAGCCTCCACATAGTCGCCCTCCTGCACGGTAAGGATGGCCCCCACCGGAAGGAGATACCGGGCCTCCCCCCGGCCGGAGGGCAATTTTTTGGTCCGCCCCCGCTCGTCCTTAATGGAAATCCGCGGGCGATAGTCGGTGAGCTTATACTCCCGCACGATAATGCTCACCCGGCCGGTGATGGGGTCGGTGCGCTCGTCCACGGTGACCCCGTCAATGATGTCTCCGAATTTTACCTTTCCGGAGACCTCCGTGATAATGGGATTAGTAAAGGGATCCCACTCCACCAAGAGATCCCCGGGCTTGACCTCCTGTCCCTCTTTTACCCGGATCTTGGCCCCGTAAACCACCGGGTAACGTTCCTTCTCCCGTCCATCCGGGGCCACAATGGCGATCTCTCCCTGACGGTTGAGGGCCACCAGAGAGCCGTCCCGGGCCCGCACCGTGCGCAGATTGATAAATTTCACCTGACCCTGGGTCTGGGCCCGATGCTCACTCTGCTCCACGGCCCGGCTGGCCGTACCTCCGATGTGGAAGGTCCGCATGGTGAGCTGGGTCCCGGGCTCGCCAATGGACTGCGCGGCGATGATCCCTACGGCCTCCCCGATTTCCACCATGCGCCCGGTGGCTAGATCCCTTCCGTAACACTTGGCGCAAACTCCGTAACGGCTCTGACAGGTAAGGACCGAACGGATGGCCACTTTCTCGATTCCGGCCTCCCGCAGACGTTTTACCGCCTCCTCGTCGATCTCCTCGTTGGCCTTGACCAGCACCTCCCCGGTCACCGGGTCCACAACGTCCTCCAGGGCCACCCGACCCAACACCCGGTCCCACACCGGCTCCATGATCTCTCCGGCCTCAATGAGGTGCCCCACTTCAATCCCGTCGATGGTCCCGCAGTCTTCCTCCACGATGGTCACATCCTGGGCCACATCCACCAGACGACGGGTGAGATACCCGGCATTGGCGGTCTTGAGAGCCGTGTCGGCCAGCCCCTTCCGGGCTCCGTGAGTGGAGACAAAGTATTCCAGGACGGAAAGGCCCTCCCGAAAGTTGCTCTTAATGGGGGTCTCGATGATCTCTCCCGAGGGTTTGGCCATAAGGCCGCGCATCCCGGCCAGCTGGCGGATCTGGTCGATGGAGCCCCGGGCCCCGGAGTAGGCCATTATGTAAACCGGGTTCATGCTGGGCCCTACCACCTTCTCCCCGTTGGGCCCCACGTACTCCGCCGTCTCCATCTCCTTGACCATCTCCTGGGTGACCTTCTCCGTGGCCGCCGACCAGATATCCACCGTCTTGTTATAGCGCTCCCCGTCGGTAATGAGCCCCTCCTGGTACTGCCGCCGGATCTCCTCCACCTTCTTTTCTGCCTCGGCCAGGATCTCGGCCTTCTTCTTGGGGATCACCAGATAGTCCACACAGATGGAAAGTCCGGCCTCGGTGGCCATCTGATAACCCAGATCCTTGATGCGGTCGGCAAAAATCACCGTCTTCTTGGCCCCGGCCCGCCGGTAGGAGAGGTCGATCAGACGCTGGAGCTCTTTCTTGCGCAAAGGCTTGTTGTACTCCTCAAAGGGAATCTCTTCCGGCACAATGGTGGAGACGATCAGGCGTCCCGGAGTGGTCTCCACCAGCTTTCCGTCTAGACGCACCTTGATCCGCGCCTGGAGGTCCACCGCCCCCTCTTGATAGGCCAGAAGGGCTTCTTCCCGATTGCGAAAGGCCCGGCCCTCTCCCCGGGCAAAGGGCCGCTCCATGGTCATGTAAAAGAGTCCCAGAACCATGTCCTGCGTGGGGTAGACCACCGGAACCCCGCTTGCCGGAAGCAAAATATTATTGGTGGAAAGAAGGAGCACCCGGCATTCGGTCTGGGCCTCTACCGAAAGGGGCACGTGGACCGCCATCTGGTCCCCGTCGAAGTCCGCATTATAGGCCACGCAAACCAGAGGATGGAGCTGAATGGCCTTGGAGTCGATGAGCACCGGCTCAAAAGCCTGGATCCCCAGCCGATGAAGGGTGGGAGCCCGATTGAGCATCACCGGGAATTCCTTGACGATCTCCTCCAGGGCATCCCAGACCAGGGGATCTTCCTCCTCCACTAGGCGCTTGGCGGTCTTGATCGTGGTGGCGTAGCCCTTCTTTTCCAGCCAGTGATAGATAAAAGGCTTGAAGAGCTCCAGAGCCATCTTCTTGGGCAGTCCGCACTGATGCATCCGCAGCTCCGGCCCGGCCACGATCACCGAACGCCCGGAAAAGTCCACCCGCTTACCCAGGAGGTTCTGCCGAAAACGGCCCTGCTTGCCCCGAAGCATGTCCGAAAGGCTCTTAAGCGGCCGGCGGTTGGGCCCGGTCACCGGCCGGCCCCGACGCCCGTTATCAAAGAGGGTGTCCACCGCCTCCTGGAGCATGCGCATCTCGTTGCGCACAATGACCTCCGGAGCGTCGAGCTCCATCAGACGCTTGAGACGGTTATTCCGGTTGATCACCCGACGATAAAGGTCGTTGAGGTCCGAGGTGGCGAAACGCCCTCCCTCAAGGGGCACCAGGGGGCGCAACTCCGGAGGAATTACCGGAACCACCTCCAGGATCATCCACTCCGGCCGATTCCCGGACTGGCGTAGGGCCTCCACCACCCGTAGGCGCTTGCCCAGCTTCTTGCGCCGGGCCTCACTGGAAGTTTTTTCTATCTCCGCCCGGATCCTCTCCGCCTCCTCATCCAGATTAATGGTGCGCAGGATCTCCCGGATGGCCTCCGCCCCCATGCCCACCCGGAACTTCTCGCCGTACTTCTGGCGGAAGGCCTGGACCTGCTCCTCGGTGAGCACCTTGCGCGGCGAAAGCTCCGGGACCTCGCTTTCGATCACGATGTACTTTTCAAAGTAAAGAACAGACTCCAGCTCTTTAAGGGTGAGATCCAGAAGGGCCCCGATCTTGCTAGGCACGCTACGCAGGAACCAGATATGGGCCACCGGAGCCGCCAGCTCAATGTGCCCCATGCGTTCCCGGCGCACCTTGCTCTGAATGACCTCCACCCCGCACTTCTCGCAGATCACCCCCCGGTGCTTGGCCCGCTTGTACTTTCCACAGAGACACTCGTAATCCTTAACCGGCCCGAAGATCTTGGCGCAGAAGAGTCCGTCCCGCTCGGGCTTGAGGGTGCGGTAATTGATGGTCTCCGGCTTCTTGACCTCTCCGTGACTCCACTCCCGGATCCTCTCCGGAGAGGCGATCCCCAGCCGGATGGCCTTGATATCCATGGGGTCCTTGGGCTTGGTAAAGTAGGAGAAAAGCTCCTCCATCTCTCTGCACCTCCTTAACCCTCAAAGGGTTATTCCTCAATGACTTCCACATCCAGACAGAGACCCTGGAGTTCCTTGACCAGGACCTTGAAGCTTTCCGGAAGACCGGGCTCCAAGAAGTTCTCCCCCTTGACGATCTTCTCGTACATCCGGGTCCGCCCAGTCACATCATCGCTTTTCACCGTAATAAACTCCTGAAGGGCGTAGGCCGCCCCGTAGGCCTCCATGGCCCAGACCTCCATCTCTCCCAGCCGCTGTCCGCCGAACTGGGCCTTACCTCCCAGAGGCTGCTGGGTAATGAGGGAGTAGGGTCCGGTGGAACGGGCGTGGATCTTGTCGTCCACCAGATGGTGCAGCTTGAGCATGTACATGTAGCCTACGGTGACCGGCTCCCGGAAGGGCTCTCCGGTAAGCCCGTTATAGAGCACAGTCTGCCCGGTCTCCGAAAGTCCGGCCTCCCGCAACCAGGCCTTGATCTCCGGCTCCTTGGCCCCGTCGAAGACCGGGGTGGCCACCGGAATCCCGTCGGCAAAGGCCCGGGCCATGTCCAGGATCTCCTCCTCGCTCTTGCCCTCGGTAAGCCGCTGATACTCCTCCTCGGTAAAGAGCTTTTTCAGGAGATCCTTTACCGCCTTTACCTGGTGTTCCTCGGCCAGACGGGCCAGCTTGCGCCCCAGCTCCTTACAGGCCCACCCCAGATGGGTCTCGAGGATCTGTCCGATATTCATCCGGGAGGGAACCCCCAGGGGAGAAAGCACCATGTCCACCGGGGTCCCGTCCGGGAGATAGGGCATGTCCTCAATGGGGACCACCTTGGAGATTACGCCCTTGTTTCCGTGGCGGCCGGCCATCTTGTCCCCGGGCTGGAGCTTGCGCTTCATGGCTACATAGACCTTGACCACCTTGAGGACCCCGGGAGGGAGCTCGTCCCCCTTGGTGACCCGCTTGATACGCTGGTCGAATTCGTGCACAATCTCCGCCTTGCGGACCTCGAATTTCTTGAGGAGCTCGTCCACCTTGCCCCGAAGCTTCTTGGGGGCCAGATCCCGAATCTTGTTAAGGGGTACCCGTTCGAGGACCTCCCGCGTAAAGGGCTCCCCGCGGGAGACCACCTCCTCGCCCTTCTCATCAATGTAAGCCGCCGCCGTCTCCGCCCCGGAAAGGATTTCCTCCAGGGCCAAAAGGGTGCTGCGGCGCAAGATCTCCAGATAGTCTGCCCGATTTTTTTCCAGACGGGCAATCTTTTCCGCTTCTTTAGCCAAGGCCCGTTCGTCTTTTTCTACTCCCCGGCGGGTAAAGACTTTGGTATCGATCACGATTCCTTCAATCCCCGCCGGAACCCTCAGAGAGGTGTCCTTCACGTCGCTGGCCTTCTCCCCGAAGATGGCCCAGAGAAGCTTCTCCTCCGGAGTGAGCTGGACCTCCCCCTTGGGGGTCACTTTGCCCACGAGGATGTCCCCAGGGCGCACGTAGGCCCCGATCTTCACGATCCCGCTTTCGTCAAGGTTGGAAAGGGCCTCCTCGCTCACATTGGGGATATCTCGGGTGATCTCCTCCCGGCCGAGCTTGGTCTCCCGGGCCACACACTCGAACTCCTCGATATGGATGGAGGTGTAAACATCGTCCCGCACCAGGCGCTCGGAGATGACGATGGAGTCCTCAAAGTTGTAGCCCCGCCAGGGCATGAAGGCCACGAGCACGTTTTTACCCAGGGCCAACTCCCCTCCATCGGTAGAGGGACCGTCGGCCAGGACCTCGCCCTTGCGCACCCTCTGGCCCGGACGCACCCGGGGTTTCTGAGTAAAGGTTGTGTTCTGGTTGGAACGCCGCCATTTGATAAGATTGTAGATCTTGACCTCTGGAAAGCCTCCGTTGCGGGAGTCGTAGCGCACCACGATCCGGGTGGAGTCCACATCCTCCACCACCCCGTCCTCTTCGGCCAGGATGACCATGCCGGAGTCCCGGGCGGCCACCCGCTCCATTCCCGAGCCCACCAGGGGGGCCTCGGTGCGAATAAGGGGCACGGCCTGGCGCTGCATGTTGGAGCCCATGAGGGCCCGGTTAGCGTCGTCGTGCTCCAGGAAGGGGATGAGCGAAGAGGAGACGCTTACCACCTGGGCCGGTACCAAGTCCACCAAATCCACTTCCTCCCGCCGGGCCATGATAAATTCTCCGCCCTTCCGAGCCGGGACCACCTCATCCAGGATACGCCCGTCCTGATCGATATTGATGGTGGCTTGGGCAATAACCATATCCTTCTCTTCAGCGGCGTTAAGGTAGATCACCTGATCGGTCACCCGGCCCTTTTTCACCAGCCGATAAGGGGTCTCCAGGAACCCGTATGGATTGGGCCGGGCGTAAGTGGCCATAGAGACAATGAGCCCGATGTTCGGACCCTCTGGGGTCTCAATAGGACAAATCCGACCGTAGTGGGAGGGATGGACGTCCCGCACCTCAAATCCCGCCCGCTCCCGGGTGAGTCCGCCGGGGCCCAAAGCCGAAAGGCGGCGCTTGTGGGTGATCATGGAAAGAGGATTGGTCTGATCCATGAACTGCGAAAGCTGCCCCTGGGCGAAGAACTCCCGCAGGGCCGCGGTCACCGGCTTGGGGTTGATCAAATCATTGGGCATCATGGCCTCCACATCCTGGAGGGTCATCCGTTCCTTGACCGCCCGCTCCAGGCGCACCAACCCCACCCGATACTGGTTCTCGGCCAACTCTCCCACGGCCCGCACCCGCCGATTGCCCAGGTGATCGATATCGTCCCCCTCCTCTCCCGCCTCCTTCATGCGGATGAGCTCCTTGAGGATGGCCAGGACATCTTCTTTGGTAAGGGTGGTCTGGGTAATAGGAATGTCCAGCCCCAGCCGGAGATTGATTTTGTAGCGGCCCACCTCGGAAAGATTGTAGGTGGCCGGATCGAAGAAAAGGGACCGGAAATAGGGCTCGGCCACCTCCAGCGTCGCCGGGCTGGATGGCCGCATCTTCCGGTAGATCTCGATCAAGCACTCCTCCCGGGTCTTGGCCTTGTCGAGTTTAAGGGTGTCCCGCAAGGCCCGGGTGTAGCGATGGACGTCAATGTAAAGGCACTCCACCTCCTTGATGCCCGCTTCCCGAAGCCGGGCCAGCTTCTCCTTGGTAATCTCCTCGTTACAGTGCACCAGGACCTCTCCGGTCTCCGGATCCACCACATCTTTAGCCGCTACTCGCCCCAGGAATTCCTTTTCCGTAACCGGGACGGTCTTCACTCCGGCCTCAAGGATCCTCTTTAAGGCCGCCTTAGTCACCCGACGGCCAGCTTTGAGAAGGACTTCCCCGGTCTCTGGATGGACGATATCCACCGAGACCGTCTGGGTGAGGAAGACTTCCGGGTTGATCTCCTTTTCGATCCGGTCCTCGTAAAGATAGAACTTCTCCCGGGGATAAAAGTAGTTGAGGATCTCCTCCTCGGTCATCCCCATGGCTTTAAGAAAAGTGGTGGCCGTAAAGTTCTTGCGGCGATCGATACGGACCAGCAACCGTCCCCGGTGGTCGTATTCGAAATCCAGCCAGGAGCCCTTGGCCGGGATGATGCGGGCGGTATAGACGATCTTTCCGGCATGGGCCTTGCCCTTGTCGTGATCGAAAAAGACCCCAGCCGAACGCTGGATCTGGCTCACCACCACCCGCTCGGTGCCGTTGATGATGAAACGTCCGTCGTCGGTCATGAGGGGCACCGAGCCGAAAAAGATCTCCTGCTCCTTGATATCCCGTATATTGCGGGTCTCAGAGTCTGGATCTACATCATAGGTGATGAGCCGCACCCGCAGCTTCATCTGGGCCTCGTAGGTCAGACCCTTCTCCCAGCACTCCTCCGGAGAGAGCTCCGGAGGTAAAATCTCGTAGTCCACGAATTCCAGCTCCGCGGTGCCCGTAAAATCCCGAATGGGGAAGACCTCCTTGAGGGCCCCCTGAATGCCCTTGTCCTGGCGCCTTTCCGGGGGAACATTCCTCTGAAGGAACTGCTCGTAAGATTCCCTCTGGACCCCTATGAGGTAGGGGACCTCCATAATGGGTTTGACTTTTCCAAAGGTTCTCCTTATCCTGGCCGGTAAGATGATGGGAGTTTCCATACCGCGGACCGCCTCCTTCTGAGAAGTTTCTCAAACACAATAAGGGCTTCTCCCCATGGCAGGGAAAAGCCCTCTTTTTGAGCCCTGGTTTCAAAGGGATATTTTACTTGATTTCTACCTTGGCGCCAACCGCCTCGAGCTTCTTCTTGATCTCCTCGGCCTCCTCTTTGGAGACTCCCTCCTTTATGGGTTTAGGAGCGCTTTCCACCAGCTCCTTGGCCTCCTTGAGGCCCAAACCGGTAATGGCCCGGACCTCCTTGATGACCTGGATCTTCTGGCCACCGGCGTCCGCCAGGATCACATCAAACTCCGTCTTTTCCTCCGCCGGAGCCGCCTCCGCCCCCGGAGCTACCCCGGGAGCCGCCGCCACCGCAGCCACCGGAGCCGCGGCACTCACCCCGAACTTCTCCTCGAGCTCCTTGATGAACTCCGAAAGCTCAAGCACACTCATGTTGGCAATGAACTCGATCACCTCTTCCTTGGTTACCGCCATGATCCTTGCCTCCTTCCAGGATTTTTAAGGTTTACTGGCCACCTTCGGCCCGTTTTTTCTCTTCAATAGCCTTGAGCACATAAAGGAAAGAGCGTAAAACATTGGCCAGGAGCTGCACCAGGCGCGCCGGAGGGGCCTGGAGCAGACCCAAGAGCTGGGCCAGAAGCACTTCCCGCGGCGGAAGCTTGGCCAGGGCCTCAATCCCCTTGGCCTCCACCGGTTTGCCCTGAAGGGCCGCCCCGCGCAAAATGAGGGCTTCGTGCTCCTTGGCAAACTCCGTAAGTACCTTGGCCAGGGCCACCGGATCCTTATAGGCGAGGGCTATCCCGGTAGGGCCCTCAATGAACTGCTGCAAAGGCTCCGCCGGAGTGCCGGAAGAGGCGATCCGCAGGAGAGTATTCTTGACCACCCGATACTCTCCTCCGGCCTCCCGCACCTTCTTGCGCAGCTCGTTGCTCTCGTTGGCCGTAAGGCCCTTGAAAGAAGTCACAAATACTGCCTGGGCCTCTTCAAACTTTTCCCGCAAACTCTTTACCAGAGCTTCCTTTTGGGCTCGCGTAAGCACGCTTCCCTCCTTGAAATAAGCAATTTGACGAAGGCCTCCCTTCGCCTCCGCAGGCCGGCCTGCGCCGTTTAAAGCCCTTTAGGGCTACCTGCTCTCTCCGACTCAGGGCCGCCCCCAAAGGGGAGGGGTCCTGAGACTTTACTCCGCCTGGTACTCTTTCACCAGGTTGCGCACATCCGCCGGCTCCACCTTGATGCCCGGCCCCATAGTGGTGGAAATGGTCACACTCTTTATATACTGGCCTTTGGCCGCCGAGGGTTTGGCCCGCAAAAGGGCCTCAAAAAAGGCCGCCAGATTCTCCAAAATCTTCTGCGGCCCGAAGGAGACCTTACCCACCGGGGCATGCACCACCCCGGCCCGGTCTACCTTGAAGTCCACCTTTCCGGCCTTGATCTCCTTTACCGCCCGGGCCACATCAAAGGTCACCGTCCCGGTCTTGGCACTGGGCATAAGCCCCCGCGGCCCCAGGATCTTTCCGATCCGCCCCACCAGAGGCATCATATCCGGAGTGGCTACCGCCTTGTCAAACTCGAGCCAGCCCTCCTGGATCTTCTGGATGAGGTCCTCCGCCCCTACATAGTCCGCCCCCGCGGCCTCCGCCTCTTTGGCCTTGTCTCCCTTGGCAAAAACCACCACCCGCGCGGTCTTTCCCGTGCCGTGGGGAAGGACTACCGAGCCCCGCACCATCTGGTCCGCATGCCGGGGATCCACCCCCAGCACCACCGCCACATCCACCGTCTCGTCAAAGTTGGCGTAGGCGTTCTCCAGGGCGAGCTTCACCGCTTCTTCGAAGGTATAGCGCTTGGTGCGATCGATCTTGGAAAGCGCCTCCCGATACTTCTTGCCTCTTTTAGCCATAGCGCCTCACCTCAGTCCACAATCTCGATCCCCATGCTCTTGGCCGTCCCCTGGATCATGCGCATGGCGGCCTCAAGATCTAAAGTATTAAGATCCTTCATCTTCGTGCGGGCGATCTCTTCCACCTGCTTGCGGGTGACCCGCCCTACAATTTCCTTTTTGGGATTATGGGCCCCCTTTTCCACCCCTGCGGCCTTTTTGAGAAGGACCGAAGCCGGTGGAGTCTTGAGCTCGAAGGTAAAGGAACGGTCGGCATAGACCGTAATGACCGCCGGAATAACCAGGCCTTCCTGCCCTTTGGTCTTGGCATTGAAGGCCTTACAGAACTCCATGATATTTACCCCGTACTGTCCTAAAGCCGGCCCTACCGGCGGTGCCGGAGAAGCCTGACCGGCTGGAAGCTGGAGCTTAATGATCCCGATTACCTTCTTGGCCATCGCACCTCACCCCTTTAGATCTTCTGCACGTGGGCAAATTCAATTTCTACCGGGGTCTCTCGCCCAAAAATACTCACCAGCACCCGGACCTTGCCCTTGTCGGGTTTCACCTCGTCCACCACTCCGTGAAAGTTGGCAAAAGGCCCCTCGGTAATCCGCACCCGATCCCCGGGCATAAACTGATACCGGGGCTTGGGCTTGATCTCCTCTACCGCAATCTGCTCCAAGAGCTTCCGGGCCTCCTCTTCCGTAAGAGGCCGGGGCTTGCCATCGCCCATTATCCCTACCACACCTTCCACGTTTCGCAAGAGCTCGAAGGCCCCCTCTCCGTCCTGAAGCTTCACCAGAATATAGCCGGAATAAAAGCGCCTGGAGACGTGTTTTTCCGGACTGAAGACCACCTCGATGATCTTCTCCGGAGGCACCACCACCTGCTCCAGGACCTCCGCCAGCCCCTCTTCCGCAAACCGGGCCTTTAAGGCCTCGGCCACCTCCCGCTCCCTTCCGGCCCACACGTAAACTACATACCAGCTCATCTCAATACACCAGCCACTGCACAATCTTGGAAAGGATTAGATCCACCAGTCCCAAATAAAAGGCCACGAAGAGCGTAAAGGAAAGGACCGCGGCCGTAGTCGCCAGGGTCTGCCTCCGGCTGGCCCAGGTGATCTTCTTGAATTCCACCCGCACTTCCTTGAGGAACTGCACGGCCTGAGCCAGCTTCCCCCTCTCCCGCAACTCTTTAAGCGAAGCCACCTTTCCCTCAGCCGGCTTTGCCACTTTCCTTTTCGCCCCCGCCGCCTTGGCCATCTCCCTCTCCTATAAAAAAATGGCAGGCCAGGGAGGATTCGAACCCCCAACCCCCGGATTTGGAGTCCGGTGCTCTACCAGTTCGAGCTACTGGCCTGCCTTATATTAATTTTACTTCCCCTTGACCTCCCTGTGGAGGGTGTGTTTCCGGTCCCAGGGACAATACTTCCGGAGCTCCAGACGATCCGGAGTGTTACGCCGATTCTTGGTAGTGGTGTAATTGCGCCGCTTACACTCCGTACACTGAAGATGAATAATCACCCGCGCCTCGCCCTTCTTGGCCATCTCTCCTCACCCCTTATTCCAGGATCTTGGTCACCACACCGGCTCCTACCGTCCGGCCTCCCTCCCGTATCGCAAACCTCAATCCCTCCTCCATGGCCACCGGCTTGATCAACTCCACCTCCAACTCCACATTGTCCCCAGGCATCACCATCTCCACCCCCTCCGGTAACTTCACCACCCCCGTCACATCCGTCGTCCGAAAATAAAACTGCGGCCTATACCCATTGAAAAACGGCGTGTGCCTCCCCCCCTCCTCCTTCTTCAATACATATACCTCCGCCTTGAACTTCCTGTGCGGCGTTATGCTCCCAGGCTTCGCCAACACCTGCCCCCTCTCTACCTCATCCTTGCCTATACCCCTCAACAACACCCCAATGTTGTCCCCAGGTAACGCCTCATCCAAGATCTTCCGAAACATCTCCACGCTGGTGGCCACCGTCTTTACCGTCGGCCTCAAACCCACAATCTCTACCTCATCCCCAGGCCTCAACACCCCCCTCTCTACCTTCCCCGTCACCACCGTCCCTCGCCCACTTATCGAAAAAACATCCTCTATCGGCATCAAAAACGGCTTGTCTACCTCCCTCACCGGCTCCGGTATGTACTCATCCACCGCCCTCATCAACTCCCATATCGGACCACACCACTGACAATCCTCCTTCCCACACCCACACTCCAACGCCTTCAACGCACTCCCCCTAATCACCGGCGTGTTGTCCCCATCATACCCATACTTCGAAAGCAACTCCCTCACCTCTAACTCCACCAAGTCCAATAACTCCTCATCGTCCACCATGTCCACCTTGTTCATAAACACCACAATCGCCGGCACGTTCACCTGCCGCGCCAACAATATGTGCTCCCGGGTCTGCGGCATCGGCCCATCCGTGGCCGCCACCACCAATATCGCCCCGTCCATCTGCGCCGCCCCCGTAATCATGTTCTTGATGTAGTCCGCATGACCCGGACAGTCTACATGCGCATAATGCCTCTTCTCCGTCTCATACTCCACATGCGCCAGCTGAATCGTGATCCCCCTCTGCCTCTCCTCCGGCGCCTTGTCTATGTTCTCAAACGGAATATACTCCGCCAAACCCTTCGTGGATAACACCTTGGTAATCGCACTCGTCAACGTCGACTTCCCATGGTCAATATGCCCTATCGTCCCTACATTCAAATGCGGCTTCTTCCGCTCAAACTTCGGCTTCGACATCTCCTACCTCCTCTTTTTGATCAAACCTTATGGAGCCCACGACCGGATTCGAACCGGTGACCTCTTCCTTACCAAGGAAGTGCTCTACCTCCTGAGCTACGTGGGCTCCTTCATCTTTTTAGAGCGGGAGACGGGACTCGAACCCGCAACCCTCAGCTTGGAAGGCTGATGCTCTACCACTTGAGCTACTCCCGCTCCTTAAATTCTAAAATGGTGGAGGGGGGAGGATTCGAACCTCCGAAGGCTGAGCCATCGGGTTTACAGCCCGACCCCTTTGACCGCTCGGGAACCCCTCCAACTCCATCAAAAAAGCAGGCCTGAGTCCCTCAGACCTGCTTTGGAATTATAACCAAGGCTTGAGGCGTGTCAAGAATTTAGGCCTGGGCCTCCTCAGAGGACCCTTCGCCCTCCCCGGAAGAAGCCTCTTCCGCAGCCTCGGTGGAGGCCGGAGCGCTTGCGGCCTCCAGAGCGGCCATCCTGGCCCGCACATCCCGGCTGTATAGATCAAAGACATAGGCCGTAGTGCGGTAAACCAGGTGGGCAAACTTGGAATAGGGCACACTCAAAAAGAGCATAAAGACCGAGGCCAGATGCAGGGCGTACATTCCAGGATAGATGGTGCTTCCGGCAATCCGCAGAAGCTCCGTGAGCACCCCGGTCAATCCTACCGCCAGGATAAGATAGATGAGGAACCAATCCTGATAGCTGCTGGCCAGTTTACCCTCCGCTGCAGCGCGGCTGCGATTCACGATGACACTGATCACTCCGTAGAGGAGAAGAATAGCCCCGATGTTGGCCAAGATCTTAATGGGGTTATAGAGGGGCCACGGGGTGTGGAATCCGAAGACATCCGCAGCGATGAAGACCACGGCAGTGACAAAGGCCAAAATAATGAAAGACCAAAGGAGCATCCGGTGGCCGTTGAAACGCCAGCGATTGGCCCCGCACTCCAGAAAGCGGCTATGTGCCAGGATCTCGCGAAGGGCCGCCCCCAGATAAGTGGTCACCAAGGCCCAAAAACCCAGACGATACGCCGCCGGTATCCCGGCATTTTCCACCAGTCCGTTCCACATGCGGTTGATCCCGATGGCCACCATGAGGACTACAAAGGCGGCAAGGGGCAAGAAAACCGCGTCCACCGCCACCACCCTAGGGCTTAACTTAAGGAAGAGGATGTGCACTTCTTCGGCACTCATGTGCGGCAGATAAGGTAGCGTGGGAAATCCCGGAACACCTCCAGCAAAGATGGAAAGGGAAAGCCAGACCGTGATCAGGGACAAAGCTATGAGGATGGGAAGCCCCCAGGGTTTGTTGTAAAAGGTCCACAAGAACTTGAATTCGGTAAGCTCCCGGACCGCCATGTTCCGCAAGGCCCCCAACACGTCCCCCGGCCGGGCCCCCCGGGGACAATAAAGGGTGCAGTCCCCGCACTGATGACAGAGCCAGAGGGCCGGGTCCGAAAGGAGCTTTTCCTTGAATCCCCACTGCCCAAGGAGCATCTGTTTCCGCGGAAAGGGCACCTCCTCCGTGGCCAGAGGACAGACCGAGGTACAGGTGGCACACTGATAGCACTTCTTGACCGTATCCCCTCCGGCGGCCTGGATCTCCTTTACCGTCTGGACATCGGGCTCTATACGGGCCATATCTTACCTCCTTACCATCCCTTAAAGGGACTTTCTCCGTATTCCTGGAGGAACTCTACAAATTTACCCATGATCTGCGGGAGTTTTTCCACCTCATCGATGGCCACAATCTCCATCGTGACCCGCTCGGTCTCCAGGGCCAGCTGCTGCAGGGTCTCGGCCACGTTTTCCATCCGCCGGTTGGCCAGCTCACTTCCTTTGATGAAATGGCACTGATAATTCTCCCCGAACTTGCAACCCAGAAGGAGCACCCCGTCAAAACCTTTGCTCATGGCGTCCTTCACGAAGGAGACGTTCACCGCTCCCAGACAGCGCACCGGGATCACCCGGAAGGCCACCGGAAGATTGATCCGCCGATAGGCCGCCATGTCCAGCGCGGGATAGGCGTCATTTTCGCAGACCAGGGCCAGCACCCGGTAGAGCCCATAGTCCGGCTCCGGCATCTCGCAGGCCTTGATCATCTGGGTGACCATGTCAATGCTGTAGTCCTTGAAATTGATGATCCGCTGCGGACAGGCCCCGAAGCAGGTCCCACACCGACGGCACCGCGTGGGATTGGGCATGGGGGTCCCATCCTCGGTCTCGTCCAGGGCCCCGAAGGGGCACTCCTCCGTACACCGCTTACACTGGGTGCACATCTTGAGGTCCCATTCGGGATAGGCAAAGTCCCAGGTCCGGGGATGCACGGCATGGCCCATCTCGATGGCCTTGAGACACTGCAGGGCCTTAAGGGCCGCCCCGGTAGCATCCTCCATGGCCTGAAAGATGGTCATGGGCTGATGCACCGCCCCTGCGGCATAAATACCGGTACGCCGGGTCTCATAAGGGAAACAGATGTAATTAGAGTCCGCAAAACCATAAAAGAGTTCCAACTCCGGAAAGCCTGCCCCCTGGCGGTACTCGAGGGGAATGATGGGATCTTCGGCCGTAGCCGGGACCATACCCGTGGCCAGAACCACCATGTCCACAGGAATCTCCATCTCCTCCCCGAAAAGGGTCTGATCCACCTTGACCACTAGCTTCCCATCCTCTTCGGCAATCCCTTGGATCTCTCCCTTGGTAAGAAAGATCCCGGGGTCATCCTGCATATTCCGATAGAAGTTCTCGTAGATCCCCACCGTACGCATGTCTTTATAAATAATGTAGGCCTTGGCCTCGGGATCGAGCTCCCGCACATACTTGGCCTGCTTGAGAGAGACCAGACAGCAGACCGAGGAGCAGTAAGGGAGGTGATTCTCGTCCCGCTGTCCGGCACACTGGACAAAAAGGACGCTTTTGACCGGGGAGCCGTCCTTTTTCTTGATCTCCCCCTTGGCGGCCATTTCCTCGAATTCCACATTGGTGACCACATTGGCCAACTTTCCGTAGCCCAATTCCTCAAGCTTGGAGGCGTCGTAGGGCTTCCAGCCCGCAGCCACCACAATGGCTCCCACCTTGACCTCTTCCTCGCTTCCACCCTTTTTGATGGTCACCGTAAAGAGCCCCGGAGCCCCCTTGATGCTGGTCACCTGAGCCCCGGTATATACGGTGATCTTTTCATTCCCCTGCACCTCGGAGATGAGCCTTCCCACAATGGGCTCGGTGATCCCGTCGAAGGGAGGCTCGGCCTTGACCTGGGCCTTCATTTTGGCCGCAAAGCCCCCGAGTTCCTTCTCCTTCTCCACCAGGATGGCCGGATGCCCCGCCTTGGCCACCTCAAGGGCCGCGGTCATTCCGGCCACTCCGCCCCCGATCACCAGCACGGTCTTAGAAATCTCCTCTTCCGGTTTATACGGTTCAGGGAATTTATAAGCCTGGAGCTTGGCCACCCCCATACGCACATAATCCTTAGCCAGGGACATGAGTTCATCCTTGAAGGTAACCCCCTCGGCCACCTCCTTGGTGTCGTCCACGGATTCCTCCCCCTCCCCGGGCACCGGGAAGCGGCTCCAGACCACCCCCTCCCGGAGGTTTACCCGCTCTACCGCCACCTTGCCGAAGTCAAAGACCTCCCAGTTTACCCGTGGAGAACAGGCACAGATGGCCACCGCCTCCAGGCCCTCGTTCTTAATGGCCTCATTGATGGCCTGAACCCCTTCCTTGCTACAGAGGAATTCCCGGGAGGCGACGAACTGGGCCCCCTGGTCCTGGGCCGCCGCCTCCAGTTCCGAGATCTCCAGCCTCTCCCCAATATTACAAGAGGTGCAGATGAAGGCTCCTATCTTCATGGAATTACCCCCTTACAATGGTCTGAATGGCCTTAAGGGCCGCGGCCGTAGCCGTCTCATTCGAGGTCATCACATCCAAGGGAAGCCGCGCACACCCGCAGGCGTACATCCCCTCCGAGACCCGCACAAATCCGTTTTCGTCCACCGAGACCCCGGGTACCGCCCCCTCGGCCAGGGAAGGCTGCATACCCACCGCCAGCACCACCATATTTACCCGCTGCTGGACCTTCTTTCCGGAAAGCGTATCCTCGGCGGTCACAATCAGATCCTTGGTCTCCGGATCCTCCTCGATCTTGGCCACCTTGCCCTTGATGAAGTTGATCCGGGCCTCTTCCTGGGCCCGCCGGAGGAACTTCTCATAACGACCCGGGGTCCGGATATCAATGTAAAAGATATAACTTTCGGTCTCCGGATTCTGCTCGGCCAGATAGAGACTCTGCTTAAGGGAAGCCAGGCAGCAAATATAGGAACAGTAAGGAAGATGGTTCTCATCTCGGGAGCCCGCACACTGGACAAAGGCCACCGTCTTGGGTTCGGTCTGGTCCGAGGGCCGGAGGATCTTGCCTCCGGTAGGTCCGGTGGGCGAAGCCAAGCGCTCCATCTGCATATTGGTAATCACATTGGCAAACCGCCCCCAGCCCAGGTTGTCGAGCTTGGAAGCATCATAAGGCTTCCAGCCCGTGGCCCAGATAATGGCCCCCACCTCCAATTCCACCGTCTGGGGCTGCATATCCGGCTCGATGGCGTTGTACTTGCAGGCCGCCATAATCCGGTCCAGATCCCCTTCGGCCAGGGCCGACTTGTCCAGCACATAGCGGGCCGGAAAGGCCATGGGATGGGGAAGATAGATGGCCTTGGTCTTGGAGAGCCCGAAATCGAAATCGTTTACCCGCTCCCCCTGGCAGACCTTTTCACATTCCCCACAGGCCGTGCAATTTTCGTTCACATACCGGGGGGCGATCTCCACCTTTACCTTGTAATTTCCCGGCCCCCCGGAGATCTCCTTCACCGTGGCCATGGTGTAAACGGTGATGCGGGGGTTGGTCTTGATACGCCGATAGTTCATCTCCAGACCGCAGGTGGGAGGACAGAGCTTGGGGAAATAGTAGCGCAACTGAAGGACCCGGCCTCCCAAAGTGGGCTCCTTCTCCACCAGATAGACATCGTATTCCATCTCGGCCGCTTCCACGGCCGCCGTAATGCCACTTATCCCTCCTCCTACCACCAAAATCTTATCCTGAGCCATAACCGCCTCCTCCAGGTTTTGATAAACCCTTGGCTTGGACGAAGGGCCCTTCCAACCCCTCGTCCAAGCCAAGGAAAAAAGAGGGGGGCCTTCCGGCCCCCCTCACAGACTACAACCTTACGGTCCCAGCGGATCCGGGATGATCTGGATGTAGGGGAACTTCTCCATCTTCCACTCGCCGGTCTCCGGATCCACGCTGGAGAGGGTGAAGCAGCGCCAGCTGGCATCGTCGAGATTGGGGAAGTCGGTCCGGTAGTAGTAACCGGGATAACGGGTCTCCTCACGGAAGAGGATGTGCCGCAGGTGGGCCTCCGCGGTCCATACCCGGTGGATGTTCTCCCAGGCCCGCATGAGCTCGTGCAGATCCCGGGCCGCAGCCTTCTGCATGTCCTCCTTGAGCATAGTGAGCAACTCCAGTCCGGTCTCGAGCATGATCTTGTTGGTCTGATAGTAGGTGGAGGTCCCGGCCACATACTCGTCCATGAGTTTCATGAGCCGGTTCTGGATCTGCCGCGGCAGGAGGTAGTTGGGGTTGATCTCGTAGACCGTGGTGGCGTTCTTGAACTCCTGGAAGCGGTACCAGGGAGCATAGATCTCCTTCTTATACTCCTCGGGGCTGCGCCTCGGGGTGGGCTTAAAGTCCTTGTGGTCCAGACAGAACTTCACCATGGCCTTGGCCGCAATCCGGCCCTCCACGTGCGAACCGGAGGAGAACTTGTGTCCGCAGGCCCCCAC
The DNA here is from genome assembly GCF_012317585.1 of Thermosulfurimonas marina. NCBI lineage: Bacteria > Pseudomonadati > Thermodesulfobacteriota > Thermodesulfobacteria > Thermodesulfobacteriales > Thermodesulfobacteriaceae > Thermosulfurimonas > Thermosulfurimonas marina. The sequence goes on from NZ_CP042909.1 coordinate 582,606, forward strand.
CGTGTCTCCGGCGCAGAACATGCCCTTTACGGTGGTCATGCGGTTGTAACGGCCGATCTCATCCCAGGGTTTCTTGTATTCCTCGGGTACCCAGTCCTCGTCCGGACCGCAGCACCAGGCCCCGGCACAACCGGCGTGCGAACCCAGGAAGTAGGGCTCGGTGGGCATGATCTCCGAAGGCTTCTTCTCCGGCTCGATGTTCAGGCAGGCCCAGAGTCCAGCCTGGGTCACACACATGTCCAGGAAGTCTTCCCAGGCCTCGGCCTCGAGCTTCTTGAACTCCTTCTTGTCCATGGTCTTCATGGCCTCCTGCAGGGCCCACTCGGTGTGCATGAAAATAGGCCCCCGGCCCTCTTTCATCTCGATGAGCATGGCGTGGTTCCGCAAACAGGTTCCCACCACCGAGGCCTCGCTGTAGGGCTTGAACTTCTCGAGCTCACCCTTGTGCTTGGCGATATAGTCCTCATCGAAGGCGTTGGTGGCCCGGGCCTTGAAGAGGAGGAACCAGGCCCCCACCGGACCATAACCATCCTTGAAGCGGGCGGGAACGAAACGGTTCTCCATAAGGACCAACTTGCCACCGCTCATGAGGACCATGGCGTAACCGGAGCCAGGGTTCCAGACCGGATACCAGGTCCGGCCCATACCCTCACCCTGAGAGCGGGGACGGAAGATGTTCACCGCTCCCCCAGTGGCGATTAAGGTGGCGTTGGCCTTAATGACATAGACCTTATTTTCCCGCACGGAAAAGCCCACCCCACCGCAGCAGCGGTTGGGCTCGTTGGCGTCCATAAGCGGCCGCACAATAAAGACCCGCTCCAGGATCTTTCCGTTTTCGCCCATCTGGTCCATGGCGTTCTTGGCCGCCTCGGCCACAATCACCTTGTAGGACTCACCGTTGATCATGATCTGCCAGCGTCCGGAACGCACCGGCTTGGCCCCACCCTTTAAGGTCAGCCCCTTGGCCTTGGCCTCGGCCCCGTCCAGGGTCTTGCCGTCTTCGGTCTTCTTCCAGATGGGAAGACCCCACTCCTCAAAGCAGTGCACGGTGTCGTCTACGTGACGGCCCACATCGAAGGAAAGGTCCTCCCGGATGATCCCCATGAGGTCGCAACGAACCATGCGCACGTAGTCGTCCGGGGTGTTTTCGCCGATGTAGGTGTTGATGGCCGAAAGACCCATGGCCACAGCCCCGGAACGCTCGAGGGCCGCCTTGTCGCAGAGCACAATCTTGAGACCGGCCTGCTTAGCCCAACGCACGGCCTCTACCGCCGCCCCACAGGCGGCCATACCCCCACCGACAATAAGAATGTCGGTCTCCATCTCCACGATTTCCGGTTCGGCACACTCCAAGCCCGGATTGTAAGCCCAAATCCTACCCATATTACCCCTCCTTTTTCTTAATTTTGGAAAAAGTTATCAATTCTGCTTACCCCGCAAACTTGATGGCCACCGGATTCTGCGGCACGGCCGGGGTTACCCCGTCGGCCATCTCGGTAAAGAGCCGGTTGTCTCCCAGAGCGCTCAGGTCCGGATCCGGCTTGCCCACCGTGGGATCAGCCGAACCTTCGGGCGTGGTCCGGATGGGGAACTTGAAGCGCTTGACCACCCCATTGCGGAACTTGATGGTCCACATGATGTCCGTGGTGCCCCGCATGGGCTGACAGGAGGCCCCCAGCGGCGAGAAGTCCGCATAGTGCCGTACAGAAATGGCCCCCTGCGGACAGCTCTTCACACAGCTATAGCACTCCCAGCACTGATCCGGCTCCTGGTTGTAGGCCTTCATGTTCTCGGTGTCCAGGATCATGAGGTCGTTGGGGCAGATGTACATGCAAACCGTCCGGTCACCACCCTTACATCCGTCACACTTTTCAGGATTTACATAGCTCGGCATACTCCCTACCTCCTTTGCGTATTTTTAGCCTCCCCTCTTCGGGGCTATTTCCTCCTTTATCTTATTCGCCCATGAAGATCAAACAGGATTTAGGCAAATCTACCTTCCTAAAACCCAGTCTTTCTATTTTCCTCTTTTCTAGCATCCCCAATCGCACCCTTTTATTCGGTTTCAATGTCCGGGGGAGGAAGGTATTCAGACTCCTTGGCCGCCATCTCCTTGATCTCGTCGATCTTGGCCAGCACTCCCTCCACCACCTCCGGACCCAGAGACTTCTTTTCTACCACCTGATTGAAAAGTTCGCGCATGAAGGCCACCGGCACATCGGTAATGGCTCCCCGGGAGTCGATACGCGCAGTCTCAAACTCTTTGAGGATCCGGTCCTTAAGCTCTTCATTTACCTCCACCTCCAGGAGCCGCAGCTCCCCTCCGAACATATATTTGATGTGTTCCTCCAGACCGGTTCCCCGCAGTTTGCTCATCCGCATATCGTCCAAAAGTACCACCATAAAGTAGGCCATTTTTTCTCCCTCCTTCCAAATTTTTGCGGTTTAGAGGTCCTCCAGATCGACCTCGAGCTCCTTCTCTTTATTGATCACATACTTTTCGTTGCAGAAGGGATACCCGAACTTCTTCCACCACTTGACCACCACTTTATAGACTTCGGGACGCATAATGATCGCCGGAGGCTGCACCCCCTCGGCCACCATGCCCCGCAGGAAGCTTCCCGAAAGCTTCTCCCGTTTGTGGCCGCAGGTCTCCGAGTAGGCCATCTCCTTACAGGTGGGGCAGTAGGAGAACTCGCGCATGTTCTGCGGCCGAATGAGAAGCCCGTAGGGCACATCCGTGGGCGGGGCGGGAAAGCCAAAGCTGGGAATACCCTTGGTCCAGAGGATCTGAGTGGCAAACTTATCGTAGTACTCACCCACAGCCGCGTGGTCACGCCCGAACATGTGGTGGGTGCACCCCATGTTCTGACGAATGATTCCGTGAAGCAGAGACTCCAAGGGGTTCCCGTAGCGCATATCCCAGAGAACGATGCTCACCAGGTGCCGCTCCGGCTTGATATAACCATACTTGTTGACCGCCTCATGGGCCTCCACAATGGCCTCGTCCGGATAGTCCCCCCGGCGCTTCACCCCGATCACGGCGTTGACCAAAATGCCGTGGCAGGGCTCCACATCCCCGGTAAAGGCCGCACATTTCATCAGAAACTCGTGGCCTACGTGGGGCACGTTCCGGGTCTGGTGGTTAATGACCGTACGCCAGCCGCGCTTCTCAAACTCCTCCCGGCTCTTGCGCGGCGGGAACCAGAACCGATCAAAAGGCGGCTTAAGCTTGGGCGGATTGATAATGGTGTACTTTCCGGCAAGGACCCAGGGCTGGTGACTGCGATAGATCACCCATCCCGGGTGCTTTTTGTCAAACTTTTCCCGCACCACCTCGGGATTGGCCTCCGGATCCCCAAAGGTCTTGTAGGCCAGCTCCTCGGGATCGATCTCGTAGATCTCCTCGATGTCCAGAATGGCAAAAGGCTTCCCCTTCAGAGTCAATCCCAACCGATCCCCAACTTCTACTCCCAGCTTGTTGAGGTCGTCCTTGCTAATGTCGAAGACCAGGGGATAGGGAAAGATCCACTCGTTGAGAAGCCGGCGCTCCTTGAGGACCCGCTCCACCTCGGCCTGCTTCATGGAGCCTTCGACCGGGCTAAAGAATCCGTAGCAGATGGACATAATCTCCCGGTACACGTTGCGCACCGGCACCCCGGTCTCGTAATGGAGGGTGGGCTTGATCTCGTAAGTGGCGTTACAACTCTTCCAGAGCTTGCGGGCTACCCTTTTGTCCTCAATAACCCTTTCTACCAGACGCCCACCGTGCGGCAAAGGCCGTTCGATCAAAAGACGCGACATCACACACCTCCTTCTCCAAGACTTTTAATAGAATTTAATAGAATCTATAGCCCCTCTACAGGACATGAGAAGTTATAGAACAGGGCGCCCTTTCCTGTCAAGTCCGGAAAAAAAGGTCTTATGACAATTTTTTAGAAATAGGTTAAAAATTTTGCATGCGCAGAAACTTGATTGGACTTATTCTGGCAGGAGGACAAGCCCGACGTTTCGGAGGAAAAAAGGCCTTGGCCCATCTTGAAGGAAGGCCCCTGGCCCTCTGGGTAAAAGAGGCCTTAGAGCCCTTCTGTGAGGAAATCTGGCTTTCCTTGAGAGAACCGGACCAGCCTGAAGCCCTTCTTGGTCCCCATTTTAAGAGGATTTTCTTTGACCCTCTGCCCGGAGCGGGCCCTCTGGCCGGACTCCTTGCGGCCCTAAAGGGGCTTTCTCCGGAGGCGGCCCTGCTGGTGGCCCCCTGCGATCAGCCCCTGATTCAGCCGACCCTCCTCCAAGGACTTCGGGCCACCTTCGAAAAAGACCCTGCTCCGGCGGTGGTCTTCCTGGGAACTAAGGGCTACGAGCCCTTTCCCGGGATTTATTGCGGGGACTTAGTGAAGGATCTTGAAAATTATCTTGAGGCCGGAGGGCGTTCGGTGCGAAAGTGGCTCTCCGGGCTCTCTCCCGAAAAATTGCTTGGAATCCCTCCGGAAAAATGGTATGCTTGGGATCCGGAAGGATGGAGTTTCTTAAACATAAACTACCAGGAGGATCTGAAACGGATAGAAGCACTGCTTCGGGAAAAAAGGCCCCCCTTATCCTCTGCGTAGATGACGATATCACCATTTTAGAGCTCCTGGGGGATTATCTTGAAGCCCTGGGCTACCGGGTCCTTCGAGCCGGAAACGGACGCGAAGGGCTGGAGTTGGCCCGGAAGCATCTTCCGGATCTCATCCTGCTGGATGTAATGATGCCCGAGATGTCGGGTTTTGAGGTCTGTCGGGAACTGAAACGGGATCCGGAGACCACAGATATTCCGGTAGTCATGGTCACCGCCCTGGGCGAGGTGGAAGACCGGGTCCGGGCGCTGGAGGCCGGGGCCGACGACTTCCTTACCAAACCGGTGGCCCTCCCGGAGCTCAAGGCCCGGGTAAAGTCCCTCCTTGAGGTTAAGGCCTACCGGGACCACCTCAAACAACACAAGGCCGCCCTAGAAAGAGAAGTAGACCGCAAGACCCGGGAACTCCAGCGGGCCTTCGAGGCCCTGCGGGAGGCCCACCGCCGCATCAAGGAGCTTTCGCTAGAGGTCATTGTGCGGCTTTCTCGGGCCGCGGAATATCGCGACGAGCATACCGGAGAGCACATCTTGCGGATAGCCCATTATTCGGCCATGATCGCCCGCAAATTGGGGCTCAACGAAGAGGCGGTGGAAAGCATCCTCTATGCCGCTCCCCTTCACGATATCGGAAAGATCGGTATCCCGGACCAGATCCTCCTCAAGCCCGGCCCCCTCACCCCGGAAGAATGGGAGATCATGAAAAAGCATACCAAGATCGGGGCCGAGATCCTCAAGGGGACCCGAAGCGGTTTTGTAAGGGTGGGCGAGGTGGTGGCCCTCTATCATCACGAAAGGTGGGACGGCACCGGCTATCCCCAAGGCCTCAAGGGCCCCGAGATCCCCCTTGCGGCGAGGATTGTAGCGGTAGCCGATGTCTTTGATGCCGTAACCAGTGACCGTCCTTACCGCAAGGCCATGAGCAACGAGGAAGCCTTTCGCATCATCGAGGAAGGTGCCGGTAGCCATTTTGACCCCCGGGTGGCCCGGGTCTTTCTCAAAAGCCGAGAAGAAATCCTCTTAATTCAGGAAAGGTTCCAGGATCGGGAACCCCCGAAACTCTATCAGCTGGTAAAAAGCCTCCGTGACCAAAGGTAGACCCTCTTGGGCCTCCCAAATAGGCGAAATCTTGGGAGAGTTGTTTCAGCGCTTAGAGGCCTCTCCGGGGATCTTCTATAACCATCTCTGCGAGAGGATACGCCAGCTCTTTGAGGCCGATTTGGTATGGTTTGGGACAGTGGATGCCCAGGGAGAGGTGAAGCCCCGGGCCTTTTCCGGAAAAGAGGCCGGCTACCTCAGGGGTTTACAGATTAATATTCGGGATCCCCTCCTCTCCCAAGGCCCTACCGGCCAGGCCCTTCTCAAGAAAAATATAATGACCGAAAGTGACATCCTCCGGTCCCCTCGGTTTGCTCCCTGGCGCCAGAAGGCCTTGGCTTACGGATTTCGTTCCACGACCTGTCTTCCCCTATTTTTCGGGAAGAACCCTGCGGGACCCTCAACCTTTATTCTACTCGCCCCAAACATTTTTCCTCCCGGACCCTCCGTCAACTCACCCCCTATCTTCAGGTCCTGGGCTGTGCCGTAAAAACCTTCGAAGCCTTACAGAAAAAGCGGCTGGCCCTGGAAAAACTCCAAAGAAAGTGCCTGCGTCTTGAAGAGTGTCTGTATCTCCGGGAAAGCCGCATACGTTACTTGGAAGAGTTTCATCAACGCTGGCTAGCTGTTTTGGCCCATGAATTGCGCACTCCCCTTGCTACTATAGCTGGTTTTACCGAATTTCTCTTAGAAGAACTCCCCGGACCCCTGAATTCTCGACAGCGAGAAAAGCTCCTCCACATCCAGAAGGCTCGGGACAGCTCCTGGAAATATTAAGAGGTGCAGAAAATGTATGACATGAAAGAATTTTTGTGGTAGTCTTCCCCTATGAAAGACGCTCGCTATTTATCCCCAAAAGCTCAAGAAGCCATAAGACTTAGAGCCGTCCGAGCTGTCCTCAATGGCCAGTCTCAAACCCAGGTGGCTCAAACTTTTGGTGTGGCCAGAGGGACCATTTCAAGATGGCTCAAAATCTATCGGGAAAAAGGCGAAGAAGCCCTTTTGGCCAAACCTCGCGGACGACCTAAGGGAGGAAAGCTTAAGGGTTGGCAGGCGGCGCTGATTTGCAATCTCATAAGGGACAGATGTCCAGACCAGATGAAGCTTCCCTTTGCTCTTTGGACTAGAGAGGCTGTGGGGCAGCTCATAGAGAGGAAGTTTGGGATCAAGCTATCGGTATGGACGGTAGGGCGGTATTTGAGGCGGTGGGGCTTTACGCCGCAGAAGCCTTTGAAGCGGGCCTATGAGCAGAATCCTAAGGAAGTAAAGGCGTGGCTTGAGGAGGAATATCCACGGATCAAGCAGAAGGCCCGAGAGGAAGGAGCGGAGATTTACTGGGGAGACGAGACAGGGATCAGGTCTGACCATCAGGCAGGAAGGAGTTGGGCCCCTAAGGGGGAAACACCGGTGGTGGAAGTAAGCGGCAAGCGATTTCAGTTCAACATGATATCGGCCATAAGCAACCGAGGGAAGATGAAATTCATGATTTTTGGGGAGCGGTTTAATGCGGAGATATTTATCGAATTTTTACGAAGACTCATAAGATCCAACGAAAAAAGAAAGATATTTCTGATAGTTGACAATCATAGGGTACATCATGCGAAGAAGGTGTCAAAGTGGGTGAGTAGACATAAAGAAGAGATAGAGATTTTCTTTTTACCGAAATACAGTCCGGAGCTGAATCCGGATGAATATCTGAATCAAGACGTGAAGACAAACGCAGTGGGAAGGAGGAGGTCCCGGACGAAAGAAGAATTGATGGGCAACGTGAGGAGCTATTTGATGAGCACGCAAAGGCAGCCAGAGATAGTGAAGAGTTACTTCCGTGCTCCGGCAGTCAGATATGCCATGTAATGTCACACATTAATTGCTCGGATTAATAATAGAAGAACTGCGCAAGACCGCTTCTTATACCAGAGAAAAATTCCTGGAGAGTCCTTTTTCCTTCAAAGCCTTGCTAGAAAGCCTCCTGGCCCGCTTTCGTTCCCGTATCCAGGAAAAAGGGCTCAAGGTGGTGGTAGAAGCCCCCGAGAATCTGGAGGGGCGGGGAGATCCGGTCCGTCTCAAAGAAGCCTTCCATCAACTTCTTTCCAACGCGGTAAAATTTTCCCCTCCCGGAGGAAATATTTATCTCCAGGTACAACCCCTTGAGGATCTCCGAGGCCGGAAATGGATCTCGGTAGAGGTCCGGGAAGAAGGACCGGGAATCCCTCCAGAACTAACCTTTCGGATCTTCGAGCCCTTTTTCCAGGGGAAAAGCCTTTACACCGCTAAACCCCAAGGGCTGGGGCTGGGCCTTCCCTTAGCCCGAGATCTCATTGAAGCCCACGGAGGGGCCCTTCTCTCCTTACCCTCCACTAAAGGGGCCCGCCTGGTGGTCTTCCTCTCGGAAACTCTTCTTCAAAGAAGGCCTGCTCCAGAAATTCTTGTTTCCGAAAACCGGCCAGAAGTGGCCTGGCGAGTGGCTTTTCTTTTCGCCACCGAAGGGCTACGCCCCATAGTAATCCCGGGGCTGGCCCTCCTTTACCAACATCTCCACCAAGATCCTTACGAAAAGCTCCTCGCCCTAGATCCTTGGGAAGCCGGTCCTGCCGCCTCAACCTTTCTCAGAAAAGTCTCCTCTTTGAGACTTCCTGTACTCTTTTATCGGGCCAGCTCTGAAGGCCGGATTTCTCTAGCCCTGGGAGCCAACTTTCTTTCCCTAGCCCCTCTTTCTTTTCCGGGGGTAAGAAGGCTCCTCCAGAGCTATTTAGAGCTTCTCGAGATGCGGCCGTCCAGCATTTTTCTTGCCAGAAGACCCCATCTTCTAAGAAAAGCCCGGCGTCTGGTCAAAGCCTTGGGGATAGAGCCTCTCGAAAGCCCTCTCGAGGCCGAGACCTTGGGGATAGACCTGGGGCTTCCTGCAGAAGAATGGCTAACTCTTCTTCCCCTTCTCCCGCCTGCCAAACCCCTTTTTGCCCATCTGGATCAGAAGGGGCTGCTTCCTCTCGAGCCTTTCCAGGAAATCCCTCCAGAGGTCTTTCTGCGAGAGATCTCAAGGATTCTCGCTTTCCGCGAACCGGAAGTAGGCCGCACAGGCCCCCTCACTTGAAACCATACAGGGACCATAGGGGGTTTCTGGAGTGCAACGTTTGCCGAAAAGGGGGCATTCCGGAGGACGCTTTTGTCCCCGTAGGATCTTTCCACAGGCACAACCCGGGGGCTCGGGAAGGGGTTTAGGTTCCAGGGAAAAGGTCTTTTCTGCGGAAAATTCCTCAAAATCCGGGGCCAGGGCTAGTTTGCTTCCGGGGATAAGGCCTAGACCCCGCCAGCGACCATCCACCGGCCGAAAGACCTCTTTAAGGAGGCGTTTTCCCCAGGGATTGCCCTCCGGCGTCACCACCCGCCGATACTGGATCTCTATGGTCGGCCGGCCGGATCGAGCCAACTCCAGAAGCCGAGCCAGGCCTTCCAGCATGTCCCGGGGCTCGAAGCCCGTAATAACCCCGGGGAGACCGAACTCCTCCGCGATGAAAGTATAGGGACGGGAGCCAATGACTGCGCTTACATGTCCGGGAAGAAGTAGCCCGTCGAGAGCCAATTCCGGATCGGAAAGGAGGGCCCGCAAAGGCGGGGGCATGATCCTCAAGGCCGAAAAGAAAAAGAAGTTCCTAAGCCTCCGCTTGCGGGCCTCCAGTAGGGCCACTGCATGAGCCGGAGCCGTGGTTTCGAAGCCCACTCCGGCCAGAACGATCTTCTTTTCGGGCTCGGAGGCCGCAAGGTGTACGGCTTCCATAGGAGAATAGATCAGGCGCACTCCACCGCCTTGGGCCCGGACTTCTCGCAGAGAGCCCTTGCTCCCTGGCACTTTGAGAAGATCTCCAAAGGCGCAGACCACCACCCCGGGTTTGCGGGCCACCTCTACCAGAAAATCCACCTCTTCGGGAGGCATGACACACACCGGACATCCCGGACCAGAAACCAATTCGACTTCCGGAGGGAGAAGCTTCCGGAGCCCAAAACGGAAAAAATTAACCGTGTGGGTTCCACAGACCTCCATAAAACGATAGACCCGTGCCATCAGTCAAGCGGCCTCCTAGCGAGTTCCGCCCAGGCCTCCTCCGGAAGCGGCCGCACGGGAAGGCCCAACAGGGCCTTAAGCCGTAGGGCATTTTCCGGGGCCCAGCCCAGGGCATCGTTATCAAAATAAACATACACCCGTTGAACCGGAAAGGCGCGAATCCTTTCGGCCCAGGCCTTAAGTTCTTCGGGAGTGTAACAGGATCGATAAAGACGCCGAGAGCCGTGGAGACGGATATAGGTCCAGTCGGCGGTCAGGGCCAGAAGCAGGGAGGGATAACGACCGGCGGTGTCTGAAAGGCAAAGGGCCACCCCGTGGCGCCGCAATCTCTTCAAGAAGTCCTCCTGATGAAAACTGGCATGCCGGATCTCCAAAGCCACCGGGAGATCCCGGGGAAGAGCCGCCAAAAAGGCCTCAAGCACCTCCGGCTGATAGGAAAGTGATGGGGGAAGCTGAAAAAGAATAGGGCCCAGCTTGGGCCGCAAGGGGGCCAAGGTCTCGTAAAACCGCTCAAGGGCCTCCTCCACCCCCCGCAGCCTTTTCACGTGGGTGAGGTAACGGTGGGCCTTAACCGCAAAAAGAAAATCGTCCGGGGTTTCAGACACCCAACGGGCTAAGGTCTGAGGTTTGAGGGTGCCGTAAAAGGTGGCGTTTACTTCCACGGTATCAAAATATTGTGCGTAATAGCTCAGCCAGCGCCGGGGGAGAAGATCTCGGGGATAGAAGACCCCCCGCCAGTGCCGGTAATTCCAACCGGAAGTCCCGATACGGATCTCCATATTGACACCTTCCCCAAAGGAAATTATAGATTTTATGCACCAAGAAACCAGAAGGAGGGATTAGTCTTGCCGCTGCACAAATCCGCTGCCAAGGCTTTACGTCAGAGCGAAAAGAGGCGCCTGCGTAACAAGGCTATTAAGACCAGGGTAAAGACGGCCACCAAGAAGTTTTTGCGGGTTTTGGAGGAAGGAGACCTGGCCCGGGCTGAAGAGGCCTTTCGGGAGGCCCAGAGCATTATTCAGCGGGCGGCCTCTAAAGGGACCCTTCACTGGCGTACGGCCGCCCGTAAGATTTCGCGTTTGGCGGCCAAGCTCAATGCGCGCCGGGCCGCTCTTTCCGGTCAGGCTTAATCTGGTGGGGATGTAGCTCAGTTGGGAGAGCGCCAGAATCGCAATCTGGAGGTCGGGGGTTCGAATCCCCCCATCTCCACCAATCCTCTGTAAGTTTTCCCCAAGGATTTCTTGAAATCCTCTACCCTCTTTGAGGAAAGCCTTCGATGCAAGGACCTCCTTAGGCCCATTCTAAGGAGAGGCAAACTCGAGGAAAGCGGATAAGCGCAAAGGGAAAGCTTGGTGGGCCGCCCAGGACTCGAACCTGGAACCTATGGATGGAAGGAGACAGTCTATCGGCCGGAGTTTGAAAGGCTTAAGCTACACCATTTCTACCGGGCTCTTGATTTTCTGGCCGATCATAAGGAGGAAATAGAGGAGAAGCTTTTTGAGAGGATAAGGGATCTATTTCATTTGGAGCTTGATTTGGTGTTTTGGGACACGGCGAGCGTGTATTTTGAGGGGAGAGGGGCGGAGGGGTTTTGCGAGTATGGATTTTCGAAGGATCATCGTCCGGACAGGGTGCAGGTGATATTGGGGTTTCTTATGACGCGGGAGGGGATACCGATAGCCCACGAGGTATTTCCGGGGGCTACGGCGGACGTAGAGACCTTTCGGGTGGTGCTAAAAGACTTACAGAATCGGTTCAGGATAAGGCGGGTCATTCTTGTGGCGGACCGGGGGATGGTGAGTCGGGAGGTGTTAAAGGAGATAGAGGCTATGGGGCTTGAGTACTTGGTGGGGGTGAGGATGCGGAGGCTCAGGGCCATGAAGGAAGTGCTGGGCAGAGGGGGGCGTTTTCGGGAGGTGAAGGGTAACCTTAAGGTGAAGGAAGTCTGGCATGAGGGGAGGCGTTATCTGATTTGTTTCAATCCGGAGGAGGCGGAGAGGGAGAGGCTTTCCCGTGAGGAGATGGTAGGGAAGCTTGAGGAGAAGCTCAAGGCCGGGGGTCTTAAGGGGCTTATAGGGAACCGGGGTTATCGTCGGTATTTGAAGGTGGAGGGGAGTTCGGCGGTTGTTGATCGGGAGGTTTTGGAGGAGGAGGCTAGATATGATGGGAAGTATGTGCTTGAGACGAATGCGGGGTTAAGTGTGGAGGAGGCGGCTTTGGCGTATAGGGGACTTTGGCAGGTAGAGAGGGCCTTTCGGGAGATGAAAAGCGGTCTGGATCTTAGGCCGGTGTATCACTGGACGGAGAAGCGGATTCGGGGGCACATCATGGTATGTTTTTTGGCCTTTGTGCTGGAGGTGGTGCTGATGAGGAGGCTGAGGGAGGTTGGCTACGAGGGAAGTTATCAGGAGGTGATGACGGATCTTGAGCGGCTTAAGGCGGTGGAGGTTACGGTGGATGGGAGGAATTACTTGGTGAGGACGGAACTTGAGGGGAAGGCCTATGAGGTATTCAAGGCGGTGGGGATAAGGGTACCAGGGAGGGTTCTTGAGGTGGGAGGAGAGGATGTTGTGGAACGCGGGGGTAGTATGCCCGGAAACCGTTGATACAAGCGAATTTTTTTGCCCGGGGTGTCAAAGTTGAGTTAGACCCCCCTTTGGGAAGGCCTACCTGTCAGATTAAGTCTGAGCTAATGCATTTAAGGGGACTCAAGGGGTGGAGCTTTTTTCCAGACTTTTCAGGAAGTCCAGGACCTCTTCATAATCTAAGTCGTACCAGTTCTGGTAGGCGTCGGCCACCGCGAAATAGGGACCGGAGCGGACATTGGGACAGTAGATTTCGTCCACCTGGGGCTCTAGGAGCTCTAGACTCCTTTCCGAGGCCGTGGGGACCGCCACGATGACTTTGGAGACCCCCTTGCGGCGCACCATCTGGACCCCGGCCAGCATGGTAAAACCCGAGGCCAGCCCGTCGTCTACGAGAAGGACGGTCTTCCCTGAAAGGTCCGGATAAGGACGCCCCCCGCGAAGTAGCCGATTGCGTTTTTGGAGTTCCTCCCTGGCCCTCTCCCGGGCCCAGGCGAGATCCTCCTCCGTGAGGCGGAAATAGCGCATGGCCTCCCGGTTCACCAGGAGATCTCCCTCTATAGTCAAAGCCCCGAAGCCGGCCTCCGGATTCCAGGGGAGGGGGAGCTTTTTGACCAGAAGGAGATCCAGGGGCCACTTCAGGGCCCGGGCCACCTCCACCGCCACCGGGACCCCGCCGGCCGGAATGGCCAGGATCCAGCCCGGCGGGCCTTTTTCATAGGCCGGCCGTAACATTTCCGCCAACCGGCGGCCGGCCTCCGTCCGGTCGCGAAATACATGAATCCGGTTTCGATAACGTGGATCTTCAAAAATCAAAGCTAGATTAACCCGTAGTCCTTAAGGACCTCCCGGAGCTTTTCGAGATTGGCCTCGCTCATGGGGGCCAGGGGAAGGCGTACCGTGGGGCTGGCTATCTTTCCCATAAGGGCCAGGGCGGCCTTGGCCGGCACAGGATTGGTCTCCAGAAAAAGGGCCTTAAACAAGGGGTAGAGCTTGAAATGCATCCGCCGGGCCTGGTCCCACTTGCCCTTGAGGCAGGCCTCCATGAAACGGGCCATCTCCCGGGGGACCACATTGGCGGCCACCGAGATTACTCCGTGTCCTCCCAGGGCCATGAGACCGAAGGCCGTAAAGTCGTCTCCGGAAAAGACCCGAAACTTGTTCCCGCAGAGGCGAAAGATCTCCGTAGCCTGTTTCATGCAGCCCGTGGCCTCTTTGATACCAATAATGTTGCGGATCTTAGAGAGCCGGGCCACGGTTTCCGGAGCCAGATTGACCGAGGTGCGCCCGGGCACGTTATAAAGGATAATGGGCACCTTCACCTCCCGGGCCACCGCCTCGTAATGCCGGAAAAGCCCTTCCTGGGTGGGCTTATTGTAGTAAGGGGTGACCATGAGGACGGCATCGGCCCCCATCTCCTGGGCCATCTTGGTGAGCTCGATGGAGGCCGCAGTATTGTTGGTGCCGGTCCCCAGAATGACCGGGACCTTGCCCTTGGCCTCCTCCAGGGCGATCTCAAAGACCCGGGCCTTTTCCTCCTTGGAAAGGGTGGCTGACTCCCCGGTGGTTCCCACCACCACCAGGCCGTGAGTCTTTTCCTTGAGGTGCCAGCGCACCAGCTCCCGGAAGCCCTCCTCGTCCAGGGTCCCGTCCTCTTTAAAGGGGGTGACGATGGCCACAATGGAACCTTTGATGTCTTCCGGGCCGAAATTCTTGCAGCGCTTTCTTCCGCAGGGCATGGCCTCCCTCCTTTTTACTTTTTAATGATACTCCGGGCCGGAAAGATCCCGGGGCCGGCGGTCACGTTGGGAAGAACCAGGGAGCCGGGGCCGAGAAGGGTCCCGGGATTGGTCACACTGTTACAGCCAGTCTGCACCCCGTCTCCCAATACGGCTCCCAATTTACGAAGCCCGGTATCCACCACCTGACCTTCCTTCCGCACCCTAATGGTCCCCCGGGCAAGCCTTAGATTGGCCAGCTTGGTTCCCGCCCCCAGATTGACCTCCCGGCCCAGGAGGCTATCGCCTACATAAGCGAAATGGCCGGCCTTGGCTCCGTCGAGGAATACGGCCTTTTTGACCTCCGTGGTGTGTCCAATGATGCAACCCTCTCCGGTAAGGACCTCTCCCCGGAGGTAGGCCCCCTGCCGAACTTCGGTCCTGGGGCCGAGAAGGGTGGGGCCATAGATCAAAGCCCCGGGTTCCACCAGCACCCCCGGAGAGAGCCCCACCTCCCGATCCATAAAGACCGCCCCCGGGAAGACCAGAGCGGCTCCCGGGAGTTCCTCCCCTTTGCGCAGGACCCGGAATCCTTTCCGTTCCCGAAAAAGCTTTACTTCAGAGAAGGGGAAGATTTCTTCTCCCCAGAAGACCAGACCCTCCCTCAGGGGTTCGGCGAGAGGAACCTCCGGGGGAAGGGGACGGATATGGTCCCGAAGATACTCGGCCAGTCTTTTCAGGACCTCCCACACGTAGACACAGTCTTCAAAGAGGATCCGGTGTCGAGTAAGGGCGGTAAGATCGAAATAGTCTTGCGGGCTCAAACTCATTTTTTGAGAATTTCCGCCAGGGGTTTTCCCACTTTTACCAGACCGAGTTCGGTAATTTCAAGTAGGCGCACCGAGGTGTCGTGCCCGCAGAGGCGGCAGCCGTCTATCCGGAAAAGCCGGAGGATGGTCCCCGGGGAAAGACCGTAGGCCGAGGCCGCCCGGGCTGAAAGAAGGAGTTCTTTGGAAAGCACCATGGTGCAGTCTACGATATGGCCCACGGCGTAACCTCCGGCGGCTTCGGCCGAAAGTTCTTCATGGGCACTTCTTTTCTGGGAGACAAAGACCGCGGTCTGGTGCCATTTCTTACAAAAGGTATAAAGGGCCCGCACCACGCTACGGGCCATCATCTCCCGGGCCTCGTAAAGGCCGGTTACCGAGTCCACCACCGTGCGGGTGACCTTGTAGGTGCGATAGATATGGGCCAGGGTGTCGAGCAGGGTGGGTAGATCCTCCCGCAACCGGTGGTGGCTTGCCGCATCAAGAAGAACGATGTTCTCTTCAAGGCTGGAAAAATCAAACCCCATGGCCCGAGCCCGCTCTTCCAACCCTCGGGCCACAAAGGGGGCCGGGGTCTCCACGGTCACCAGACAGACCCGGTGGCCCTCCGCCGCTTGGCGCACGGTAAATTGTTCGGCCATGAGGCTTTTTCCGGTATCCGGCATCCCGGTGAGGTTGACCACCGCCCCTAAAGGAATCCCTCCCAGCGGTCGGCGCACCGGACGGCCCTTTTCCCACTCCACCCGGAAAAAGAGTTCGTCTAGACCGGGCACTCCTGTAGGGACCCCCTCAAGGGGCGGGGCCTTTTCCGCGGCCTCCGAAGGCCGGAAAATGGCCTCTTCTACAATGGTCCGTTCCCTTTCCAAAATCTACCTCCGAGTTTGACTTTTTATATAGATTTACTATATCATAGAAACAGAGCGATTTCTAAAGGAACCCGAGGTGAAAGAAAAGAGGCGCTATCCCCGTTTACATTTTGATTGCATTCGGGCCTATCTGCCGGGGAAGGAAAAACCTTACGATGTGTTGGATATCTCCCTCAAAGGTTGTTTTATCGCTATGGAGGATCCTCCTCCGCCGGGGACTATTCTGCCCCTAGAGTTGGAGCTTCCCGGGGTAGGACGTATTCCCGTACGGGCCCTGGTGATGCATCAGGGAGGGCTTGAGCCCCGAGGAGCGGGAGTCCTCATTCTGGAAATTGAAGGAGAACTTCACCACGTCTACGCCAAGTTTCTCAAGGCTCTTCAGATTATCCACGAAGCCCGGCAACTTTACGACAAGATCATGTCTTCACGATGAATCCTCCCCAGCTCTTCTTTCTCTTTCTTCTGGGTCTGGCTTTGGGGAGTTTTCTCAACGTGGTGATCTACCGCTTACCCCGCGGGCTTTCCCTGGCTACTCCCGGCTCTTTTTGCCCCCACTGTGGGCATCGCCTGCGCTGGTACGAAAATCTACCTTTGCTTTCTTATCTTTTACAAAAGGGGCGCTGTCGAAGCTGTGGGGGGATTATCTCTTGGCGTTATCCTCTGGTGGAACTGACCAGTGGTCTTCTGATCCTTTTCACTTTTGAGCGGTTTGGTTGGCCGGCCGGGGCCATTTTTTATCTCTTTTCCCTCCTCCTTTTGGCCGCCACCTTTATCGATCTGGAACACCGCATCATTCCGGACGAGATTACCCTGGGAGGGCTCCTCCTGGGGCTGGCCCTTTCCCCCTGGAACCCCCTGGTGACCCCTTTTAGGGCCCTGGTGGGAGCCCTCTGCGGGGCCGGGGCCTTCTATCTCTTGGGAGAGTTCTACGCCTGGTTGCGGGGCCGGGAGGGCCTGGGCGGGGGAGACCACAAGCTTCTGGCCCTCATAGGGGCCTTCCTCGGGCCCTGGCGCCTTTTTCCGGTGGTCTTTCTGGCTGCGGCAAGCGGGCTGGGGGCAGCCCTCTTTCTTTTTCTGTTGGGCCGCCGGCGGCTTTCAGGAGGATCCGCCCTCCCCTTCGGGCCCTTTCTGGCCCTGGGAGCCCTGGCGACGCTCTTTCTTCCCCGGGGCGCGCTTTTTTTTCTCTTTCCGACGGTCTATTAAAAAGGCGCTCCCGGGCATCTTCTTGAGATAGTGTTTGATCTGGGCGGCTACCGCAGCCACTTCCCCGTAATGGTGAAAGCGTCCCGGCCAGACCGGTACGATGGCAATGGAGACCGAAGGCCAGGGAAGCCGACAGAGGACCCCCTGCCGGTCGGTGGTGATCAGGCATCCTCGACGACGATCTTCTTCATTTACGAAGTTGAGGATGAGCTCGTCGAAATTCTGGATGATCTCCCGGGCCACCTCTTCAGCCACTTCAAGAGGCACAATGAAGACGAAATCGTCTCCTCCGATGTGCCCTACAAAACCCTTGGGGCCGGCATGGGCTTCCACCGTGTTTACTAAGAGACGGGCCACCATGCGGATGACCTCGTCTCCCCGGGAAAAGCCGTAGGTGTCGTTATAGGGTTTAAAGTGGTCCAGGTC